>NZ_JBVIMX010000006.1:339280-344106 GCF_055579625.1 Streptomyces sp. NPDC032721 | reverse complement strand
TTTTTTTTTTTTTTGCTCGCGGTTTCCCCCCTCCGTGGCGTCTGAGGTGTTGGGGGCCCCCCCCGCGGCGCTGGGCACGAGTGGTTGTCTTTGGGGGCGCGGGGAACTGCGCGAGCAACCACACTCGACCCGCGCGTAACGAACCCCCGGCCCCGCGGCCAGCGGTCTAGGGAAGGGGCGGGGAGGGGCAAAGCCCGCCGCAGGCGCGACGCCGCACAACAGGTCCGGGCCGCGCGCCAAGGCCCCCGCCCTACTCCGGAGGCCGAGCCCCCTGCTCCCCCGAACCCGACTCCCTCTCCCCCTGCGGCTGCGAATCCGCTGGCATCCCGTAATACCCCCACTCCGGCTCAGGATCCCGAACCCCCCAAACCGCCGTAAGCCCCAAATGCACCAGCACAGCCGCAAACGGCCACACCAGCAACACCCCCATCGCCCCCATCTTCAACGGCGCGTCGAAGGCCACCCCGGCCCCCACCACCTTCGCCGCCGCGACGACGTCCGACGAAGGCCCGAACCAGTGCTCCCCCGTCAGCCACCCCACCGCCGACCCCAGCAGCCCGCCCAGCAGCAGCCCGATCACCAACGGAATCCCGCCCCGCCGGTACAACAGAAAAACAACCACCGCACTGATCAGCCCGAGAGCAATGCCCAGCAGAGCGAAGACCGCGTCCGCCCCGGCCGCTTCCTCGCCCTCGGTGTCCTTCAGAAAGACGGCCTTGTCGGTCGAAACCAGCGGCACCTTCGGCGCCAGCCAGGCCCACAGCAGCCCCAGCGCCACCCCGGCCACCGCCATGATCAGCATCACCACCGCACCGCGCACGATCTCCGTGCCCAACCCGGGATCCCCCGAATCATCGGCACTGGACCCGGACCCGCGTCCGGAACCAGGCCCGGCCCCGGAAGCGGCCTTGTCGTACGGCTCCCCGTACCCGGCCGGCGTCTGCCAGGGGTCGTGGGGCGAGGGCTGGTGAGGCGGTGTCAGAGGTGCGGTCACCCTGACATCGTGCCAGGCACCCCCGGGGCCCGCCTCACCGGACGCCCCACCCGGCCGCCTCAGCGCACCGCTGCCCGCCGGTAGGCCCACGTGGCCACGGCGAGGGACACCACGCCCACCCCCGCGCACACCGCGAGGTCCACCCCGACCGCCGCCCAGTCAGGATGCGCGTCGAAGGTCCGGGCGAAGGCTTCCACGCCGTACGTCGAGGGCAGCAGATCACGGGCGTACGAGATCACCGCAGGCATCCGCTCGGCGGGCAGCACGCCGAGCAGCAGCGCTGCCGACATCCCCAACTGCCCGAGCAGCGTGGCCAGTTCGGGCCTCGGCGCCAGTAGCCCCAGCGCCGCCCCGAGCCCGGCCAGCGCCGCCCCGGCCAGCGGGATCACCGCCACCAACACCCACAGGTGCCCGACCGGCAGTCCGAAGAGCGCGCACCCGATGCCCGCCGTGACGAGCGTCCCGGGCACGGTGAAGGAGGCGTACGCCCCGGCCGCCCCGAGCACCACGGCGGCGGGCGGCACCGGCAGCGTCGCGTAGTGGTCGAGCCCGCCGCTGGCCCGCAGCTGCCCGAAGTACTGGGCCAGCAGGTTCAGCCCCACGAAGGCGACGACCAGCACGCTCGACCCGGCCACCACGGCACGCGCCTCGGCGCCCCCGTCCACGACCCCGCGCATCAGGATCATGATCCCGACGGACTGGAAGGTCGCCACGAAGAGCAGCGGAATGCGCGCCACCCGGGCCCGGGACAGCTGCGCCCGGTACACGGCGGCCAGCGAAGGCAGGAACCGCGCCCGAGGCGCCAGCTCGGCGGCACCCGCACCCGCACCCGCAGCCCCGGCACCCCGCACATCCACCGGAACACCGGCGGCCACAGCCGCACCCGCCTCGACGCCCGACACCGTACTCACGCCTTGACCAGCCCTTCCGTACGCCCGCCACCGAGCGCGAGGTACACGTCCTCCAGGCTCGGGGTGGCCAGCGTGAAGTCGTCGAGGGAGGCGAAAGCGGCGCCCCCGGTGACCGCGGCGACCGCGGCCCGTGCCTCGTCCGGCGCCAGCCGCAGCACCCAGCGGCGCCCGGACTCCTGCAGCCTGCCGTCTCCCAGACCGCGCAGCGCGGCCACTTCGGGCACCTCCAGCGGGGCCCGTTCCCGCCACACCAGTTCCACCCGTACCTCGTCGGCGACCTGCGCCTTGAGCCCGGCCGGGGTGTCGCAGGCGATGACCCGCCCGCGCTCCAGGACCGCGACCCGGTCGAGGACGGTCTCCGCCTCGATGACGTTGTGGGTGACCAGCAGCACCGTCGCACCGCGCTCGGCCCGCCGCCGGTCGACGGCGGCCCACACCGCGCGCCGGGCGACGGGGTCCATGCCGGTGGTGGGTTCGTCCAGGACCAGCACCGGCCGCTCGCCGACCAGTACGGTCGCGAAGCACGCCAGCCGCCGCTGCCCGCCGGAGAGTTTCTTGAGGGCCTTGCCCGCGATCGGGGTCAGCCCGAGTTCTTCGAGTACGTCGTCGCGCTCGGCCCGCGCCTCCCGGGCGCTCAGCCCGCGCAGCCGGCCCGTCGTCTCCACGGCCAGCGCCACGGTCAGCTCGTCGAGCGCGGTGCTCTCCTGGCCGAGGTAGCCGAGCAGCCTGGCGGCCCGCTCGGGGTGGCGCACGAGGTCGTGGCCCAGGACGTCGACCCGGCCGGAGTCCGGCCGCATCAGCCCGGTCAGCTGTCGTACGAGGGTGGTCTTGCCCGCCCCGTTGGGCCCGAGCAGCCCGAAGATCTCGCCCCGCCCGACGGTCAGCGAGATGCCGTCGCTGGCCCGTACCTCGGGCACGGCGGGCGCTCCGCGCCGGGCGCGCGCCGCGGGATAGACCTTGACCAGGTCCTCGACCGCGCACACCGCGGCCCGCTCGCGCGGCGGCGTCGTCGCCCCCGCTGTCACCCTTGCTGCGCCCGTACTCACGAGCCACGAGCCTACGCGGTACCAAAGTCCCAAAACGCCCCCGGGGCCGTTATTCCGGGACCGCCACGTGCTCGGCCGCCGCCCGTACGTCGATCTCGCGCCAGAACCCGGCCCGGATCGCGTACCTGTCGTGCTCGTCGATCTGGTCGTCCTTGTGGGCGAGCAGTCCGAACCGGGCCGCGTACCGCAGCAGTTCGCCGTCGATGCGGTGCGGGATGCGGGGGTACATGGTGGAGAGCTTCTGGGTGTGGCCCGGTTCCGGCAGCCGTTCCATCCAGCGGCGGGCGAAGACCTGCCCCACCTCGAAGGGGTCGCCGCCGACCGTGGTGATGTCCTCTTCGCGGTCCGCCCAGCGCTGCTCGGCGCTGGTGAGCTGGGCGAGGGTGGGCAGCGAGGCCGTTTCGGGAGGCTCGCCCAGTGAGGGGCCGCCCGGGCGCTCGGCCCAGCCCTTGTCGGAGGACCAGCGCAGGGTGGCGTTGGCCGGGTGCGGGGTCGCCGGGTGCTGCGGGTGCTGGGCCGGCTGGATGCCGGGGCCGCGCAGCCCGGCCAGGTCCTTGGGGGTGGGCACTCCCCTGCCGGTGCCGGCGGTGGGTGCCTCGGTGCCGTTGCGGGCGGGGGCCGGTGCGGGGCCCGCGCCGTTGCGGGAGGCCGCTTCGGCCTGGGCCTGCGCCTCCACCCTGGCCTGCGCCTCCGCCTGCGCGGCGAGTGCGGACTCGGGCAGCGGCGCGGAGAGGATGGCGGCGATCTCGGGGCGGGGCACCGGCGGCGGGGCGCAGATGCCGCCGTACTCCTTGGCCCGTACCGCCCTGGTGATCCACACCCGGTCCAGGACGCGGCGCTCGTCGGCCTCCGCGACCAGGTCCTCGGACTGGTTGTAGTCGCCGTCGGCGGCCTGCACCGCCCACAGGTGGACGGCCACGCCGTGTTCCTTGGCGGACATCAGGCCGGGTAGCAGATCACCGTCGCCGGTGACCAGGACGATGTCGGAGCATGCGCGATTTCTGGCCAGCTCGGTGAGTTCCGCGTGCATGGCCGCGTCGACGCCCTTCTGGGCCCAGCGGCCGTCGCTGCGGGTCAGGGCACCCAGCCGGACGGTGACCCGGGGCATCACGCGCAGCCGGCGGTGCTCCGGCTGGGGGACCCGGTCGGGGGCGCCGTCGAACCAGTAGATGCGCAGCAGCGGCTGCTGCGTATCGGCCTCGGCGCGTTCGCGCAGGCCCTGGATGAGGGCAGCGTGATCGACGGTGATGCGCGAGCGGGCCGGCTCCCCGGCCAGCAGACTCGCGGCGGCGCCCAGCAAGTAGCCGGCGTCCACCAGGACGACGCAGCGGTCCACGCGTTCCACCCTCTTTCTGGAACCTCGGAAAATAACAAGGATCGGCAGGCATACGGGTTTCTATCGAGTCTGCCCGACCTCGCGAGGCTTAACGGCCGGAACTCGATCATCGGCGCGGCGGGAAGCGAAGTTGCCTCGGAAGTTACTCCCGATGGCGTCCCGGTACGAACGATTACGTACGGCAATGATCCAAAATGCGCGGAATGCCCCACTGTGTTTGTCTGGTCGCGGCCCTGGCACCGAGACCTTTCAGGAGGCATCCCATGGCCAAGAACAAGAACAGCCGCAAGCAGCCCTCGCAGCAGGACCGTGCTGAGCAGCAGGCCGAGAAGAGCAGCTCCTTCGAGGCCCAGACGCAGCCGCAGTCCCCCGCGCAGGGCAGCCCGGCCGATGTGGCGCGCAAGCACCAGCGCCGTTTTGGGCACAACTGATCACAGTAATGAGCAGGAGGCGGGGGGGGGGGGGGGGGGGGGGGGGGGGGGGTGTTTTTTTTTTTTTTTTTCCCCACCAACCGGGCCCCCCGAAAAACCCCCGGCCCC
>NZ_JBVIMX010000006.1:46826-339270 GCF_055579625.1 Streptomyces sp. NPDC032721 | reverse complement strand
ACACGCAATGACTGTTTTTGCGGCCCACACCACCCCCCCCCCCCCCCCCCCACTCCCCCCCCCCCCCCCCCCCCCCCCCCCGCCTCCTGCTTGCGGTTCTCAGCCCGCCAGACAGCTCGGCCCGAGCAGCACCTTCAGGTCGCCGAAGAGCGCCGGGTCGGCGGTCACCCGGTGCCGGTCGAGCCGCAGCACCGTCGTTTTGCGGGCGCCGAGCAGCTTGATGCGGACCTCGGTGTTGCCCCGGTGGTGGGAGAGGATCTCGCCCAGCTTGCTGATCATGGGCGGGGTGACCTTGACGGTCGGGATGGTCAGGACGACGGGGGCGTTGGTGCCCGCGTTCGACAGGTCGGGCACCTGGAGCTCCATCGCGACCAGCCGGGGCACGTCCTCGCGCTTGTCGAGGCGGCCCTTGACGAAGACGACGGTGTCCTCGACGAGCTGGGTGGACACCAGCTGGTACGTCGCGGGGAAGAACATGCACTCGATGGAACCGGCCAGGTCCTCCACCGTGGCGATGGCCCAGGCGTTGCCCTGCTTGGTCATCTTGCGCTGGAGGCCGGAGATGATGCCGCCCACCGTGACGACCGCGCCGTCGGCGTGCTCGCCGCCGGTGAGCTGGGAGATCGCCGCGTCCGCCTTGTCGGAGAGGACGTGCTCCAGGCCGAAGAGCGGGTGGTCGGAGACGTACAGGCCGAGCATCTCGCGCTCCTGCGCGAGCAGGTAGGACTTCTCCCACTCGATGTCGGAGAACTCGACGTCCAGTCCGAAGCCCGGCTCGTCGCTGTCCTCCTCACCGCCGCCGAACAGGTCGAACTGACCCTCGGCCTCCTTGCGCTTGACCTGCACCACGTTGTCGATCATCGGTTCGTGGTGGGCGACCAGGCCCTTGCGGGTGTGGCCCATCTCGTCGAAGGCGCCGGCCTTGATCAGGGACTCGACGGTGCGCTTGTTGCAGACGACGGCCTCGACCTTGTCGAGGAAGTCGGGGAAGGAGGTGTACTTCCCCTTGGCCTTGCGCATCCGGATGATCGAGTCGACGACGTTCTGCCCGACGTTGCGCACGGCGGTGAGGCCGAAGAGGATCACGTCGTCGCCCTGGGCGGCGAAGTTCGACTCGGACTCGTTGACGTTCGGCGGGAGCACCTTGATGCCCATCCGGCGGCACTCGTTGAGGTAGACGGCCGACTTGTCCTTGTCGTCCTTCACCGAGGTCAGCAGGGCGGCCATGTACTCGGCCGGGTAGTTGGCCTTGAGGTACGCGGTCCAGTAGGTGACCAGTCCGTACGCGGAGGAGTGCGCCTTGTTGAAGGCGTATCCGGCGAACGGCACCAGCACGTCCCACAGCGCCTGGATGGCCTGGTCGCTGTAGCCGTTCTTCTTGGCGCCCTCCTGGAAGAGGACGAAGTTCTTCGCCAGCTCCTCGGGCTTCTTCTTGCCCATCACGCGGCGCAGGATGTCGGCCTCGCCGAGCGAGTACCCGGCGATGATCTGGGCGGCCTTCTGCACCTGCTCCTGGTACACGATGAGGCCGTAGGTCAGACCCAGCGTCTCCTTCAGGGGCTCTTCGAGCTCCGGGTGGATCGGCGTGATCTCCTGGCGGCCGTTCTTGCGCTCCGCGTAGTTGGTGTGCGAGTTCATGCCCATCGGGCCCGGCCGGTACAGGGCCGAGACGGCGGAAATGTCCTCGAAGTTGTCGGGCTGCATCTGGCGGAGCAGCGAGCGCATCGGGCCGCCGTCGAACTGGAAGACGCCGAGCGTGTCGCCCCGGCAGAGCAGTTCGAAGGTCTTCGGGTCGTCCAGCGGCAGCGAGAGCATCTCCAGGTCGATGCCCTTGCCCGCCCGCACCATCTTGACGGCGTCGTCCATGATGGTCAGGTTTCGCAGGCCCAGGAAGTCCATCTTGAGCAGGCCGAGCGACTCGCACTGCGGGTAGTCCCACTGTGTGATGGTGACGCCGTCGGTGTGCCGCGTCCACAGCGGGGCGTGGTCGACGATCGGCTCGCTGGACATGATCACGCCGGCCGCGTGCACACCCATCTGGCGGACCAGGCCCTCCACGCCCTTGGCGGTGTCGATGACCTTCTTCACGTCCGGCTCGTTCTCGTACATCCCCCGGATCTCGCCCGCCTCGCCGTAGCGCGGGTGCTTGGGGTCGGTGATGCCGGAGAGGTCGATGCCCTTGCCGAGGACGTCGGCGGGCATGGCCTTGGTGAGCCGGTCGCCCATCGCGTACGGGTAGCCCAGCACGCGGGCGGAGTCCTTGATGGCGTTCTTCGCCTTGATCTTTCCGTACGTGCCGATCATGGCGACCTTGTCGGAGCCGTACTTCTCCGTCACGTACCGGATCACCTCGACGCGCCTGCGCTCGTCGAAGTCGATGTCGACGTCGGGCATGGAGATGCGCTCGGGGTTGAGGAAGCGCTCGAAGATCAGGCCGTGGGTGATCGGGTCGAGGTCGGTGATGCCCATGGCGTACGCGACGATCGAGCCGGCCGCCGAACCACGGCCGGGGCCCACCGCGATGCCCTGCTTCTTGGCCCACATGATGAAGTCGGCGACGACCAGGAAGTAGCCGGGGAAGCCCATCGAGATGATGGTGTCCATCTCGTACTCGGCCTGCTTCTGGCGGTCCTCGGGGACGCCGCCCGGGTAGCGGCGCGCCATGCCGCGCCGCACCTCCTCCTGGAACCAGGTGACCTCGGTGAAGCCCTCGGGGATGTCGAACTTCGGCATCAGGTCGCGCTTCTCGAACATGCCGGTGGTGTCGATCTGCTCGGCGACCAGGAAGGTGTTGGCGCAGCCCTCCTGCCAGGCGTCCGAGGAGTCGATGGCGTACATCTCGTCGGTCGACTTGAGGTAGTAGCCGGTGCCGTCGAAGCGGAAGCGGTCCGGGTCGGAGAGGTTCTTGCCGGTCTGGATGCACAGCAGGGCGTCGTGCGCCGTCGCCTCGTGGGCGTAGGTGTAGTGCGAGTCGTTGGTGACCAGCGGCGGGATGCCGAGCTTCTTGCCGATCTCCAGGAGGCCGTCGCGGACCCGGCGCTCGATCTCGATGCCGTGGTCCATCAGCTCCAGGAAGTACTTGCCCTCGCCGAAGATGTCCTTGTAGTCGGAGGCCGCCTGCACCGCCTCGTCGAACTGGCCGAGCCGCAGCCGGGTCTGCACCTCGCCGGAGGGGCAGCCGGTGGACGCGATCAGCCCCTCGGACCACTTGCTGATGGTCTCCTTGTCCATCCGGGGCCACTTGGTCAGCCAGCCCTCGGCGTACGCGTCGGAGGACAGCCGGAAGAGGTTGTGCAGACCGGTGGCGTTGGAGGCCCAGATGGTCTTGTGGGTGTAACCGCCGGAACCCGACACGTCGTCGCGCTTCTGGTGCGGCTGGCCCCACTGGATGCGCCGCTTGTTGCGCCGCGACTCCGGGGCGACGTACGCCTCGATGCCGATGATCGGTGTGACCCCGGACTTCTGCGCCGTGTGGAAGAAGTCGTACGCCCCGTGCAGGTTGCCGTGGTCGGACATCGCGATGTGCGACATCCCCATCTGGTTGGCGGCCTCGAACATGTCCTTCAGCCGCGCGGCACCGTCCAGCAGCGAGTACTGGGTGTGGACGTGGAGGTGCGTAAAGGGCGGCTTGGTCACGGCTGGGGCCTCCGGTGCTGCGTTCGGTGACAGGGGCGGTCAACAGGTGGGCGGGACAACCCCGGAGTCTACTTCGGGGCACTGACAGATCCGGGGTCCGCGAGAGGCACCTGCCGCCGGGCACTCGGGGGTACGGTCGTGCGTTGAACAGGTCGCGGGCCCGTCCCGAACCTGCCCCATTTGTCCAGTACGCGCTTGTACGTCATGCACCAGGAGGCCCCGGCGATGTCGGTTCCGCAGACAGAAGCCGCCCAGCGCGGCGAGCAGATTCTCGCCGTGTTCGACACCGCTTTCGGGCAGCTCCTCGCCGCCGATCCGGCCGCTTTCCGGGTCAAGTTCCGCAAGATGGCGGCGTCCGCCTTCGCCTTCTACCGGGGCACGGCCTGCCTGTTCTACGCCGACCAGGAGCGCGCCCAGCACAGCGGCCCCTACCTGGACGAGCGGACCAGCCGGGTGTGGATCCACGGCGACCTGCACGCCGAGAACTTCGGCACGTACATGGACGCCGAGGGCAGGCTGATCTTCAACGTCAACGACTTCGACGAGGCCTACGTCGGCCCGTTCCTCTGGGACCTGGAGCGCTTCGCCGCCTCCGTCGCGCTGATCGGCTACCAGAAGGCGCTGGGCGACGAGCAGATCAGCGACCTGGTGCGGGTGTACGCGGGCGCCTACCGCGAGCGCGTCCACCAGCTCGCCACCGGCGCCAAGAACGACGAGGTGCCGCCCTTCACCCTGGACACGGCACAGGGCCCGCTGCTCGACGCCCTGCGCGACGCCCGCTCCCTGACCCGCTTCTCGCTGCTGGACTCGATGACCGAGATCCGCGACTTCGAGCGCCGCTTCACCTCCGGCGGCGGCTCCATCGACCTCGACGCCGCCACCCGCTACAAGGTGCTCGCCGCCTTCGACGGCTACCTGGAGACGCTGCCCGAGTCCTCGCTGACCCGCCCCGACTCGTACCGAGTGAAGGACGTCGTCGGGCGGCGCGGCATCGGCATCGGCTCGGCCGGCCTGCCCTCGTACAACATCCTCCTGGAGGGCAACAGCGACGCCCTGGAGAACGACGTCGTCATCTACATGAAGCAGGGCCAGACCCCGGCCGTCTCCCGGCACATCACCGACGCCGCCGTCCGCGACTACTTCCAGCACGAGGGCCACCGCACGGTCATCTCGCAGCGGGCGCTCCAGGTGAACGCCGACCCGTGGCTGGGCTGGACCGAGCTGGACGGGCAGGGGCAGCTGGTCGCCGAGGTCTCGCCGTACGCGGTGGACCTCGACTGGTCGGACATCGACGAGCCGGACGAGATCGCGGCGGTCGTCGCGGACCTCGGCCGGGCGACGGCCACCATGCACGCGGCGGCGGACGACGAGAGCGGGCACTCGCTGGTCCCGTTCTCCACGGAGCGGGCCATCGACGCGGCGATCGCCGCCGACGAGGAGGGCTTCGCCGACCTGCTGGTCGACTTCGCGCACAGCTACGGGGCGCGGGCCAGGGCCGACCACCAGATCTTCGTGGACCTGTTCCGCAACGGCCGCATCCCCGGCCTCTGACCCCCCGGGTCCGGACCGGCTCCCGGTCCCAGATCACAGGTCCGTACCCATTCCGCCTCCCTTAGACAAGCCTTACTCACCCCCGTGGCAGACTCGGTCCCGATGGGCATATCCAGGACTCCGCTGAGAACCTTGCGGGCAGCACTCTTCACGGCACTCGTCGTGACGCTGTCCGTGGGTTCGCACGTGCTGCTGTCCGGAGCCCCGCTGCCACCGGTCACGGTCGTCGCCCTCGGCGCCGCCGTGTTCGTCCTCGCGTACGCGCTGGCCGGACGGGAGCGCGGCTTCGGCCGCATCGCCGCCCTGCTGGTGCCGCTCGAACTGGCGGCGGACACCCTCTTCACCACCGGACAGCACGTCTGTTACGGGCCGTCCGGCGGACCCGTCGCCGGAGCACTCCGCGCCTTCGGGCTGGACGTGCTCTGCGGCGGGACCCCGGTCGGCGCCCCCTTCGTCCACACCGGACCCGGCGAACGCCTCACCACCCTCCTCGCCTCCCCCGACCCCGCCCTGCCCTGGCTGCTGCTCGGGGCGCACACGGCGGTCGGGCTGCTGGCCGCCGCCTGGCTGCGGCGCGGTGAGGCGGCGCTCGCCGGTCTGCTGCGGACGACCGCCCTGACCGCCTTCCGGCCGCTGCTGCTCGCGGTGGCCACGGTCGCGGGCTTCCGTACGGTACGGACCCCCGGGCGGCCTCCGGCCCTCCGGAGCACCGCCGGGGCACCGCGCACCCGGCTGCTCGTGCACTCCGTGGGCAGGCGCGGGCCGCCCGCCGCCGGGCTCGACCTCGCCGCCTGAGCCCCGGGCAGCGCACCGCGCGTATCCACGCACCGCGCACCCCGGCCGGGCAGTCCCCACACGGCAGTCCAGTACCCACGGAGTTGGAACGATCATGAGTGCACGCAACAACCAGGCGAACAAGCAGGCGGCCCGCGAGCGGCTGCGCGCCGAGCGCGAGCTGCAGGCCAAGAAGGACAAGCGGAAGCGGCAGTTCGTCGTCGCGGGGGCGGTCGTGGGCGTCCTGGCGATAGCCGGCGGCGTCGGCTACGTCGTCATCCAGGCCAACAAGCCGAAGGCCTGGGAAGCGGCCGAGGAAGCCCCGGTGACCAAGCCCGCCAACACCACCGGCACCGACGGCACCACCGTCGTCATCGGCAAGGACAGCGCGAAGAAGACCCTGGAGCTCTACGAGGACCCGCGCTGCCCGAGCTGCGCCGCCTTCGAGCAGGCCAACGGCGAGCAGATCAAGAAGGACGTCGAGGCGGGCAAGTACAAGGTCCAGTACATCGGCGCCACCTTCATCGACAACATGGCGGGCGGCGAGGGCTCCAAGAACGCCACGAGCGCCCTGGGTGCCGCGCTGAACGTGAGCCCCGAGGCCTTCCTCGCCTACAAGGGCGCGCTGTACTCGCAGGCCAACCACCCCGAGGAGAGCGTCGACACGTTCGCCGACGACAAGTACCTCATCAAGGTCGCCGACCAGATCCCGGCGCTCAAGGGCAACAAGAAGTTCCAGGACGCGGTCAACGCAGGCACGTACGACGCGTGGGCGCTGAAGATGTCGGACAAGTTCGACAAGAGCGGCATCAAGGGCACCCCGACGCTCAAGATGGACGGCAAGACGGTCGTCAAGGAGGGCACCGACGCCGCTCCGATGACCCCGGCCGACTTCGGTCCGGCGCTGGAGAAGGCCCTCAAGGGCTGACGCAGGACCGACATCCGGCCAACAGTTGGCCAACGGGTGGGCGAACCTTCACGGTTCGCCCACCCAAGCACCTTACCGATCAGTAATGTGATCGGCCGTGACCAGTCAAAACACTCCTGCCACGGGAGCCCCGTCCGCCACTTCCGGCGTCGTACGGACCCCGTCCCGCCGCACGGCCCTCAAGGCCGCTGCCGCCACCGCCGCAGTCGCCGCTCCCGCTCTCGTCGGGGCCTCGGCCCTTCCCGCCGCAGCCGCCTCGGGGGCCGCTGCCGCACCGGCTCCCGCCTTCCTGCACGGGGTTGCCTCCGGCGACCCGCTGCCCGACGGCGTACTGCTCTGGACCCGGGTCACCCCGGTCCCCGAGGCCACGCCCGGCTCCGGCCTCGGCCCGGACATCGCGGTCGGCTGGGAGGTCGCGGAGGACAAGGACTTCGCCCGCGTCGTCGCCCGGGGGACGGTGACCGCGACGGCCGCCACCGACCACACCGTGAAGGTCGACGTAAGGGGCCTGCGCCAGGAGACCGGTCATTACTTCCGCTTCTCCGCCGGCTCCGTCCTCTCCCCCGTCGCCCGCACCCGCACCACCCCGGCCCCTGACTCCGCCACGGCGGGCGTCCGCTTCGGCGTGGTGTCCTGCGCCAACTGGGAGTCCGGCTACTTCTCCCCGTACCGCCATCTCGCGGCCCGCGGCGACCTCGACGCGGTCCTGCACCTGGGCGACTACATCTACGAGTACGCGACCGGTGGCTACCCCGAGCCCAAGTACGCCGTACGGCAGCACGAGCCGAAGCACGAGATCGTCTCGCTCGCCGACTACCGCATCCGGCACGGCAACTACAAGACCGACCCGGACCTCCAGGCGCTGCACCACAGACACCCGGTCGTCGCCATCTGGGACGACCACGAGTTCGCCAACGACACCTGGTCCGGCGGCGCCGAGAACCACACCCCCGGCGCCGAGGGCGACTGGCAGTCCCGGATGGCCGCCGCGAAGCAGGCGTACTTCGAGTGGATGCCGGTCCGCGCCTCCACCGAGGGCACCGTCTACCGGCGGCTGCGCTGGGGCAAGCTGGCCGACCTGCACCTCCTCGACCTGCGCTCCTTCCGCTCGCAGCAGGTCGCGGTCGGCAACGGCAAGGTCGACGACCCGGACCGTACGATCACCGGCCGCGCCCAGCTCGACTGGCTGAAGGCCGGGCTCGCCGCCTCCGACGCGTCCTGGAAGCTGGTCGGCACCTCGGTGATGATCTCCCCGATCGCCTTCGGCTCGGTCCCCGCCCACCTCCTGGGGCCGATCGCCGAACTGATCGGGCTCCCCAAGGAAGGGCTGGCGATCAACACCGACCAGTGGGACGGCTACACGGACGACCGCAAGGAGCTGATCAAGCACCTGACGGACAAGGCCGTCCGGAACACGGTCTTCCTCACCGGCGACATCCACATGTCCTGGGCCACCGACGTCCCGGTGAAGGCCGCGACGTACCCCGCCTCAGGCACGGCGGGCGTCGAGTTCGTGGTCACCTCGGTGACCTCCGACAACCTCGACGACATGCTGCACGTGGCCCCGCACACCCTCTCCCTGGCCGCCGCGACCGCCGTCAAGGCGGCCAACCGGCACGTGAAGTGGGTGGACATGGACATCCACGGCTACGGCGTCCTGGACATCACCGCCGAGCACTCCCAGATGGACTACTACGCGGTGTCCGACAAGACCCGCAAGGACGCGACGAGCGCCTGGAGCAGGTCCTACCGGACCCTGTCGGGCACCCAGCGGGTGGAACGGGTCCACCAGCCGGTCCGCTGACCCCCGCTCCCGCAAGCCCCTGAGCTCTCAGAGCTCTCCGGGCTCTCAGAGCGTTTCCAGGAACCCCAGCGCCACCTGCCAGGTCTGCTCGGCCGCCTTCTCGTCGTGGTCGGGCAGACCCGGGTCGGTGTAGAGGTGTCCGGCCCCGGGATAGCGGTAGACCTCCACATCGGCTCCGATGCGCTGCATCTGGAGGTACCAGCTGTTCAGCCAGTCGTCCGACTCGAAGGGGTCCGGCGACGCGACGTGCAGCTGTACGGGCAGGTCGTCGACGGCCGCGTCCTCCGCGATGTCCGATGTGCCGTGCAGCAGGAGCAGGCCGCGGGCCTTCTCGTCGCCGACCGCGAGGGTCTGCGCGACGGAGCCGCCCCAGGAGAACCCGGCGTAGACCAGGCCCTTGTCGGAGTGGGGTGCTGCGGCGACCACGGCACGCCGCAGCAGCTCGTCGCGGCCGATCGTTTCGAGGAGCTCGCGGCCCTCCTCCATGGTTCCTGCGGTTTGCCCCTCGTAGAGGTCGGGCACGTGCACCTGGTGCCCGGCAGCACGCAGCCGCGTGGCCGCGTCGTTCACGGCCGGGCGCAGACCGTAGACGGAGTGGAAAAGAATGATGTCCATTCCGCAATCCTGCCAGTTAGCGTCGGAGTCATGGAGAACGTACTGCGCCCGTTGATCGTCCTGGGCGGCTCGGTCGTGCTCACGCTGTTCGTCGGCTGGGTGGTCGACGTCGTGCTGCGCCGGGCCGATGCCCGTCACCACGAGACCCCGCTGTGGGGGCTGCTGCGCCGCTGCCGGCCGCCCCTCATGGTCGTGCTGCTCGCCGCGCTCCTGAGAGGCGCGTACGACCAGACGAACCTGAAACTGGTCGAGGAGCACGAGGACGGCATCGGCCAGGTCCTCTCCCTGATCCTCATCGCCGCGACCGCCTGGCTGATCGTGCGGGTCGCCGCGACCGTCGTCGAGAGCTCGTACGCGCGGTACGCCTCGCTCCAGTCGCGGGACGCGGCCCGGGTCCGCCGGGTCCGTACCCAGGTCACGCTGATCATGCGCATCGTGACCGCGCTCGTCGCCGTCGTCGCGGTGGCGGCCATGCTGCTGACCTTCCCCAACATGCAGACGGTCGGCAAGTCGATGCTCGCCTCGGCCGGAATCATCGGCATCGTCGCCGGTGTCGCCGCCCAGTCGACGCTCGGCAACCTCTTCGCGGGCTTCCAGATCGCGTTCGGCGACATGGTCCGGCTGGGCGACACGGTGGTCGTGGACGGCGAGTGGGGCGTGGTCGAGGAGGTCACCCTCACCTTCCTGGCGGTACGCACCTGGGACGAGCGCCGCATCACGATGCCGGTGTCGTACTTCACCAGCAAGCCGTTCGAGAACTGGTCGCGCGGCGGCGCCCAGATGACCGGCACGGTCTACTTCCAGCTGGACCACCACGCCCCGGTGGCGGAGATGCGCGAGAAACTCCGCGAGATCCTGGCGACCACCCCCTCCTGGGACGGCCGCGACTGGAGCCTGGCGGTGACGGGCTCCACGCCCAACACCATGGAGGTGCGGGTGGTGGTCACCGCGAAGGACGCCGACGACATCTGGACGGTACGGTGCGCCGTCCGCGAGCAGCTCATCGGCTGGCTCTGCGAACACCACCCCTACGCCCTGCCGAAGGTCAGCACCGCCGAAGCGGCCCGCCCCCCGGCCGACCCGGACACCCCGGCCCCTCACCCGGAAGAACTCCACACCAACAACGCCCAGATCCGCACCCCGGACGACGAATCCCCACCCCCCACCCGAGCCCTCTCCACCCCCCACCCCCACACCGGCCGCGGCTAACCCCACCCCCCTGGGCGCCGCCCACCCCCTTGGGCGGCGGGGCCGCCCACGTTGCCCCGCCTCCTTGGGCGGCGGGGCCGCCCCCCGGGGGCGGAACGGGCGGGCAAGGGGGCGGCCCCCGACGGAGTCGCACCCTCCGCCCCGCCCCACCTACGCCCCGGCCCCCACCCCGCAGACAGTGGCCCCACCCTCCCCACAGAAAGCGACCCCCACCCTCACCTCAAACTCCGCAAATCCAACTGATGCAGCACCCGATCCACCACCTCCGGATCCGCCCCCACCTCATTCCTCGCCGCCAACACCTCATGCCTCGCCGCCGACATCATCTCCCTCTGAATCCGCATCATCGACTTCACCCGCCCCGCCCGCGAAGCAAACGCCTCCCGCCGCTCCTCGTCGACCATGTCCGGACTGATCCGCGCCCCGATGTCGAAGGCCGCCCGCTGCAACCGCTCCGACAGGTCCTCCGGCAGCTCCTCGACCTCCTCGATCTCCTTCAGCCGCCGCCGCGCGGCCTTCGCGGCCCGTACGGCAAGGGCGTGCTCCAGCTCCCGCTCGGCGTCCGTGTCCGCCCGTACCCCCAGCTTCCGCACCAGCCACGGCAACGTCAGCCCCTGCAGCACCAACGTCGTCATGATCACGCAGAACGCAACAAAGACGATCTCGTCCCGCGCCGGAAAGGGCTCCCCCGCGTCCGTCTTCAGCGGAATGGCCAGCACCAGGGCGACCGAGGCCACCCCGCGCATCCCCGACCACCACATGACGACGGTCTCCCGCCAGGTCGTCGGAATTTCCTCATCCACATCGCGCAGCTTGTGCAACCGCTTCGCCAGCCAGGTCGCGGGCAGCAGCCACAGCAGCCGTACGCCGATGACCACGCCCGCCACCGCCGCACCCCAGCCGAGCATCTCCCAGAGCCGCCCGTCCGCGAGCCCGAAGACGTAGTGCAGTTCGAGCCCGATCAGACCGAACGCGACACCGGTCACCAGGGTGTCGACGACCTGCCAGAAGGTCTGCCCGGCCAGCCGCCCCATCACGTCGTCGGCGTCGACCGCGTGCGAGGCGAGGTAGAGCGCGGACGTCAGTACGGCCAGCACGCCCGATCCGAGGAACTCCTCGGCCAGTACGTAGCTGACGAACGGCACCAGCAGCGTCAGCCCGATCTGCAGCGTCGGGTCACCGAGGTACCCCATGAGCTTGTTGCTGAGCCAGCCGAGCCCGCCGCCGACCAGGACGGCGACGACCGCGGACAGCACCAGCTCCCCCATCGCCCTGGGCCAGGAGAACGTTCCGCTGACGGCCGCCCCGATCGCCACGTGGTACAGCACGATCGCGGTGACGTCGTTGAACAGCCCCTCGCCCTCCAGGATCGACACCAGACGCCGGGGCAGTCCGAGGGAACCCGCCACGGCGGTGGCCGCGACCGGGTCGGGCGGCGCGACGAGCGCCCCGAGCGCGACCGCGGCGGCGATCGGCAGGCCGGGCACCATGGCATTGGCGACGGCGGCGACGGCGGCCGTGGTCACGAAGACGAGCGCCACGGCCAGCAGCAGGATGGGCCGGAAGTTGGCGGTGAACTGCCGCCAGGAAGTCCGCTGAACGGCCGCGTACAACAGTGGCGGCAGCACCAGCGGAAGAATGAACTCCGGCGGAATATCCGGATTCGGCACAAACGGGATGAGCGCCAGCACCACCCCGGCCAAGGTCATCAGCACCGGCGCCGGCAGCCCCAGCCGCTCCCCGAGCGGCACCGAGACCACAGCCCCGAGCAACATCACGAACAAGAGGGCCATCTGCTCCACGGGTTGCCCTCCGGGCCACTCGAAGCGATCAAGACCCCAAGCCTGCCACGAACCCCCCAAACCCGCCCCAACACCCCCACCCCCTCGGAGCTACGCCCCCGCCCCCTTGACCGGCGGAGCCGCACCCGTTGCCCCGCCCCCTTGGGCGGCGGGGCCGCCCCCGGGGGCGGAACGGGCGGGCAAGGGGGCGGCCCCCGACGGAGCCGCCCCCCCCACCCCCGCCCCACCTACGCCACGGCCCCCACCCCAGAAGCCCGCCCCACCCCCACGCGACCCCCCTCAAATCCCCTTACGCATCCCCCGATGCCCAATCCCCGCATC
This sequence comes from Streptomyces sp. NPDC032721, assembly GCF_055579625.1. NCBI lineage: Bacteria > Bacillati > Actinomycetota > Actinomycetes > Kitasatosporales > Streptomycetaceae > Streptomyces > Streptomyces sp. NPDC032721. The sequence goes on along the minus strand of NZ_JBVIMX010000006.1, from coordinate 326,630 downwards.
CAAAAATTCCGCCCCGTACGCCACATACCCCAACCGCTCGTAAAACCCCAGCGCCTGAGTCTGAGCATGCAGATCCATCGCCAGCAGCCCCCGAGCCCGGGCCACGTCCTCAATGCCCCGCACCAAAGCACCCCCGACCCCCAGCCCCCGAGCCCCCGCCCTCACCGCAAGCCGCCCGAGCGACCCGACCTCCACCCCGGCCCCGGTCTTCCCGACCGCGTCCGCCCCGCACAAAAGCCGCCCGGTGCCCAGCGGAGTACCGTCCTCCGCGACCGCCAGGACATGCACCGCGCTCTCGTCGTACGAGTCGTACTCAAGCTCCTCGGGCACCGCCTGCTCGACCACGAAGACCTCCCTGCGCACCGCGAAGCACGCATCGAGGTCCCCGGCCCCCACCGCCTCCCGCACCACGAAGGCCACGGCGGCGGTCACTCGCTCTCCGCCCGGATCACATCCAGCGCGTGCTGCAGGTCGTCCGGGTACGGGCTCTCGAACTCGACCCAGTCCCCGCTCCCCGGGTGCGTGAACCCGAGCCGCATCGCGTGCAGCCACTGCCGCGTGAGCCCCAGCCGCTTCGCCATCGTCGGATCGGCGCCGTACGTCACGTCGCCCACGCACGGGTGCCGGTGCGCCGACATGTGCACGCGGATCTGGTGGGTGCGCCCGGTCTCCAGCTTGATGTCGAGCAGGCTCGCGGCCCGGAAGGCCTCGATCAGGTCGTAGTGGGTGACGGAGGGCTTGCCCTCGGCGACGACGGCCCACTTGTAGTCGTGGTTCGGGTGGCGCCCCACCGGCGCGTCGATCGTGCCGCTCATCGGGTCCGGGTGCCCCTGGACCAGCGCGTGGTAGCGCTTGTCGACCGTGCGCTCGCGGAACTGCTGCTTGAGCGAGGTGTACGCCCGCTCGGACTTGGCGACGACCATCAGCCCCGACGTACCGACGTCGAGCCGGTGCACGATGCCCTGGCGCTCGGCGGCCCCGGACGTCGAGATCCGGTACCCGGCGGCGGCCAGGCCGCCGATGACGGTGGTCCCGGTCCAACCAGGGCTCGGGTGGGCCGCGACGCCCACCGGCTTCACGATCACCAGGACGTCGTCGTCGTCATGGATGATCTCCATGCCCTCGACGGGCTCGGCGACGATCTGTACGGGGGACGGCGGCGCCGGCATCTCGACCTCAAGCCAGGCCCCGCCGTGCACGCGTTCGGACTTCCCGACCACCGAGCCGTCGACCTGGACCTTTCCGGCAGCGGCGAGCTCGGCCGCCTTGGTCCGGGAAAACCCGAACATCCGGGAAATGGCGGCGTCGACGCGCTCGCCCTCAAGGCCATCGGGAACGGGCAGGGTGCGGATCTCGGGAATCGTACTCACCCGTCGAGTATGCAGGACCGCACCGACAAGCCCTTACCGAAAGCCCCTCCGCACCCCTGGCCCCCTCCCCGCGACCTCAGTCCTTGTGAACGGTCCCGTCCGGGTCCAGCCCCTTGAACGACAGGATCACGATCAGGAAGCCACCGCAGACGATCGCCGAGTCGGCGAGGTTGAAGACGGCGAAATTGGCGGGCGCGATGAAGTCGACGACCGCCCCCTCCAGGAATCCGGGCGTACGGAAGATCCGGTCGGTGAGGTTGCCCAGCGCACCGCCGAGCAGCAGCCCGAGCGCGATGGCCCAGGGCAGGCTGTAGAGCTTGCGCGCCAGCCGGGCGATCACCACGATCACCGAGGCGGCGATGATGGTGAAGATGATCGTGAACGCCTCGCCGAAGCCGAAGGCGGCACCCGGGTTGCGGATCGCCCGGAACTGCAGCAGCTCGCCGATCACGTCGATCGTCTCGCCGCTGGGCTCCAGCTTGGCCACCACGAGGAGCTTCGTACCGAGGTCGAGGGCGTAGGCGATCAGTGCGACGACGAAGAGGATCGCCAGCCTCCGCCTGCCCTTCCCGACGGGCGCGGCCTCGCCGGCGCCGGCCTCGGACTCGGCCTCGGACTCGGACTCGTCCGCATCCTTCGCCGCGTCCTTGACCGTGTCGTCACCGGCGGCCTCCGGGGCAGCCTCTGCGGTCCCCTCGGCTCCCTCGGCAGCCTTTCCCGCAGCGCCCTCGTCCTGCGAGGACTGCTCCGGCCCGGCTCCCTCCACCTCTGGAGTACCGATGATGCGCTCCGCCTCTGCCACGTAAGTCCCTCGCCCTCGTACCTGACTGCCGCGGCTTCCCCGGGGAAGTCACAGTGACCACGAGAGTACGGCACACACGTGCGGACTCCGAGGGCTCATGACCCCTGCCGCACACCCCACGAGCCCCGGTCGGTGCCTCCCGTCACGGGCGGCACCGACCGGTCCCGCTCAGTAGCGCCGTTCCTGCTTCTGCTTGCACTCGACGCAGAGCGTGGCGCGCGGGAAGGCCTGCATCCGGGCCTTCCCGATCGGATTTCCGCAGTTCTCGCAGATGCCGTACGTCCACGAGTCGAGCCGGTCGCGGGCCCGCTCGGTCTGCTCCAGCATCTCGCGGGCGTTGGCCGCGAGGGACATCTCGTGCTCGCGGGTGATGTTCTTGCTGCCGGTGTCCGCGTCGTCGTCACCGGCGCCGTTGCCCGAGTCGCGCATCAGCCCGGTGAGCGCCTCCTCCAGGGAGGCGATCTCGGCGCGCAGCCGCAGGATCTCGCTGTCCAGCTCGGCCCGCGCCTCGGCGATCTCCTCCGGGGTCCACGGGTCCTCACCCGGGCGTACGGCGAGCTGGCCGGGCACCACCGGGGTCGTCGTGCGGGCGGCCGGGACCGCCTTCTTCCTGGCTGTCGTGGCCCCGCCCGGACTCTTCTTCGCCACCACTGTCTCGGCTCCCGTCTCCGCGGCCGCTGCCGCCCCCTCGGCCGCGGGTGCGGCCTGCTTTCCGGCCGCCTCGGCAGGAGCCTCGGAAGCCGCCTTCTCCGCCACGGCCTTGCCGGCCGCCGTCTTCTTCGCCGGTGCCTTCTTCGCCGCGGTCTTCCCGGCAGCCGTCTTCTTGACAGCCGTCTTCTTGGCCGCGGTCTTCCCGGCGGCGGTCGTCTTCGCCGTGGTCCTCTTCGCGGTGGCCGGTGCGGCCTCCGCCCCGTCGGGTACGCCGGCCTCCGCCGCCTTCCTCGCCGCCGGAGCCGCCTTCTTCACGGCAGCCTTCCCGGCCACCGCCTTCTTCGCCACGCTCTTGCTCGTCACACTCTTCTTCGCCACGGTCTTCTTCGCCGGGGCCGCGCTCTGTTCCTCCTCGGCGGACTGCTTCCCGGCCGCCGTTCCGGTGGTTCTCGTCGACGCCGATTTCTTCGTTCCGGCGGTCTTGTCAGCCACCATGGCCGCGGCCCCTTCACATTTTGTGATCTTGCACGCGAATCGTGCTGGGACGATAAATCGACCTCAGCACCGCGGCAACGGGGCACGCCGTCGGTTCTGCCCTCCCCACGCCGTATCGAGACAGACCTGCATCCGTTGTGCCCAGCTCTCCGCCGGGTAACCGCCCCTCGCGCGCGTGCCCGCAGTCCGCACACCGCCGTATGGCCATTCGGGTCACCCCGCCTCTCACCCTCGGCGGACCGCCCGCCCCGCCCCGTACCCCGGAAAACCGGTCTGCCGTCGCACACCCCGCCCCGTACACTGGCCGGAGCGAAAGGCTTCGAAGGGGCCGAGTAGCGCCGCACGCAGCGATGAGCGATCCGGGGACGGTGAGAGCCCGGGGGCGAGCACGGCGCGAAGCATCACCCCTGAGCCGCCGGAAGAAAGCCCCGCAGCAGCGGCGGTGACTAGACCCGGCAGCGCGACCCCAATGAGGGGGCCGCGGGCGTACGTCGTCCGGGGCCAAGGAGGGTGGTACCGCGGGAGCCGCACGGTTCTCGTCCCTCCGACGGAAGAACGACGTCCGCCGGAGGAAGAGCGCCCGATGACACCGCCGAAGCCGCAGCAGCAGTACAACCCGGTCCCCGCCCAGGTCGACCTGCCCGCCCTGGAGCACGCCGTGCTCGACTTCTGGGACCAGGCCAAGATCTTCTCGAAGTCCCTGGAGGCCTCCGAGGGCCGCCCCGAGTGGGTCTTCTACGAGGGCCCGCCGACCGCCAACGGCATGCCCGGCGCCCACCACATCGAGGCCCGCGTCTTCAAGGACGTCTTCCCCCGCTTCCGCACGATGCAGGGCTACCACGTCGGCCGCAAGGCGGGCTGGGACTGCCACGGTCTGCCCGTCGAGCTGGCGGTCGAGAAGGAACTCGGCTTCAGCGGCAAGAAGGACATCGAGAACTACGGCATCGCCGCGTTCAACGACAAGTGCCGCGAGTCCGTCACCCGCAACACCGACGCCTTCGCCGAGCTGACCCAGCGCATGGGCTACTGGGTCGACCTGGACGACGCGTACCGCACGATGGACCCGGAGTACGTCGAATCCGTCTGGTGGTCCCTCAAGGAGATCTTCAACAAGGGCCTCCTCACCCAGGACTACCGCGTCGCCCCCTGGTGCCCCCGCTGCGGCACCGGCCTCTCCGACCACGAGCTGGCCCAGGGCTACGAGACGGTCGTCGACCCCTCCGTCTTCGTCCGCTTCCCCCTCACCGGCGGCCCCCTCGCGGGCCGGGCGTCGCTCCTGGTCTGGACGACGACCCCCTGGACCCTGGTCTCCAACACGGCCGTCGCCGCCCACCCCGACGTCCGCTACGTCGTCGCCACCGACGGCGAGGAGAACCTCGTCGTCGCCGAGCCCCTCCTCGAAAAAGCCCTGGGCGAAGGCTGGGCGGTGACCGGCGAGTCCTTCACCGGCGCCGAGATGGAGCGCTGGACCTACCAGCGCCCCTTCGACCTGGTGGAGTTCCCCTCCGAAGCGCACTACATCGTCAACGCCGACTACGTCACCACCGAGGACGGCACCGGCCTCGTCCACCAGTCCCCCGCCTTCGGCGCCGACGACCTCCTCGTCTGCAAGGCGTACGGCCTCCCCGTCGTGAACCCGGTCCGCCCCGACGGCACCTTCGAGGAGGAAGTCCCCCTCGTAGGCGGCATCTTCTTCAAGAAGGCCGACGAGAAGCTCACCGAGGACCTGGCCGCCCGCGGCCTGCTCTTCCGCCACGTCCCGTACGAGCACAGCTACCCGCACTGCTGGCGCTGCCACACGGCACTGCTCTACTACGCGCAGCCGTCCTGGTACGTCCGTACGACCGCCGTCAAGGACCGTCTCCTCGAAGAGAACGAGAAGACCAACTGGTACCCCGACACGGTCAAGCACGGCCGCTTCGGCGACTGGCTCACCAACAACATCGACTGGGCCCTCTCCCGCAACCGCTACTGGGGCACGCCTCTCCCCATCTGGCGCTGCGAGGACAACCACCTCACCTGCATCGGCTCCCGCGCCGAACTCTCCGAGCTGTCGGGCGAGGACCACTCCTCCCTCGACCCGCACCGCCCGTACATCGACGACGTCACCTTCGCCTGTACGCACGAGGGTTGCGCCCTCACCGCCACGCGCGTGCCCGAGGTGATCGACGCCTGGTACGACTCGGGCTCGATGCCGTTCGCGCAGTGGGGCTACCCGTACAAGAACAAGGAGATCTTCGAGAAGCGCTACCCGGCGCAGTTCATCTCGGAGGCCATCGACCAGACCCGCGGCTGGTTCTACACGCTGATGGCGATCGGCACCCTCGTCTTCGACAAGTCCTCCTACGAGAACGTGGTCTGCCTCGGCCACATCCTCGCCGAGGACGGCCGCAAGATGTCCAAGCACCTGGGCAACATCCTGCAGCCGATCCCCCTCATGGACCAGCACGGCGCCGACGCGGTCCGCTGGTTCATGGCGGCCGGCGGCTCCCCGTGGGCAGCCCGCCGCGTCGGCCACGGCACGATCCAGGAGGTCGTCCGCAAGACGCTCCTCACGTACTGGAACACGGTCGCCTTCCAGGCGCTCTACGCCCGCACGTCCGACTGGGCGCCGTCCGCCGCCGACCCGGCCCCGGCCGACCGCACGGTCCTCGACCGCTGGCTCCTCTCCGAGCTCAACGCGCTTGTCGACCAGGTCACTTCGGCCCTCGACTCGTACGACACCCAGAAGGCGGGCAAGCTCCTCTCCGCCTTCGTCGACGACCTCTCCAACTGGTACGTGCGCCGCTCCCGCCGCCGCTTCTGGCAGGGCGACAAGGCGGCACTGCGCACCCTGCACGACGTCGTCGAAACGGTCACCCGCCTGATGGCCCCCCTCACCCCCTTCATCACGGAGCGGGTCTGGCAGGACATGGTCGTCCCGGTCACCCCGGACGCCCCGGAATCCGTCCACCTCTCCACCTGGCCGAAGCCCGACCTGACGGCCATCGACCCGACCCTCTCGACGCAGATGGCGCTGGTACGCCGCCTGGTCGAGCTGGGCCGGGCCACCCGGGCGGAGTCGGGCGTGAAGACCCGTCAGCCCCTCTCCCGCGCCCTGGTGGCCGCCGCCGGCTTCCCCGCCCTCTCCCCCGAACTCCAGGCTCAGATCACCGAGGAACTGAACGTCACCTCCCTCGCCTCCCTCTCGGAGGTCGGCGGCTCGCTGGTGGACACCACTGCCAAGGCGAACTTCCGCGCCCTGGGCAAGCGCTTCGGCAAGGGCGTCCAGGACGTGGCGAAGGCGGTCGCCGCGGCGGACGCGGCAGCCCTCTCCCTGGCCCTGCGCTCGGGCGAGGCCCCCCTCGTGGTGAACGGCGAAACGATCACCCTCACCCCCGACGAGGTGATCATCACGGAGACCCCGCGCGAAGGCTGGTCGGTGGCCTCGGACTCCGGCGCCACGGTCGCCCTCGACCTCGAAATCACCCCGGAGCTCCGCAAGGCAGGCCTGGCCCGTGACGCGATCCGCCTGATCCAGGAGGCCCGCAAGAACTCCGGCCTGGACGTCGCCGACCGGATCGCGGTCCGCTGGACCGCCACGTCCCCGGAAACCACGGAGGCCCTGACGGCCCACGCCGGTCTCATCGCCGACGAGGTCCTCGCCACGGACTACGCGGAGGGCCCGGCGGACGACACCTACGGCACCCCCTTCAAGGACGAGCCCCTGTCCCTGACCTTCCACCTGCACAAGATCTAACCCCACCCAAAGGGGCCCGAAGGCAACCACCCTCGGGCCCCTTCGCCATCCCCCACGTTCGGTCCGCTGCGCGGGGCCTTCCCCTCCCCGCCCCTTCCCGGCTGCGACATTTGCGGCTGCCGCCGCGTGGGGAGCGTTGGTGGGGGCGGGGTCCGCTGCGCGAGCGTTTCCCCTCCCCGCCCCTTCCCGAAACTGGGGCTCCGCCCCAGACCCCGGCCCGTACGGGCGAGTGGGTGGGCGGGCAGGTGGCGAGCCCCGCCACGGACGGTGGTCATGTGCAGGTGAGTTCTTGGCTGGCCGCGCAGTTCCCCGCGCCCCTGAGTACTCGTAGTTAGGGGCGCGGGGAACTGCGCGAGCAACCACCCACCAGCCCGCGGGCAACGAACCCCTGGCCCCGCGGAGCGGTTTAGGGAAGGGGCGGGGAGGGGCGCCTGCCCGCCGCAGGCGCGACACCGCACAACGCTTCCAGCGCCACGCGGCGACAGCCGCAAATCGAGCACAGCGGGAAGGGGCGGGGAGGGGCACTCCCCGGGCCCGCCGCAGGCGCGACACCGCACAACCCTCCCAGCGCCACGCGGCGGCAGCCGCAGATACAGCACAGCGGGATGGGGCGCGGAGGGGGCGCCCCCCTGGCCCGCCCCCCACCGCCCCCACCCCCCAAAAAAAGGGGTGGGCCCCAGAACCAAAGTCCCAGGGCCCACCCCTCAGCCTGCCGACGGCTACGCGCTCATCACGCGCACCAGCCGCCTCAGTTGTCGTCCTCGTCGATCAGGAACCCACGCATCGGCGAAGGCGCCTGCTGCATCGGCTGCGGCCCCTGCGGCCGGACCGGTGCCATCGGCTGGGTCATCGCCGGCGTCATCTGCTGCTGCCCGCCGTACGACTGCGCACCGTTCGACTGCCCGCCCATGGACGGCGCACCCATCGACGGGTTGCCACCCATCGAGTGCCCCATCGAGCCCGCACCGGCCGGAGCCATGGTGCTGCTCATCTGCGGGGCCGGCGGCAGGGATGCCGTCGCCGGGGTCCGCGGCGGAGCGAGGGAGTCGTCGGCCTGGGTCTCCAGCTGACGCAGCTGCGACTCCAGGTAGGACTTCAGACGCGTGCGGTACTCGCGCTCGAAGCCGCGCAGGTCCTCGACCTTGCGCTCCAGCGTGGCGCGGGCGGACTCCAGCGAGCCCATCGCGACGCGGTGCTTCTCCTGCGCGTCCCGCTCCAGCGCGTCGGCCTTGGCACGGGCGTCCCGCTCCAGACCCTCGGCACGCGAACGCGCCTCGCCGACAATCTTGTTGGCCTCGGAACGGGCCTCCGCGATCGCCTGGTCAGCGGTCTGCTGCGCCAGCGAGAGCACGCGGGCGGCGCTGTCGCCACCGGGCTGCGGCATCTGCTGCTGCGGGGGCTGCATCTGCTGCGGCTGCTGCATGGGGCCGCCCATCGGGCCCTGGCCCATGCCGCCCTGCATCGGACCCTGGCCCATGGGGCCGGGACCGTGCTGGCCCTGCATCGGACCCTGACCCATCGGGCCGGGACCGTGCTGGCCCTGCTGCTGCGGGCCGGGGCCGTGGCCACCCGGGCCGGCCGGGAGCTGGAGCGGGCCACCCTGCTGCTGCATCTGCTGCTGCGGGGGCTGCTGCTGCTGAGGCGGACCGGATATGGCCGCGGGGACGGGCGCGCCCGGGCCACCGGGCCGGTTGTCCTGCGGCTCCGGCTTGCGCATGCCCTGCTGCTGCTGGTTCTGCGCTGCTGCACGGGTCGCCGCGGCCAGCTTGGCGCGCAGGTCCTCGTTCTCGCGGAGCAGACGGGTCAGTTCGGACTCGACCTCGTCGAGGAAGGCATCAACCTCGTCCTCGTCATAGCCTTCTCGAAGGCGGACGGTCGTGAACTGCTTGTTCCGCACGTCCTCGGGGGTCAGCGGCATCTCTTCTTCACCTCTACGTAGTCGTCGGCAGTCGGCAAGACCGTATCGCTCACACCCTGCTCGCAATGTTGTTCACAACACTGATCAGGAGGTAGACGATGATCATCAGAACGAAGAAGGACAGGTCGAGTGCCACGCCCCCGAGACGCAGCGGCGGAATGAACCGCCGCAGAAGCTTGAGCGGTGGATCGGTGACAGTGTAAGTGGCCTCCAGAACGACCACCATCGCCTTGCCGGGTTGCCATGAACGCGCGAACTGAAAGACGTAGTCCATGACGAGCCGGAAAATCAGCACGACCAGGAAGCACATCAGCGCGATGTAGATCACGTCCAGTGCGATGCCCATTCCCGTGCGTCCCTCTCCCCTGGCTCTCGCCTCAGTCCGGCCTTCGTGGCCGGTTGTTCCGGTTGTCCTGCTCTCGGCTCTGTCAGCTCTGGTTGAAGAAACCGCCCTCTGCGATACGGGCCTTGTCCTCCGCCGTGACATCGACGTTAGCAGGCGACAACAGGAACACCTTCTGCGTCACTCGCTCAATGCTGCCATGCAGACCGAAGACCAGTCCCGCGGCAAAGTCGACAAGTCGCTTCGCGTCCGTGTCGTCCATCTCCGTGAGATTCATGATCACCGGAGTGCCCTCGCGGAAGTGTTCCCCGATGGTACGGGCCTCGTTGTAGGTCCGGGGGTGCAACGTGGTGATGCGGTACGGCTCCCGCTCGGACACGACCTTGGGCATGATCACCGGTGCGTTCTTCTCCAGGCTCGGACGTTCAGGTGTGATGGACGCCACGGGGGCGATTCGTGCAGGTCGTCCGCTTTCCGCCGGAAGCTGAACGGGCTCTCGGGGGGCGGGCGGCTGTACTACTCGTACCGGTTCGTCCCGCTCCCGCTCGACCTGGTGCGGGGGCTGGTGCCGCCGGTGGTCACGCTCCGGCTCCGGCTCGGGCTCGAAGTCGTCGTCGGGGTCGAAGCCCCGGCCGTCGTAACCATCGTCCTCCACGAGGCCGAGGTAGACCGCCATCTTGCGCATAGCGCCGGCCATTTCCTGAGTCCTCCGCTCTGTGGTGGATCGGCCTCGTCACCAAGTACCCGCGATCCACTGGGCCTGCCCACTGAATAGTGGGGATGACCATATTTTCTGCTGTGGTCCGACTTGCTTCGCGACGTTACCCGAGGCGAGGACGGACACCGAGTACCGCAGTGCCGACGCGTACATGTGTCGCACCGGCAGCCACCGCCTCATCCAGGTCCGCACTCATTCCCGCAGACACCATGGTGGCAGCCGGATGTGCGGTGCGCAGGCGGGACGAGATTTCCATCAGCCGCTCGAAGGCCGCCCGTTGGCGCCCGGCGTACTCACCGGAGAGGGGCGCCACGGTCATCAGTCCGTCAAGCCGCAACCCCTGCACGGCGTCCACCGCGGCGGCCAGCTCCGCCACGCCGTCGGCGGATACGCCACCCCTTTCGCCCCTTTCGCCGGACCCGGCGTCCAGGGCCACCTGGAGCAGACAGCCGATCTCGCGCTCCGCCCGCACCGCGGCCGAGGACAGCGAGGTGACCAGCTTCAGCCGGTCCACCGACTGCACCTCGTCCGCGTAACCGACCACCGAGCGGACCTTGTTGGTCTGCAACTGACCGACGAAGTGCCAGGTCAGAGGGAGATCGGCGCATTCGGCGGCCTTGGGGGCGGCGTCCTGGTCGCGGTTCTCGGCGACATGACGCACCCCCAGCTCGGCGAGCAGCCGTACATCGCTCGCCGGGTAGGTCTTGGTGACGACGATCAGGGTCACGTCCGCGCGTGCGCGCCCGGCAGCTGCACAAGCGGAAGAGATACGTTCCTCCACCTGCGCCAGGTTCGCGGCGAGTTCGTCCTTGCGCGCCGAGGGCCTCGCGGGCCCGGCGTCTTCCGTACGGTCCGTCATGTCCTACCCGTCCAACCAGACATATCCGGCGAGCCGCCCCGTGGTGCGGTCCCGCCGGTAGGAGAAGTGGTCGCCCGACTCGCGTGTGCACACCGGCGACTGCGACCGCGTGAGCACCCCGAGCGCCGCCAGCTGGGCGTGCACTCCGGCGGTGACGTCGACCGCCGGGGTGCCCCAGCTGGTCTCGGCCCAGGAGGCGGGCTCGATCGCGGCAGCGTCCGCACGCATGTCCGAGGGCACCTCGTAACAGCGCCCGCACACGGCGGGCCCGGTCCAGGCGTGGATGCGGGAGACGTCGGCGCCGAGCGAGACCATCGCCTTCACCGCCTCGGGCACCACCCCCGCCAGCATCCCGGGCCGTCCCGCGTGCGCCGCCCCGGTCACTCCGGCGACCGGGTCGGCGAGGAGCACGGGAGTGCAGTCGGCGGTCAGCACCGCGAGGGCGAGTCCCCGACGGGCGGTCACGACCGCGTCGACGGCGGGGATTTCGCGGTCCGCGGGCCAGGGCCCGTCGACCACGGCGACGTCCCGCCCGTGGACCTGGTTCATCCAGACCACCCGCGCCGCGTCGAGCCCCAGGGACTCTGCGGCCAGGCGGCGGTTCTCCCGTACGGCCGAGGGGTCGTCGCCGACCGCGCCGCCGAGATTGAGCTGCTCGTACGGAACGGCGCTCACCCCGCCCCACCTGTCGGTGAAGGCGAAGTGCGCGCCGCTCTCGTCGTCGTACCGCTGTATCACTTAACGCTTCCGGTCACTTCAGGAAGTCCGGGACGTCCAGCTCCTCGGCCGCGCTGTCCGCGTACGAAGGGCGGGCCGGCGGGACGTGCGGGGCGGCCTGCGGGGCCGGGGCCTCGCTGACCGGCGCGGGCTGCTCGACCGGGGCCGGGGCCTCCTCGCGCACGGGTACGGAGCCGATGTTGGGCTGCCGCACGGGCTCGGGCGCCGGACGCGAGGCCGGGGCGCTCTCCTCGCGCTTGCCGGCACCCGCGCCGAGCACGTTCTCGCGCCGGGCCGGCGGCTGTCCGCCGTCGAATCCGGCGGCGATGACGGTGACCCGTACCTCGTCGCCCAGGGCGTCGTCGATGACGGCGCCGAAGATGATGTTGGCCTCCGGGTGGGCGGCCTCGCTGACCAGCTGGGCGGCCTCGTTGATCTCGAAGAGACCGAGGTCGGAGCCACCGGAGATGGAGAGCAGTACGCCACGGGCGCCGTCGATGGAGGCTTCCAGGAGCGGCGAGGAGATCGCCATCTCCGCCGCCGCCACCGCACGGTCGTCGCCGCGCGCCGAGCCGATGCCCATGAGCGCGGAACCTGCCTCGGACATGACCGACTTGACGTCGGCGAAGTCGAGGTTGATCAGACCGGGGGTGGTGATGAGGTCCGTGATGCCCTGGACACCGGACAGCAGGACCTGGTCGGCCGACTTGAAGGCGTCGAGGACCGAGACCTGACGGTCGGAGATCGACAGCAGCCGGTCGTTGGGAATGACGATGAGGGTGTCGACCTCTTCGCGGAGTTGGGCGATGCCGTCCTCCGCCTGGTTCGCGCGCCGCCGGCCCTCGAAGGTGAACGGGCGGGTGACCACGCCGATCGTCAGGGCGCCCAGCGAGCGGGCGATGTTGGCGACGACGGGTGCGCCACCGGTTCCGGTGCCACCACCCTCGCCTGCCGTCACGAAGACCATGTCGGCCCCCTTGAGGACCTCCTCGATCTCCTCGCGGTGGTCCTCTGCCGCCTTCCGGCCGACGTCGGGGTTGGCGCCGGCGCCAAGTCCTCGGGTGAGTTCACGGCCGACGTCCAGCTTGACGTCGGCGTCGCTCATCAACAGCGCTTGCGCGTCGGTGTTGATGGCGATGAACTCGACGCCCTTCAGACCGACCTCGATCATCCGGTTGATGGCATTGACACCACCGCCGCCGACACCGATGACCTTGATGACTGCGAGGTAGTTCTGCGGTGCTGCCACGTCGAAGGCCTCTCGCCTCGATTTACGTGCCGCCACGGAGTTTGCAGCGCCGCGACGACTGATGCCGATTTGGGACGGTCCGAACGCCGACCCGAACCCTAACGCTGAAGTTTAGGGTTACCAGTGTGTCTGTTCCTTGGACTCTTCCGAACAGGACACTAAGTCGACAAGTGGTGCGCGTTCAACGAACACGCCGAACCTCCCGTTTTTCTTTTCACCCTATGTGATCACCCATATCGCTGACCAACCAGGGGCCCGACCTGCCCGAGTCTCCGTCAACTCGCCCTGGCGGCAGGTGCGCTGGGCGCGCTGACGTCGAAGTGCCGGGCGTCCGGCACGGCTTTCATCAGGGCCTGAAGAGCCCGGGACTTGGCCGCGTTGTCCTCGCCGCTGCCCCAGAAGACGCTCCGGGCGCGGGTCAGTTCCAGTGTGATCGAGTCGAACGAAGTCACTTTCACCGCCGTCAGGTTACGGGTCAGGGCCGGGCCGAGTTCACCCGTGACACGCACCGCCTCGCCGAGCAGCCGCTGTTCACCGAAGCGGCGCAGACTCGGCGAGCTCCGCGCGTCCAATTCCAGTCTGGGTACCCCCCGGGGGGCTTTCGTCACAGTGGCGAACCGCACACCCTGGTGGTCCACTTCGACGAACTTTGCGCCCTTTTCGATGAGCAGCACCGGCTTTCGCTCGGTCACTTTCAGGCTGATTCCGTGCGGCCACGACCGGACGACGTCGATCGTGTCGATACGCGGCAGTTCCTTGCGCAACCGGTCCTCTATGGCGCCGGAGTCGACCGAAATCATCGGCACTCCGGTCGGCACGTCGGCGGCAGCCACCACCTCAGCGGGTGTCAGAACGCGGGTGCCGACGGCCTTGACCCGCTCCACGCGCAGCCATTGGGAGCCGTACAGCGCCCAGACCCCGCCACCCGCGAGCAGGATCGACACGGCCAGCAGCAGAACCACCGGGCGGCCGACGGGAATTCGCGGGAAGCGCCCCGGGCGTCCCTTTCGGGGCGCCCGGGGCGCGGCCGGACCGCTCTGCTTCTTCGTACCGCGTTCACGGGTGGTCGGTCCGGCCACGTGCTTGTCGCCTCCTGCATAGGGGGCCGGTCAGCCGGCCCGGCGTGCGGCAATCGCCTGGTAGACCATGCCGACGAGGAGCTCGTCGGCGTCCCGGCGGCCGAACTCCGCTGCCGCGCGCGACATCTCGTACAGCCGGTGCGGGTCGGAGAGCACCGGCAGCACGTTGCCCTGGACCCACTCGGGGGTCAGGGCCGCGTCGTCCACCAGCAGTCCGCCGCCGGCGTTGACCACCGGCTGGGCGTTGAGCCGCTGTTCGCCGTTGCCGATAGGCAGCGGGACGTAGGCGGCCGGGAGCCCGACGGCGGAGAGTTCGGCGACGGTCATGGCGCCCGCGCGGCAGAGCATCATGTCGGCCGCGGCGTACGCCAGGTCCATCCGGTCCACGTACGGTACCGGGATGTAGGGCGGCATACCGGGCATGTTGTCCACGCGCGGCATCTCGTTCTTCGGACCGACCGCGTGCAGGATCTGGATTCCGGCGCGCTGGAGGTACGGGGCGGCCTGCTGGACCACCTCGTTGAGCCGGCGGGCGCCCTGCGAGCCGCCGGAGACCAGCAGCGTCGGCAGGTTCTGGTCGAGCCCGAACGCGGCGCGCGCCTCGGGGCGGACGGCACCCCGGTCGAGGGTGGCGATGGTGCGGCGCAGCGGGATGCCGATGTAGCGGGCACCGCGCAGCTTGCTGTCGGGCGTGGAGACCGCGACGGCGGCCGCGTACCGCGAACCGATCTTGTTGGCCAGGCCGGGGCGGGCGTTGGCCTCGTGGACGATGATCGGCACCCCGAGGCGTTTGGCCGCGAGGTAGCCGGGCAGCGCCACGTAGCCGCCGAAGCCGACGACGCAGTCGGCCTTGGTGCGCTCCAGGATCTGCTCGGCGGCCTTGATGGTGCCGCGCAGCCGCCCGGGGACGGTGATCAGTTCAGGGGTGGGCTTGCGGGGCAGCGGGACGGCCGGAATGAGGCCGAGTTCGTAGCCGCGCTCCGGGACCAGTCTGGTCTCCAGACCGCGCTCCGTGCCGAGGGCCGTGATCCCCACGGTGGGGTCCTGCCTGCGCAGGGCGTCCGCGAGGGCGAGCGCGGGCTCGATGTGGCCGGCGGTCCCCCCACCGGCGAGTACGACATGCACCGAAATTCACCGCTCTCCGGACGGACGCTTGGTGACGCGCCGTCTCATCGTTTTCCATCTCGTCCCGGGGCGCCTCATGGCCAGTGCGCCCCGCGCCGCCGGGTCGTCACGCGCGAAGGCGATCAGCAACCCTACGGCGAACATGGTCGGCAGCAGGGCGGAGCCCCCGTAGGAGAACAGCGGGAGCGGGACACCGGCGATCGGCAACAGGCCGAGCACCGCACCGATGTTGACCATGGCCTGCGCCATGATCCAGGTGGTCACACCTCCCGCGGCGTACCTCACGAAGGGGTCCTCCGTGCGTCCGGCCACGCGGATACCCGCATAGCCTAGGGCCGCGAACAGGGCGAGTACCGACAGCGTCCCCGCCAGACCCAGTTCCTCGCCGGTGATGGCGAAGATGAAGTCGTTGTGGGGCTCGGGGAGTTGACCCCATTTCTCCACGCTCGCACCGAGCCCGGATCCGAACCATCCGCCCGAGGCCAGTGCGTAGATTCCGTGCACGGCCTGCTGGCACTGCCCGTCAGGACCCATCTCCGTACGGAGGATGCAGTCGAGGCGGGCCATCCGGTTGTCGCTCGTCTTGATCAGTACGAAGCCCAGCACGCCGGCGAAGCCGAGGACGCCCGCGAACAGCCGGGTGGGGGCTCCGGCCAGCCACAGCAGGCCGAAAAGGATCGCGGTGAGGATCATCGCGGTGCCCATGTCGCCGCCGAGCATGATCAGCCCGAGCAGCATGAAGGTCACCGGAACGAGCGGCACCAGCATGTGCTTCCACTGGCCGAGCAGGTGCTTGTCCTGCTTGCGGGCGAGCAGATCGGCGCCCCACAGGATCAGCGCCAGCTTGCCGAACTCACTGGGCTGGAGCTGGAAGGGGCCGCCGACGGAGATCCAGTTCTGGTTGCCGTTGACCTCGTGCCCTATCCCGGGGACCTGGACGAGCGCCATCAGGAAGACGGTGCCGGCCAGCATCGGGTAGGAGAGTGCACGGTGCAGCTTGACCGGCACCCGGGAGGCGACCAGCAGCAGGGTGCCGCCGATGACGGCGGCCAGGAGCTGCTTGCGGAAGAAGTACGAGCCGGGCAGGTCGTAGCGGAGTGCCGTGATCATCGACGCGGAGTAGACCATCACCAGGCCGAGGCCGGTGATGAGCAGGGCGCTGCCGACGATGACGTAGTACGCCGTCAGGGGGCGGTCCCAGGCCCTGCGGAGCTGCTCGTAGAGCTTGCGGGGGCTGCCGGGGCCGCGCGGGCGGCGTGGGGCCGCCTGCCCGCGCGGAGCGGCGGGACGTACCCGTGGCTTGTCTCTGGCCGTGGCCGGCATCTCGCAGGTCCCCTCCAACAACTCGTGCGCCGATGAGCGGACCGGGGCCGGGCGGCCGGGGGTGGGAGCCTACCGGCCGCGCGCCGGCCCGTCCGCGGCCGGTCCGTCCTGGATCAGTTCGCGTACGGCGTCGGCGAATGCCTCGCCGCGCCTGTTGTAGTTGGCGAACATGTCCATCGAGGCGCACGCCGGGGCCATCAGCACCGTGTCCCCCGGCCGCGCGAGTGCAGTCGCCTCACGGACCGCCGCCGACATCGCCCCAGTGTCGGTCCGGTCGAGGTCGACCACCGGCACCTCGGGCGCGTGTCGCGCGAGGGCTTCGGCGATCAGCGCGCGGTCCGCGCCGATCAGCACGACGCCGCGCAGCCGCTTGGCCGACTTCCGTACGAGGTCGTCGAAGGCGGCGCCCTTGGCGAGGCCGCCGGCGATCCAGACGATGGACTCGTAGGCCGCCAGCGAGGCTTCGGTGGCGTGGGTGTTGGTGGCCTTGGAGTCGTCGACGTACGTGATGCCCGCGACGTCCGCGACGTGCTCGATGCGGTGCGCGTCGGGGCGGAAGGCGCGCAGGCCCTCCCGTACGGCCGCGGGCTTGACGCCGTACGCACGGGCCAGGGCCGCCGCCGCGAGGGCGTTGGCGAGGTTGTGCGGGGCGGCGGGGGTGACGTCGGAGACCTCGGCGAGCTCCTGGGCGTTCTTCTGCCGGTTCGTCACGAAGGCGCGGTCGACCAGGATGCCGTCGACGATGCCGAGCTGGGAGGGCCCGGGGGTGCCGAGGGTGAAGCCGATGGCGCGGCAGCCCTCCTCGACGTCGGCCTCGCGGACCAGGTTCTCGGTGGCCTCGTCCGCGACGTTGTAGACGCAGGCGACCTGGTTGCCCTCGTAGATGCGGCCCTTGTCGGCGGCGTAGGCGTCCATGGAGCCGTGCCAGTCGAGGTGGTCCGGCGCCAGGTTGAGGACGGCGGCGGAGTGGGCGCGCAGCGAGGGGGCCCAGTGCAGCTGGTAGCTGGAGAGCTCGACGGCCAGGACGTCGTACGCGTCGCCCTGGAGGACCACGTCGATGATCGGCGTACCGATGTTACCGACGGCGGCGGTGCGCAGTCCGGCGGCGGTGAGGATCGACGCGAGCATCTGGGTGGTGGTGGTCTTGCCGTTGGTGCCGGTGATCGCCAGCCAGGGGGCGGCGCCGGGGCCGCGCAGCTGCCAGGCGATCTCGACGTCGCCGACCACGTCCACGCCCGCCTTCGCGGCGTGCGCGAAGAGCGGGCTGTCCGGCTTCCAGCCCGGGGAGGTGACGACCAGGTCGGTGTCCGCCGGGAGGGTGTGCGCGTCCGCGAGACGTACGGCGATGCCTTCGCTCTGGAGCTCCGCTGCGCGGGCCCGGTGCGTGGCGCTGTCGCCGCCGTCGACGACGGTGATGCGGGCGCCGAGGCCGGCCAGGGCGCGGGCGGCGCTGATGCCGCTCACGCCGAGGCCGGCGACGGTGACGTGCTTGTTCTGCCAGGTGGTCACTTGCCGGCTGCCCATCCTGCGTAGAAGAGACCGAGACCGACGATCACGCACATGCCCTGGATGATCCAGAAGCGGACCACGACAAGGACTTCGGACCACCCCTTGAGTTCGAAGTGGTGCTGGAGCGGTGCCATCCGGAAGACCCGCTTGCGGGTCAGCTTGAAGGAGCCGACCTGGATGACCACCGACATGGTGATGAGGACGAAGAGTCCGCCGAGGATGGCCATCAGGAGCTGGGTGCGGGAGCAGATCGCCAGACCGGCGAGCGCGCCGCCCAGTGCCAGGGAACCGGTGTCGCCCATGAAGATCTTGGCGGGCGAGGTGTTCCACCACAGGAACCCGAAGCAGGAGCCCATCAGCGCCGAGGCGACGACCGCGAGGTCGAGCGGGTCGCGGACCTCGAAGCAGGCGTTGGGGTTGGTCAGGGCCGTCGCGTTGGCGCAGGACTCCTGGAACTGCCACAGGCCGATGAAGGTGTACGCGCCGAAGACCATCACGGAGGCGCCGGTGGCGAGTCCGTCGAGGCCGTCGGTGAGGTTCACGCCGTTCGACATGGCGAGGATCATGAACAGCGCCCACACCACGAACAGCACGGGTGTGATCGACCAGCCGAAGTCGGTGACGAAGGAGAGCCGGTCGGAGGCCGGGGTCTGGCCGCGGCTGTCGGCGAAGTTGAGCGAGAGCACCGCGAAGGCGATGCCGACGATCAGCTGGCCGAGCATCTTCGCCTTGGCGCGCAGGCCCAGCGAACGCTGCTTGACGATCTTGATGTAGTCGTCGAGGAACCCGACCAGGCCCATGCCCGCCATCAGGAACAGCACCAGCACGCCGGAGAGGGTGGGCTGGCTGGAGGTGAGGACCTTCGTCAGGGCGTACGCGATGAGCGTGGCCAGGATGAAGGCGATGCCGCCCATGGTCGGCGTACCGCGCTTGCCGTGGTGGCCGCGGGGGCCGTCGTCACGGATGAACTGGCCGTAGCCCTTGCGGGCCAGCAGCTTGATCAGCAGCGGGGTGCCGACGAGCGTCAGGAAGAGGCCGATGGCCCCTGCGAAGAGGATCTGGCTCATGCGCCTTGGACCTCACCCTCGGTGGCGGGATCGAGCAGTGCCTGGGCGAGCTTCTCCAAGCCGACCGACCTGGATGCCTTCACCAGCACGACGTCTCCCGGACGCAGTTCCCCGCGCAACAGGTCGATCGCCGCCTGCGTGTCGGACACGTGCACCGACTCCTCACCCCACGAACCCTCGTTATAGGCGCCCAGTTGCAGCCAGGACGCTTCCCTGCCCCCGACTGCGACCAGCTTGCTGACGTTGAGTCGGACGGCGAGCCGTCCGATCGCGTCGTGTTCGACGAGCGAGGTGTCCCCCAGCTCGGCCATGTGACCGAGCACCGCCCAGGTCCGCCGCCCCTTGCCCATGGACGCGAGCGCGCGCAGGGCGGCTCGCATGGATTCGGGGTTCGCGTTGTAGGCGTCGTTGACAACCGTCACGCCGTCGGGACGCTCGGTGACCTCCATGCGCCAGCGGGAGAGGGTGCCCGCCTCGGAGAGCGCCACGGCGATCTCGTCGACGGACATGCCCAGCTCATGGGCGACGGCGGCCGCGGCGAGCGCGTTCGACACGTGGTGCTCACCGTACAGCCGCATGGTCACGTCACTGCACCCGGAGGGTGTGTGGAGCGTGAAGGTGGGCTGCCCCTGCTCGGTGAGCCGGACGTTCTCGGCACGTACGTCCGCGGTGTCCGACTCGCCGAAGTACAGCACCCGCGCCTTGGTGCGCGACGCCATCGCCCGTACGTAGCCGTCGTCGGCGTTGAGTACGGCGACGCCGTCGGCCGGGAGCGACTCCACGAGCTCGCCCTTGGCCTCGGCGATCTTCTCGCGGCTGCCGAACTCGCCGACGTGCGCGGTCCCGACGTTGAGGACGAGGCCGATGCGCGGCGGGACGAGCCCGGTGAGGTAGCGGATGTCGCCGACGTAGCGGGCGCCCATTTCGAGGACCAGGTGCCGGGTGTCCTCGGCGGCGCGCAGCGCGGTCAGCGGCAGGCCGATCTCGTTGTTGAGGTTGCCCGCCGGGTAGACGGTGGGGGCCTTGCGCTCCAGGAGCTGGGCGATCAGGTCCTTGGTGGAGGTCTTGCCCGCGGATCCGGTGAGGGCGACGACGTCGGCGCCCAGGCGGGCGACGACGCTGCGGGCGAGGGCGCCGAGCGCCTCGGTCACGTCGGGGACGACGATCGCGGGCACGCCGACGGGGCGGGTGGCCAGCACGGCCGCCGCGCCCGCGTCGATCGCGCGCTGTGCGTAGTCGTGTCCGTCGACGTGCTCGCCGGCGTACGCGGCGAAGAGCGCACCGGGCCGCACCTGACGGGAGTCGATGACGACCGGGCCCGTGACCTCAAGACCGGTGTCCGGTATGTCGTGCGTCTGTCCGCTGACGAGGTCGGCGATCTCGGCGAGGGAGAGGGCGATCACTGCTTCATCCCATCTCGTGCCGGCGGCGCTCGATGGCGTCGCGCAGCACCTTGCGGTCGTCGAAGGGGCGTACCACTCCGGCGATGTCCTGGCCCTGTTCGTGGCCCTTGCCGGCCACGAGGACGGTGTCGCCGCTCTTCGCGCGGGCGACTGCCTCGGCGATGGCGGCGGCCCGGTCCTCGAAGACGGCGACATCGCCGCGCTCGTGCGCGGGCACCTCGGCGGCGCCCGCGAGCATGGTGGCGAGAATGGCGAGGGGGTCCTCGGAACGGGGGTTGTCCGAGGTCAGTACGGCGGTGTCGGCGAGCCTCGCTGCTGCCGCGCCCATCGGGGCCCGCTTCTGCTGGTCGCGGTCGCCGCCGCAGCCCAGCACGATGTGCAGCTGTCCCTCGGTGACCTTGCGCAGGGCGCGCAGGACCGATTCGACGGCGTCCGTCTTGTGGGCGTAGTCGACGACGGCGAGGTAGTCCTGGCCCGCGTCGACTCGCTCCAGGCGGCCCGGGACGCCGGGGACGGCGGCGATGCCGTCGGCGGCGGTCTGCGGGTCGTACCCGGCGGCGGCCAGGGTGACGATCGCGGCGAGGGTGTTGGCGACGTTGAAGGTGCCGGGCAGCGGGGCGGTCGCACTGACGTGCTCGCCCTTGGGTCCCAGCACGGTGAAGGTGCTGGACTGCGGTCCGATCTCCACCTTGTCGGCGCGCCAGTCGGCGTCGGGGTGGCCCTCGGCGGAGAACGTGATGACGGGTACGCCGGCCTCGGTGACCAGGCGGCGGCCGTACTCGTCGTCGAGGTTGAGGACGCCGAGGCGGGACCGCTCCGGGGTGAAGAGCTGTGCCTTCGCCCGGAAGTAGTCCTCCATGTCGGAGTGGAACTCCATGTGCTCGGGGCTCAGGTTGTTGAAGACCGCGACGTCGAAGACGCAGGCGTCGACCCGGCCGAGCACCAGGGCGTGGCTGGAGACCTCCATGGCGACCGACTTGACGCCGCGTTCGCGCATGACGGCGAAGAGGGCCTGGAGGTCGGTGGCCTCGGGGGTGGTCCGCTCGGACTTGATGCGCTCGTCGCCGATCCGCATCTCGACCGTACCGATGAGACCGGGGAGGTCTCCGGCCTGCTTCAGGCCGCCCTCGACGAGGTACGCGGTGGTGGTCTTGCCGGAGGTTCCGGTGATGCCGATCTGGAGCAGGTCGCGGCCGGGGTTTCCGTAGATGTCGGCGGCGAGCTGGCCCATCCGGGAGCGGGGGTTCTCGACGGCCAGCACCGGCAGCCCGGTCGCGGCGGCGCGCTCGGCCCCGGCCGGATCGGTGAGGACGGCGGCGGCGCCGAGTTCGGCGGCCTGCGAGGCGAAGTCGGCGCCGTGCAGGCGGGCGCCGGGCAGCGCGGCGTAGACGTCGCCCGGGCGGACCGCGCGGGAGTCGTGGGTGATTCCTGTGGTCTCTCCAGGTCCTGGGGACTCGATGCCCAGCCGTTCGGCCAGCTCCCCGAGGGTCGTCGGGCGGACCCGGTCCGGCCTGGGCGCTCCGGGGTAGTTCACCGGAGCGTCCTTCTGGGTGGTTTGGGACTGATCAGCGTGTGGCACGGCGGTGAGCGTACCCGGCGGGATGGGTTCCGGGCGAAAGCAGGGGGCCTGCGCAACCCGTTTTCGGAGGTCGTTGGTGAGGGTTGTCACTGAGGGTTTCCGCATGGGTACTCGGGATTCCGGTTCAGTCCCCCGGACCGAAGGTGACCGGGAGGCGCGGGGGCTTGCCGCCGGTCGGGGCGACCTGCCGGGTTTTCAGGGCGAACTCCATGACCTGCTTGTAGATCGGGCCGCAGATCTGGCCGCCGAAGTAGCTGCCCTTCGTGGGGTTCTGGATGGCGCAGTAGACGGTGATCCGGGGTGCGTCGGCGGGGGCGAATCCGGCGAAGGAGGCGGTGTAGCCCTTGTAGCGGCCGGTCTGCGGGTCCACCCGGTTGGAGGTGCCGGTCTTGCCGCCGACCCGGTAGCCGGGGATGCGCGCCTTGGTGCCGGTGCCCTCCTCGTCGTCGACGACGGACTCCAGCATCCGGGAGAGCGTCTGCGCGGTCCTGTCACTGACGACGCGGGTCTTCCTGGGCGCGGGCGCGGGGGTGAAGCGGCCGTCCGGGCCCTTCGTGCCGCGTACGAGGGTGGGCTCGATGCGCACTCCCCCGTTGGCGATCGTGGAGTACACGGAGGCCGCCTGCATCGCGTTGAGGGACAGGCCCTGGCCGAAGGGGATCGTGTACTGCTGCGAGGTGGACCACTTCTCCGGCGGCGCCAGGATGCCGGGCGTCTCGCCGGGGAAGCCGAGTCCGCTGCGGCGGCCGATGCCGAACTTGGTGAGGTAGGAGTGCAGCACCTTGTTGGCCTCCGGCTGCGTGTCGCCGAGTTCGCCGGTGGCCAGGATGGTGCCGATGTTGGAGGACTTGGCGAGGACCCCGTTGAGGGTGAGGTACCAGGTCGGGTGGTCGATGTCGTCCTTGAAGAGGCGGTCGCCGCGCTGGAGCCGGTTGGGCACCACGACGTGGGTGTCGGGAGTGGCCGCCTTCTCCTCCAGTACGGCCGCCATCGACATGATCTTGGCTGTGGAGCCGGGCTCGTAGGCGTCCTGGAGGGCGGCGTTGCCCATGGCTGCGGAGTTCGCCTGGGAGAGGTCGTTGGGGTCGAAGCCGGGGGCGTTGGCCATGGCCAGTACCTCGCCGGTGCGGGTGTCCTGCACTATGACGTACCCGCGGTCCGCCTTGGACTTCTTCACCTGCTGCTCGATGGCGTTCTGGGCCGCCCACTGGATGTCGCGGTCGATGGTGAGCTCGATGTCGGAGCCGGGCACGGCGGGGGTCTCGTTGGCGCCCGCGGTGGGCACCCGGCGGCCGTTGGCCTGGGCGAAGGTGATCTCGCCGTCCTTGCCCGCGAGCTCCTCGTCCAGCTTGACCTCCAGGCCGCCGGCGCCGCGTCCGGCGGCGTTGACGTAACCCAGTATTCCGGCGGCAAGGTCGCCGTTGGGGTACACGCGGGTGCTGCTGGGCTCCTGGAGGATGCCGCCGAGGAGGTTGGCGGCGGAGTCCGGCTTCTTCTTGTTCGCGGCGGCGGCCCGGTCCCCGTACACGCTCTTGAGGTCCTTGATCTGCTTCCAGATCTGCGGGGTCTGGCGGCGGGCGAGGACGACGTAGCGCGTCTTGGGGGTGGCCAGTTTCTTGGCGATCTCGGCCTGGGGCCTGCCGAGGATCGGGGCCAGCACCGCGGCGGCCTGCTGCGGGGCGTCGGCCAGCTTGGACTGCTCGGGGGTGTAGAGGAACGGGTCGGCGGTGATGTCGTGCGCGTCGACGCTGGCGGCGAGCGCGATGCCGCTGCGGTCGGTGATCTCGCCGCGCTCGGCGGTCAGGGTGTGCTTGGTCTGCCGCTGCGCCTCGGCCTTGTCGGTGTACGTGGCCGCGTCCACGGCCTGCACTTGGAACAGCCGTACGACGAAGGCGAACATCACCAGCGTCAGCCCGAGCCCGACGAGCCGCAGCCGGGGCTTGGGGCTGCCGAGCCGCAGTTGCTTGCCCTTCGCGCCCGCCTTCGGGGCACGGGCGGCGGGCCCGGCCGCGGGTTTGCGGCCGGCGGCAGGCTTGCGGGCGGACGGGCGGCCGGGGGCCGGGACCCGTCGGCGCGGTTCTTTCGGGGGCACAGCCTTCGGGGGCACTGCGTCACCTGCCGGGAGTCGTCGGGGGCTCAGACGTCGTGGACGGCTGCGCGGGCGGAGGCGTGGCGGGGGTGCGCGGAGCGTCCGCGCGGTCCGAGCGACGCGAGGTGCTCGCGGGGGCCGAGGGGCTCGCGGGGCTCGTGGGGGCGGCGGAGGCCGCGGCGGAAGCGGGGGCGGCCGGGGACGCCTGTGCAGACGGGGACGCCGGGGCGAGTGATCCCTGCGGGGCCGCGGGTGCCCGCTGCGGGCGTACGGGTTCGGGGGCCGGCTCCGGCGGCGGCGCCTCGCTGGGGGTGCCCCTGACCTTGCCGTCGGGGTCGAGGAAGGCAGGCGAGCCGCCGGGGACCATGCCGAGCTCGCGGGCCCGGCGCTCCAGGGCGCCGGGGGCCGAGCGGTCGTCGACGTCGCGCTGGAGCTGCTGCTCCTCGTCGGTGAGTTCGGTGGTCTGCTTCTTGAGGTCGTTCAGCTTGAACGAGCCCTCGTTGAGTGCCGAGTTCAGCATCAGCAGGCAGATCAGCCCGCCGCCGAGGAGCACCACGACCAGCAGCACGAAGGGGGTGCGGGCCGCCTGACCGGGGCCCGGCGGCAACAGCTGGGACAGCCGTGCCGCCCTCCCCCGCAACTGCTTGGCCGGCTTCGTCACTCGGCTTCGTCCTCCCGGATGCGCTGGGCGCCGCGCAGCCGGGCGGGTGCGGCCCGGCGGTTCTCGGCGACCTCTTCCTCGGTGGGCAGTTCGGCGCCCCGGGTGAGCAGCTTGAGCCGGGGCTGGTAGCGCTCGGGGACCACGGGCAGGCCGGGCGGTGCGGTGTTGGCCGCGCCCGCCGCGAAGACCTGCTTCACGATCCGGTCCTCCAGCGACTGGTACGACATGACGACGACCCGGCCGCCGACCGAGACGGCCTTCACCGCGGCCGGAATGGCGGCCTCCACGCTGTCGAGTTCGCCGTTGACCTCGATGCGGAGCGCCTGGAAGGTGCGCTTGGAGGGGTTGCCTCCGGTGCGCTTGGCGGCCTGCGGGAGGGAGTCGCGGATCAGCTCGACCAGGCGGGCACTGTTGCTGAAGGGCTCCTTGTCGCGCTCGCGCACGATCGCCGAGACGATCCGCTTGGCCTGCTTCTCCTCGCCGTACTGGCGCAGGATGCGGACCAGTTCACCGGGTGCGTACGTGTTGAGGACCTCGGCGGCGCTGACGCCGGTGGACTGGTCCATGCGCATGTCGAGCGGGGCGTCCTGGGCGTAGGCGAAGCCCCGGTCGGCCTCGTCGAGCTGCATGGAGGAGACGCCCAGGTCGAACAGGACGCCCTGGACGCGCGGGATGCCGAGGTTCGTCAGCACCTCGGGCAGCTCGTCGTAGACCGCGTGCACCAGGGTGGCCCGGTCGCCGAAGGGGGCGAGGCGCTCGCCGGAGAGCCTGAGGGCTTCCTTGTCGCGGTCCAGGCCGATGAGGCGTACGTCGGGGAACTGGGTGAGGAGGGCCTCGCTGTGACCGCCGAGCCCCAGGGTGCAGTCGACGACGACCGCCCCCGGCTCGGCGATGGCCGGGGCCAACATGTCCAGGCACCGCTGGAGCATCACCGGGACGTGTCGACTCTGGCTCATGCGCCCTCTCGAAGCAGGTGCGCGCGGGTCCTGACGACGTACGTACGGCCCGGTCCCCACCCGCTCGGGAAGGGGAGCCGACCGCAGGGGCCGACCGACGAGCGGGCGGAGGCCGGGCCGTACGTAACTGCCGCGCGCGGGGGGAACTACGGGATTCGCGTCACTTTAGTCCACCGGTCCTCCCGGTCAATCAACGGGCAGGGCACCGCGTGCCGTGCCCGCGACAGACCCTCCGACCGGTTTTTCACCCGTACGAGGGAAGCAGTGCACATCTGCCGCAACCCCTGTGGATTAGCTCACAACAAAGCTCGTTGACCTTCTTTGTCCCCTTCCACAGCAGGACCGCACGGGGGCTGACCAGTACCGTCATAGTCATGTCGACTTCCGCATCCCTTCCCGAAGGTCACGGGGGCCCCGGCGGCTCCGGCGACGCCACCGTCATCAACCGGCTCGTCGCGGCCAACCAGCGGTACGCGTCCGGGTTCGAGGACCCCGGAATGGACGCGCGGCCGGTGCTCCAGGTCGCCGTGGTCGCCTGCATGGACGCACGGCTCGACCTGCACGACGCGCTGGGCCTGGCGCTCGGCGACTGCCACACCATCCGCAACGCGGGCGGTGTGGTGACCGACGACGTGATCCGTTCGCTCACCATCAGCCAGCGGGCGCTCGGCACCCGCAGCGTCATACTCATCCACCACACCAACTGCGGTCTGGAGTCCCTCACCGAGGACTTCCGCCACGAGATCGAGGACGAGGTCGGCCAGCGCCCCTCCTGGGCCGTCGAGGCGTTCCGGGACGTCGACCAGGACGTCCGGCAGTCGATGCAGCGGGTGCGGACCTCCCCGTTCCTGCTGCACACCGAAAACGTCCGCGGTTTCGTCTTCGACGTGACGACGGGTCTGCTGCGGGAGATCGATCCCGCCTGACCGAGCCGGTCCCACCGCGAAGACCTGGCACAAAAATGCGCCAACTCCGGCATTTCGCATTCACTTGTCCGCAGGCGAGTGACACGAAGCGGTAACGGCAACAAGAATGCGTGTGTGACATCCCGCCGGGAACCCTCCGGCGGGGCTGTCCGTGTTGAGGGGTGGGCCGCTCGCGTCGTCGTGACGCCGGCCCGAAAGGGCCGAGGAGGGCCGGGGTGACGACCTATGACGATCGAGCGAGCCTGACGGATCTGACCACCACAGCGGAGCGGGTCCGCAGGTCGGTGGAGGCCGTGATCGAGGGCAAGCCGGAGGTCGTACGGCTTTCGCTGACCGTGCTCCTCGCCGAGGGGCACCTGCTCATCGAGGACGTGCCGGGCGTCGGCAAGACGATGCTGGCGAAGGCGCTGGCGAGATCCATCGACTGTTCGGTGCGGCGCATCCAGTTCACACCGGACCTGCTGCCCTCGGACATCACCGGTGTGTCGATCTACGACCAGCAGCGGCGCGACTTCGAGTTCAAGCCGGGGGCGATCTTCGCGCAGATCGTGATCGGCGACGAGATCAACCGCGCGTCGCCCAAGACGCAGTCCGCACTCCTGGAGTCCATGGAGGAGCGGCAGGTCACCATCGACGGGCAGACCTACCAGCTGCCCAACCCGTTCATGGTGGTGGCCACCCAGAACCCGGTCGAGATGGAGGGCACCTACCCGCTGCCCGAGGCGCAGCGCGACCGGTTCATGGCGCGCGTCTCCATCGGCTACCCCTCGCCCGAGGCGGAGCTGCAGATGCTGGACGTGCACGGCGGCGTCTCGCCGCTGGACGACCTCCAGCCGGTGGCGCACGCGCACGACATCGTGAAG
Organism: Streptomyces sp. NPDC032721; assembly: GCF_055579625.1. Lineage (NCBI taxonomy): Bacteria > Bacillati > Actinomycetota > Actinomycetes > Kitasatosporales > Streptomycetaceae > Streptomyces > Streptomyces sp. NPDC032721. Next base: position 299,189 of record NZ_JBVIMX010000006.1, on the reverse strand, counting down.
CTGATCGACGCCGTCCGCAAGGTGCACGTCGCCGAAGCGGTCCGGCGGTACGCGGTGGAACTGGTGGGTGCCACCCGCAACCACCCCGACCTGCGGCTGGGTGCCTCGCCGCGCGCGACCCTGCACCTGCTGCGGGCCGCCAAGTCCTCCGCCGCGCTCAGCGGCCGGGACTACGCGCTGCCCGACGACGTACAGGCCCTGGCCGTGGCGGTGCTGTCGCACCGGCTGCTGCCGACCGCGCAGGCCCAGCTCAACCGGCGGACCGCCGAGCAGGTCGTCACGGAGATCATCCAGCGGGTTCCGGTGCCCACGGGCAACACCCCGGCTCCGCCCTACAACAGCGCGCCCGGCGTTCGGCCGCTGTGATGCCGGCCGGGAGGCCCTCGGCTGTTCCCGGGGACGACGGGGGCAAGGAGGGCGGGATGCGGGCCGCGCTGGCCGGACTGACCACGCGCGGCCGGTCGTTCCTGGCGGCCGGTCTCGCCGCGGCGGTCTGCGCGTACGTCCTGGGACAGGGCGATCTGCTGCGGGTGGGAGTCCTGCTCGCGGTGCTGCCGCTGATGTGCGTGGCCGTGCTGTACCGCACCCGCTACCGGGTCGCGGGCAGCCGCCGGCTCTCCCCCGCGCGGGTGCCCGCCGGGTCGGAGGCCCGGGTGCACCTGCGGATGGACAACGTCTCGCGGCTGCCCACCGGACTGCTGATGCTCCAGGACCGGGTGCCGTACGTACTGGGGCCCAGGCCCCGCTTCGTACTGGACAAGGTGGAGGCGGGCGGCCGGCGCGAGGTGTCGTACCGGGTGCGCTCGGACCTGCGCGGGCGGTATCCGCTGGGGCCGCTCCAGCTGCGGCTGACCGATCCGTTCGGGATGTGCGAGCTGAGCCGGTCGTTCAGCGCGTACGACACCCTGACGGTGATCCCCCGCGTGGAGGCGCTTCCTCCGGTACGGCTCACGGGTGAGGCCAACGGCTACGGCGACGGGCGGCTGCGGTCGCTCGCGCTGGCCGGCGAGGACGACATCATTCCGCGCGGCTACCGGCACGGCGACGACCTGCGCCGGGTGCACTGGCGCTCCACCGCCCGCTACGGCGAGCTGATGGTGCGCCGCGAGGAGCAGCCGCAGCGGGCCCGCTGCACGGTGCTGCTGGACACGCGGCGGGACGCCTACACGGGCGCCGGGCCCGACTCGGCCTTCGAATGGGCGGTGTCGGGTGCCGCTTCGGTGCTGGTGCACATGCTCGAACGGGGCTTTTCGGTAAGGCTGTTGACCGACACCGGGACCTCGGTGCCGGGCGACGGCGCGGGCGGATACACCGGCTCCACCCAGGAGTCGGCGGACTCGGCCGGGCTGATGATGGACACCCTGGCGGTCGTCGGGCACTCCGAGGGCGGCGGTCTCTCCCCCTCGTACGACGTCCTGCGGGGCGGCAACGAGGGCCTGCTGGTCGCGTTCTTCGGCGACCTCGACAGCACCCAGGGAGCGCTCGCGGCACAGATGCGCCAGCGCACCGGCGGGGCGGTCGCCTTCGTCACGGACAGCGCGGTGTGGACCTGCGAGCCGGACGCCGCGGTGGCGGTGCGCGAGCAGGCCGAGGAGCGGCTGCGGGGGCTGCGCGACGCGGGCTGGACGGTCGTCTGCGTACCGCCGGGCAGGCAGCTGCCCGACCTGTGGCGGCAGGCGGAGGCGCAGCGCAACGGCGGCGGGGGCAACAAGAGCATGAAGACGGGAACTTCGGGGATGTCGGGGATTTCGGGCGGCTGGTCATGAGCGGGCGCGGGCGGATGACGCTCTGCGCGCTGGCCGCCACCCTGATGGCGGCGGCGGCGCTGATTCCGCTGGTGATCCAGGCCGCCTGGTTCCTCCAGGCGGTCGTCCTGGTCGCCGTGCAGGCGGGGGTCGGGGCGCTGGCGCGCCGGGTGCCGCTGGCCAGGGCGCTGACGGTGGCGGTGCAGCTGGTCGTCTCCCTGGTGCTGCTGACGCTGATGTTCGCCGGGGGCCACGCGGTGCTCGGGGTGCTGCCGGGTCCCGACGCGGTCGAGGAGTTCGGGCGGCTGCTGAGCTCGGGGGCCGCGGACGTCAACCGGTACGCGATCCCCGCGCCCGCCTCCGACGGCATCCGGCTGATGCTGATCGGCGGAGTGCTGATGATCGGCATCGCGGTGGACGCCCTCGCGGTGACCTTCCGCAGCGCGGCTCCGGCCGGGCTGCCGCTGCTCGCCCTGTACTCGGTGGCCGCGGGCCTGTCCGGGGGCGGCGCGAGCTGGCTGTACTTCCTGCTGGCGGCCTCCGGCTATCTGCTGCTGCTCCTGGCCGAGGGCCGGGACCGGCTGTCGCAGTGGGGCCGGGTGTTCGGCGGCTCCGCACCGGGCAAGCCCCGGCAGACCGTGGCGGGCCTGGAGACCGGTGGCAGCGCGCCGCTGGCCCCGGTCCGTACCGGCCGCCGCATCGGTTTCCTCACCCTGGGCGTCGCCGTGCTGGTGCCCGCCGTGCTGCCCACCCTGAACGGCGGGCTGATCGGCGGCAGCGGCCCCGGGCGCGGCGGCGGCTCGGGCGGCACCATCTCCGCGGTGAACCCCCTGGTCTCGCTCCAGGACAACCTCAACCAGCCGGAGGACCGCGAGGTCCTCAGCTACCGCACGACGGCCCAGCAGACCCAGGACATGTACCTGCGGATCGTGGCCCTGGACCAGTTCGACGGCACGGCCTGGAAGTCGTCCGAGCGGAAGATCGAGGACATCCCCAATCCGCTGCCCGCACCGGCCGGACTGAGCGCCAAGGTCCCCGTCACCGAGGTCAACACCAACATCGCGGCCGCCGGTTCGTACGAGCAGAACTGGCTGCCGCTGCCCTTCCCCGCGACGAAGGTGAGCATCGCCGGGCGCTGGCGGTTCGAACCGGAGGGCCGCACCCTGGTCGGCGACCGGGGGCAGACCACCAAGGGCGTGCGCTACGAGGTGAGCAGCCTGGCCGTACAGCCGACCAGGGAGCAGCTGGCGGCGGCCCCGGCCGCGCGCGGTGATCTCCGCAAGGAGTACACCCGGGTGCCCGGCAACCTCCCGCCGGTGGTGAAGCAGACGGCCCTCCAGGTCACCAAGGACGCCTCGAACGACTACGAGCGGGCCGTCGCGCTGCAGGACTGGTTCGCCTCCGAGGGCGGTTTCACGTACGACACCCAGGTGCAGTCGGGGACCGGTTCGACGGCGATCGCCAATTTCCTGAAGCAGAAGGAGGGCTTCTGCGTCCACTTCTCCTTCTCGATGGCGGCGATGGCCCGCACGCTGGGCATTCCGGCGCGGGTGGCGGTGGGCTTCACCCCGGGCACGGCCCGGCCGGGCGGCCTCATGTCGGTCGGGGTGCGGGACGCGCACGCGTGGCCCGAGCTGTACTTCGAGGGGCTCGGCTGGACCCGCTTCGAGCCGACGCCGACCCGGGGCAGCGCGCCTGAGTACACCCGGCAGGAGGCCCCGTCGCAGGACCCGACCGACGCGGTGCAGCCGTCCACCGGTGCGTCGGCCGCGCCGTCCGCCGCCCCGAAGCCGTCGGACAGCTGCTCGGCCGCCGACCGCAGGCTCGGCGAGTGCGGCCGCGACGCCCAGGCGGGCCCGGTCGGTCCGACCGACCGGGGTACGCCGACGGGGACGATCGTGGCCATCGCTGCGGGCGTGCTCGCGCTCCTCGCCCTGCCACTGCTGCCGCTGCTGTGGCGGACCAGGGTGCGGGCGCGACGGCTGGCCTCGGACGGACGGACTCCGGCGGACGCTGCGGACCGGACCCTCGCCGCCTGGCGGGAGATCAACGACTCGGCCTGGGACCTGGGCATCACGCCCGACGAATCGCAGACGCCGCGCAGGACGGCGGCCCGGATCGTCCGGCTGGGGGCGCTGGACGGGCCCTCGGCGGAGGCGGTGCACCGGGCGGCCGGTGCGGTGGAGCAGGTGCTCTACGCGCCGGTGCCGCAGGCGAGCGGCGGTCTGGTGGACGATGTGCACCGGGTACGGGCCGGGCTGCGGGCGGCGGCGAAGGGCCGGGCCCGGGTGCGGGCCCTGCTGCTGCCCCGGTCGGCGGTACGGGTGGTGTGGGCGGTCTCCGGACGCATCTCGGCGACGACGGGACGCTGGAGCGAAAAGTGGAGCCGGGGCTCGGCCGCACTGCTCCGAAGGGTGGCGCGGCAGCGGGGCTGACCCCGCCGAGGCCCCCTTGGGCAGCGGGGCCGCTACGCCGCGAGCCCCCTTGGGCGGCGAAGCCGCCCCTACCCCCTAGCCCCCTTGGGCGGCGGGGCCGCCCCCCGGGGGCGGAACGGGCGGGCAAGGGGGCGGCCCCCGGCGGAGCCGCACCCCCCGCCCCAGCTCCACCCACGTACACAGCAATGCGTGAGGGGCGGCCACCCCGAAGGTGGCCGCCCCTCACGCATGCTTGTGTCCCGCTCGGGCCGTTCTTACGGCCCTCAGCCCTGCTCGTCCCGGCGGCGCTGCCACCGTTGCTCTATCCGGTTCATCACCGAGCGGCGCTGCCTGGGCTGTCGGCGCCCCGCGGGCGCCATGCCAGGAACGGGCTGCTCGCCCGGTTTGGGAGCCTTGCGCCATCCGGTGACCGCGAGGACGGCACAACCGAGCATGACAAGGAAACCGACCACGCTCACCCAGATTTCCTGGGCGACCATGCCGGCCATGAGGAGCGCGATACCCACCAGAAAGCCTGCGACCGCCTGGTAGACCCGTCGCCGGGTGTACGTACGCAGCCCGCTTCCCTCAAGCGCTGTCGCGAATTTGGGATCTTCGGCGTACAGCGCTCGCTCCATTTGCTCGAGCATTCGCTGCTCGTGCTCCGAGAGCGGCACGGAGTCCTCCTACTCGTCGGTCGCGGGGGGCGACCGGATGCGGCCCTTTCAGAATAGGCAGGGAATCGCCCCCGTGAAACCCGCCCTCTACGCCAATTCGCCAATCCGGGCCGCCGTGCCGGCTTGGCTGTTGAAGCGTGCATTCCCCAACGGCCGACCCGTCATGCCGACGGTGTGCTCCGATCATACGGGGCCCGGAGCCTGATCGGGGGGCCCACGGCGGACTCCGTACCCCTCACCTACCCGCTCTCGTCCCTGATCAGCCGCCGTGACGGGGCTTCGGGGCCGGTCCGCGGGCATTGCTCCGGACGTGCTGCGGGGCTAGCGGGCCGCGCCGGAGGACCGCTTCCCGCCCAGTACGTGCAGTTGGGTGGCCACTGCATGGAATGCCGGGAGCTCGGCCGCGGCGGCCTCCAGCTTGAGCAGGGCCTCCATGGCGCCGGGCTCGGTGTCGACCAGGACGCCGGGGACCAGGTCGGCGAAGACGCGGACGCCGTGTATGGCGCCGACCTCGACGCCCGCGCCGTCGGCCAGCTCGCTCAGCTGGTCGGCGGTGAAGCGGCGGGGCACCGGGTCGCCCTCGCCCCAGCGGCCCGCCGGGTCGGTGAGGGCCTGGCGGGCCTCGTTGAAGTGGCCGGCCAGGGCACGGGCCAGGACGGCGCCGCCGCTGCCCGCGGCGAGCAGGCTGAGAGTGCCCGACGGGCGCAGGGCCGCCACCACGTTGCGCAGGCCCTCGGCGGGGTCGTCGACGTACTCCAGGACGCCGTGGCAGAGCACGGCGTCGTACCCCTCGCGCTCGACCACGTCGAACAGGCCCAGCGCGTCTCCCTGGACTCCGCTGACACGGTCGGCGACCCCGGCCTCGGCGGCCCGGCGCTCCAGCGCGAACAGGGCGTTGGGGCTGGGGTCGACCACGGTGACGCGGTGGCCCAGCTTGGCGACGGGCACCGCGAAGTTCCCGGTGCCGCCCCCGGTGTCGAGGATGTCCAGGGTGTCGCGGCCGGTCTCCTTGGCGCGGTGGTCGAGGGCGTCCTTGAGGACCTCCCAGACCACGGCGGTACGGAGGGAGGCGCGGGGGCGCATCGGTTCCGACACGGCATTGACTCCTCGGTGAACGGTGCGGGCAGGGGCCCGCTGACAAGGCTCCGCCCAGCCTAATGGCCCCGGGCCCGCCCCAGGTCATCGCGCCTGCGCGGGCCCCGGCCCCGCATCCTCCGGCCGGGCCCTGGGCAGTACCGGCTGCAGGACGAGCATCCGCTCCACCAGGCGGAGGAACATGGCCGCGTCGCGCACCAGGTCGTCGGCGTCCCGGGCGGAGGCGGCGCCCCGTATCCCCGCCTCCGCACGGGCCCTGCGCTCGGCCCCCGAGGCGAACAGGGCGCTCCACTCGGCCAGTTCGGGCGCGGTCTCGGGCAGCACCTCCCAGGCGCTGCGTATCCGCTGCCTGCGGCGCGGGGTGGGTTCGGGGCGGCCCCGGGCCGCCAGGACGGCCGCGGCGGTGCGCAGGGCGACCAAGTGGGCAGTGGCGTAGCGCTCGTTGGCGGTCTCGGCGACGGCGGCCTCCTCCAGGCCCGCGCGGGCCTGGGCGAGCAGGTCGAGGGCGGCGGGCGGCGCCGAAGCGCGGCGCAGCACCGGGTGGACGTCGGAGGGGACATCTGTGTGGACACCAGCGCGACTCATGACGAACCTCCTGATCGTCGGGTAACGGCGCTGTGGCCGTATGTGCCCACTGTGAGGGACGCCACTGACAATCGGCCCTGAGCTGGGCTTTTGAGCGAGGGACCCAAGGGCATACTTTTGAACTGACTGGTCAGTTCAAAAGGGGAGGGTGCGTGGACAGCCCGCACACGGGGACAGCAACTGCCGAGGGTGCCGCGGTGCATGCCGTGAACTTCGGCCTCAAGGGGCCGCGCGGCTGGGCCTTCAGGGGCGTGGAACTCGCCGCCCCCGCCGGGTCGTTCGTCGCGATCGAAGGCCCGTCGGGCTCCGGCCGCACCTGTCTGCTGCTCGCCCTGACCGGACGTATGCGTGCCACCGAGGGGCATGCCGACGTGGGCGGGCTGCGGCTGCCGAAGAAGCTGGCGGGGGTACGCCGGTTCAGCGCGCTGGGCCCGGTGGCCGGGGTCAGCGAACTCGACCCGGCCTTCACCGTGGCCGAGCACCTGCGCGAACGCGTCCTGCTCCAGCGCCGGTTCGGCGGTGCGCTGCGCTCCCTGGTGCGGCGCCCTTCGGCGCGCCGGGCGGCGGCGCGGGCGCGGATCGACGCGGCGATGGCGGCGGTGGGTCTCGACCTGGCGTCGCTGCCCAAGGGCGAGCGGACTTCCGTACGGGACCTGGAGCGCCTGGAGGCGCTGCGGTTGTCGGTGGGGCTCGCGCTGATGGGTTCGCCCCGGCTGCTGGCCCTCGACGACGCGGACCTCAAGCTGTCCGACGCCGAGCGCGAGCTGGCCTGGGAGCTGCTGAGGTCGGTGGCGGCCGGCGGCACGACCGTCCTCGCGGTGTGCAGCGAGCCGCCCGAGGACGCGCTGCGGGTCTGCGTACGGGACGAGACCGTGCGGGACTCCGTACCCGAGCAGACACCCGGGCAGACGAAGACGCAGCAGACGAAGAAGAACACGACCGAGGAAGGTACGGCCGATGCGCTCGCCGAAACTGGCCGCTCTTGAGCTCAAGCGGTTCGGCAGGGGGAAGCTGCCGCGGGCCGCTCTGGTGGCGCTCCTGCTGCTGCCGCTGCTGTACGGCGCCCTGTACCTGTGGTCCTTCTGGGACCCGTACGGCCGGCTCGACAAGATTCCCGTGGCCCTCGTCAACGAGGACCAGGGGGCGACCGCCTCGGGCAAGAAGATCACCGCCGGTGACGAGATCACCGGGAAGCTGCTCGACAGCAAGGTCTTCGACTGGCAGGAGGTGAGCGCCAAGGACGCCAAGGACGGGGTCGAGAACGGCTCCTACTACCTGTCGCTGACCATGCCGTCGGACTTCAGCAAGCGGATCGCCTCCAGTTCCGGGGACTCCCCCGAGACCGGTGCCCTCCAGGTGGCCACCAACGACTCCAACAACTACATCGTGGGGCAGATCTCCCGGTCGGTGTTCTCCGAGGTGCGCACGGCGGCCTCCACGAACGCCTCGCGCGGCTTCCTCGACAAGATCTTCATCTCGTTCTCCGACATCCACGACGCGACCGAGAAGGCCGCCAAGGGTGCCAAGGACCTCGACGGCGGCATCGACAAGGCGAAGAAGGGCTCCAAGGACCTCGCCGACGGGCTGAAGGACGCCAAGAAGGGCAGCGGCAACCTGTCCGGCGGGATCAAGCGCCTCGACACCGGGGCGGCCGATCTGGCGGCCGGGTCGAAGCAGGTCGCCGACGGCACGAAGGTGCTGGCGCAGAAGGTCAACGGGGTGGCGGGCCAGGTCCGCCCGTACCTGAAGGACGACGGCAAGTCGATCGCGCGGGCCGCACAGCTGGTCGCGGACTCCTCGAAGGCGGCCCGCCACCACCTGGAGACCCTGGTCAAGGGTGCTCCGCTGGCCGCGACCGAGGCACGCAAGGGGGCCAACGACCTGGCCGCCGTGCACAAGGAGTTCTGCGAGGGCGCGGCCGGCGCCCCGGCGGGCGACGCGGCCGGGGACGGCTCCGCGGCCGGTGCGCCCGCCGACGGCCCCGTCAAGGACCGCGCCTGCCCCGTGCTGAAGCGGGGGGTGACCGCCGCGGCGAACGCGGCGAAGGTCGCCGAGGACGTCAACGCGATGGTCAAGGACAGCAAGGGCGAACTGGCCACCCTGGACACCCGTCTCGCCGACCTCCAGTCCAAGTCGCAGGCCCTCGTCAAGGAGGCCCCGCACCTGGACGACGACCTGAAGACGGCCGTGGCCAAGGTCAACGCGCTGAACACGGGCGCCCAGCAGGTCTCCCAGGGCGCCGCCAAGCTGCACACCGGCGTCAACTCCGCCCGTACCGGCGCCACCGACCTCGACAAGGGCGTCGGCAAGCTCAAGAACGGCGCCAACAACCTGGACGGTGGTCTGTTCAAGCTGGCCGACGGCAGCAACAAGCTGGCCGGCGGGCTGCACGACGGCGTCGGGAAGATCCCCGACTACGACAAGGACTCCCGCGACAAGCGCACCGAGGTGATGGCCGACCCGGTCAAGCTGGCCTCGCAGTCGATGCACAAGGCGCCCAACTACGGCACCGGTTTCGCCCCGTACTTCATCCCGCTGTCCCTGTGGGTGGGCGCGATGGTCGCGTACATGCTGATCCAGCCGCTCAACCGGCGGGCCCTGGCCGCCGGGGCCTCCGCCTGGCGGATCGCCTTCGCGGGCTGGCTGCCGGTCGCGGCGCTCGGCGTGCTCCAGGTCGCGGCACTGATGTCCGTACTGCACTGGGGTCTGGGCCTGGAGATGGAGCGCGCCGCCGGCACCCTCGGCTTCCTCGTCCTGGTGTCGGGCTGCTTCGCGGCCATCATCCAGTGGCTCAACGCGCGCTTCGGTGCGGCGGGCCGGATCCTGGTGCTCGCGGTGCTGATGCTCCAGCTGACGTCGGCGGGCGGTACGTATCCGGTGCAGACGTCGCCGACGTTCTTCAACGTGATCCACCCGTTCCTGCCCATGACGTACGTCGTCGAGGGCCTGCGTCGGCTGATCTCGGGCGGCGGTCTGGAACCGGTCTGGACGGGCAGCGTCGTGCTGGCCGCCTTCACGGCCGGAGCGCTCGCCCTCACCGCACTGTCCGCGCGGCGCAAGCAGGTCTGGACCCTGGACAGACTGCACCCCGAGCTCAGCCTGTGAGAATCAACGCCATGGACAGCAGCAGCACGCGTCGCCGCAACACCCGGCAGAAGCTCTACGAGGCGGCCGTGACCCTCATCGCCGAGCAGGGCTTCTCCTCCACCACCGTGGAGGAGATCGCCGAACGGGCCGGTGTCGCCAAGGGCACCGTGTACTACAACTTCAAGAGCAAGAGCGAGCTCTTCGAAGAGCTGCTGCGGTACGGCGTCGGGCTGCTCACCGCCTCCCTCCAGGAGGCGGCCGACGCCACCGGCGCGGCGGGCGGCACCAAGGTGGAGTCGCTCGACGCGATGATCAGGGCGGGGCTGGAGTTCATCCACCGCTACCCGGCCTTCACCCAGCTGTACGTCGCCGAGCTGTGGCGCACCAACCGGGCGTGGCAGTCGACGCTCCTGGTGGTGCGTCAGCAGGCGGTGGCCGTCGTCGAGACGGTCCTCACCGAGGGCGTCGCTGCGGGCGAGCTGAGCGAGGAGATCGACATCCCGCTGACCGCCGCCGCGCTGGTCGGCATGGTGCTGGTGGCCGCGCTGGACTGGCAGGCCTTCCAGAGCGAACGCTCGCTGGACGACGTCCACTCGGCACTGTCGCGGCTGCTGCACGGGCGGGTGGCCGGCCCGCTGGCCTGAGTCCGGGTGGGTGTGAGCACGCAGCTCTGAGTATCCGTACCTACTACGAGAGATGAGTAGGTACGCGGATGAGCTCCCACCTGCGCGGACGAGAGAGTGGGAAGCACGGAAGGGGCGCCCGCGCCGAGACCGCCGACACGGGGCGGCGGAAGCGGCGCGGGACCCTGGACGCAACGGGGAACGGGGTTACGGGGGGTAGGGCACCGGTGCGGTGAGGCTCGGGGGGATCGAGCCTCGCCGCACCGGTGTTTTCCGCCGACGGCAGGAACCTCCGGTTCCGGGACGGCGACCGGGCAGGAACCTCTGGTTCCGCAGCCGGGACTGGTTACGATCACGTCCGTGTCCGTACTCCCCCTCGTCTTCACCAGCGGCTGGGCCAGCGGGATCAACGCCTACGCGGTGGTCCTGCTCCTCGGCATATTCGGCGCGACCGGACTGAGTGACGAGGTGCCTGCCGCGATGCAGCGCACCGACGTCATGGTCGTCGCCGGGATCCTCTTCCTGATCGAGGCGGTGAGCGACAAGATCCCGTACGTGGACACGGTGTGGGACAGCATCCACACCGTGATCCGGCCGGTCGCGGGCGCCGTGATCGGCGCGCTGCTGGCCGGGCAGAACGGGTCGCTGCCGGAGATCACGGCGGGTGCGGTGGGCGGTTCGACCGCGCTGGTCAGCCATCTGATCAAGGCCGGTACGCGGATGGCGGTGAACACCTCGCCGGAGCCGTTCAGCAACATCGCGGTCAGCATCCTGGAGGACCTGGGCGTCGCGGGCATCGTCACCTTCGCCATATTCCATCCGGTCGCGGCGGCCGTCATCGTGGCCGTGCTGCTGGTGGCGGGGCTGGTGATACTGCTGTTCCTGGCCGGCCGGATCCGCCGGTTCCTGCGCCGACGGGCCCAGCGCCGCGAGGAGAAACGGCTGGCGGGAGCGGGTGCCGGGCCTCCCGGCTGAGTTGTCGGCGTTGTCGGTGGGTGCCGCTATGGTCACTGACATGGCACGGATTGTGGTGATCGGCGCCGGGCTCGGCGCGATGGCGACCGCCGCCCGGCTGGCCGTCGCGGGCCACCGGGTGACGGTGTACGAGCGCGGTGGGACGTACGGCGGTTCCTCGGGCCGCTTCGAGCGGGACGGGTTCGCCTTCGACACGGGACCCGGCCTGCTGCATCTTCCCGCCGTGTACCGGGACGTGTTCGTGAAGACGGGCAAGGAGCCGCTGGAGTCCCTCGTCTCCATGGCGCAGGTGGACCCGGCGGTCCGGCACTTCTTCCCCGACGGCAGCTCGGTCGCGCTGCCCAACGCCTCGCGCGGCGGCGTCGTCGCCGCGCTGGAGGAGTCGCTGGGGCGCGGACTCGGCGAGCGCTGGGGCGAGTTCATGAACCGGGCGCGGGACGCCTGGGACCGCACCCGGCGCCCTCTCCTCGAAGAACCGCTGCGCGCCGACTGGCAGGTGCTGGGCCGCGACCCGTACCCCTCGGTGCGCGTCAAGCGCCTGATGCGCCCGGCCCGGCAGGCGCGGACGCTCGCCGAGGTGGCGGCCTGGGAGCTGGCCGATCCGCGGCTGGCCGCCCTGCTGGAGAGTCACGCGCTGGGCCACGGGCTCGACCCGCGCGACGCCCCCGCCTCGGCCGCCGTACTGCCGTACCTGGAGCAGACCTTCGGCAGCTGGTACGTGTCCGGGGGCACGCGGGAGCTCGCGCGCGCGCTGTACGAGCGGTGTCTGGCGCGGCGGGTGGAGTTCGTCTTCGGTACGGAGGGCGAAGTCGCCTCCGTCGTGGAGAAGGACGGCCGGGCCGCGGGGGTGGAGCTGGCCGACGGGACGGTCGTCGAGGCGGACTCGGTGGTTGCCGCCGTACCGCCGGAGCGGCTGGCGGCGCTGCTCGGCGGGCGGGCCGCGTACGGGGCCGGGGACGCGCCCCTGCGCGGCGCCGGGGAGGCGGTGGAACCGGCGGGGCGGGTGCGGGTGTTCCTGGCGCTGGACGGGGCGCGGGAGGCGGGCGCCGTGCACCGGAGCGTGGTGCACCCGCCGGACCGGGAGGCGGAACTCCGGGCGCTCTTCGACCGATCGGGGCCTGGGGACCGCGGCGGGGCGGTTCCCACCGTGTGGGTGTCCCGGCCGGACGATCCGGCACTGCGACCGGCGGGCGAGGGGCCGGAGGGGCATGAGGCAGTGGTGCTGACCGCTGCCGCACCCGCCCGGACGGGGTACGACTGGCCGTCGCTCGCGGAGGGCTGGGCGGACCGGATGGTCGCCGCGGCAGAGGTGGCGGTGCCGGGGCTCGGCGGGCGGATCAGGTGGCGTGAGGTCCGGACTCCGGCGGAGACGGGCGCTGTCGCGGCACCTGCGCTGGCGGGGCGGGACGGGCGGTTCCTCGCTCCGGCCAATGCCACGTCGCTGCCGGGGCTGTACGCGGCGGGGGAATGGGCGCACCCGGGTGGCGGGCTGGCGCATTCCGGGATGTCGGGGGCGCTGGTGGCGGGACTGATCGTGGAGGGGGACGACTTCCGGGGCTCCCGGTGACGGCCCCGTCCCATGAACGGCCGAGTCCCCGGGCGGCGGGGCTGCCCGGGGACTCGATAACTCAGTAGCTCGGTGGTTCAGGAGAGCTCGGTGGTTCGGTAGAGCTCGGCGGCTCAGTAGCGGTACTGGCCGTTGCTGTCGTAGGTGGGGTTCGGATAGGCGGCGGGTTCCTGCGGGGCCTCCGGGCCCAGCGGGTGCTCGCCGTCGCGCTGGTGCGGGACCCAGACGCCGCCGGGGGGCGTGTCGGGCGGGTAGTTCTCGGTGTACGGGCCCGGGTACATCTGCTGCTGGCCGCCGTACGAGTCGTACTCGCCGCCGCCACCGCCGTACGACTGCGTCCCGATGTACGGGTCGGAGTAGGCCGCGTAACTCTGCTGCCCGGTGTCGTACGCGTCCTGCCCGTACGTGGGGTAGGAGCCGCTGCCGAAGTCGTCGTACCCCTGCGGCTGGTGGCCGGGGGCGGGCGGCGCCGCGGAGGCCGCGGCGTAGGGCGCCGAGGTGTCGTACACGCCGTACTGGCCGGTCTCGTCCGGCACCGGCTGCGGGGCGTAGGACGGGGGCTGGCCGTTCTCCTGCCCGTGCGCGTCCTGCCCGTGCGCGTCGAAGGCGTGCGCCCCGTCGAAACCGGCACCGGCCGGCTCGCCCTGGGCGCCGTACTCAAGGCCGGAGACCTGGAGCGTCGGCTGCTGCTGCGCGGTGGCCTCGCCGCCGCCCCTGCGGCGCTTGCTGCCGCCCGGGTTGCCGCCGATGGCCCAGCCGGTGGAGAAGCCCCGGCGGAAGGACAGCGTGACGTACGTCTGGCCGACCGCGAAGGCGATGGCGCCCGCCGCGATCACCACGACGGACGGCAGCAGCACGCCCACCACGACGACGGCGAAGCCGCCGAAGGCGAGCACCCGCCAGCGCAGTCGCGCCTTGTACTGCAGCAGCACTTCGCCGAGCAGCCACAGCGCGACCGCGCCGAATGCGATGTAGAGGACCGTCCAGCCCATGTACGCCCCTCTCCTGCGGCCGCGGGTTCCCCTGCTGGAACACGGCGGCGCGAGTACATCTGTGGTGACTGTTACGACTGCGTCTGCGGTGACGTCTGGTCGTGCAGTCCGAGATTCTCGTAGATTTCGAGGGTCGCCGTCGAGTTGTTCAGCGTGATGAAGTGCATTCCCGGTACACCTTCGGCAAGCAGCGTCGCGCAGAACTCGGTGGCGAACTCGATGCCAATGGAGCGTACAGCGGCCGGATCGTCCTTGACCGCGAGGATCCGCTCTTTCACCGCGTCCGGGAAATGCGCGTTGCTGAGCTGCGGCAGCCGGTCCAGCTGCTTGACCAGCGTGACGGGCATCACCTCGGGAATGATCGGGGTGTCGCAGCCGGCCGCCTGAACGCGGTCCCGCATCCGCAGATAGCTCTCCGGATCGAAGAACATCTGCGTGATGGCGTAATCGGCACCGGCCCGGCACTTCTCCACGAAGTGGCGGATGTCGGAATCCCAGCTCTCCGAGCGCGGGTGCATCTCGGGAAATGCGGCGACACCGACACAGAAGTCGCCCGACTCCTTGATGAGTTCGACGAGTTCGGCGGCGTACGTCACGCCTTCCGGGTGCCGGATCCACTCGCCCATCGGGTCGCCGGGCGGGTCGCCGCGCACCGCGAGGATGTTCCTGATCCCGGCGTCCGCGTACTGCCCGACCATGTTGCGCAGTTCGGCGACCGAGTGGTCGACGGCGGTGAGGTGCGCGACGGGCGTGAGGGTGGAGTCGGAGGCGATCTTCTGGGTGGCCTTGACGGTGCCCTCGCGGGTGGAACCGCCCGCTCCGTACGTCACGGACACAAAACTGGGGGCCACCGCCTCGACCCGGCGCAGGGCGTTCCAGAGGTTCTGCTCACCCTTCTCGGTCCTGCGGGCCGAGAATTCGAAGGAAAACGACGTCTTTCCGGTCTCCAGCAGCTCACGCACCGTAAGGGCGCGGTCTGTTCTGGTGGAAGCTGTGCCAAGGGCCATGCGGAGAGGTTAGCCAGCGGCGCGGCGGACCCCCAACCAAGCAGACGACAAAGGTCCGTTATGCCGGTTTCTTGTCCACCCTTCGGACAGTTATTCAGCCACGCGCGGGGTGTCGTGGGCCCCGTACGACCTGATGCGCTCGGCCAGTCGGGCGGTGGCCGCGGCCGGGTCGGCGGCCTGCGTGACGGCCCGGACGACGACGACGCGGCGGGCGCCCGCCGCGAGTACCTCGTCGAGGTTGCCCTCGTCGATGCCGCCGATGGCGAACCAGGGGCGGTCCTGCTCCAGCGAGGCCGCGTACCGCACGAGGCCGAGGCCGGGGGCGTAGCGGCCGGGCTTGGTGGGGGTGGGCCAGCAGGGTCCGGTGCAGAAGTAGTCGACGCCGTCCTCGGCGACGGCGGCGTCGACCTCGGACTCGCCGTGCGTGGAGCGACCGATCAGGACGTCGTCGGGGCCGCCGAGGATCGCGCGGGCGGCGGGCACCGGCAGGTCGCCCTGGCCGAGGTGGAGCACGTCGCTGCCGATGGCGTGGGCGACGTCGGCGCGGTCGTTCACGGCGAGCAGCTTGCCGTGCCGGCGGCAGGCGTCGGCGAAGACGGCCAGGTGGTCCAGCTCCTCGCCCGCCTCCATGCCCTTGTCGCGGAGCTGGACGATGTCGACGCCGGAGGAGAGCACGGCGTCGAGGAAGCCGGGGAGGTCCCCCTGCGCCTTGCGGGCGTCCGTGCAGAGGTAGAGCCGGGCATCGGCGAGCTGCTCGCGAGGCGTGGGCATGGTGCGGTGTCCCCCCGGGGTGCGTGCACGGGGCCGTGCCCGGTGCGGGTGTGTCCGGACGGGGCAGTTCCCCGTGCGGTGTGTCGGACGGGGCAGTCCCCCGTGCGGTGTGTCGGACGGGGCAGTCCCCCGTGCGGTGTGTCGGACGGGGCAGTCCCCCGTGCGGTGTGCGCACGGAGTCGCCCCCGTGCGATACGTACGCACGGAGCCACTCCCGTGCGGCGTACGCGCGCGGAGCCACTCCCGTGCGGTGTACGCGCCCGGAGTCGCCCCGTGCGGTGCGCGCGGGGGTGCCCCCGTGCGGCGCGTGTACGGGGTCGCTCCCCGCCCGATGTGTGCGACAGGGATCGCCGCCCCTGCGGCATCGTCGCAGGGCGCCGCACGCGCGGTGGTGGCGGGGGTGGTTCCAGGGCGCGGAGCGCCGCCCGCCGGGTGCGGCGGGAGTGTTCGCCGCGTCGCGCGGGCGTCACGGGGTCGACCCCCGCACGGGGGTGGCAGGTGGGCGGGCCCGGGCTCGTCCGGGCCCGCCCACCTCGCCGCACCTCCTGTGGCGCGGTGCTGTCGCGTCAGAGGGCGAGCGCCTGGGCGCGGCGCTTCACCTCCGTGCCGCGATTCTCACTGAGGGCCTGCGCGGGGGTGCCGGGCAGGGACGGGTCGGCGGTGAAGAGCCACTCCAGCATCTCCGCGTCGGAGAAGCCGTCGTCCTTGAGCACCGTCAGGAGCCCGGGCAGGCCCTTGACGATCTGGTCTCCGTCGATGAAGGCGGCGGGCACCTGGAGCGAACGGTTCTCACCGCGCCGTACGGCGATGAGCTGGCCGTCCTTCACCATCTGCCGCACCTTCGTCACCTGGAGGTCGAGCATCTCCGCGATGTCGGGGAGGTAGAGCCAGGCGGGGACGAGGGCATCGATCTTTGCGTCAATCTCGGTCACAGGACAAGCGTGCCATCCAGGACTGACAGTCGGTAACCGGGTACGCCCGGAATGGGGCATTCCATACGAGTTCCGAACCCCTTCCGTACGGCCCCCGCCGCCCCTACGGCTTCCGTACGGCCGATTTCAGCGGTACGGAAGGGTCGGCGGCCAGCGCCGGATCGAGTGCGGCACCCGCCTCGATCAGCTTGCGGCCCTGGGCCAGGTCGCGCGGGCGGCCCACCGCGAGCAGCGCCACCAGCGCCCCGTCGCGCAGCCAGCACACCGACCAGGAGGGACTGGAGGGGTCGCCTCGCCACACCATCTCGGCGGCGTCCTCGTGGTGGCCCGCGTACTGCACGAAGCGGCCGAACTGCTCGGACCAGAAGTACGGCACCGGGTCGTAGGCCAGAAGTGCGCCGCCGAGGATGTTCGCGGCGACCGTACGGGGCCCCTGGAGCGCGTTGTCCCAGTGGTGGACGAGCAGGCGCCTGCCGTAGCGGCCGGACGGGAAGGAGGCGCAGTCGCCGACCGCGTACACGTCGGGGACACCGGTGCGCAGGTACGCGTCGGCGGTGACGGAGCCGTCCGGGCCGAGCTCGATGCCGGAGCCCTCCAGCCAGGCGGTGGCGGGTCTGGCGCCGATGCCGACGACGACGGCGCCCGCCGGGATGCGGCGGCCGTCGGCGAGCACCACCGCACCGGGCACCACTTCGGCCACGCGCGCGTGGGTGAGGAGTTCGGCGCCGCCCTCGGCGTACCAGGCGGCCATCGGGGCGGCGATCTTGGCGGGCATCGTCCCGGCGAGCGGCCGGTCGGCGGCCTCCACGACGGTCACCCGGCAGCCGGCCTCGCGGGCGGCAGTGGTGAACTCCGCGCCGATCCAGCCCGCGCCGACGACCACCACGTCCTGCTGCGCGTCCAGCACGGGCCGCAGCCGCTGCGCGTCGTCCAGGGTGCGCAGCAGGTGCACGCCGGGGACGTCGACGGTGCCGGGCAGGGTGACCGGGTCCGCGCCGGTGGCCAGCACCAGGACGTCGTACGGGACGGGCCCGGTCAGGGTGTCGATCTCGTGGTCGGCGGGGCGCACCGCGACGACCTCGGTGCCCAGCCGCAGTTCGACGCCGAGCGCCTCGAAGTCGACCTCGAAGGCGGACCCCTCGGTCTTGCCCAGCAGCACCGCCTTGGACAGCGGCGGCCGGTCGTACGGCGGGTGCGGTTCGGCGCCGATCAGCACGAGGGGGCCCTCGTGCCCCTGCTCGCGCAGGGCCACGGCGGTCTGCACCCCGGCCATGCCCGCACCCACGACGACGATTCGCTTCTGCTCGCTCACCCGACCACCTTACGTATCTGACGTACCGTCAGGAGAGTTCCTCGACCGTGCTGGTACCGCTGCCCTCCTGGGACTCCCATGCCCAGCTCTCGGCCAGCCGAACGCGGCCGTCCGCCGTGAGCTCCACCACGGACAGGCAGTGCCCGGACGAGGTCGTGCCGTCCGTCTTCAGCTGTACGTACCGGAAGTCGAGCCGGTCCCCCGCGCGCGTGCCCACGAGATGTCCCCGTACGACGTCGCCGCCCGCGTACTCGGCCCAGATCCGGCCGTCCTGTTCGTGATAGGTGAAGCGGGTGCGGGTGCCGACCTGCCCCGGGGCCTGGTCGGCGACCGGTGCGAGGACGAGTCCGTCGAGCGAACGGGGCACGGGGGCGCTCCCTCACGGTGTGCTGGGGCCAAGGATTAGGCTGGCCACCGTACAAGCACTCACGGGAGCCCGGCGGACCGGGCTGAGAGGGAGGCTGAACCGGCCTCCGACCGTACGAACCTGATCCGGGTCATGCCGGCGAAGGGAGGGGCTGGACGCCCATGCACGTTCCCGAGCGAAAACCGTACGACGTCCTGGTCGTCGGGGGCGGGATCATCGGTCTCGTGACGGCCTGGCGGGCCGCGCGGCGCGGGCTGCGCACCGCACTCGCCGATCCCGCACCGGGCGGCGGCGCCGCCCAGGTGGCGGCCGGAATGCTCGCCGCCGTCACCGAGCTCCACTACGGCGAGCAGACCCTGCTCGGCCTCAACCTGGCCTCCGCGCGCCGCTATCCGGACTTCGTCGCGGAGCTGGAGGAGGCCAGCGGACTGGACACCGGCTACCGCGCGTGCGGCACCCTCGCCGTCGCCCTGGACGCCGACGACCGGTCCCATCTGCGCGAACTGCACGCCCTGCAACAGCAGTCGGGGCTGGAGTCGGAGTGGCTGAGCGGGCGCGACTGCCGGCGCCTGGAGCCGATGCTCGCGCCGGGCGTGCGCGGCGGGCTGCGGGTGGACGGTGACCACCAGATCGACCCGCGACGGCTGGCAGCGGCCCTTCTGACGGCCTGCGAGCGTGCCGGGGTGGTCCTGTACCGGACGGCCGCCGAACGGCTCTCGGTCGCGAGGGAGAGAGCGACGGGCGCGCTCCTCGCCGACGGCACCGAGGTCGTCGCCGACCAGGTGGTGCTGGCCGCCGGGAGCTTCAGCGGGCGGCTCGCGGGGGTGCCCGCCGAGGTGCTGCCGCCGGTGCGCCCGGTGAAGGGGCAGGTGCTCCGGCTGACGGTGCCGCGCGCGTACGCGCCGTTCCTGAGCCGGACGGTGCGGGCCTCGGTGCGCGGCAGCCAGGTCTATCTGGTGCCGCGCGAGAACGGCGAGCTCGTCGTCGGCGCCACCACCGAGGAGCTCGGCTGGGACACCACCGTCACGGCGGGCGGCGTCTACGAGCTGCTGCGCGACGCGCACGAACTGGTCCCCGGCATCACCGAGCTCCCGCTCACCGAGACCCGGGCGGGCCTGCGCCCCGGCTCCCCCGACAACGCCCCGCTGCTCGGGACGACCGAACTGCCCGGTCTGCTGCTGGCCACCGGGCACTACCGCAACGGGGTGCTGCTGACCCCGGTCACCGGGGACGCGATGGCGGAGGTACTGGTCACCGGCGAACTGCCGGACGAGGTGCGGCCGTTCACCCCGAAGCGGTTCGGCCCGTCCGCCGCTCCCGTCACCACCGTCCCCAAGGAGAAGGAGAAGGTCGCATGAGCCGTACGACAGTGCCCGCCGGGTCCCGGTCCGTGTCCGGGGCCGAGTCCGCGTCCGCGTCCCAGTCCCGGTCCCGGTCCGTTTCGGTGTCCGTGAACGGCGAGCGGCGCGAGCTCCCCGCCGGTTCGACCCTCGACGCCGTCGTCACTTCGCTCACGCGCTCACGCGCGGGCGTGGCCGCGGCACTCAACGAAACAGTGGTCCCGCGCGGACAGTGGGCGGCCACCGCCCTCGCCGACGGCGACCGCGTGGAAGTTCTCACCGCAGTCCAGGGAGGCTGACGTTCCATGGCCGACGATCTCTTCGAACTGGGCGGCGTCTCCTTCTCGTCCCGGCTGATCATGGGGACGGGCGGGGCACCCAGCCTGGAGGTGCTGGAGCGGGCGCTGATCGCGTCGGGCACCGAGCTGACGACTGTGGCGATGCGCCGCCTCGATCCGTCCGTACGGGGCTCCGTGCTGTCCGTACTGGAACGGCTGGGCATCCGCGTGCTGCCCAACACCGCCGGGTGCTTCACCGCGGGCGAGGCCGTGCTGACGGCCCGGCTCGCCAGGGAGGCGCTGGGCACGGACTGGGTCAAGCTGGAGGTCATCGCCGACGAGCGGACCCTACTGCCGGACCCGGTGGAGCTCCTGGACGCGGCCGAGACCCTGGTCGACGACGGCTTCACGGTCCTGCCGTACATGAACGACGACCCGGTGCTGGCGCGGAAGCTGGAGGACGTGGGGTGTGCGGCGGTCATGCCGCTCGGCTCCCCCATCGGGTCCGGGCTCGGCATCCGCAATCCGCACAACTTCGAGCTGATCGTGGAGCGGGCCGGGGTGCCGGTGATCCTCGACGCGGGTGCCGGAACGGCGTCCGACGCGACGCTGGCGATGGAGCTGGGGTGTGCGGGCGTGATGCTGGCGTCCGCGGTGACCCGGGCGCAGGAGCCGGTGCTGATGGCGGAGGCGATGCGGCACGGCGTGGAGGCCGGGCGCCTCGCGCACCGGGCGGGGCGGATCCCCAGGCGCCACTTCGCGCTGGCGTCGTCGCCGGAGGCGGGGGTCGCCGCGTTCGACCCGGAGCGTCCGGCGTTCTGAGCCGGGGCGGGGCGGGCACGGGGCGGGGGCACGGGGCGGTACCCCCGCCCCGGCCACCGGCCTGTTACAGGTCGGCTTCAGTACGGGGCGGGGGGCGCTGACCCCGTCCGCCCCACCGCCCACGGCTCGTAGACTCCCTCCGTGGATACGACCCTTCAGGACCCCCTCGTCGGGCACCTGCTCGACAGCCGCTATCGCGTCGAGGCACGCATCGCCGTCGGCGGGATGGCCACGGTCTACCGGGCCGTCGACACCCGTCTCGACCGCGAGCTCGCCCTCAAGGTGATGCACCCGTCCCTGGCGCAGGACGACTCCTTCGTCGAGCGGTTCATCCGGGAGGCCAAGTCCGTCGCCCGCCTCGCGCACCCGAACGTGGTGGGGGTCTTCGACCAGGGCACCGACGGAAGCTACGTCTACCTCGCGATGGAGTACGTCGCGGGCTGCACGCTGCGCGACGTGCTGCGCGAGCGCGGCGCCCTCCAGCCCCGTGCCGCGCTCGACATCCTGGAGCCCGTGCTGGCCGCCCTCGGCGCCGCCCACCGGGCCGGCTTCGTGCACCGCGACATGAAGCCGGAGAACGTCCTGATAGGGGACGACGGCCGGGTGAAGGTCGCCGACTTCGGTCTCGTACGGGCCGTGGACACGGTCACCAGCACCACCGGCTCCGTCCTGGGCACGGTCTCCTACCTCGCGCCCGAGCAGATCGAGCACGGCACCGCCGACACCCGAGCCGACGTGTACGCCTGCGGCGTGGTCCTGTACGAGATGCTGACCGGCACCAAACCGCTCTCCGGCGGCACCCCCGCCCAGGTGCTCTACCAGCACCTCAACGAGGACGTCCCGCCGCCGTCGGCCGCCGTCCCGGGCCTCGCCCTCGAACTCGACGAGCTGGTGGCGAGCGCCACCATCCGCAATCCGGAGGCCCGCCCGTTCGACGCGGTCGCCCTGCTCGGGCAGGCGCGTCAGGCGCGCTCCGCGCTGAGCGACGACCAGCTGGACCTCGTACCTCCCCGGGCGAAGACGGAGGGCGCCACCGCGTCGTCCGGTCCCGAGGAGCGGACCGACGTGATCCCGCGCACGCTGCCCACCGAGCAGCACACCAGCCGGCTGCGGATGCCGCTGCCGGACGAGCCCGAGCCCCCGCGCCGACGGTCGGGACGCACGGGGCTCACCGGACTCGCCGCGCCGTCGCGGCGCCGGCTGATCACCCTGGTCTGCGGTGTGCTGCTGCTCCTGGGCGTCGGCACCGGCGTCTGGTACATCAGCTCCGGCCAGTTCACCCGGGTCCCGCCGCTGCTCAGCCAGACGGAGAGCGGGGCCAGGGCGAAGCTGGAGGCCGCCGGTCTCGACGTGAAGGGCGTGGAGCGGAAGTTCAGCGACACCGTCACGCGCGGCACCGTGATGGACAGCGACCCGGCCCCCGGCTCGCGCATCCGCAGCAACGGCTCGGTACGGCTGGTCCTCTCGCGCGGCCCCGAGATCGTGAAGGTCCCCGACGTCAAGCGGATGCCGCTGGACAAGGCCAGGGGCGAGCTGAAGGACGCGGGGCTCGTGCCCGGGGTCGTGACGAAGGCGTTCAGCGAGGACATCCCGCTGAACACGGTCATCAGCACGGACCCGAGGGCCGGCACCGGCCGCGCCCCGGACACCGCGGTCGCGATCGTCGTCAGCAAGGGCTCCCCGGTGGACATGCCCGAGGTGACGGGACAGTCCGTCGAGGACGCCACCCGCACCCTGGAGGACCTCGGCCTCAAGGTCGGTGTCGCGCCCGAGCAGATCAACGCCCCCGCCGAGGCGGGCAAGGTCGGCCGCCAGTCGGTGCCCGCGGGCACCCGCCTGGGCCAGGGCGAGCGCGTCACGCTCACCGTCTCCAAGGGTCCCCGGATGCTCCCGGTGCCCGACGTGGTGGGCAAGCACGCCGACGAGGCGACCCGTGTTCTCAAGGCGGCGGGCTTCGAGGTCGAGGTGGACCGGCCGCTGCTGTCCTTCAGCAAGGTGATCGACAAGCAGTCGGTGGCGGGCGGCGGCCAGGCCCCCGAGGGCAGCACGATCACCATCACGACGAAGATCCTCTGACGGGCCGGAGAGAGGACCGGGGACAGGGCCGCGGCAAGGGCCGGGGAAGAGGCCGGAGCGCCGTGCGGCATTCTGGAGGGCGATGAGCACCACAGAGTTCGCCACCCAGTTCCCCGCCGGTCCCCCGGCCTCCCGCAACCCCGTCGGCGGCCATGTCCCGGTGGCCGGCGGGCTCGCGTCCGTCGGGCTGCCGTACGCCCGCGAGATGGGCGCCGAGGCCGTCCAGGTCTTCGTCGCCAATCCACGCGGCTGGGCGACACCGGTCGGCAATCCGGCGCAGGACGAGGCGTTCCGGGCGGCCTGCGCCGCCGAGCGCATCCCGGCCTACGTCCACGCCCCGTACCTGATCAACTTCGGTTCGCACACCGAGGCCACCGTCGAGAAGTCCGTGGAGTCGCTGCGCCACTCGCTGCGCCGGGCGCGGGCGATCGGCGCGCTGGGCGTGGTGGTGCACACCGGCTCGGCGACCGGCGGACGACCGCGTTCGGAGGCGTACGCGCAGGTCAGGGAGCACATGCTGCCGCTGCTCGACGAGCTGACCCATGACGACGACCCGTACCTCCTGCTGGAGTCCACGGCCGGTCAGGGCTTCTCGCTCTGCTCACGGACCTGGGACTTCGGCCCGTACTTCGAGGCCCTGGACGCCCATCCCAAGCTGGGCATCTGCCTGGACACTTGCCACATCTTCGCGGCGGGTCACGACCTGGCCGGTCCCGGCGGCATGAAGCAGACCCTCGACCTGCTGGTGGACACCGTCGGCGAGGGCCGACTGAAGCTGATCCACGCCAATGACTCCAAGGACGTCACCGGCGCGCACAAGGACCGTCACGAGAACATCGGCGCAGGTCACATCGGCAGCGAGCCGTTCCGCGAGCTGTTCACGCACCCGGCGACGGAGGGCGTCCCGCTCGTCATCGAGACACCCGGCGGCAAGGAGGGGCACGCGGCGGACGTGGCCCGGCTGAAGGCGCTGCGCGAGGGTCCCTGACGCCTTCCCACTGATTGAGGAATACCCCTAGGGGGTACGCGGTTCCTGTCAGAGGCAGGAACCGCCACCCCGGTCGGGAGCACACCATGCAGCACCACGAGGCCCATGTGCACAGCTCGCACAAGGGAAACGAGGAGCACGCGCACCACAGCCACGGAACCGGCACCACCGGCGGCAAGGTCTCCTGGCGCATGGCCGCGCAGGCCACCCTCCACTGCCTCACCGGGTGCGCCATCGGCGAGGTGCTCGGCATGGTGATCGGCACCGCCTTCGGCTGGGGCAACGTACCGACCATGGCCCTGGCCATCGTGCTGGCCTTCTTCTTCGGTTACGCGCTGACCCTGCGCGGCATCCTCAGGGCCGGCGTGGGCTTCAGGACGGCCTTCAAGGTGGCGCTCGCCGCCGACACCCTGTCGATCGCCGTGATGGAGCTGATCGACAACGGGGTGATCGCCCTCTGGCCGGGCGCGATGGACGCCCACCTGTCGGACGGAATGTTCTGGGGCGTGCTCGCGGCGGCCCTGGTGATCGCCTTCGTGGTCACCACACCGGTCAACAAGTGGATGATCGGCCGGGGCAAGGGCCACGCGGTCGTCCACCAGTACCACCACTGACCGGCGCCCACAGGGCACACCGGCAGGGATCAGAGCTCGGGGCCGTCCCCGGGCTCCTCCTGGTACGAGTACCGCTGCTCCCGCCACGGGTCACCGATGTTGTGGTAGCCCCGCTCCTCCCAGAAGCCCCGGCGGTCCGCCGTCATGTACTCGATGCCCCGGACCCACTTGGGGCCCTTCCAGGCGTACAGGTGCGGCACCACCAGGCGCAGCGGAAAGCCGTGCTCGGCGGTGAGCAGGTCGTCGCCCTTGTGCGTGGCGAGAATGGTCCGCTCGGAAGTGAAGTCCTCGATACGGACGTTGGCGCTGTAGCCGTACTCGGCCCAGACCATGACGTGGGTGACGTTCGGGGCGGGCGGGGCGAGTTCCAGGATCGTACGGGCGGCGACACCACCCCATTCGGCCCCCAGCATGCTGAATTTCGTCACGCAGTGCAGATCGGCGACCACGGTGTCGAACGGCAGCGCCGAGAACTCCTCGTGGTTCCAGCAGTGCTTCTCGCCGTCCGCCGTCGCGCCGAAGACGCGGAACTCCCAGCGGTCGGGCTTGAACTTGGGGACGGGCCCGTAGTGGGTGACGGGCCAGCCACGCTGCAGCCGTTGTCCCGGCGGAAGCTCGGATTGCTCGATTTCGCGGTATTCCCGGCTTTCCGGCTGACCCATGTCATCCATGGTGACAGACGGCGAGGGGTGGTCATGACCGGGTCTGGCCCGATTCGGGCAACTCCTACTAAGCATGCACTTACTGGACGGCCTCGGAGAAGCGGTGCGAGGATGCGCGCAATCTGCCCGCCACACCCCTGGAAGGAGCCCCGCGATGCAGGGCGACCCCGAGGTCATTGAATTTCTCAACGAGCAGCTGACCGCCGAACTGACGGCGATCAACCAGTACTTCCTGCACGCGAAGATGCAGGACAACTTCGGCTGGACCAAGCTGGCCAAGTACACGCGTGCCGAGTCGTTCGACGAGATGAAGCACGCGGAGGTCCTGACCGACCGGATCCTCTTCCTGGAGGGCCTGCCGAACTACCAGCGGCTCTTCCACGTGCGGATCGGCCAGACGGTGACCGAGATGTTCCAGGCGGACCGGCAGATCGAGGTCGAGGCGATCGACCGCCTCAAGCGCGGTGCGGAAGTCATGCGGGGCAAGGGCGACATCACGTCGGCCAAGATCTTCGAGGACATCCTGGCGGACGAGGAGCACCACATCGACTACCTCGACACCCAGCTGGAACTGGTCGAGAAGCTCGGTGAGCCGCTCTACATCGCCCAGTTGATCGAGCAGCCGAGCGAGGCGTAACCGGCCGTCCTGCGCGGCACCGGCCGTCCTGCGCGGTTCGGCCGTCCTACGCGGTTCGGCCGTCCTACGCGGCTTCGCCGAGGGCTTCGCCCATGTCGGCGGTGACGATCTCGCGCTGGGCTATCTGCTCCCTGCGCGGGCAGGCGCCCCGGCCGAGCAGGCCCTGGATCGTACGTACGCAGTTCCCGCAGTCGGTTCCGGCCTTGGTGACGGAGGCTATCTGGCGCGGGGTGCATGCTCCGTCGGCGGCGTGGGCCTTGATCTGCTGGTCGGTCACGCCGAAGCAGGAGCAGACGAACACGCGGACACCTCCATCCCACAGCCAGGGAGCCTTCGCTCAGGTAAACCTAACCTTACCCATGGCGAGGTGTGGGGGAAACCCCCGGTACGCCGGTGGGGCACGGATCACAGATCCGTGCCCCACCGTGTTTTTCGATCAAGAAGACCGGCCCGTGCGACTACTGGTCGCGGTACATCTCCGCCACCAGGAACGCCAGGTCCAGGGACTGGCTGCGGTTGAGGCGCGGGTCGCAGGCCGTCTCGTAGCGCTGGTGCAGGTCGTCGACGAAGATCTCGTCGCCGCCGCCCACGCACTCGGTGACGTCGTCACCGGTGAGTTCGACGTGGATGCCGCCGGGGTGGGTGCCCAGGCCCTTGTGGACCTCGAAGAAGCCCTTGACCTCGTCGAGCACGTCGTCGAAGCGGCGGGTCTTGTGGCCGGAGGCCGCCTCGTACGTGTTGCCGTGCATCGGGTCGGTGATCCAGGCGACGGTCGCTCCGGACGCGGTGACCTTCTCGACCAGCTCCGGGAGCTTGTCCCGGACCTTGTCGGCGCCCATCCGGACGATGAAGGTCAGCCGGCCGGGCTCGCGGTCCGGGTCCAGCTTGTCGATGTAGCCCAGTGCCTCGTCGACCGTGGTCGTCGGGCCCAGCTTGATGCCGATCGGGTTGCGGATGCGCGAGGCGAACTCGATGTGCGCGCCGTCCATCTGGCGGGTGCGCTCACCGACCCAGACCATGTGGCCCGAGGTGTCGTAGAGGTTGCCGGTACGGGAGTCCACGCGGGTCAGCGCGGCCTCGTAGTCCAGCAGCAGCGCCTCGTGCGAGGCGTAGAACTCGACCGTGCGGAACTCGGCCGGGTCGGTCCCGGCGGCCTTCATGAAGTTCAGCGCGTTGTCGATCTCGCGGGCGAGCTGCTCGTAACGCTGGCCGGACGGCGAGGACTTCACGAAGTCCTGGTTCCAGGCGTGCACCTGGCGCAGGTCCGCGTAACCGCCGGTGGTGAAGGCGCGCACGAGGTTGAGCGTCGAGGCGGATGCGTTGTACATCCGCTTCAGCCGCTCGGGGTCGGGGATCCGGGCCTCTTCGGTGAAGGCGAAACCATTCACCGAGTCGCCCCGGTAGGTGGGCAGCGTCACGCCGTCGCGGGTCTCGGTCCCCTTGGAGCGCGGCTTGCTGTACTGCCCGGCGATGCGGCCCACCTTGACGACGGGAACCGATGCGGCGTACGTCAGCACCGCGCCCATCTGCAGGAGGGTCTTCAGTTTGTTGCGGATGTGGTCGGCGGAGACGGCGTCGAAGGCCTCGGCGCAGTCGCCGCCCTGAAGCAGGAACGCCTCGCCCTTGGCGACGGCTCCCAGCCGGGCGCGCAGCTGGTCGCACTCACCCGCGAAAACGAGCGGCGGATACGATTCGAGGTCCGCGACAACATCGCGCAGCGCCTCAGCATCGGGGTACTCGGGCTGCTGCGCCGCAGGAAGGTCGCGCCAGGTGTTGCCACCGTCAGGGGTGGTCTTCGCGTTCACGGTCACGCGGTCAGCCTACGGGGTGCCGCAGAGTGCTCCATGCCGCGCTCACAAGGTGAGACGCCTGGTCCACCGCCAGTGAGCAGGGACGGTGAGGGTCGCTCCGGGTGCTCCGTCCACCGCCGAGGCGACCGGGAGATCCGTCTCGAAGCCCCGGCCGGACAGCCTGATCCGCAGGTCCCAGGTACCCTCCCCGGCTTCGCCGAGCGTCCCGCGCAAAGTGAAGCGGTCCCCCGGCAGCCGGGTCACCGAGGTGTCCAGAACGACCGTTCGGCCATCGAGCACCAGAATCAGGTCAAGTTCCACGTCGCCCGGGCAGCCGGGCAGGGTCACCGCCGCCGAGACGGCCGGAGCCAGCAGCGCTCTGCGGGTGACGGCCGCGCGGGCGTCGCCGCCCAGCGGGTGGCGGCGGGCGCCGATGTCGAGGTTGGCGTGCCGGTGCGGGTCGGAGGCGTACACGGCGGCGGCGACCACGGGGACCGCGCCGCCCCCGGTGAGGTGGGCCACCGGTGCGGGCGAGGGTTCGGGCGCCGAGAGCCAGGCGGCCTTGGTGAGCGGGGCGCTGCCGTCGGCTGCCGGGGCGCTCACCTCGATCCGCACCGACCAGTTGCCCGGGGTCAGCGGGGTTCCGGCGGCGGCCCTGGCCGGGTCGATGTCCGCCCGGTAATCGCCGTCGGCCGTGCGGACGGTGGGCACCCGGTGGTCCGTACCGCCGCTGCGCAGCACCAGGGCGACCTGCTGGCCCTCGGGCGACACCTGGGTCAGTACGGCGCTGCCGGTCACGCGGAGCACCCCGTCGCGCCAGGTCCAGGCGCCCGGGGTCTGGCGCAGCACCACGCGCGAGGTCAGGTCGTAGCAGGAGTCGGGCAGCGCGCGCGAGGCGTCGCGGCCCTCGCCGCTGCTCCCGTCGCGGCTCTTGTCGCGGCCCTTGTCGCGGAAGAAGGGGTACGCGGCGTGGGCCCGCCCGTCGGCGACCACGGCGGGGCCGGGCTCGCCCCCGGCGTCGGCGCGCACGATCGCGGTGAGCTCGTCGAGCAGCCCGTACCGGACGCAGTGGGCGCGCAGCCGCAGCCTGGGCGGCAGCGCCTCGGCTATGCCGTCCGTCAGCCATTCCTCGACGAGCGGCCTCGCGGCCTTGGCGATCACGGCGCGGGTCTCGTCGTCGAAGGTGGCGAAGTGGCTGCCGAAGGCGCTGAGTATCTCGCCGTGGAAGTGCCGCTCGACCAGCTTGTCGCGGTCCCGGCCGGCCGGGACGTGCTCGGCGACGAGGGCCAGGATGGTCTCGACGAAGGCCAGGTGCTCGGGCCAGTCGATGGACTGCTCCGAGGCGTTGCCCTGGTCGTCGCGGCCCTCCAGGACGTAGCAGTCGTGGTCGGCGACGACGGATATCCGGCCGGCCCGCAGCACGCCCTCGACGGCGAAGGGGAGGTCCTCGAAGCGCAGCCGGTTCTCGGTGAAGCGCAGCGAGTGGGCGTCGATCAGGGTGCGCCGCCACAGCTTGTACGCGGCGAGCGTCCAGTAGACGGGCGAGTCGAAGAGGCTGACGTCCGGGTTGGAGCGGCGCAGGTCGACCGGGGCGGGGCGGCCGTTTCCGCCGACGATGCGCCCGTAGACGACGTCGGAGCCGTGCTCCTCGGCCATGTCCAGCAGGCGTTCCAGGGCCTGGGGGCCGAGGTGGTCGTCGGAGTCCAGGAAGAACAGGTAGTCGCCGCGGGCCCGCTCGATGCCGACGTTGCGGGGCTTGCCCGCACCCCCGGACGCCTCCTGGTGCACGACCGTCACCTGCGGCTCGCGCGCGGCGAACGCGTCCAGCCAGGCACCACTGCCGTCCGTGGAGCCGTCGTTGACAGCGATGATCTCCCACTGGTCCCGGGGCAGCGTCTGGGCGAGGACGGAGCCCAGGCACCGGTCCAGGTACTGCTCGGTGTTGTGCACGGGCACGACAACGGAAACGCGCGGAGCCATGGGGCACCCTTCGAGGGACAGGCCGCCCTCGTACTGGTGTCCGTGGGTCCGCCATCCGCAAAGTAAGGGAAGAGGCTGTCGATACAGAAGAGATCTCGTGGATCTTTTTTCACCGCGGCCTGATTCATTCGGCCGATCTCCGTACGTTCCTGTATGGTCCGCCTCATGTTCGCGCAGACCCAGCAGACCCAGATTCAGAACTGGTGGTGGACCGCTCATCCGGCGGCCCACTGATCGCGCGTACGTCAACTGACGCGGAGGCCGCCCCGGGAGGGCGGCCTTTTCGCATGTCTGGCGCCGTTCCTCCGGATCCCGCTCCACTCCCCGGAAGGAACCCCCGATGGAACCCCCGACGCATCCCTCGGCCCTGATCGACCGGCTGCTCACCGCCGACTGCCCGCCCTTCGCGCTGCTGCGCCGCCGCACCCCGGGGCGTGACCACGACACCGTCGAGGTACTGGTCGGGGCGGTGCACGAGGCCGGGCTGCTGGCGGACCTGCCCGACGGCTCGGACGGCCGCCCGGTCCTGGCCCTCGTACCGTTCCGGCAGATCAGGGAGCGCGGCTTCGAGGTGCGCGACGACGGTACGCCGCTGAGCGTGCTGGTCGCGGACGAGTCGTACGAACTGCCGCTGGACGGCCTGCTGGAGGCGCTTCCCGGCCACGCGGTGCGGGTCACGGGTGGCGCCTTCGACGTCGCCGACGAGGAGTACGCCCGGATCGTCCGGCAGGTCGTCGACTCCGAGATCGGCAGTGGCGAGGGCGCCAACTTCGTCATCCGGCGTACGTACACGGGCGAGATCCCGGGCTTCGGCAAGGCCGACGCGCTGGCGCTTTTCCGGCGGCTGCTGGCCGGGGAGCGGGGGGCGTACTGGACGTACGTCGTCCACACCGGGGACCGCACGCTGGTCGGTGCGAGCCCCGAGGTGCACGTGCGGATGTCCGGCGGGACGGTGGTGATGAACCCCATCAGCGGCACGTACCGCTACCCGGCCCAGGGCCCGGCCCCGGAGAGCCTGCTGTCCTTCCTCGCCGACCCGAAGGAGACCGAGGAGCTCTCGATGGTCGTCGACGAGGAGCTCAAGATGATGTGCACCGTCGGTGACATGGGCGGGGTGGTGGTCGGCCCCCGGCTCAAGGAGATGGCCCATCTGGCGCACACGGAGTACGAGTTGCGGGGGCGCAGCTCGCTGGATGTGCGGGAGGTGCTGCGCGAGACGATGTTCGCGGCCACGGTCACCGGCTCACCCGTGCAGAACGCCTGCCGGGTCATCGAGCGCCACGAGGTGGGCGGGCGCGGCTACTACGCGGGCGCGCTGGCCCTGCTGGGCCGGGACGCGTCCGGCGCGCAGACGCTGGACTCGCCGATCCTGATCCGTACCGCCGACATCTCCCCCGACGGCCGGCTCCGGGTGCCGGTCGGCGCCACCCTGGTCCGCCGCTCCGACCCCGCGTCCGAGGTCGCCGAGACGCACGCCAAGGCGGCGGGCGTGCTGGCCGCGCTGGGGGTACGTCCCGGCCGCCCGCGGACGGAGCCGGCCCGCGCCGCGCTGGCGGACGACCCACGGGTGCGGGCGGCGCTGGACGGGCGCCGGGCGGGGCTGGCCCCGTTCTGGCTGCGGATGCAGGAGCGGAGCGGGCTGCTGTCGGGCCACGCGTTCGTGGTCGACGCGGAGGACACCTTCACGGCGATGCTGGCGCACGTGCTGCGCGCTTCGGGGCTTGAGGTGACGGTGCGGCGGTACGACGCCCCCGGCACGCGGGAGGCGGCGCTCGCCCACCCGGGACCCGTGGTCCTGGGCCCCGGCCCGGGCGATCCCGCCGACGCCGGTGACCCGAAGATGCGGGCGCTGCGCGGGCTGACGGAGGAGCTGCTGCGGGGGCACCGGCACGGGGTGCTGGGAGTGTGCCTGGGCCACGAGCTGATCGCGGCGGAGCTCGGCCTGCGGATCGCCCGCAAGGAGGTGCCGTACCAGGGGGCGCAGGAGCGGGTGGACCTCTTCGGCGAGCAGCGGACGGTGGGGTTCTACAACTCCTTCACCGCGGTGTGCGGACAGGACGAGGCGAGGGAACTGGCGGCGCACGGCATCGAGGTGGCGCGGGACGGGGTGACGGGCGAGGTGCACGGGCTGCGGGGGCCGGGGTTCGCGTCGGTGCAGTTCCACCCGGAGTCGGTGCTGAGCCTGGAGGGGGTGGAGGTGGTGCGGGGACTGCTGGCGGGACTGGGGGCCAGGGTGAGCGGCTGACCGCTGCGGCGCCGGTCCCCGGGCGGGGCCCGGCGCTTCCCTCGGCCTCCCCCGTCCCTCAGCCCTCCCCCGGCACCAGCACGTTCGCTCCGCGTCGCCCCGCCCCGTAGTCCGCCACGTTCTCCACCGTCGCCGCGACGATCTGTCCCACCGCGTCCACGGTGTAGTACGCCTGGTGGGACGTCACCAGCACATTGGGGAACGTCACCAGACGGGCCAGGGTGTCGTCCTCGACGACCGTCAGGGACTTGTCCAGGAAGAAGAGTCCGGCCTCCGCCTCGTACACGTCGAGGCCGACGCCCGCGAAGCGGCCGGCCCGCAGCTCGTTCACCAGGGCCTCGGTGTCGATCAGGCCGCCCCGGCTGGAGTTGACCAGGATGGCGTCGTCCTTCATCAGGCGCAGCACGGCCGCGTCGATCAGGTGGTGGGTCGAGGGGAGCAGCGGTACGTGCAGGCTGATCACGTCGGCCTGGGAGAAGAGCTCGGCCTTCTCGACGTAGCGCATGCCGAGCGCCGTGCAGGCGGGGTTCTCGGTGACGTCCCAGCCGAGCAGGTTCATGCCGAAGCCGTGCGCGATCCGGGTGAACGCCTCGCCGATCTTCCCGGTGCCGAGCACACCGACCGTGCGGCCCCGCATGTCGCGACCCAGCAGCCCGTCCAGCCGGAAGTCGAAGTCGCGGGTGCGCCCGGCGGCGCGGACCACCCGGCGGTTGACCGCCATCGCCAGGGTCCAGGCGAATTCGGCGACGGAGTACGGGGAGTAGTACGAGACGCGGGCGACGGTGAGGCCGAGTTCGCGGGCCACTTCCAGGTCGATGTTGTTGAAGCCGGTGGAGCGCTGGGCGATCATCCGGGTGCCGCCGGCAGCGAGCGCGCGCAGCACCCGCTCACCGAGGTCGGCGTTGACGCTGGTGCTGATGATCTCGTGGCCGGCCGCGATGGGCACGGTGTCCTCGGTGAGGAAGACGTTCACGCAGCGGACGCCGTGGGAGCCCTCTTCCGCGAAGGCCTTCTCGATCAGCGGCTGCTCGTCGGCCTGCACGCCGAATGCCAGGACGTCCACGGGGTTCACCTCGTACAGAGAGCTTCGAAGCGGGGCTTCATGCGGCTTTTCCGGACAAAGCCCGAATATACGGGCGCCGCTGCCACCCTGCCCCTCAGCCGAACCCCGCCCCGCCCCGACCCTCCCCGCCCCTCAGCCGAAGAAGACCTCCGCCTCCGCGTACATCTCCGCCGGAACCGTCTTCAGCGTCGCCGTCGCCTCCCCGATCGGCACCCGCACGATGTCCGTGCCGCGCAGCGCCACCATCGTCCCGAAGTCCCGCTCGTGCACGGCGTCGATCGCGTGCAGCCCGAAGCGGGTGGCCAGCCAGCGGTCGAAGGCACTGGGGGTGCCGCCGCGCTGGACGTGGCCGAGGACGGTCGTCCGGGCCTCCTTGCCGGTCCGCTTCTCGACCTCCTTGGCGAGCCACTCCCCCACGCCCGACAGCCGTACGTGGCCGAAGGAATCCAGCGTTCCGTCCTTCAGGACCATGTCGCCGTCCCGAGGCATCGCCCCTTCCGCGACCACGACTATCGGCGCGTACGAGGACCGGAAGCGCGAGGTGATCCAGCCGCAGACCCGGTCGATGTCGAAGCGCCGCTCGGGGACCAGGATGACGTTGGCGCCGCCCGCGAGCCCGGAGTGCAGGGCGATCCAGCCGGAGTGGCGCCCCATCACCTCCACCACCAGGACCCGCATGTGGGACTCGGCGGTGGTGTGCAGCCGGTCGATGGCCTCGGTGGCGATGGAGACGGCGGTGTCGAAGCCGAAGGTGTAGTCGGTGGCGGAGAGGTCGTTGTCGATGGTCTTGGGGACGCCGACGCAGTCGATCCCGTACTCCCCGGACAGCCGCGCGGCGACGCCCAGGGTGTCCTCGCCGCCGATCACGATCAGTGCCTCGACGCCCCGGCGGGCCATGGTCTCCTCGATGCGACGCACCCCGTCCGCGCCCTCGGTGAGGGGGTTGGTGCGCGAGGAGCCGAGGATGGTGCCGCCCCGGGGCAGGATGCCCCGGACCGTCTCGATGTTCAGGTTCACGGTGCGGTGGTCGTCCAGGACGCCGCGCCAGCCGTCCCGGAAGCCGACGAACTCGTGCCCGTAGCTCTGGACGCCCTTGCGGACGACGGCGCGGATGACCGCGTTGAGCCCCGGGCAGTCACCGCCCCCGGTCAGCACTCCGACTCGCATGGCAGTGGTCCCTTCGCCGTGGCCAGCACTGGGACCCACCACGCTAGGGCGCGCGCGGACACGCCGTCGAGACCGCGTGCCCGCCCCGGCCGCGCACCGGGGGCACGGCTCAGGCGTCGTCGAGCCCGCGCTCTATCGCGTACCGCACGAGCTCGACGCGGTTGTGCAGCTGGAGCTTGCCGAGGGTGTTCTGCACGTGGTTCTGGACGGTGCGGTGCGAGATGACCAGGCGCTCGGCGATCTGCTTGTACGAGAGTCCCTTGGCGACCAGCCGCAGCACCTCGGTCTCGCGGTCGGTGAGCTGCGGCGCCCTGGGCTCGTCCGGGGCGGCCGGGGCCGGGTCGGAGGCCAGCCTGCGGTACTCGCCGAGGACCAGACCGGCCAGGCCCGGGGTGAAGACGGGGTCGCCGACGGCGGTGCGGCGCACCGCGTCGCACAGCTCCTCGGTGGACGCCGACTTGAGCAGGTAGCCGGTCGCCCCGGACTTCACCGCCTCCAGTACGTCCGCGTGCTCGCCGCTCGCGGACAGTACGAGCACCCGCAGCTTGGGATCGACGCCTACCAGCTCCTTGCAGACCTGCACGCCCGGCATGCCCGGCAGGTTCAGGTCCAGGACCAGTACGTCGGGTACGACGGCCTGGGCGCGCCGCACAGCCTGCGGTCCGTCCCCGGCGGTGGCGACCACGTCGAACCCGGCGGCGGCCAGGTCGCGGGCGACGGCGTCGCGCCACATCGGGTGGTCGTCGACCACCATGACCCTGGTCGCGCCGTCCTGCCGATCCACCGTCACTGCCACGTTCACTTCTGTGTTCACTGCCGCGTTCACTTCTGTGTTCACTTCACTCATCGCTTCGCTCTCCCCCGTGGAACCTTCAGTTCGACTTCCGTGCCCTGCCCCGGGATCGAGAGCAGTTCGGCGCTCCCGCCCAGGTCCCGCAGCCGCCCCCGGATCGAGAGCGCCACTCCCATCCGGCCCTCGCCCTCGGCCTGCGCGAGCCTGCCGTCGGGGATGCCGGGGCCGTCGTCCCGTACCGTCACGATCACTTCGTCCGGCTCGTCCTCGACCAGGATCCAGGCCTGGGCGTCCCCGCCGGCGTGCCTGCGGACATTGTCCAGTGCGGCACTGACAGCGGCCGCGAGTTCCCTGGCCGCCGCCGGTTCGAGCAGCACCGGAGCGCCCGGTTCCGCGAACGAGACGCGGGCCCCGGCGTGCGGGGCGAGCAGCGAGCGCAGGTCCACGGGGCCGCCCGGGCCGCCGTCGTCCGGCTCATCGACCTCGTAGCTGCGGACCACCGCGCCCAGGGAGGCGTCCTCGGACGCCCTGGTGGTGGGGACCAGACCACTGGAGACCAGGGTGCGCAGGGCGACCTCCTGCTCGCCCGCCATCCGGCCCAGTTCGGCCGCCTCGCCGCCGAGCGCGCTGCCGCGCCGCTGCACCATGGCGAGCACCTGGAGGACGCTGTCGTGGATGTCGCGGGCGAGGCGCTCGCGTTCGCGGGTGGCGGCCTCGATCTCCAGGGCGCGGGCGAGGGTGGCCTCCGAGGCGCGGGCGACCTCGACGACGTAGCCGATGGCGATCGAGGCGACCCAGACCAGCAGCACGTTGTGCAGGGTGTCCCGGCTGGGGCTGCCGCGCTCGACCAGGTTCGCGGCGGCGACCAGCGAGGAGGCGAACGCCGCCCACCGCCAGCCGCCCTTGATGGCGAACGCGAGGACGGAGCCCGCGGTCCAGATGGTGGGCAGGGTCGGACCGTCGATCTCCTGCGCCTGGAAGTTGGCGAGCGGGGTCAGCAGGATGCCGACGAGGGCGACGGTGAGGTCGATGCCGAGGAAACGCTTGGTGCAGCTGGCCGCGTTCGCCACCTTGGGCAGGGTGGCCAGCGTCCAGACGGCCATCACCGCCAGATAGGCGATGGCCACCCAGGCGCGCTCGAACTCCTGCCGGGTGAAGACGAAGAGACCCACCGCGTACAGCATGGTGAGCACCCGGTAGCCGGTCAGCGCTCGCCACAGCGGCTGCTCGACCGACATCCGTACGACCCGCTCGCGCTGGCCCTCGGCCATGTTCCCCACCCCTGGACCCTGGTCGGACGACACCCCTGGGACAGACGACGCGGCCCGCCCCCGGACCCGTTCCGTCCGCTCCCGATCTTCCGGCCCCCGGGGCCGTTGTACACGCCTGAACCACTCGCGCTGCTAGCGCCTACTCGGCCTTCTCGGCCCTGGCCGCCTTCTCGGCCTTCTCCGCCTTCTCCAGCTCAGCCCTCTCGGCCTTCTCGGCCTTCTCCAGCTCGGCCTTCTCCGCCTTGGCGGCCTTCTCGGCGTCCGCGATCTGCCGCTTGGCGGCGGTCGCGTAGACGTCGACGTACTCCTGGCCGGAGAGCTTCATGATCTCGTACATGACCTCGTCGGTCACCGAGCGCAGGATGAAGCGGTCGCCGTCCATGCCGTGGTAGCGGCTGAAGTCGAGCGGCTTGCCGATCCTGATGCCGGGGCGCATCAGCTTGGGCACCACCTTGCCGGGCGGCTGGATCTTCTCCGTGTCGATCATCGCCACGGGGATCACCGGGGCGCCGGTCGCCAGCGCCACGCGCGCGAGGCCGCCGGGCTTGCCGCGGTAGAGCCGGCCGTCCGGGGAGCGGGTGCCCTCCGGGTAGATGCCGAAGAGGCCGCCGCCCTCGATGACCTCGATGCCCGCCTTGATGGCCGCGTCGGCCGCGCCGCGCGCGCCGGAGCGGTCGACCGGGAGCTGGCCGACGCCCTTGAAGAAGGCGGCGGTGAGCCTGCCCTTCACACCGGGCGAGGTGAAGTACTCCGCCTTGGCGATGAAGGTGACCTTCCGGTCCAGTACGGCCGGCAGGAAGAAGGAGTCCGAGAAGGACAGATGGTTGCTCGCGAGGATCGCCGGCCCGTCCGAGGGGATGTTTTCGAGGCCCTCCACCCAGGGCCTGAAGGCGACCTTCAGGGACCCTCCGATGGAGAACTTCATTGCGCCGTAGATCAACGTGTGCCTTCCCTTGTCTGTCGAAAAGACCATAACCCGTGGGTGGCCTGCGCTCCTGGTCCGGGAGGCCCTGCGGATCTGGTCGGTGTCGGTCCGGTCGCGTACGGTGAAGGCATCCTCGGCGCCCCCTCTCGGGGCTCCTCCTCCCGCTCCGTCCGCACGAAGTTCTCAAACGAACAGGAGACCCCGGTGCCGGTCCTCCCTGGAGCCGAGCCGTTCCGCCACGAGGGCGGAGAGGTAGGCGTCCTTCTCTGCCACGGTTTCACCGGTTCCCCGCAGTCGCTGCGCCCCTGGGCCGACCACCTGGCCGAGCGCGGTCTGACGGTGTCGCTGCCGCTGCTGCCGGGCCACGGCACGCGCTGGGAGGACATGCAGCTCACCGGCTGGCAGGACTGGTACGCGGAGGTGGACCGCGAGCTGCACGCCCTGCGGGCCCGCTGCAGCCAGGTCTTCGTCTTCGGCCTGTCCATGGGCGGTGCGCTCACCCTGCGGCTGGCGGCCAAGCACGGCGACGCGGTCAGCGGCATCGTCCTGGTGAACCCGGGCAACAAGGTGCACGGCCTGGCGGCGCACGCGCTGCCCGTCGTCCGTCATCTCGTCCGTACGACGAAGGGCGTGGCCGACGACATCGCGCTGGAGGGCTCCCACGAGGTGGGCTACACGCGGGTGCCGCTGCACGCCGCGAACTCCCTGCGCAACTTCTTCCGGCTCGTCGACAGCGAACTGCCGCAGGTGACGCAGCCGGTACTGCTGCTGCACAGCCCGCAGGACCATGTGGTCCCGCCGGCCGACTCGGCCCGCATCCTGAGCAGGATCTCGTCGACGGACGTCACCGAGATCCTGCTGGAACAGAGCTACCACGTGGCGACGTTGGACCATGACGCGAAGCGGATTTTCGACGAGAGTCACGCGTTCATCGGCCGCCTCGCTCCGAGCGTCGGGAAGAAGGGGAGCACTGCCGGTGGCTGAACACAACGCGGAGCGCGCTGACCGCGAGGAGGAGCGGGAGCCGGAGGCCAAGCCGCCCGCAGCTCCCGAGGAGGGCGGTCAGGCCCTGGACGAGAAGGCCGTCTGGGAGGCGATCGTGGCGGGGTACGGGGACGAACCGCCGGACCCGCCGGGGGCGAAGCCGTTCAAGTCGGTGGACGATCTGGCGCGGCTGGAGAGCGAGGTCAACGGCGACGGCCCGTCGGCCACCACTCCCGAGAAGGACCGCCCGCTGGGCAGCTCGGTGATCTTCGCCCCGGGCGTCGGCACGGCGGCGGGCGGCCCGCGCGACTACGAGCCGCAGGAAGCCAAGGACGACGACCTCGACGAGTCCGACGAGGGCCACTTCGTCCCCCCGGACCCGGACCTCCCGGAAGCCGACGTCACGTCGAAGTTCGCCTGGCTGGCGGTGGTGGGCGGACCGCTGCTGATGCTGGTGGCGGTGGTCCTGGGCTGGGACATGACGTGGTGGCTCCAGGTGCTGGGCATCGGGGGCTTCCTGGGCGGGTTCGGGACGCTGGTGGCGAGGATGGGGCACGGGTCGGACGAGGACGACGAGGATCCGGGACGGGGAGCGGTGGTCTGAGGGGCCCGCTGCGCGGGGCCATTCCCCTCCCCGCCCCTTCCCGAAACTGGGGCTCCGCCCCAGACCCCGGCCCGTGCGGGCGAGTGGGTGGGTGGGTGGGTGGGCAGGTGGCGGGCCCGGCCACGGCCGGTGGTCATGTGCGGGTGTGTGCGCGGCTGGTCGCGCAGTTCCCCGCGCCCCTGAGTACTCGTAGTCAACGCGCGCCGGGAACTGTACGGCGCTGGACACGAGTACCTGGGGGCGCGGGGAACTGCGCGAGCAACCCACCACCGGCCCGCACATCCCAACCCCCGTCCCCGCGGAGCGGTTTAGGTGAAGGGGTGGGGAGGGGCATCGCCCGCCGCAGGCGCGACACCGATCCACCGTTCGGACCGGCGCGGCGCCGGGCGCGTGCCCGGCGCACCGGGGAAGTCCCCTCACCCCACCCCCGGCACCCTCACCACCCCCACCACCGGCAAATGATCCGTCGCCGCCCGCACATCCCGCCCCTCCCCCAGCCCCACCGGCACCCCACACCCCAGCACTTCCACCCCTCCCGTAGCGAAGATCGCGTCGATCCGCTGGAACGGGTTCTCGGGCACCGAGGTGAACTCTCCGCCCCAAGGCCGGACCGCCCAGCAGTCCTGGAGTTCTGCCGCCAGGCGGCGGAACGACCGGCCGTCCGGGCGGTCGTTCAGGTCTCCGCCGGCGATCACGTGCGGCACGCCCGCCGCCCGCATCGCCTCCACCTGCTCCAGCAACAGGCCCGCCTGCTCGTACCGTTCGTCGGCCTGGAGGCTCAAGTGGCAGCTGAGGACACCGATCCGCGCGCCACCGATCCGTACCACCGCCGTCGCGAAGCCCCGCTGGTGCAGTCCTGGGGTGCGCGGCAGCAGGATGTCCTCGGTGCGCTCCACCGTCGCCCGCAGCGAGCACAACAGCAGCGGTCCGGCCGCCGTCGCGCCGCCGCCCAGGACCACCAGGTCGCTGTGTGCCGCCAGCCAGGCGGCCTTCTTGCGCCAGCGGAAGAAGCGCGGTGCCTCCTGGACGAGCACGAGGTCGGGCTCGCAGGCGCGGATCACCCGGGCCAGGGCCTCGCGATCGTCGCGCATGGAACGGATGTTGTAGGAGAGGACCCTGACGACGGCAGTGCCGTCCGGCTCCGTACGGGATGCGGGAAGCGCCTCACTGCTGCCAGTCACCATGCGGCCCAACATAGACCGGTGCCCGCCGCCTCCCCAGAGGGACGCGACGGGCACCGGAAAGCAGAACGGAACAGCAGAACGGAACGACAGAAGGCGTCAGCCCTGGCGTGCCAGGTCCGCCGCGCCCACCAGCCCCGCCTTGCCGCCCAACTGCGCCGCCAGCACCTGCGCGTGCGGCCGCCACTGGCCGCCGATCAGCCAGCGGCGGAAGGACTTGCGGATCGGGTCCAGCACCAGCTCGCCCTCGTCGGAGACGCCGCCGCCGACGATGAAGGCCGAGGGGTCGAAGAGCGAGGCCAGGTCCGCGAGACCGGCGCCCGCCCAGCGGGCCAGTTCGCGGAAGGAGTCGATCGCCACCGGGTCGCCCTGCCGGGCGGCGGCGCTGATGTGCTTGCCCTCGATGCCCTCGGTGGTGCCGTCACCGAGGCCGAGCAGGATCTCGGCGTTCTCGGGGGTGGCGTTGGCGCGCTGGCGCGCGTAGCGGACCAGGGCGCGGCCCGAGGCGTACTGCTCCCAGCAGCCCTGGCTGCCGCAGCCGCACAGCAGACCGTCCGGGACAACCCGGATGTGGCCGAACTCGGCGGCCACACCGAAGCGTCCGCGGCGGAGCTTGTTGCCGATGATGATGCCGCCGCCCAGGCCGGTGCCGAGCGTGATGCAGATGACGTCCTCGTGGCCCTTGCCGGCGCCGAACTTGTACTCGCCCCAGGCGGCCGCGTTGGCGTCGTTCTCGACGACGACCGGCAGGCCGACGCGCTGCTCGACCTTGTCCTTGAGCGGCTCGTGACGCCAGTTGATGTTGGGGGCGAAGAGCACGGTGGCGCGCTTGTCGTCCACGTAACCCGCGGCGCCGATGCCGACGGCCTCGATCTGGTGGCCCGTGCTGACCTCGGAGACCGCCGCGGAGATCGCGTCGACCATTTCCTCGGGGGTCTGCGGCGTCTTCACCTTGTACGTCTCAAGGATCTGTCCGTCTTCGTCGACCACTCCGGCCGCGATCTTCGTGCCGCCGATGTCGACGCCGATGGTGAGTCCCATGTGTCCCTCAGTTTCAGGTCGAACCACGCTCGGAACCAGAGACAGGCTCCGAGTGCCACCGTACCCGAGGAGACCTCTCAGTCGAGGTCGATGTGTTCACCTTTTGAACGGTCATCGGGGTCATCAGGACCGTCTTCAGATGACTTGGGTGTTTTGTCCGTACGATCTGGGCAAGTCGCTGAATCGGCTGAATCCTGGGTCCAGCGCTGCTCGTGGCCGGCCACCGCCGACCGATAAGCCGCAAGGAGCTCATTTCCCGCCGCCGCGAGGTGGTCGAAGACCTGGGGGTTGCGCTCGACCACCGGCTCCACGACTGCCTTCGCCTGCTGAACGAACTGCTTGGCCACGCCCTGTGCCGCCATGCCGAACAGCGGCGACTGGAGCGAGGACACCTTGTCGGCGACGGCGTCCATCAGCCGGCGCAGTTCCTCGGCGGCGGATCCGGACTGCGGGCCGTACTGCGCGCGGCGGCGGGCCCGCTCGGCGGCGAGGTCCTCCTCGCAGGCGGTCGCCCAGGCGTCGGCGTCGTACTCCCGGGAGTCGTGGGACCGGGAGTCGTGGGACCGGGAGTCGTGGGCCGCGGACTCGTCGGGGCGGTCGGTGGCTTCGCTCATGGCGACTCCTGCGAGGCGGGGTGAAGTGACGGGGCGTGTACCCCATCGACGTTACCCGAACAGCGGTACGCGGTTCATGGCCTCGCTACCTGTCCGGGGGCACCCGTCCGGGCACCTGACCGGGCACCTGCCCCCGCCCGCCCCTCACCGCCCCTGCGGCCACAGCCCCGGGTCCGGCGTGAAACGCACCCGCAGGACCCCGTCGGCCAGCCCGGCCCCGGACACCGTGCACCTGCGCAGCGCCGAGGGCAGCGGCAGGATCCGCCGGAACTCCCCCGCCGTCAGGACGAGTTCGTCACCGCGCCGGACCAGCCCCAGTTCGCTCTTGGCGGCCCCGGGCAGCGGCAGGTGCCACACCAGTACGCCGTCCTCGGCGAGCCGGTCCTCGACGGCCGGCTCCGGTGCGTCCGCCGTGCCGCCGCCCGCCGTCCGGTCCCGGATCCCGTACGAGAGTGCCTGGGCGAGCGGCCCCAACTCCTCGGTGCCGCGCGGCTCGTGCCCCAGGTGCGGCAGCTCCCGCACCGCGTCGGAGCTCTCGTGCACCTCCTTGAGGTGCGTCTGCTGCTGGGCGGAGAGGCCCGCCAGCCAGGGGTCCTGGGAGGTGGTCGGCAGCACCCGGTTGGCCACGACGGTGTCCAGGGCCAGGCCGTGCAGGGCGAGCCCGAGGCGGGCGGTGCGCAGTGCGTCGGCGGCGGCCGGACCCGGCTCGACGACCAGCCGCACCGACAGGGCGGGGCTCTCCACCACGGCCTGGGTGGCGGCCAGTTCGTCCTCCCAGCGGGCGGTGGTCTCGTACAGCCACTGCGCGGGCATCGGCACCCCGGCCAGCTGCGCCAGCATCGGCCGCAGCGAACGGGCGGCCTGCCGCTCAGGCGGCAGCAGCCTGCGCAGATAGCGGCGCAGCTGGCCGGGCAGCGCGAGGGCGGCGAGTGCGGTGTGGGTCGGCGGCATGTCGACGACGACCAGGTCGTACGCGGCACCGGGTGCGGCACACACGCCGCGCAGGGTCCGCAGCAGGGCGAGCGGCTCGCTGCCGGGGAGTTCGGTGAGTTCGTCGGTGTCCAGGGCACTGGCGCCCAGGAGGTCCAGGGCGGCCGAGGCGCGCTCCTGGAGGGCGATCAGTTCGGTGCGGAAGCCGGCGGCGGAGTCGACCCTCGCGGCCAGCAGTCCG
Source organism: Streptomyces sp. NPDC032721 (assembly GCF_055579625.1). Lineage (NCBI taxonomy): Bacteria > Bacillati > Actinomycetota > Actinomycetes > Kitasatosporales > Streptomycetaceae > Streptomyces > Streptomyces sp. NPDC032721. Next base: position 256,794 of record NZ_JBVIMX010000006.1, on the reverse strand, counting down.
GGCGCCGCCTCCAGCGGGGCCGACGCGTCGGGCAGGGGGCCGTCGGATATGCCCAGCAGCCGCCCCAGCGGGTCCCCCCGGTCGGTGCCCAGCAGCAGCACGCGCGCACCCGCGCGCGAGGCGGCGAGTGCGGTCGCTGCGGCGACGGTGCTACGGCCCGCGCCCCCGGGGCCCGTGACCAGGACCGTACGCACCGCACTCACGCCGAACCCCCGCACCCGTACACGTACCCGGCCCTGTCCTGCTCCTCGGCCCTCAGGCCTTGGGGCCGGACTCGACGCGCGTCTTCAGACCGGCCAGCGCGCGGTCGATGATGACCTTCTCGGCCTTGCGCTTGATCATGCCGAGCATCGGGATCTTGACGTCGACGGTCAGCTGGTAGGTGACCTCGGTCGCCCCGTTCGCGGCGTGCTCCAGGCGGTACGAGCCGTCCAGGGAGCGCAGCATCTGGGACTTCACCAGGGTCCAGCTGACCACGTTGTCGCCGGTCCAGGTGTAGGCGAGGGTGTGGTCGTCCTTGATCGCACCGGCGTCGAGCACCAGCCGGACCTTCTCGGCGCGGCCCTGGTCGTCGGTGGCCAGCACCTCGGCCTCCTTCACCTCGCCCGTCCAGTCCGGGTAGCGGGCGAAGTCCGCGATGACGTCCATGACGTCGGCCGGTGCCGCCTCGATGGTGATGCTAGAGCTGGTGTGTTCCGCCATCGCGATGGCTCCTCACGGTCCGGACTTGGGGCTGGTGGAGGTGCACGCAGGTGCACACCGCGTGAAGGCTATCGTGACCGGCCGCCTCACCACTCCAGGGCCCATGGACGGCCGGTGGAAGCGAAGTGCCCGACGTTCACGCACTCGGTGGCCCCGATCCGCATCCGGCGGGCCAGCGGCTGGTGGACGTGGCCGAAGAGGGAGTAGCGGGGGCGGGTCCTGCGGATGGCCTCCAGCAGGGCCGTGCTGCCGCGCTCGAAGCGGCGCGCCACCGTGTCGTAGACCAGCTCCGGGACCTCGGGCGGGATGTGCGAGCAGAGCACGTCGACCTCGCCGAGGGCCTCGACCTTGGCCGCGTACTCCTCGTCGTCGATCTCGAAGGGCGTGTTCATCGGGGTGCGCAGGCCGCCGCCGACGAAGCCGAAGACCAGCCCGTCGATCTCCGCGGTCTCGCCGTCCAGGACCCGGGTGCCGGGGCTGACGGTGCCCGGCCCGGCGAAGTCCGGCCAGAGTGCGGGCATGTCGACGTTGCCGTACGTGGCGTACGTGGGCGTGGGGAAGGCGGCGAACATCTCGCCGTACTGCTTGCGCACCGCCGCGTCGGTGGCGGCCCTGCGGTCCAGGCCCGCCCAGAGGCGGCGGCTGAGGTCGCGGGCCTCCTCGAAGCGGCGTGCGGTGCGCAGCTCGACGATGAGGTCGGCGTTGGCGGTGCCGAAGAGGTCGGGGAAGATGCCGCGCGAGTGGTCGGCGTAGTCGAGGAAGAGCACGAGGTCGCCGAGGCAGATCAGCGCGTCGGCTCCGTCACCTGCCCGGGCGAGGTCCGCAGCGTTCCCGTGCACGTCACTCACCACATGAACTCGCATGGTGATCAGCCTAGGACGTGCGCGAATCCCTGAGTAGGGGCGGTCGGACCTGCGGTTACTTCCGAGTCGCCCGGAGGGTCGACTACTGTGCGGCGTGCACCGCCCGAACAGTGTGACGCAGCGTACATCTGGCCGGGACCCCCTATCGGGAACCGAGTACTGGTGGGTAACGTCCGGGCAGTCCAGTCGTGCTCATCCCCCACTGAGCACCTGCCCGACCTTGGACCGCAGCCGGCACACGCTGACGTGGCGACCGGTGCCTGATGAGGAGCAGCAGTCTTGCGCGAGTTCAGCCTTCCGGCTCTGTACGAGGTCCCTTCGGACGGCAATCTGACGGATCTCATCCGCCGCAATGCCGCTCAGCACCCCCACACCGCGGTCATGGGCCGCAAGGTCGCGGGGGCGTGGACGGATGTCACCGCCACCCAGTTCCTGGCCGAGGTGCGTGCCGCCGCCAAGGGCCTGATCGCCGCCGGTATCGAGCCGGGCGACCGCATCGCCCTGATGTCGCGCACCCGCTACGAGTGGGTGCTGCTCGACTTCGCGATCTGGAGCGCGGGCGCGGTGACCGTGCCGGTGTACGAGACCAGCTCCGCCGAGCAGGTCCAGTGGATCCTCGGCGACTCCGGCGCCCGGCTGGTCCTCGTCGAGTCCGACGCGCACATGGCGGCCGTCACGTCCGTACGGGCGAACCTGCCGGAGCTCACGGGCGTCCTGCAGATCGACGCCGACGCGGTGCGCGGGCTGGCGGAGACGGGTGCGGAGGTCTCCGACGCGCTCCTCGACGAGCGGATGTCCTCGGCGACCGCCGACGACCCGGCCACCATCGTCTACACCTCGGGCACCACGGGCCGCCCCAAGGGCTGTGTGCTCACCCACCGCAGCTTCTTCGCTGAGTGCGGCAACGTGGTGGAGCGGCTGAAGCCGCTGTTCCGTACGGGCGAGTGCTCGGTGCTGCTGTTCCTGCCCGCCGCGCACGTCTTCGGGCGGCTGGTCGAGGTGGCGTCGGTGATGGCGCCGATCAAGCTCGGCTGCGTACCGGACATCAAGAACCTCACCGATGAGCTGGCGTCGTTCAAGCCGACGCTGATCCTCGGTGTTCCCCGGGTCTTCGAGAAGGTTTACAACTCCGCTCGCGCAAAGGCGCAGGCGGACGGCAAGGGCAAGATCTTCGACAAGGCCGCCGACACGGCGATCGCCTACAGCCGTGCGCTGAGCACCCCCGAGGGTCCCGCGCTGGGCCTGAAGCTCAAGCACAAGGTCTTCGACAAGCTGGTCTTCTCCAAGCTGCGCGCGGTGCTCGGCGGGCGCGGCGAGTTCGCGATCTCCGGCGGCGCCCCGCTGGGCGAGCGGCTCGGCCACTTCTTCCGGGGCATCGGCTTCACGGTCCTGGAGGGCTACGGCCTCACCGAGTCCTGTGCGGCGACGGCGTTCAACCCGTGGGACCGGCAGAAGATCGGCACGGTCGGCCAGCCGCTGCCGGGCTCGGTGGTGCGGATCGCGGACGACGGCGAGGTGCTGCTGCACGGCGAGCACATTTTCACCGGGTACTGGAACAACCCGTCGGCCACCGCCGAGGCGCTCACCGACGGCTGGTTCCACACCGGTGACATCGGCACCCTCGACGAGGACGGCTACCTCGCGATCACCGGCCGCAAGAAGGAGATCATCGTGACGGCGGGCGGCAAGAACGTCGCCCCGGCCGTCATCGAGGACCGCATCCGGGCGCACGCGCTGGTCGCGGAGTGCATGGTGGTGGGCGACGGGCGTCCCTTCGTGGGCGCGCTGATCACCATCGACGAGGAGTTCCTGGGCCGCTGGGCGCAGGACCACGGCAAGCCGGCCGGTTCGACGGCCGTCTCGCTGCGGGACGACCCGGACCTGCTGGCCACGGTGCAGAGCGCGGTGGACGACGGGAACTCGGCGGTCTCCAAGGCGGAGTCGGTGCGCAAGTTCCGGATCCTGCCCGCCCAGTTCACCGAGGAGGCCGGGCACATCACGCCGTCGCTGAAGCTCAAGCGCAACGTGGTGGCGAAGGACTTCGCGGACGAGATCGAGGCGATCTACGGCGTCTGAGGGGCCGTTCGGCGCCGAGGACAGTGACGTACGGGTAAGGGGCGGCCTCCCGGAGGCCGCCCCTTACCCGTACGCCCGTACGCCCGTACTAGAGGAGTTCCTTGAGCTTCTCGGCCAGCAGGTCCCAGCGCCACTTCTCCTCGACCCACTCGCGCCCCCGCTCCCCCATCCGCGCGCGCAGTTCGGGGTCGTTCAGCAGGGTGACGATCCGGTCGGCGGACTCCGCGGGGCTGCCGCCGCGCACCACCCACCCCGTCTCCCCGTCGAGCACCGCGTCGGGCGCACCGCCGGAGTCGCCCGCCACCACGGGCAGCCCGGTCGCGGACGCCTCCAGGTAGACGATGCCGAGCCCCTCCACGTCGAGTCCGCCCCGGCGGGTGCGGCACGGCATCGCGAAGACGTCGCCCGCCCCGTAGTGCGCGGGCAGTTCCTCCCAGGGCACCGCCCCGGTGAAGCGCACCGCGTCCGCGACGCCGGTGTCCTGCGCCAGCTTGTGCAGGTCCTTCTCGTACGGTCCGCCGCCCACGATCAGGAGCACCGCGTCCGGCACCGCGCGCAGGATCCGCGGCATCGCCTCGATGAGGGTGTCCTGCCCCTTGCGCGGCACCAGCCGGGACACGCACACCACCACGGGCCGCTCGGTGAGGCCGAGCCGGGACCGTACGGCGGCGCCGCCGGAGCCGGGGTGGAAGGTCTTCTCGTCGACGCCGGGCGGCAGTTGGACCATCCGGCCGGCGGCCTCGTCGCTGAGCGCGGTGGCGATCCGCGAGCGCGTGTACTCACCGAGGTAGGTGATCGTGTCCGTGCCCTCGCCGATCCGGCCCAACAGCTGCCTGGCGGCGGGGAGCTGGGCCCAGCCCGCCTCGTGCCCGTGGGTGGTGGCGACCAGCCTGCGGGCGCCCGCGCGGCGCAGCGCCGGGGCCATCAGCCCGAGCGGGGCGGCCGCCCCGAACCACACCGAGGTGCAGCCGTGTTCCCTGAGCAGTCCGGTGGCGCGCCGGGTGACCCGGGGCGTCGGCAGCAGCATCGTCGTCCGGTCGCGCACCACCTCGAAGGGCTGTTCGGCGTCGAACGCGGCGGTGGCCTCGGCCCCTTCGCGCCCGCGCTTCCAGGTGGAGGCGTAGACGACGATCCGGTCGGGGTCCAGCCGCAGCGCCATGTTGTGCAGGAACGCCTGGATGCCGCCGGGGCGGGGCGGGAAGTCGTTGGTCACGATCAAGGTCTTGTCCATCGTCACCGACAGTACCGGGCGGCCCCGCGTCGTCGCCGTGGCACGTCCGCGCCTGCATCATGTCCCGTACAGGACCGAGCGGAACCGAACGAGGATGGTCATGACACGAGCGAGCGGCGCCGGCCACCCGGTCCGCCTCCCGGCCCTGCCCGTCGCGCTGTGGGTCCTGACCCGGACCTTCCTGCTGCTCTGCGTCTTCCGGGTGCTGGCCTTCCCCGGACCGGACGTCACCAGCGACGTGTCGGTCATCTACCAGGGCTGGTACGAGGTCCTGGGGACCGGCACCTTCCCGCTCGACGACGTCACCTGGCAGTACCCGCCGGCCGCCGCGCTGGCCGTCCTGTCGCCCGGCGTGCTGCCGTTCCTGGACTACCCCGCCGCCTTCTTCGTCCTGGCGTTCCTGGCGGACGCCGTGGTCACGGGCCTGCTGCTGTACGCCGGACGGCGTCCCGGCAAGCGGCAGGCCGGCGCCTGGGTCTGGATCGCCGGTCTGGCGCTGCTGGGCCCGACGTCGTACGCCCGCTACGACGTGATGGTCACCGCCGTCGCGGTCGCGGCGCTGCTCGCGGGCGCGCGCAGGCCGCGCGTGATGGGGGCACTGGCGGCCCTGGGGGCGATGCTGAAGGTCTGGCCGGGGCTGCTGCTCGCGGGGACGGCACGCGGGCGTACGACGCGTTCCTCGTGGACGGCGTTCCTGCTCACGGCGCTGGGGCTGGCGGCGCTGTTCTCGGCGTCGATGCCGGGGGCGTTCGCCTTCCTGACGTTCCAGCGGGACCGGGGCACCGAGGTGGAGTCGCTGGGCGCGCTGGTCTTCCACGTGGCCCGGCACTTCGGCTGGGAGGGCGAGGTGCTGCTGAACTACGGGTCGGTGGAGTTCCTGGGCCCGTACGTACCGCTGGTGAGCAACCTGGCGATGGTGCTCACCGCGCTGGCTTTCGGGTGGCTGCTGGTGTGGCGGCTGCGGGCCCGGGTGTTCACGGCGTCGACGGCGTGCGATGCGGCGTTCACGGCGGTGCTGCTGTTCACCACGACGAGCCGGGTGATCAGCCCGCAGTACATGCTGTGGCTGGTCGGTCTCGCCGCCGCCTGTCTGGCGTTCCGGGGCAGCCGGATGGACCGGGCCGCGCACCTGGTGCTGGTCGCGACCCTGTTCACCTGTCTTGAGTTCCCGCTGTGGTTCTCGCACGTGGTCGCCAGTGACGCCCTGGGGCTGCCGCTGCTGTTCGTGCGCAACGGGCTGCTGGTCGCGGCGACGGTGGTGGCGTGCCGCACCCTGTGGCGGCACACGGTGAGCGCGGCCCCGGGCACGCTGGGCTCCCTGCCCGCGCAGCGCCACGTGCCCTCGAAGCAGGAGCAGGAGCCGAAGCAGGAGCCGGAGCCGGCAGGCGCGCAGGAGCCGTCCGGTCCGCAGGCACCTCAGGCGAGTTCATCCCGCACGTAGTCGCGCCACTGTGCGGTGAATTCGCCCGGGGTGATGCCCAGTGTGCTGTTGAGGGCGTTCTCCACGGCTCCCTCGCGCTGCGGATGGGCGCCGACCGCGCGGTAGAACGCGCGGAGCCGGTCCTCGTCCCACCGTTCGACGATCGTCCGGCAGGCGAGCCAGCCGCCCTCGTACGCCCCGGCCAGCCGGTCCGCGTCGCCGGTGAAGCGGAAGTCCGCGTCGGCGGGGAGTTCGGCGGGCACCCCGTCCCGCCGTACGGCGGCCCGCAGTTCGGGGGCGATCTGGGCGGGGCTGCGGTCGCTCTCCCGGTACGCCACCCAGTCGGCGAAGCCCTCGGAGAGCCACATGGGGGTGGCCGGGCCGGTGTCGGTGCGGGTCGCCACGTGCGTCGTCTCGTGGGTGAGCACGACCTGTCGGCCGACCGCCCCGAGCACGTCGTACGCGTCGGGGTTGACGATCACCCGGTCCGCCGAGGTCCGCTTCCCCGCGCCGCTCGCCCCGGTGGTGACGGCGGCGATGCCCCGGTACCCGGCGGCTGGTTCGCCGAGCAGCGCGCCCATGCCGCTGAGCGAGGGCGGCACCAGGAGCACCACCCGCAGGCCGTGCTCCGCGTCGTCGCCGCGCACGGTCCACGCGCGCGTGACAGCGGACACGGCCCCGTCGGCGACGGCGGCGATCGCGCGCAGCCGTTCCGCGCCCTGTCCCGCCCCCAATACGAGGGCGCGCTGCCCGCGCGCCACGGCCACCGGGCCCTGCTGCCAGATCTCCTGCGCGCCGCTCCTGGCGGGCCGGTCCCCGGCGACGTACCAGCGTCCCTCGCGGCGCAGCAGGTCGATGCGGCGGCCGGTGACGGCGGGCACCGTGTCGTACCCGTCGATCCGCAGCGCCAGCTCCACGCGCGCGGTGGCCATGCCGCTGCCGGTCCGGTCGAGCCCGGTCAGCCGGTACTCCCAGGACTTCAGCGGCACCCCGGCCAGGTTGTCGAACTCCTGCTCCTGGGCGGCCCGCAGGCCCTGCGCGCCGGGTTCGAGCACCGCCAGGAAGCCGTCGAGGTCACGACCGAGCAGGGCCGCCGCCCGCCGTTCCAACAGCTGTCGTACGTCGCGGGCCGCGGTGTCGGACGGGGCGGGCGGGACGGTGCAGGACAGCTGCGGCAGCGCGCCGAGCCCGAGTCCCAGGCCGAGCGCGAGCACCGCCCGCCGCCCGTACCGCGCGCTGCCGTCGTGTCCGTCCATCCGGCGATCGTACGGCGGGGTGATCGGGTCCGGGTCCGTGTTCAGACGCGGGTGACCGAGGAGATGGGCATCATCCCGACCGGGTCGTAGCGCACCGGCGCCCCCGGGTAGGGCGCGTGCACGACCTGCCCGTTGCCCATGTACATGCCGATGTGGCTGGCGTCGTCGCGGTAGGCGACCAGGTCACCGGGCTGCGCCTGGTCGAGCGCGACCTGCTGACCGGCGTGGCGCTGAGCCTGCGAGGTGCGCGGCAGGGAGACGCCGGCCTGGCCGTAGCTCCACTGCATCAGGCCGGAACAGTCGAATCCGGAGGGCCCGTTGGCGCCCCAGACGTACGGCTTGCCGACGGCGTTCCTGGCCGCCAGGACGGCGGCGGCGGCGCGCGAGGAGGCGGGCATCGCACCGGACATCTCCGGCATCGGCTCACGGCCGCTGCGCGAACTCCGGTCGAACTCGGCGCGGTCCCGGGCGGAGAGCGCGTTCACCACCCGGCGGGCCTCGGCCAGTTTGCCCTCGACCGTGCGCTTGTGGCGCGAGACGACGGCCCGGCTGCGGTCCAGCTCGGCCAGCTTGCGGCCGGCCTCGGCCCGCTCCTGGGCCAGTTGCCGCTGAGCCTCGGTGAGTTCGTGCAGGCGGCCGGTGTGCAGCGCGCTGACCCGGTCGAGGGCGGCGGCCTTGTCGAGGTAGCTGTCCGGGTTCTCCGAGAGCAGCAGTGACACCGCGGGGTCCATGCCGCCGGACCGGTACTGGGCGCCCGCGAGCTGTCCCAGGACACCGCGCATCCGGTTGATCCGCTCCTGGCCCCGGGCGGTGCGGTCGCGGGCCTGCGCGACCTCCTTGCGCAGCGCGGCGGAGAGCTCGTTGGCCTTGTTGTACTTCTCGGTGGCCTGCTCGGCCTGTGCGAAGAGCCGGTCCACGGTGGCCTGGGTGGCGGTGGCCGTGCCCACCGGGTCGGCACTGGCCGGGGTGGCCCCGAGGGCCGCTGCCGCGGTGGCCGCGGCGGCGGACAGGACGGTGACGCGGGTGCTCTGTGTGAGCCCGGACTGCGAGGGACGACGGTGTGACGCCACAGGAAGCCGCACTCCTTCCACTGCTGGGTGGCAGCACCCTGCCGCCCGGGGCGGGCGGACTGCTGGACGGGCACTGCGCGGCAGACAGTAGCGGGACGGTCACACGGCGGCCAAAGACCTCGCCGTACTCGAACATGGTGTGAACAGCGCGACGCCCCGCGGATGACCAGGGTCACCGGCGGGGCGGGCAGTCAGCGAGGGGCGCGGCAATTCGCCCGAACGGGCGGTGTGTTCAGCCCATGGGCGGTGTGCTCAGCCGCCGACGCGGACACCGAACTGGAACGGGCCGAGGTACTTCATGTCCTCGATGCGCACGTTGGTGCCCGGCTTGGGGGCGTGCAGCGACATGCCGTTGCCGGCGTAGAAGCCCACGTGCTGGAGGTTGTTGAAGAAGACCAGGTCGCCGGGGCGCAGTTCGCTCCGGTTGTAGATCTTCCGGCCCGCGCTCTCCTGGGTGTACGTGCTGCCGCCCACGGTCACGTTGACCTGCTGGAACGCCCAGTAGACGAGGCCGGAGCAGTCGAACGCGTTCGGGCCCTTGTTTCCCCAGTCGTACGGCGCGCCTATCTTCGTCTGCGCCTTGGCCATGGCGGCGGCGCCGATGCCGGAGCCGGGGGCCACGTCGCCGAGGTCGGCGCGGTCGCCCGCGTCGCGGCTGGCGCGTGCGTCGTCGGCCGCCATGGCGTCGCGCTCGGCCTTGGTCAGCGTGTTGAGCAGCGCCTGCGCCTCGGCCAGCTTGCCGGTGACGACCTTCTTCTTCTCGCCGAGCTCCTTGCGGACGGCGGCGAGGTCGGCCAGCTTGCCGGTCGCCTCGGTGCGCTGCTGGGCGAGGGTGCGCTGCTTGGCCTGGATCTTGCGCAGCGACTCGGCCTGCTTGGCGGTCAGCTGGTTCATCGCGGCGGCGCGGTCCAGGAACTGGTCCGGCTCGGAGGAGAGGAAGAGCTGGAGCGAGGGGTCCACGGCGCCGGTGCGGTACTGGGCGGTGGCCAGCGAACCGAGGCCCTGGCGCATCTGGTTGAGCTCGCTCTGACCGCGGGCCGACTTGTCCTGGAGGCCCTTGATCTGCTTCTCCAGGGTCTCCTGCTTCTCCTTCGCCGCGTTGTGCTTCTCGGTGGCGCCCTCCGCCTCCTCGTGCAGCGCGTCGACCTTCGCCTTGACTTCCTTCTTGTCCGGCTTGGGTGCGGCGTTCGCCGACTGGGAGGTGAGTGCCACGGCTGCGGTGGCGGCGAGGGAGAGCACGGTCACACGCGTGCGGCTCGGGTTCTTGGGTCGACGGTGGGACGCCACGGAGGCGAGCTCCTTCTTCCTCGAACCACCTACCGGTCAGCGGTTGGCGGCGACCTCGCTGATACTCCGGATGAGTGATCAACCGCGCGAAGGTTCGAGCCCAGACCCTAGTGACCTTCTTGTGATCAGTTCAAATCCTCACAGGAAAAATCTTGCCCACGAGACACATAATTTCCCTCTGCCACACAGCGCGTCACCGGGAGTTGACGGAACGCCATGCCGGATCAACCTCAATTCGGACATTGACCACATGACTTGGGCATCCGCCCAGAATTCTCCTCAAGCACGCGAAAGCCGCTTCAGGAGCATCGCCGAAGCGACCGGCCTCGCCCCGGACTTGGCGACCCCGTCCGCGACCTCCCGGTCCGTGGAGACCACGACCACGGGACGCCCGGCCGGCTCCGCCCGCACCAGCTGACGGATCAGCTCGTCCGCCGTCACGCCCGCCTTGCTGAACAGCACCCGCACCCCGCGCGGCGGCGCAAGCAGCACCGGAGCCGCCAGCTCCGCGCCGTCGAAGACACAGGTCACCTCGGCCCCGGACGCGGCGGCCAGCATGGAGAGCCCGCCCAGCAGCCGCAGCCGCTGCTTCTCCAGCGGCATCGTCGGATAGCCGGTCTTGGTCACGTTGTAGCCGTCGACCACCAAGTGGGCCTGCGGCAGCGCCAGCAGCTGGTCCAGTACGGCCGGGTCGGTGTCGGACAGGGCCCGGGTCGCGATGTCCTTGGGCGACATCCGCCCCGGCTCGACCGCGTCCACGCTGTCGGCGGGCCGCCCCGTGGACGGCGGCAGCGCCAGTTCCCTGCGCAGCCCCTGGGCCGCTTCGAGCACCGTGTCCAGCAGGAGCCGCAGGCGCATGTCCTCCACGCTGCGTCCCTCCCGTACCGCACGGCGCCCCGCCTCGGCGGACGCCTCCGCCTCGCCGAGCCTGGCCCGCAGCCGCCGCGACTCGGCCTCGGCGGAGGCGACCTGGGCGGCGGCCTCCGCTCTGATGCCGTCGATCTCCGCCTGCGTCTTGCGCAGCGCGGCCTCACCGCGCTTGACGTCGCTCAGTGCGCCGCGCAGCTTGCGCTGGGCGGCGTCGGAGTCCTTGCGGGCGCCTTCGAGCTCGGTGCGCAGCCGCTCGGTCTCCGCCTTGGTGCGCTCCCTGGCCTCGGCCAACTCGGCGCGCAGCTGCTCCAGTTCGCGCTGGGCGGCCTCGTCGGCGCGCTCCGCGCCGGCCCGCTCGGCCTCCTCGCCCGCGGCGGCCACCAGCTTCACCCAGCCGACCGGGCGCAGCACATAGGCCGCCGCGGCCACGTCGACGGGATCGGCGGCGGCAGGCGGCGACCCGGCCTCCAGCGCTCCCGCGAGCTCGGGCTGCGCCTCGCGCAGCCGCTCGCCGATGCGCTGCCGGAAGACCGGGTCGCTCTCCAGTGCGGCCGCCATCGCGTTGCCCGCGAACTTGGCACGTCTGGTCGGGGTGAACCGGGCGTACTGCCGCAACTGGGCGGGAAGTTCGGCGACGGTCAGGCCGCCGAACGCGTCCGAGACCAGCGTCACGACCCGGCGCCGCACCCCTTCGGGCAACGGGCGGTCGAGCACCTCTGCGGCGTCGTCGGCCGAGCCGGCCGGTTCCGCGCCGCTCGCAGGCTCCACAATCCGTCACCCCACTACCTTCGTGCCCTCATGGGCACTGCCCTGCCGGGCCGCTCTCGCGAAGACCTGCCAAGGCCCTCAGGAGGTGGCGTCCGGCCTGTCCACCAGTTCGATCTGATCCACCGCGTTGCACCAGCGGCAACGCACCGACTCGATGGTCTCACTGACCACCTCGCGTTCCTCGACCTTCGACTCCCCGGCCAGGTCGAGGTGGACGTACTCCACGACCTTCGACGAGCGGGTCACGTCGAAGCGCGTGAGGTTGCCGCAGAGGGTGCAGCGCCACCGGGTGGCGGCGGTGGGCAGGGGAACCGTCGTCGTCATGCGTACCGTCCTCGTCCTCGTAGCTGTGCTTTCACACAGATGTCGTACGTCGTTGCCGCGGTGCGCCGTCGAACTGCGGATACCCTGCGCGCAACCCTACGGCCTTACCGCTACCCCGCGCGGGGGGCGGCCGACCCTTGAGACCGGCCCCGGCCCGTGCACGGAAGTGACGGACGGAAGTGACGGACGGGGCCGCGCCCGGTACCGGCGAGGCGGCCTCCCCGGCCCCGTCCCTTGCGTCATGCTCGAACCCATGATCAAGGTCACGGCCAAGGACAGGGCGGCCCGCCGGTGGCCGCGACGGCAGCCGCAACGGGGGTCCGGGCGGCAGTCCCGGTGGCGGTCCCGGTGGCAGTCCCTCTCCCGCACGCCGGTCGTGACGTACGGCCTGATCGGTGTCTGCTGCGTGGTCTTCCTGATCGGCCCGGCCTCCGGCTTCATCCCCGCGTACGGCACCGGCGACGCCCTTCTCGCCGCGCAGAGCGCCTACTTCGAGCGCTGGGGCGTCGTCCCCGCGGAACTGGTGAAGGCGACGCCGCACGCCGTGCTCACCCCGCTCACCGCCCTGTTCGTGCACGGCAACTGGCTGCACCTGCTGGGCAACATGCTCTTCCTGTACGTCTTCGGGGTGATGACCGAGGAGCGCATGGGCCGGCTCCGCTTCCTCCTCTTCTACGTGATCACCGGGTACCTCGCGCTCGTCGTGTACGCCGTCGTGCACGCCTCCTCCGACGAGACGCTGGTCGGGGCGTCCGGGGCGATCTCCGCGGTGCTCGGGGCGTTCCTGCGGCTCTTCCCGCACGCGCGCGTGACGAGCCTGTTCCCCTTCCTGCTCTTCCTGCCGCTCCGCTTCCCGGCCTGGATCGTGCTGGTCTTCTGGTTCGTGCTCCAGTGGCTGGCCGCGCAGGGACTGGGCACCGGGTCCGGGGTGGCGTACCTGGCGCACGTGGTCGGCTTCGCGGGCGGCTTCCTCTACGCGTGGGCGCGTTATCCCCGTACGACTAGAGTGAAGGCCGCAGCAGCAGAACCGGCCACCGAGGGAGAAAGCCAGCCGTGATCACCGCGATCGTGCTCATCAAGACCAGCGTGGACCGGATCCCCGAGATCGCCGAGTCGATCGCCGCGCTCGACAGCGTCAGCGAGGTGTTCTCGGTCACCGGTACGTACGACCTGATCGCCATGGTGCGGGTCGGGCGCCACGACGACCTGGCGGACATCATCCCCGGTTCGATCAGCAAGATCCCCGGTGTCGAGGGCACGGACACGCACGTCGCGTTCCGTACGTACTCGCAGCACGACCTGGAGGCGGCCTTCTCGATCGGCCTCGACGGCTGAGCGGACGGCCCACGCCCCGGCCGCCGTACATGAAGGGTTCTTCATCAGGCCCTCATGTGCGGGCGGCCGTGCGGCTGCCAGGCTGGCGGCATGGCTTTCTCCCACCGCTTGGCGACCCTCGCGGCCGTCGTCGCGATACCCCTGGGCATCGCGGCGACGAGCTACGCGCTGACCGACGCGCCCCGGGCGCCCGAAGTGCCGCCCAAGGTCGAACTCACCGGCGGCCCGGGAGCCCCGACGCAGCGCCCCTCCGGACCCGCGCCCTCCCCTTCCGCTTCTCCTTCCTCCCCGCCCTCCGGTACGCCGACGGGCACGCCGGCCGGCGACTGGGTCGTGCCGGGGCCCGGCGCCAGGGGCGAGGACGATGACGACGACCTCGACGACAGGACCGAGCGGGGCGGCACCCCGGGGGGCTCCCCCGGTGACGACGCCAACTGACCCGGCGGCTGAGGCGGGAGCGGTGGGAGCGGCGGGAACCGCACAGTCCGCCGAGCCGCGCGGTCCCCGGATCTCGGCCAGGGTCCGCATCCTGCTGTGGCTGCTGCTGGTGATGGCGGTGGCGCTCGCCGCCGTCGCGACGACCACCCGGTCGCTGCTGCTGCGCGACGTGGACAGCCGGATAAGCCAGCTGCTGACCCAGGAGACCCGGGAGTTCGCGAACTTCGTGGCGCAGGGCGTGGACCCGGAGACCGGCGGGCGTTTCACGGACACCCACCGCCTCCTGGAGGTCTTCCTGCAACGCCAGTACTCCGACCCGGACGAGGAACTCCTCGGCCTCACCCGCACCACGGGCCCCCGCCCCCGCGTCATCCGCCAGCCCCGCGACTTCCCGCCGGGCACGGCCCTGCACCAGGACTCCGCCGCGCTGACCGAGATCTTCGCCGCCGACGCCCCGACCGGGTCACTGCACCGCAAGGGCTCCGGCGAGGTCGCCTGGGCGAAGGTGCCGATCGCGGGGCCCACCGAGGGCGCCTTCGTCGTCGTCTTCCACAGCGAGCGCGAACGGGCCGTCGCCGACAAGACGTTCCGCATCCTGCTGGCCATCTCGGGGGTGGCACTGCTGATGTCGACCGGCATCGGCTGGGCGGTCGCGGGGCGGATCCTCGCCCCGGTCCGCCTCGTGCGCAGCACGGCGGCCCAGCTCACCGAGCAGGACCTCACCCGGCGCATCCCGGTGCAGGGCAGGGACGACATCGCCGCCCTCGCCGAGACCTTCAACGCGATGCTCGACCGGCTGGAGCGTGCGTTCGCCGCGCAGCGCGAGTTCGTGGACGACGCAGGGCACGAGCTCCGTACCCCCATCACGATCGTGCGCGGCCACCTGGAGCTGATGGGCGACGACCCGGCGGAACGCGAGGAGACCGTCCGCCTCGTCACCGACGAACTCGACCGGATGAGCCGCATGGTGGAGGACCTGCTGCTGCTCGCGAAGGCGGAGCGGCCGGACTTCGTCACCCCGGAGCCGGTGCAGCTGGCGGAACTGACCGCGGACGTCTTCGTGAAGGCGCGCACGCTGGGCGACCGGGAGTGGGTGCTGGCCGAAGTGGCCGACCGGGAGGCCGGGCTGGACCCGCAGCGGATCACCCAGGCCATGGTGCAGCTCGCCCAGAACGCGGTCCAGCACACCGCGCCCGGCAGCCGCATCGCCCTCGGCTCCCGGGTGCGCGTCCCCCAGGACGGGGTCCCGGTCATCGAGCTGTACGTGGCCGACAGCGGGCCCGGTGTGCCGGCCAGGGACGCCGCCGTGATCTTCGAACGCTTCCGGCGCGGTACGGCACGACGCGGCGCCCGCAGCACCGGGGCGGGCCTGGGCCTGGCCATCGTGAAGGCGATAGCGGAAGGCCACCGCGGCCGGGTCGAACTGCGCCCCACGCACGGCCCGGCCCACGGCCCCACGCACGGCCCGGACCACAGCCCCACGCACGGCCCGGCCCACGGCTCCGCCCCCGGTGGCTCGCCCCCGGACGTCCGCCCGGCCTCCGGCACCGGCGCCACCTTCACCCTCGTACTGCCGGATCCCGGCCCCACCCCGCCCCTCGCCGAACCGGAAGGGACACCCACCCCATGAACCGCATCCTCATCGTCGAGGACGAGGAACGCATCGCGTCCTTCGTCGAAAAGGGCCTGCGCGCCAACGGCTTCACCACGACGGTCGCCTGCGACGGCGACACGGCGTACGACTACGTCAGCACGGGCGGCTTCGACCTGGTCCTGCTGGACATCGGCCTGCCGGGACGGGACGGCTTCACGGTCCTGCGCGAACTGCGCGAGGCCCGGGTGACCACCCCGGTCATCGTCCTCACGGCCCGCGACTCGGTGCGCGACACCGTGGCGGGTCTGGAGGGCGGCGCCGACGACTGGATGACCAAGCCCTTCCGCTTCGAGGAGCTCCTCGCCCGGATCCGCCTCCGGCTGCGCACCGCGGCCCGGGTCCCCGAGGTCACCGTGCTCCGCAGCGGCGCACTCTCCCTCGACCTGCGCACCCGTCGCGCCCGTGCGGCGGACCGCACCGTCGATCTGACCGCCCGCGAGTTCGTCCTCCTCGAACTCTTCCTGCGCCACCCCGGCCAGGTCCTCTCACGCGAACAGATCCTGTCCCACGTCTGGGGCTACGACTTCGACCCCGGCTCGAACATCGTGGACGTCTATGTCCGGGCCCTCCGCAAGAAGCTGGGCCCCCAACAGGTGGAAACAGTCCGGGGAATGGGCTACCGCCTGCCCTGAGGACCCGCTGAAGTCCCCATGAAGTCCCCTTCATCAACGCCTCATAACCGCCTCACCCCGCCCCGCCAGGCTTGGTCGCGTGCCTCCGACACTCCGCACACCCGACCCCGGCTCCGCCCCCGCCGACTCCCCCTCCGCCTCCCCGGCCCCGTCGTCCTCCCGCTTCACCCTCCGCCCCACCCATTACGTCACCCTCGTCCTCACCCTGGGCCTCTGCACCCTCCTACTCCTCCCCGGTGCGCTGCCGCCCCTGTCCACCGACGCCCGGCTCACACTCCTGGTCTTCGTGCTCGCGACCGCCGCGTGGATCGCCACCCCCGTCGACGACACGTACATCGCGCTCGGCGCCGGGCTCGCGCTGACCGCCACCGGGGTGATCGGCAGCGAGACCCTGTTCGGGACGCTCGGTGACGAGACCGTGTGGCTGCTCATCTGCGCCTTCGTACTGGCCGCCGCCGTGGCCCGCACCGGCCTCGCCGGACGTGCCGCCGCCTTCCTGGTGAGCGGTGCCCGGACGCTCCGCCAGCTCACCCACCTCACCACCGCCGCCCTGATCGTCACGGTGTTCGCCGTCCCCGCGACCTCGGGGCGGGCCGCGCTCGCACTCCCGGTGTTCCTCGCCCTGGCCAAGGCGCTGGCCGGCCGGCGCCGGGTCGTGGTGATGCTGGCCCTGCTGTTCCCCACGGTGATCCTGCTCTCGGCGGTGGCCACGCTCATCGGCGCGGGCGCGCACCTCATCACCGTCTCGGTGCTCTTCGAAGCGACCGGGCAGCGCATCGGCTTCACCCAGTGGCTGCTGCTCGGCCTGCCCCTGGCGGTCGTCTCCAGCCACCTCGCCGCCGAGGCCGTCCTGCTCACCACCACCCGGCGCGAGGACCGCCGTACCCCGGTGAAGATCACCACCGCGCGGATCCAGGAGCACAGCGACCGCCCGGTCACCGGACCGCTCGCCGCCGCCGAGGCCCGCTGCGCCGCGCTGCTCGCCACCGTGGTGCTGCTCTGGTGCAGCGAGCCGCTGCACCAAGTGCCGCCCGCCGTGGTCGCGTTGATCGGTGCGGTGGTCGCCGCCTCGCCCGCGCTGGGCACCGTACGGCTGAAGGAGGC
The DNA here is from genome assembly GCF_055579625.1 of Streptomyces sp. NPDC032721. Lineage (NCBI taxonomy): Bacteria > Bacillati > Actinomycetota > Actinomycetes > Kitasatosporales > Streptomycetaceae > Streptomyces > Streptomyces sp. NPDC032721. Next base: position 239,764 of record NZ_JBVIMX010000006.1, on the reverse strand, counting down.
GCTGGGCACCGTCCCGTGGTCGCTGCTCCTCTTCATGGCGGCCACGATGGCGATGGGGGTGGCGCTCGCCGACTCGGGCGCGGCCCGCCGGCTGATGGGGCTGCTGCCGCTGGCCGGGATCCCGCCGTGGGCGTTCCTCGGCGCCGTCGTCGCCGTCAGCACGGCGGCACACCTGATCCTCCAGTCCCGCTCGGCGCGCTCCAGCGTGCTCGTCCCCCTCGTGGTCGCGGCGGCGGTCGGGGCCGGGGTGAACCCGGTGGCCGCCGCCCTCGCCTCGACCGCCGCGGCCGGGTTCTGCCACACCCTCCCGGCCTCCGCCAAGCCCGTGGCGCTCTACGCGGACCTCCCGGACACCCCGACCTACACCCCGCGCGACCTGCTGAGACTGTCCGCCGTGCTGGCCCCGCTGACCGCTGCCACCGTGCTGCTGTTCGCGCTGGCCGTCTGGCCGCTGCTCGGCGTCCCCTTCACCCTCACCGCCCGCTGATCCTCCCCGCCCGCTGATCCTGGAGTTCCCGTGCCGGTACGTCATGTCGCCATCGCCCCCAGCGGCTTCAAGGAGTCGCTGTCCGCCGAAGCCGCCGCCGAAGCCATCGGCCAGGGCGTGCGCAGGACCCTGCCCCGCGCCACCCTCGACCTGATCCCCCTGGTCGACGGCGGTGAGGGCACCGCCCGCACCCTCGCCGCAGCCACCCCCGGCGGACGCCTCGTCGCCCTGCCCGCCACCGGTCCCACCGGCGAGCCGATCGGCACCCACTTCGCCCTCCTCGACCGCACCACCGCCGTGGTCGAGATGGCCGCCGTGGCAGGGCTGTCCCTGGTGCCGCGCTCCCTGCGCGACCCCGGCGCGACGACCACGTACGGCGTCGGAGAGCTGATCCGCGCCGCCCTCGACCACGGCGCACGCCGCGTCCTCGTCGGCTGCGGCGACTCCGGCACGTCGGACGGCGGCGCGGGCGCCCTCCAGGCCCTGGGCGCCCGCCTCCTCGACAGCGCAGGACAGGAACTCCCTTACGGCGGCGGCGCGTTGAGCCGACTCCACCGGATCGACACGACCGGCCTGGACCCCCGGCTGACCACCACCGAGCTCCTCGTCGCCTGCAACCCGCACAACATTCTGTGCGGCCCGCACGGCGTCGCCCGCGTCTTCGGCCCGCAGAAGGGAGCCACACCGGGGCAGACCGAAGCGCTCTCGCAGGGGCTGGAGCACTGGGCGTACGTCCTGGAGCGCGACCTCACCACCACGGCCGACCTCCGCCACGGCCCCGGAACCGGCGCCTCCGGCGGTCTCGGCGCCGGGCTCGCCGCACTCGGCGGCCGGCTGCTCCCCCGTTTCGACGTGCTCCTGGACCACCTCGACCTGGACGCCCGGCTCGCCCGCGCCGACCTCGTCATCACCGCCGAGGGCGCCCTCGACCGGCAGACCCCGCGCGGCAAGGTGCCCGCCGAAGTGGCGCGCAGGTCACGGGCGTTGGGGCGCCCGGTGCTGGTCCTGGCGGGCACCATCGGCGAGGGTGCGCACGAGATCACGGCGGTCGGCGCGGACGCCTACAGTGCGATCCTGCCCGCGCCCGTGTCGCTGACCGAGGCCCTGGGCCGGGGCGGCGAGTTCCTCACCGACGCGACCGAACGGGCCCTGCGGATGATCCAGTTGGGGGTACGGACGGCCCGCGCGGGCCGGGTGCCTCAGACCGCCGGGACGCAACGCCCGTCCTCGGTGCGGTAGTTCCACTGCGCACCGTTCTCGACGAGCTCCTTGACGGCCGTCACGAACCGCTCCACGTGCTCGTCCGGGGTGCCCGCGCCGAAGCTCACCCGGATGGCGTTGAGGGAGCGCTCGCCCGGCTCGGCCTCGGGGGCGCCGCACTCGCCCGGGTCCTGCGGGTCGCTGCCGAGCAGGGTGCGCACCAGCGGGTGGGCGCAGAAGAGCCCGTCGCGGACGCCGATCCCGTACTCGGCGGAGAGCGCGGCCGCGAAGTGCGAGCTGTTCCAGCCGTCGACCACGAAGGAGATGACACCGACGCGCGGGGCGTCGTCGCCGAAGAGCGACAGGACCTTCACCGCCGGAACCTCGGCCAGCCCCTCGCGCACCTTCCGCACCAGCGACTGCTCCCGCTCGACCAGCGAGTCGAAGCCGGCCTCGGTGAGCGCCTTGCAGGCGGAGGCGATGGAGTAGACGCCGATGACGTTGGGCGAACCGGCCTCGTGGCGGGCTGCGGTGGTGTGCCACTCCACGTCCACGCCGCCGTCGGTGCGCCGCGCGACCTTCTTCGAGGCGCCGCCACCGGCCAGGTACGGCTCGGCGTCCTGGAGCCAGTCGGCCCGCCCGGCGAGCACGCCCGAGCCGAACGGCGCGTACAGCTTGTGCCCGGAGAAGGCGACCCAGTCGACGTCCAACTCCTTTACGGAGACGGGGTGGTGGGGCGCGAGCTGCGCCGCGTCCAGCACGATCCGGGCACCGTGGGCGTGCGCGGCGGCGGCCAGCTCGCGCACCGGCCAGATCTCACCGGTGACGTTGGAGGCACCCGTCACACACACCAGCGCGGGCCCGTACGGGTCCCGGTCGGCGAGCGCCCGCTCCAGCGTCTCGACGGCCTGGGCGGGGGTGCGCGGCGCGTTCAGGTAGGTGACCCTGGCGTCCTGCCAGGGCAGCAGCGACGCGTGGTGCTCGGTCTCGAAGACGAACACCTGGCAGTCGGCGGACAGCACGGCGGAGAGCAGGTTCAGCGAGTCGGTCGTCGACCGGGTGAAGACCACCTGGTCCTCGTCCCGGCAGTCGAGGAACTCGTGGACGGTCCTGCGGCTGTTCTCGAACAGGTCCGTGGACAGCTGCGACAGGTACCCGGCGCCCCGGTGCACGCTGCCGTAGTACGGGGCGTACGCCGCCACGTCGTCCCACACCCGCTGGAGCGCCGGGGCGCTCGCCGCGTAGTCGAGGGCCGCGTACGTGACCTCGCCGCCGGTCACCAGCGGCACGGCCACGTCCCGGCCGAGGACGGGCAGCGGCGCCGCGCAGCAGGGGTCGGCGGACTCGGCGGAGGAGGAGTCGGAAGCGACGGAGGAGGTGGCGGCGACGGGCGATGCGGACATGGCGAAACTCCTGGCAGGACAAGGCGGAATGGCTTCAGTGATGCCCGCACCTCAACTGACGAGGGCTCAATTGCCCTGTCGGGTACGGGAGTTGCCTCGACACACAGCCGTGGTCCGGCGGCGCGGAGGTGAAGGTGGAACGGGGCCGACCGGCCCTATCGCATTCGCTTGCTCACGAGACTGCTCCCTTGAGGACCAGGACCCCAGGGGCGCGCCACTCCGAAAGGAGTGCGCAGGGGTCCGCGCTTGCCGTAGACCTCGCTGCCTACGACCTGGTCTTCACCCGGGGCACCCCGCCACGGACGGAGGGTTGCCGGACAGCGGGCCGGGGCCGTAGTCGCTGTCACTCATGACCTGTCCAGCATCCTGCCACACGATCAACGAATGGCAAGAGCGCAGTCCGCGTATCGAGACATCCGGACTGCGCTCTGCGTCACACATCGAGAAACATCGGGCGGGATTCAGGCGTTGCTGGCCGCCACCCACCGCTCCAGCGCCCGCTGCGCGTTCCCGGAGTCGAGGGACTCGCGGGCCTGCTCGATCCCGCCGGCGATCTGCTCGTTCAGCGATCCCGCCCCGGGGTTGAGAGCTACCAGGGCGGCCGCCGTGTTCAGCAGTACGGCGTCCCGCACCGGCCCCTTCTCCCCCGCCAGCAGCCTGCGGGCGACCTCCGCGTTGTACGAGGCGTCCGCGCCGCGCAGCGCCTCCACGGGCACGATCTCCAGGCCGACGTCCCGGGGGTCGAAGGCCTCCTCGCGCACGGCACCGTCCCGTACGACCCACACCCGCGAGGTCGCGGTGGTGGTCAGTTCGTCGAGACCGTCGTCCCCGCGGAAGACGAGCGCGGAGTTGCCCCGCGCGGCCAGCACGCCGGCCACGATCGGCGCCATCCGCACGTCGGCGACCCCGACCGCCTGGGCGCGCACCTGCGCCGGGTTGGTGAGCGGGCCGAGGATGTTGAAGGTGGTCTGCGCGCCGAGCTCCTTGCGGGCCTTGGCGGCGTACCTGAGCGCCGGGTGGAACTTCACCGCGAAGCAGAAGGTGATGCCCGCCTCTTCGGCGACCTGGGCCACCCGCGCGGGCGTCAGGTCCAGATTGACGCCCAGCTTCTCCAGCACGTCCGAGGAGCCGCTGGCGGAGGACGCGGCCCGGTTGCCGTGCTTGACGACCTTGGCGCCCGTACCGGCGATGACGATCGCGGACATGGTGGAGATGTTCACCGTCTTGGCGAGGTCGCCGCCGGTGCCGACGATGTCGACGCTCGGGCCGGGTACCTCGATGGTGCGGGCGTGCGTGTACATCGCCCGTACCAGACCGGTCACTTCGTCGACCGTCTCGCCCTTGGCGCGCAGTGCGACCGCGAAACCGGCGATCTGGGCGTCGGTCGCCTCGCCGCTCATGATGCGGTCCATGGCCCAGGCGGTGTCGTCCGAGCCGAGGTGCTCGCCGCGCAGCAGGGCGTTGAGGATGCCCGGCCAGCTACGGGCCGCCACGCTGTCGCCGCCAACCGGGGTCACAACGTTCATGGTCCGCTCCAGGGTCCACGTGCCGCTAAGGGCAGCCGATAAGGGATGCCCCCCACCCTATCCAGCCCCGGTGACAGCGATGAGCCCCGTCCGGTGTACGGACGGGGCTCATGCTGTGGCGAACAGTGCGGCCGGTTCAGCTCACCGGACCGGCCTCAAGGTGATCAGTGGTGGCCGTGGCCGCTGGTGATCTCCTTGTACTCCTCGGCGGTGGGCTTGGCGATCTGGTTGCCCTCGCCGTACATGCCCTTGCTGAGCTTGGCGCGCAGCTTCTGGGCGGCGCCCACCTTGCGCTCGACGCCGTTCTCGTCCACCTCGGGACCGATCTCGGCCGGCGCGTACTGCTCGTGCGCCGTGAGCGTGTGCAGCTGGCTCTGGTTCAGCGGCTCGTGCACCTCGATGAACTCACCGTGCGGCAGCCGCTTGATGATGCCGGACTCGCGTCCGTGCAGCACCTTCTCGGCGTCCCTGCGCTGGAGACCCAGGCAGATCCGCTTGGTGACGATGAACGCCAGGACCGGGCCGACGAAGAAGCCGATGCGCACGAACCAGCTGATCGAGTTGAGCGACAGATGGAAGTGCGTGGCCCACAGGTCGTTTCCACCGCCGACGAGGCCGATGAAGTAGACCGTGATCCAGGCGACGCCCAGGCCGGTCCGGGTCGGGTTGTTGCGCGGACGCTGCGCGATGTGGTGCTCGCGCTTGTCCCCGGTGACCCAGGACTCCAGGAACGGCCACACCGCGGGGAGGGCGAGGAGCAGACCGAAGAGGGTCAGCGGGATGAACACGCCCAGGACCAGTGTGTGGCCCCAGAGGTTGATCTCCCAGCCCGGCATGACACGGATCAGGCCTTCGGCGAAGCCCATGTACCAGTCGGGCTGGGCGCCGGTGGACACCTGGTCCGGACGGTACGGACCGAGCGCCCAGACCGGGTTGATCGTGAACGCCGCCGCGATGATCGCGATGACACCGAAGACCAGGAAGAAGAAGCCTCCGGCCTTGGCCATGTAGACCGGCAGCAGCGGCATGCCGACGACGTTCTTGTTCGTCCGGCCGGGGCCCGCGAACTGGGTGTGCTTGTGGTAGAAGACCAGGATCAGGTGAGCCACCATCAGGCCGAGCATGATGCCCGGCAGCAGAAGAATGTGGATCGAGTAGAACCTGGCGACCATGTCGTGGCCGGGGAACTCCCCGCCGAACAGGAACATCGAGATGTACGTGCCGACGACCGGCACGGACAGGATCGCGCCCTGGGTGAAGCGGACACCGGTGCCCGACAGCAGGTCGTCCGGGAGCGAGTAACCGGTGAAGCCGGTGAACATGCCCAGGACGAACAGCAGGAAGCCGAACAGCCAGTTGACCTCACGCGGCTTGCGGAAGGCACCCGTGAAGAAGACGCGCATCATGTGCACGAACATCGCCGCGAGGAAGATCAGCGCGCCCCAGTGGTGGATCTGCCGGATCAGCAGACCACCGCGGACGTCGAAGCTGATGTCCAGCGTCGACGCGTAGGCCTCCGTCATGCGGATGCCGTGCATCGGCGCGTACGAGCCGTGGTACACGATCTCGTTCATCGACGGGTGGAAGAACAGCGTCAGATACACACCCGTGAGGATGATGATGATGAAGCTGTACATGCAGATCTCGCCGAGCATGAAGGACCAGTGGTCCGGGAAGATCTTGCGCATGTTGGACTTGGCGAGGGAGTAGATCCCCAGCCGTCCGTCCGCCCAGTCCGCGACCCGCTCACCGGCGGGCGCCTTCTGCTGCGGCTTGGTCTCGGTTGCTGTACTCATCCGCGCTCCCAGAAGGAAGGACCGACGGGCTCTTCGAAGTCGCCCAGCGCTTCGAGGTAACCCTCGTCATTCACACCGATCCGCAGCTGCGGCAGCGCGTGACCGGCCGGGCCGAAGATGACACGGGCGCCGTCGGAGAGGTCGAAGGTGGACTGGTGGCACGGGCAGAGCACGTGGTGGGTCTGCTGCTCGTACAGGCTGATCGGGCAGCCGACGTGGGTGCAGATCTTCGAGTACGCGACGATGCCCTCGTGCGCCCACTCGCGCTGCTGCTTGTCCTTGATCTCGTCCGGCTGGATACGGACGATCATCAGCGCGGCCTTGGCGATCTCGGTGTTGAACTCGTGATCGTCCTCCTTCAGGCCTTCCGGCATGGCGAAGGTGAGCGAGCCCACGACGACGTCCTCCGCGCGCAGCGGCTCCATCGTGTTCTGGTTGATGAGCAGCTTGCCCTTGCCCCAGAGCGTCTCGCGGAGCTTCTTCTCCGGCAGCGGACCGAGGTCGCGCAGCAGCACGACGCCGGACAGCGGCACCAGGGCCAGTGCGCCGAACATCGTGGTGCGGATCAGCTTGCGACGGCCGATCGCCGACTCCTGGGCACCGGCCTTGAAGTCGGCCAGGACCTTGGCCTTGACCTCGGGCTCGGCCGCGATCGGGTGGCGCTCGTCGGCGACCTCGACATCGGACATCAGGGTGCGGGCCCAGTGGACCGCGCCCGCGCCGATGCAGAAGAGGGCGACGCCGAGCGTCAGACCGAGGGAGAGGTTCAGCGCGCTCACGTGGCCGAGCGGCCAGACGTACACGATCTTTTCGATCGGGAACGCCACGAAGGAGGCGATGAAGCCGACCGTGGCCAGCATGGACAGCGTGAACAGGAACGCGACCACACGCTCGGACCGCTTGGCGGCCCGCTCGTCGATGTCCTGGATACGCGGCTTGTGTGCCGGCAGTCCGGGGTCCGCGAACGGATCGTCCTGCGTGGCTACCGCACCGTGCGCGTCGCCCTGCTCAGCCGGCAGGGCCTCTTCTGGATTCTCGTTGCTACTCATGACTTCTTGGCCTTAGCGGTGTGGGCCGCGACCCAGACGGCAACTGCGATGAGCGCGCCCAGACCGAAGATCCAGGCGAACAGGCCCTCACTGACCGGGCCGAGATTGCCCAGTCCGAAGCCACCGGGGCTCGGGGTCTCTTCGCCGTTCACGGCCTTGACGTACGCGATGATTTCCTTCTTCTGCTTCTCCGGCATGGTGCTGTCCGGGAAGGAGGGCATGTTCTGCGGGCCGGTCTGCATGGCCTCGTAGATGTGCTTCGGCGAGACGTCCGTCAGGGGCGGAGCGTACTTGCCGTTCGTGAGGGCGCCGCCCTCACCGGTGAAGTTGTGGCACTGCGCGCAGTTGGTGCGGAACAGTTCGCCACCCTTGCCGATGTCGGCGCCTTCGGGGTTGGTCTGGCTTTCGGTCGGCGTGATGGGACCGGCGCCGAGAGAGGCCACGTACGCGGCAAGCTGGTCGGTCTGCGCCTGCGTGTAGATGACCTTCTTCTTGGGCACCTGCGCGCCGGGCTGCTGGGCCGGCATACGGCCGGTGCCGACCTGGAAGTCCACTGCGGCGGAGCCCACACCCACGAGGGAGGGGCCGTCAGTGGTGCCCTGACCGCCGGTACCGTGGCAGCTTGCGCAGCCGACGGCGTAGAGCTTCTTGCCCTCCTCGATGGCGAGGGACTGGGAGGTCTCGTCGGCCTGCGCCTTGCCCGCAGGCGCAAGCGCGGCGTACAGCCCCCCAGTGGCCGCCAGCGCGAAGAGTAGGACGACGAGCGCCGCCAGCGGATGGCGTCGTCGTGCGGAGAGCTTTTTCACGGATTACCCCGGTGTCAGGATCTTCTGCGTCGATGCGGGAAGTGTTGCGGGCTCGGGCCCAGTTCTGGTGAGCCCGGATTACTTGATCATGTAGATCGTGGCGAACAGGCCGATCCAGACGACATCGACGAAGTGCCAGTAATAGGACACGACGATGGCGGCTGTCGCCTGCTCGTGGGTGAATCGCTTGGCGGCGTACGTACGGCCCAGGACCAGCAGGAAGGCGATGAGTCCGCCTGTCACGTGCAGTCCGTGGAAGCCGGTGGTCAGGTAGAACACCGAGCCGTACGGGTCCGACGAGAGCGAGAGGCCCTCGTGCTTGACCAGCTCGGTGTACTCGTACACCTGGCCGCCAATGAAGATCGCACCCATCACGAACGTGATGATGAACCACGTCCTGAGCTTCTTCACATCGCCCCGCTCGGCTGCGAAAACGCCGAGCTGACAGGTGAGGGAGGAGAGCACCAGGATCGAGGTATTGGTCAGCGAGAACGGGAAGTTCAAGGCCGAGGCCTTTTCCGTCCAGAACTCGGGACCCGTCACCGATCGCAGGGTGAAGTACATCGCGAAGAGGGCCGCGAAGAACATCAGCTCGGAACTCAGCCAGATGATGGTTCCGACGCTGGTGAGGTTCGGTCGATTGACCGACGGGTGCGCGTGCCCGGTATCTACTGTCGTTGCTGTCGCCACGACCGACATTATGTCGGTCGCTTATCCCGCCCTCACCCCGGGGGGTGCCGTTCGGAGTGTCAAGAGGGTGTGTCCTGCCCGAACGGCCCATCGAAGGACCGTGCGAACCGGTGCTGACGGGGTGTCCGACGGAGTAGCATCCGCGCATCGGAGTGGGCCGGTGAAGCCCGCTGCAGAGCCCTGAGAACCCCGAGAACACCGCGCAACCGGACGTCACGGAGGAACAATGCAGCAGCCGACCGCAACGGTGCTGGTCTACAGCGACAACTCCCACACCCGCGAGCAGGTGCGTCTTGCGGCCGGACGCAGGCCGGCCGCCGACGTACCGCCGGTCGAGTTCCTTGAGTGCGCCACCCTGCCCGCCGTGCTGAAAGCGCTGGATGCCGGCGGTGTCGACGTGTGCGTGCTGGACGGCGAGACCGTCCCGGCCGGCGGCATGGGCGTCTGCCGGCAGATCAAGGACGAGGTCTTCGACTGCCCGCCCGTCCTGCTCCTGATGGGGCGTCCGCAGGACGCCTGGCTGGCCACCTGGAGCCGCGCGGAGGCGGCGGTGACGCTGCCCGTCGAGCCGGTGGAGTTCGCCGCCTCGCTGGCCGCGCTGCTGCGCGAGCGGCTGAGCCACAAGTCCCCCGCCGTACGGGCCTGACGCCACGCGCCGCCTCCTCGCTCCCCCGGGTCCGCTCCTCAGACCTGGGGGCGCAGGCGCGGGGTGTGCACCAGGTCGCGCTGGCGCTCGGTGGAGGCGAGCAGGGCGCTGCCCTTGCGCCACGACTTCCAGGGGACGTTCCAGTCGCCGAAGCCGTTGCCGAAGGGGTCCATGGAGTCGCCCCAGCTGCCGACGACCTTGACGATGTCGCCCTCGCGGACGGTCTCGTAGAACCAGGCGGCGTTGCCGGTGGACATGCCCGTGCAGCCGTGGCTGACGTTCTCGTAGCCCTGTGACCCGGTGGACCAGGGCGCGGCGTGCACGTACTCGCCGCTCCAGGTCACCCGGGTCGCGTAGTACACCGGCAGATCGTACGAGTCCCTGGTGCCGCGCGGGATTCCGATGCTGGTGCCGCGCATCCGTACGAAGTACTCCTTGCCCAGTACGACCTTGACGCCGTTGCGGGTGGAGTAGCCGGGCTTGCCGGTGGTCACCGGAATGGTGTTGATCACTTCTCCGTTGCGCTTGACCGTCATGTAGTGCGACGACGCGTCGGTGATGGCCTCGATGCGGTCGCCGGTGCGGATGCGCAGGGGCGCCGAGGCGGCCCCGTAGAGGCCCTTGGCGACCTTGATGCCCTCCAGGGTGCTGTGCGCCCTGATGGTGGCCTGTGCGGGCCAGTAGTCGCGCGGGCGGAAGTGCAGGAAGTCGTCGTCCACCCAGTACCAGGAGCCCTCCACCGAGGGCTTGGAGTCGACCTTGAGGGCGCGCTCCACGACGGCCCTGGCGCGCGGGTCCTTGACCTTCTGGCTGAGTTCGGCGGTGAGGGGCTGTCCGACGCCGTAGGTGCCCGCGTCGGGGCCGAAGGTGACCTTCAGCTTCTTCTTGGGCGCGGCGGTACGGAAGTTGAGCCTGCGCACTCCCGGGGCACCGGTCGTGTCCTCGGTGGCGATCCTGAGCGCGTAGTCGGCCCCTGCGGCCAGTGGGGCGGTGGAGTGCCAGCGGGACCCGTCGGCGGAGAGTTCGCCCGCCACCTGGCGTCCTGTGGCGTCCGCGGCGATGACGTCGGTGATCCGGCCCTCCTTGCCGGTGGCCCGGACTTCGAGGGGCTTCTCCGGGTCGGCGTCGGTGCTGCCGGGCCGGCCGTTGAAGGTGATCTGCTGGGCGGCGTCGTACGGCTTCGAGGAGAGCGGGTTGCTCTCGGGTTCGCCGCAGGCGGTCAGCCCGGCCCCGAGGGAGGCGACCAGCAGTGCGCAGCTCAGGACCGACCGGCTTCGGGGTGCGTAGCTCATGATCACACGATATGAAGCATCGTCAGATCGAGCGCGCTGGACCGCCGCAAGTGACTGCAAACGAATGAGAGGCCCGTACACCTGAACGTCCTCAGGTGTACGGGCCCCTCATATGGGTACCGCCGTACGGCTGGATTCCCGTGGGTTTCTCGGTCCTACTGGGTGCGGTTCTCACCGCGGTAGAACTCGAAGACCCAGCCGAACAGGCCGATCAGGATCAGCGGCAGCGAGAAGAACAGCAGCCACCAGCCCATCGCGATCGCGAGGAAGGCGAAGGCACCGCCGATGGCCAGCGAGAGCGGCTGCCAGCTGTGCGGGGCGAAGAAGCCCAGCTCGCCGGCCTCGTCCGCCACGTCGGCCTGCTTGTTGTCCTGGGCCATCGCGTCGGCCCGCTTGGCCGTGAAGGCCAGGTAGAAGCCGATCATGAGGCTCAGCCCGAAGGCCAGGACGAGCGCCGTGGTGCCCGCGGGCTCCTTCGACCACACGCCGTACACGACGGCCATGATCGCGATGAATACGCTCAGCCAGATGAACAGCCAGCCTTGGATCTTCACTTGCCCGACTCCTTCGCACTGAGGGCGAGCGACTCGATGCCGTTGTCCCGGTGGTTCTCCAGCTGGTCGATCGCGGAGATCTCCGGGTGGTGCAGGTCGAACGCCGGGGATTCCGACCGGATGCGCGGCAGCGTGAGGAAGTTGTGCCGCGGCGGCGGGCAGGAGGTCGCCCACTCAAGGGAGCGGCCGTAACCCCAGGGGTCGTCGACCTCGATCTTCTTGCCGTACTTCGCGGTCTTCCACACGTTGTAGAAGAACGGGAGCATCGACAGACCCAGCAGGAAGGAGCTGATGGTCGAGATCGTGTTCAGCGCGGTGAAGCCGTCGGCCGCGAGGTAGTCCGCGTAACGACGCGGCATGCCCTCGGCACCGAGCCAGTGCTGCACCAGGAACGTGCCGTGGAAGCCCACGAACAGCGTCCAGAAGGTGATCTTGCCGAGCCGCTCGTCCAGCATCTTGCCGGTGAACTTCGGCCACCAGAAGTGGAAGCCGGAGAACATCGCGAAGACCACGGTGCCGAAGATGACGTAGTGGAAGTGCGCGACGACGAAGTACGAGTCGGAGACGTGGAAGTCCATCGGGGGCGAGGCCAGGATGACGCCGGTCAGACCACCGAAGGTGAAGGTGATCAGGAAGCCGACGGCCCAGAGCATCGGTGTCTCGAAGGACAGTGAGCCCTTCCACATCGTGCCGATCCAGTTGAAGAACTTCACACCGGTGGGCACTGCGATGAGGAACGTCATGAACGAGAAGAACGGCAACAGCACGCCGCCCGTCACGTACATGTGGTGGGCCCAGACGGTGACCGAAAGGCCGGCGATGGCGATGGTCGCGGCGATCAGACCGATGTAGCCGAACATCGGCTTGCGGCTGAAGACCGGGATCACTTCGGAAATGATTCCGAAGAACGGCAACGCGATGATGTACACCTCTGGATGGCCGAAGAACCAGAAGAGGTGTTGCCAGAGAATCGCGCCGCCATTTGCGGCATCGAAGATATGGGCACCGAATTTACGGTCCGCCTCCAGGGCGAACAGCGCGGCGGCCAGCACCGGGAAGGCGAGCAGGACCAGCACACCGGTCAGCAGCACGTTCCAGGTGAAGATCGGCATACGGAACATCGTCATGCCGGGAGCGCGCATGCAGATGATCGTGGTGATGAAGTTGACCGAGCCGAGGATCGTGCCGAAGCCGGAGAAGGCCAGACCCATGATCCACATGTCGGCGCCGACACCCGGCGAACGGACCGCGTCCGACAGCGGGGAGTAGGCGAACCAGCCGAAGTCGGCCGCACCCTGCGGGGTGAGGAAGCCGGCCACCGCGATGATCGAGCCGAAGAGGTACAGCCAGTACGCGAACATGTTCAGCCGCGGGAACGCCACGTCGGGCGCACCGATCTGCAGCGGCATGATCCAGTTGGCGAATCCGGCGAACAGCGGCGTCGCGAACATCAGCAGCATGATCGTGCCGTGCATCGTGAACGCCTGGTTGAACTGCTCGTTCGACATGACCTGCGTGCCGGGACGAGCGAGCTCGGCGCGCATGAAGAGCGCCATCAGTCCGCCGATGATGAAGAACACGAACGACGTGATGAGGTACATCGAGCCGATCGTCTTGTGGTCAGTGGTGGTGAGCCACTTGATCACAATGTTGCCGGGCTCCTTGCGCCGCACAGGCAGCTCGTTCTCGTACGAGTCGACTGCTGCCGCGGCACCCTTGGGTTCGTTGAGGATGCTCACAGTTTGTTCGTCTCCGCATTCCTGGCCGGCTTGGTCAGCTCGATGCCGGCCGGGATGTATCCGGTCTGGCCCTTCGCCTTCAGGTCCTTGAGGTGCTGCTTGTACTCCTCGGGGGAGACGACCTTGACGTTGAAGAGCATCCGGGAGTGGTCCACGCCGCAGAGCTCGGCGCACTTGCCCATGAAGGTGCCCTCCTTGGTGGGAGTCACCTCGAAGGCGTTGGTGTGCCCCGGGACGACGTCCTGCTTCATGAGGAAGGGGACCACCCAGAAGGAGTGGATGACGTCACGCGCCGTCAGCACGAACCGGACCTTCTCGCCCTTCGGCAGCCACAGGGTGGGGCCGGGGTTTCCGGTGTCCGGGTTCCGGGTTCCGGGGATGCCGTAGTCGTAGACGCCTTCGGCACCGTCGGGGAACTGCTTGGTGTACCTGTCCGGGATCGCGTTGAGTTCCTTCGGAACCCCGGTCTTCAGCTTGGTTTTGGGGTCGGTCTGAGGACCGGTGGCCGGGTTCCCGTCCACGTCCTCGATGTAGTTCCAGCCCCAGCTCCACTGATAGCCGACCACGTTGATCGTGTGCTTCGGCTTTTCGTCGAGATGCAGGAGCTTGGACTCGTCACGGGCCGTGAAGTAGAACAGCACCGAGACGATGATGAGCGGGGCGACCGTGTACAGGGCCTCGATGGGCATGTTGTACCGGGTCTGCGGAGGTACCTCGACCTTGGTGCGGCTGCGCCGGTGGAAGATGACACTCCACAGGATCAGGCCCCACACCAGCACGCCCGTGACGAGCGCTGCCGCCCACGAGCCCTGCCAGAGGGAGAGGATTCGCGGCGCCTCTTCCGTCACCGGGGTGGGCATTCCCAGTCGAGGGAAGTCCTCCCATGTGTACGAGCAACCAGAGGCGGTCGCCAGGACCACGCCCGCGGTCAGCACCTGGAGCAGCTTCCGCCGCATCGGGCGCCGCGACGAGCGGTCGGAGCCGGTGGGACTCACGTAGCGCCTTCCCGAGAGTCTCGCCCGCGCGTTGTAGTGGCTGCGGCCGTCTGACTGGTCGGTCGGGGCCGGCCCTTACGCGGGCAGGGGTTTGGATGTTTATGCGGACCAAACCCTACTGGACGCTATTTGGGGTCGCGCGGGGAGGGTGCCCAACGCGCCGCAGCGCTCCCCGAAGGGGTGGTGTTGCCGCCGGTGGCGGGCGGAACCCCGGCCTCCGCCCGGCATCTGACGACCCCTCCCCCGATGGCGGTACAGGGCGGGACGCACCCGGCGGCTAGCGTGGCCCGGTGCCCTACTTCGATGCCGCGTCCGCCGCGCCCCTGCACCCCGTCGCCCACCAGGCGTTGCTTGCCTCGCTGGACGAGGGGTGGGCCGATCCGGCCCGGCTCTACCGGGAGGGGCGCCGGGCCAGGATGCTCCTGGACGCCGCGCGGGAGGCCGCCGCGGAGGCGGTGGGATGCCGCCCCGACGAGCTGGTTTTCACCCCTTCGGGAACGCACGCGGTGCACACGGGAATTGCCGGGGCCCTCGCCGCGCGTCGGCGTGTCGGCCGCCATCTGGTCGTCTCCGCCGTCGAGCACTCCTCGGTGCTCCATTCGGCCGCCGCCCACACGGCGGACGGCGGTTCGGTGGACGAGGTGCCGGTGGGGCGCGGGGGTGCGGTCGAGGCCGAGGGCTTCGTACGGGCGCTGCGTGAGGACACCGCGCTGGCGTGTCTGCAGTCCGCCAACCACGAGGTCGGCACCCTCCAGCCGGTGGCCGAAGTCGCACAGCAGTGCCGGGAGGTGGGTGTGCCGCTGCTGGTGGACGCGGCACAGTCGCTGGGCTGGGGGCGGGTGGACGGCGAGTGGTCGCTGCTGACCGCGAGCGCGCACAAGTGGGGCGGTCCGGCCGGGGTGGGGCTGCTCGTCGTCAGGAAGGGCGTGCGGTACGCGCCGCAGGGTCCCGCCGACGAGCGGGAGGCGGGGCGCTCCCCCGGCTTCGTGAACCTCCCGGCGGTCATCGCGGCCGCGGCCTCGCTGCGGGCGGTGCGGGCGGAGGCGGACGCGGAGGCGGTGCGGCTGCGGGAGTTGGTGGAGCGGATCCGGACGCGGGTGGCGCGGACCGTGCCGGACGTGGAGGTGGTCGGGGATCCGGTGCGCCGGCTGCCGCACCTGGTGACCTTCTCCTGTCTGTACGTCGACGGGGAGAGCCTGCTGCACGCGCTGGACGGGGCCGGCTTCTCGGTGTCGTCGGGTTCCTCGTGCACGAGCAGCACGCTGACGCCGAGCCATGTGCTGCGGGCGATGGGGGTGCTGTCCGAGGGGAACGTCCGGGTGTCGCTGCCCCGGGGTGCGGCGGAGGAGGACGTGGAACGGTTCCTGGCCGTGCTGCCGGAGGCGGTGGCAGGCGTACGGGAACGGCTGGGGGCCCCGGAACCGGCACGGTCCTTCCCGGCCGCCGGGCCGGCGGCACTGACCGTGGACGCGCTCGGGAAGCGCTGCCCGATCCCGGTGATCGAGCTCGCCAAGGTGATCGGCGACGTCCCGGTCGGCGGAACGGTGACCGTCCTCGCCGACGACGTCGCCGCCCGCCTGGACATCCCGGCCTGGTGCGAAATGCGAGGCCAGGAGTACGCGGGCGAGGAGGAACGGGAGCGAGGGTCCGCCTACACGATCCGCAGAGCGAAGTAGCCGTCCACTCGGGCGGCGAAGCCGCCTACGCCCCCCGCCCCCTTGGGCGGCGGGGCCGCACCCACCCGTTGCCCCGCCCCCTTGGGCGGCGGGGCCGCCCCCCGGGGGCGGAACGGGCGGGCAAGGGGGCGGCCCCCGGCGGAGCCGAACCCTCC
Source organism: Streptomyces sp. NPDC032721 (assembly GCF_055579625.1). Classification (NCBI taxonomy): domain Bacteria; kingdom Bacillati; phylum Actinomycetota; class Actinomycetes; order Kitasatosporales; family Streptomycetaceae; genus Streptomyces; species Streptomyces sp. NPDC032721. The sequence goes on along the minus strand of NZ_JBVIMX010000006.1, from coordinate 223,750 downwards.
GGCCCCGCCCGACCCCGCTCCCCTCACCTCACCCCGACCGGACCGTCAGCTCAGGTGCCCCTGAACCTCCGCCGCCGCCTCATGCCCGTACGCCTTCGTGAACCGGTCCATGAAGTGCGCCCGGCTCAGCGTGTACTCCTGCGTCCCCAGCGTCTCGATCACCAGCGTCGCCAGCATGCACCCGATCTGCGCCGCCCGCTCGTGGTTGACCCCCCACGCCAGCCCGGACAGGAAGCCCGCGCGGAACGCGTCGCCCACGCCCGTCGGGTCGACCTTCGCGTCCTCCTCCGGCACGCCGACCTCGATCGGCTCCAGGCCGACCTTCTCGATCCGCACGCCGCGCGAGCCGAGCGTGGTGACGCGGTGGCCGACCTTGGCGAGGATCTCGGCGTCCGTCCAGCCGGTCTTCGACTCGATGAGGCCCTTCTCGTACTCGTTGGAGAAGAGGTACGTGGCGCCTTCGAGCAGCGTGCGGATGTCGTCGCCGGACATGCGGGCGATCTGCTGCGAGAAGTCCGCGGCGAAGGGGATGGAGCGGGAGCGGCACTCCTCCGTGTGACGGAGCATCGCCTCGGGGTCGTCCGCACCGATCAGGACCAGGTCCAGACCGCCCACGCGGTCGGCGACGGCCTTGAGCTCGATCTGGCGGGCCTCGCTCATCGCGCCTGTGTAGAAGGAGCCGATCTGGTTGTGGTCGGAGTCGGTGGTGCACACGAAGCGCGCGGTGTGCAGCACCTCGGAGATGCGGACCGATTCGGTGTCCACGCCGTGCCGGTCGAGCCAGGCGCGGTACTCGTCGAAGTCGGAGCCGGCCGCGCCGACCAGGATGGGGTGGGTGCCGAGCTGCCCCATGCCGAAGCAGATGTTCGCGCCGACCCCTCCCCTTCGTACGTCGAGGTTGTCGACCAGGAACGAGAGGGAGACCGTATGCAGCTGATCCGCGACCAGCTGGTCGGCGAAACGGCCGGGGAAGGTCATGAGGTGGTCGGTGGCGATGGAGCCGGTGACTGCGATACGCACGGCGGGGCTTCTCCCTGTGGGGATGGTGGCAAGGCTCGGAACAATGCGACAGCTCAAGCTACCGGTTCACACCCCAACGGCCGAAGCGGCAAAACTACCCGATAGTAGGTCTTTTTCATTGAGGTCGCAGGTGCATACGGTGCGAGGAGACCGGGGTTTCGCCTCTTCAGCGGCCCCTTGAGCACGGGAGCTCCACGTATGCGCAAGCACAGCGTCACGATCGGACCGACCCCCTCCGCAGGATCCGAAGGCGACGGCGACTGGGCGCAGTTGCGGGGGGACTGCGCCAGCATGGTCTCGCACTGGTCGGTTCCGGCGACCGTCGCCGAGCGCGTTCCGGCCTCGCTGATCCACGGTGTGGTGGTGCCGCCGGCCTCGGCACGGCTGGTGGGCGCGATGCCCGAGTACGGGGCCTGAGTGCGGGGCCCGGGTACGGGGCCCGAGCCCGGCGCCGTACGGCCCGGCGGGGAACCGGAAGGTCGCTCGCTTCGTCACACGGGTGTCTCCTGTTAAGGGGACGTCCGCATCCAGCGCCCCCTCGGCGCAGGCGAAGGAGCGATCCGGTGAGCAGCGACGAGCAGACGCAGACCACCCCCCGAAGGCGGCGTTCCCCGCTGGCCGCCGCCTCGGTGGCAGCCGCGGTGCTGCTGGTCGGCGGCGGGAGCGCGTACTGGGCGGCCTCCGCGGGCGGTGACGGCGGGACGACCTCCCCCGGCGCCCCCGGCGGCACTCCCCCGCTGCTCTCGCTGGACGGCCCCACCGACAGCGGCTCGGGCGGTACGGACCTCAGGGGCGCGCGGCCCGAGCCGACCGGCAGCGGCCCGGCCGGCATCGCCCCGGGCGAACCGGACCCGAACGGCAACGGGACCTGGGGGCAGGTGGTCTACCGGGCGGCCGGGGACCTGCCCGAGGGGCCCGGGTCCGCTGCGGTGTACCGGGCGCAGGGCGCGGTCGGCGCGGACGAGGTGAGCCGGCTGGCGCGGGCGCTCGGGGTGGACGGCACACCGAAGCGGGAGGGCGGATCCTGGCTGGTCGGGGCGGTGGCGGACGGTTCGGGTGCGCAGTTGCGGGTGAGTGAACGGGCGCCGGGGAACTGGACGTTCGCGCGCGGCCCGGGCCCGAAGAGCAGTGTCGACTGCGTGCAGGGCAAGCCGTGCACCACGGGCACGCCGCCCGGCGAGGAGACCGCGAAGAAGGCGGCGGCGCCGGTGCTGAAGGCGCTGGGCCTCCAGGGTGCGCGGCTGGACGCGAGCCAGGTGCTGGGCGGGGCGCGGGTGGTCAACGCGGATCCGGTGGTCGACGGGTTGCCGACGTACGGCTGGATGACCGGGATTCCGGTCGGGCCCGACGGACAGGTGGTCGGCGGCAGCGGGAAGTTGAAGGGCCTCAGCAAGGGGGCCGGGTATCCGGTGGTCGGCGCGGCGAAGGCGCTGGAGCTGCTCAACGGGGCGGGGCGCGGGAAGGTGCCGGACATCGGCGGCTGCGCCACTCCCGTACCGGTGAAGGAGCAGAAGCAGGGGACCGCGGTCGAGGGGTCGCCGCCCGGGGCGCCGCTGGGGAAGATCCTGCCGTGCGAGCCCCGCCAGCAGCCGCAGCGGACGGTGACGGTCGGCTCGGCGGTCTTCGGGCTGGCGGTGCAGTACGCGGACGGGCAGCAGATGCTGGTGCCCTCGTGGCTGTTCGGGGTGCGGCCGACGGGTGACGAGAAGCCGTACACGGTGACGTATCCGGCGGTGGACCCGAAGTTCCTGGCGGCGCCGAAGCCGCCGGTGAGCGAGCCGCCGCAGGACCCGACGGCGGGGCCGGCGACGCCCGACCGGCACATCGAGTCCTACCGGGCGGACGGCCGGAAGCTGACGCTCACCTTCTGGGGCGGGGTGTGCAGCGACTACGCGGCGAAGGCGGCCGAGGAGGGCGGCGCGGTGAAGGTGCGGATCGTGGAGACCAATCCCGACCCGAAGCGGATCTGCATCGCCATCGCGAAGAAGCTGACGGAGAGCGTCACCCTGGACAAGCCCCTGGACGGGCGGCAGGTAGTGGGTGAGGACGGCAAGGCCGTGCCCAAGGGCTGAGCCACCGGGCGGGGGCGAGCCCTCCGGAGGGTTGAACTCGGCGTACGGCGAAGGCGGTTGTCCCGGATACGGAATTCCGGGACAACCGCCTTCGGCGTGGGACTGACTAGCTGAACGAGTCGCCGCAGGCGCAGGAGCCGGTGGCGTTCGGGTTGTCGATCGTGAAGCCCTGCTTCTCGATGGTGTCGACGAAGTCGATGGAGGCGCCGCCCAGGTACGGGGCGCTCATCCGGTCGGTGACGACCTTCACACCGTCGAAGTCCTTGAGGACGTCGCCGTCGAGCGAACGCTCGTCGAAGAAGAGCTGGTACCGCAGACCCGAGCAGCCACCGGGCTGTACGGCGACGCGGAGCGCGAGGTCGTCGCGTCCCTCCTGGTCGAGCAGGGCCTTCACCTTGGATGCGGCGGCGTCGGACAGGAGAATGCCGTCGCTCACGGTGGTCTTGTCGTCCTGAACGGACATCTACATCTCTCCCGGGTTGTACGGACTGCTTGCCGACGGTTGCAACCGGCGGGGCCCCGGATTCATTCCGGGCCCGAGCGTCTGTCTTGTTCTTTCATGCTCGCACACCCCCGTCGAAGCGGGCACGGGCCAGGGGGCGCCGGGACCGCCCCAGGAATGCGTCACATCGACGAGATCGGCATCGTCAAAGTGACGCGAAGCGGCTATGATAGATAGCGTCATTTCGACGAAAAGGCTCCGTGTTCCTTTCCTCATGGGCCCCACTCGCAGCTCGCAGAAACAGAAAGGGTGCGTGTCGTGACCACCGCCCAGCCCCGCCAGGTCGACCTCGATGTCCAGCCGTCGCCCCTCGCCCTGCTGCTGCTCGGCCGCGAGGCCGACCCCAGCAGCGAGCGCGGCGTCGAGTGTCCCGGAGACCTGCCCTCGCCGTCCGACCCGGACCTGGTGGAGCGCGCCCGCGCGGCCAAGGAGAAGCTCGGGGACAAGGTCTTCGTGCTCGGCCACCACTACCAGCGTGACGAGGTCATCCAGTTCGCCGACGTCACCGGTGACTCCTTCAAGCTCGCGCGCGACGCCGCCGCCAAGCCGGAGGCGGAGTACATCGTCTTCTGCGGTGTGCACTTCATGGCCGAGTCGGCCGACATCCTCACCGGCGACGACCAGAAGGTCGTGCTCCCCGACCTCGCGGCGGGCTGCTCGATGGCCGACATGGCCACCGCCGAGCAGGTCGCGGAGTGCTGGGACGTGCTGACCGACGCCGGGATAGCCGACCGCGTCGTCCCGGTCTCGTACATGAACTCCTCCGCCGACATCAAGGCCTTCACCGGCAAGCACGGCGGCACCATCTGTACCTCGTCGAACGCCAAGCGCGCCCTGGACTGGGCCTTCGAGCAGGGCGAGCAGGTGCTCTTCCTGCCCGACCAGCACCTGGGGCGCAACACCGCCGTGCGCGACATGGGGATGTCCCTGGACGACTGCGTCCTCTACAACCCGCACAAGCCGAACGGCGGGCTGACCACCGAGCAGCTGCGCAACGCGAAGATGATCCTGTGGCGCGGGCACTGCTCGGTGCACGGCCGGTTCTCGCTGGAGTCGGTGGAGGACGTACGGGCCCGGATTCCCGGCGTACGCGTCCTGGTGCACCCGGAGTGCAAGCACGAGGTGGTCGCGGCGGCCGACGAGGTCGGTTCGACGGAGTACATCATCAAGGCACTGGACGCGGCCCCGGCGGGCTCGAAGTGGGCGATCGGCACCGAGCTGAACCTGGTCCGGCGGCTGGCGAACGCGCACCCGGACAAGGAGGTCGTCTTCCTCGACAAGACGGTCTGCTTCTGCTCGACCATGAACCGCATCGACCTCCCCCACCTGGTGTGGACCCTGGAGTCGCTGGCCGAGGGCAACCTGGTCAACCGGATCGAGGTCGACCGGGAGACCGAGAGCTTCGCGAAGCTGGCGCTGGAGCGGATGCTGGCGCTCCCGTAGCGGACGCGCGGCCGATGAGTTTCGCTGGGGGCAGCAGTCCACCCCTCAGTACACAGGAAACGACTCGGTCCGAGGAGCGCAGACAGATGCTGTACATGATCCAGATGAACGTGGACGCCGCCGACTGGGACAGCGTCATGTCGTCCTATTCACCGGACGACATGCAGGCGATGTTCGCGCACATGGAGGCCCTCAACAACGAGCTGACCTCGGCGGGCGAGATGGTCGAGGCGCGCGGGCTCGGCGGTCCTTCCCTGGCCAAGACGGTCAGGGCCGGGTCCGACGGCAAGCCGCAGGTGACCGACGGGCCGGCCCAGAAGGGCCCGATCCTCGCCGGATACTGGGTCGTGGACGTCAAGAGCGAGGACCGGGCGTACGAGATCGCCGCGCGCGCCTCCGCGTGTCCGGGCCCCGGCGGCAAGCCCGGCAACGACCCGGTCGAGGTCCACGCGATCCCGGCGGACCCGACGGCCTGACAGCGGCACAGCACGGCAGTACATGAGTAAGGGGCGCCCTCCGGGAGGGCGCCCCTTACTCTTGTGCCGAAAGTGATCACGGGGTCACGGGATCACGGGGCTCAGACCCCCGCGGGCTCGCGCTCCTCGTTCTTCGTGGCGGGAGCCGCCTTGGCCTCCCGCTTGGCCTCCTTCTTCGCCGCACGGCGCTCCTTGCGGAGCTCCACCATGGCGTAGAGGGTCGGGACCAGCAGGAGCGTCAGCAGCGTCGAGGTGATCAGACCGCCGATCACCACGATGGCGAGCGGCTTGGAGATGAAGCCGCCCTCGCCGGTGATGCCCAGCGCCATCGGCAGCAGCGCGAAGATCGTCGCCAGTGCGGTCATCAGGATCGGGCGCAGACGGTGCCTGCCACCCTCGACGACGGCCTCGACGACGCCCATGCCCTGGGCCCGGTACTGGTTGATCAGGTCGATCAGCACGATCGCGTTGGTGACCACGATGCCGATCAGCATCAGCATGCCGATCATCGCCGGGACGCCCATCGGGGTGCCGGTGGCGAGCAGCAGGCCGATCGCGCCGGTCGCCGCGAACGGGATCGACACCAGCAGGATCAGCGGCTGGATCAGCGAGCGGAAGGTGGCGACCAGCAGCAGGAAGACGATCGCGACGGCCGCGAACATCGCCATGAAGAGCTTGACGAACGTCTCGTCCATGTCGGAGGAGACGCCGCCGATCTCGACGGAAGCGCCCTTGGGCAGCTGGTCCTTGAGATCGTTGATCTTCGTGGTGAGTGCGGTGGTGACCGCACCTGTGTCCTCGCCGACCGGCTTGGCGGTGACCGTGGCGGCACGGGCGCCGTCGATGCGGGTCATCGAGACCGGGCCGTCCACCAGCTTCACATCGGCGATCTGGCCGAGCTTGACCGGGCCGAGCGGGAGGTTCCTGAGCTCGGCGAGGGTGGTGGCCGGGTTGGCCGAGGTGATGACGATGTCGCGCTCGGTGGAGTTCAGCATCGCCTTGCCGGCGTTGGTGCCGCGTACCGCCTGGGCGACGACGCCACCGAGGGCGGTGTCGTTGAAGCCCGCCTCGGCTGCCTTGGGCGTCGCCCTGACCGAGATGCGGGGCACCGACTGGGCCAGGTCGCTCTGGACGTCGGTCACGTTCTTGATGCCCGCGACGGCGGTGCGGACCTGCTCGGAGGCCTTCTTGAGGACGTCCGCGTCACCCGCCTTGACGATCACGGAGAGGTCCTGGCCGCCCATGCCGCCGCCGGCGCCGACCTTGGCCTCGCCGATGCCGTCGAGCTTCTTCAGCTCGGACTCGATCCGCTCGGTGGTCCTCTTGCCGTCCTTGGCGTCCTTCAGGGTCAGCTGGTACGAGGCCTGGTTGGCGCCGGACCCGCCGCCGAAGGCGGCCATCATGCCGGACGAGCCGACGGTGACCTGGTAGTCCTTGACCGTGTCGATCGAGCCGAGGACCTTCTCTACCTTCCCGGCGGCCTTGTTGGTCTCCTCCAGGCTGGTGCCCGGCTTGAGCTTCTGGGTGAGCGAGAGGGTGTCCTGCTCGCCCTGGTCGAAGAAGTTCGTCTTGAGCAGCGGCGCCATCGCGAAGGTGCCGACGAGGACGACGACGGCGATGACCAGGCTGGTGAAGCGGCGCCGGGTGGCGAAGCGCAGCACCGGGACGTACATCTTCTGGAGCTTGCTCTTCGCCTCCTTCTCCTCCGCCTTGCGGCGCAGCTCGGCCGGGTCGACGCCCTCCGAGCCCTTGGGCGCGCGCAGGAACCAGTACGAGAAGACCGGGACGACGGTCAGCGAGACCAGCAGCGACGCCAGCAGGGCCGCCGTCACGGTGATGGAGAACGAGCCGAAGAGCTGGCCCACCATGCCGCCGACCAGGCCGATCGGCAGGAAGACGGCGACCGTGGTGAGGGTGGAGGAGGTGACCGCGCCGGCCACTTCCCTGACCGCGGTGACGATCGCGGAGTGGCGCTCCTCGCCGTAGCCGAGGTGGCGCTTGATGTTCTCCAGGACCACGATCGAGTCGTCGACGACCCGGCCGATCGCGATGGTGAGCGCGCCCAGGGTCAGGACGTTGAGCGACAGGTCGCGGGTCCACAGCACGATCAGCGCGAGGACCACCGAGAGCGGGATGGAGATCGCGGTGACCAGCGTCGAGCGGATCGACGCCAGGAACACCAGGATGATCACGACGGCGAAGACCAGGCCGAGGGCACCCTCGGTGGTCAGACCGGAGATCGACTTGGAGACGCCGGGGCCCTGGTCGAAGACCGTGGTGATCTTGGCGCCCGCGCCGAGGCCCGCGCTCAGGTCGTCGATCTTGTCCTTGACCGCGTCGGAGATGGCGACGGCGCTGCCGTCCTTGTCCATCGTGATCGACAGGGAGAGGCTGGGCTCACCGTTGGTACGGGTCAGGGAGGTCGCCGTCGCGGGCTTCTCCTCGACCTTGGCGACGTCACCGAGCCGTACCGGCTTGGGGGCGCTCTGCGCACCGGGCGCCGGCTGGGCGCTGACCCGCAGGTCCTCGATCTGCTTCAGCGAGGTGAACGCGCCGCCGACCTGCACGGTGCGGCTCTGGCCGCCCTCGGCGAAGGACCCTGCCGGGACGGAGATGCCGCCCGCCTGGAGGGCCTGCGCGAGGGTCATCGCGTTGAGGCCCGCCCCGGCCAGCTTGCGGTCGTCGGGGGTGACGGCGACCTGAAGGTCACGGACACCGGCCACGGTGACCGTGCCGACGCCCTCGATCTTCTCCAGCTCGGGGACCACGCTGCGGTCCAGCTGGTCGGCGAGCGCCTGCTGGTCCTTGGGCGAGGTGACGGCGAGCACCACGGTCGGGATGTCGTCCGTGGAGCCGGCCACGACCTGCGGGTCGACGTCCTTGGGGAGCATCGCGCGGGCCCGGTTCACGGCCTGCTGGACATCGGCCACGAGCTGCTTGGAGCCCTCGTCGCCGTAGTCGAACTGCGCCATGATCATGGCGCTGCCCTCGCTGGCGGTCGAGGTGACGGACTCGATGCCGTCGACGGCCTTGAGGGTGGACTCCAGCGGCTCGACGACCTGCTTCTCGACCACATCGGGGGACGCACCCTGGTAGGGGGCGATCACGGACACCATCGGGAGCTCGATGGTGGGCAGCAGTTGCTGCTTGAGCTGCGGAATCGCAATCGCGCCGAAGACCAGCGCGACGATCGATATCAGCCCGATCAGGGCCCGCTGGGCAAGGCTGAATCTGGACAGCCAGGACATGGATGGGTCTCTCTTCCGTGGCGAGCGAGGCAGGCGGACGCGACGGTTCCCCCGGTACGGGTCTCCCTGTGCGGAGGTCCCCCTGCGGAGGTGTCCCCCTGTGGAGGTCCCCTGCGGAGGGGTCACGCACGTCCTCTCATACGATCGGCCATCGCCGGAGGCCGATCCGTCGCTCCCAGGTCCCCTTTCCGCCGCGCACGTACCGCAGCTGGAGTACGTGGGGGTACGCCCTCACTCCACCCGTGGACGTACCAGGCCCGATTCGTATGCGAATACCACCAATTGGGCCCGGTCACGGGCGCCCAGCTTCGCCATCGCACGGTTGACGTGGGTCTTCACGGTGAGGGGGCTGACGACGAGGAGGGCGGCGATCTCGTCGTTGGAGTTGCCGCCCGCGACGTGGACCAGGACCTCGCGCTCGCGGACCGTGAGGGTGGCCAGGCGGGCGGCGTGCGCCCCGTCGGCGGCGGGCTCCTGGGCCGTACCTCCGTCGCCCTGTTTGAGGAAGGTGGCGATCAGGCCCTTGGTCGCGGCGGGCGACAGGAGGGCCTCTCCCCCGGCGGCGATCCGGATGGCGTTGAGGAGTTCGTCGGGTTCGGCGCCCTTGCCGAGGAAGCCGGAGGCACCGGCGCGGATCGACTCGACCACGTACTCGTCGACCTCGAAGGTCGTCAGCATCACTACGTGCACCCCGACAAGCGCGGGGTCCGCGCCGATCTCCCGGGTGGCGGCGAGACCGTCGGTGCCCGGCATCCGGATGTCCATCAGGACCACGTCGGGGCGCAGCCCCCGGGTCAGTTCGAGTGCCTGCGCGCCGTCGGCGGCCTCGCCGACGACCGTCATGTCCGGCTCGGAGTCGACCAGTACCCGGAACGCGCTGCGCAGCAGGGCCTGGTCGTCGGCGAGCAGAACCCTGATCGGGGGCAGCGGGGCGGCGCCCTGCGGCGGGGGAAACGCGGTGCTCATGTGGTCGGGTCCTCCCCCTGGCCGGTCCCGGTGGCGGCCTGCGCTGCCGTACGGGCCTGATCGGCGGCCGCAGGTGCCCGGTCGGCTGCCGTACGGGCCTTGTCGGGCAGGATCGCATGGACGCGGTAGCCGCCGCCGTAGCGGGGGCCCGCGGTGAGGGAGCCGCCGAGGGCGGTGACGCGTTCGCGCATGCCGACCAGGCCGTGGCCGCCGAAGCCGGGCCCGCCGTCGCTCCCGCCGTTGTCGTCGTGGGGGGCGGAGGTGGTGCCGGTGCCGGTGCCGTTGTCGAGGACCGTGACCTCGATCGACTTGCCGACGCGGACGACGCTGACCTCGGCCCTCGCGTCCGGGCCCGCGTGCTTGCGGACGTTGGTGAGGGCTTCCTGGATGATCCGGTACGCGGCCAGGTCGACGGACGCGGGCAGTACCTCGTCGTCGGTACGGGCGAGGGCGACCGGGAGTCCGGCGTTGCGGAAGGTGTCGAGCAGTCCGTCCAGGACGGCGAGGCCGGGGGCCGGTTCGGTGGGGGCCTGGGGTTCGCCGGACTGGCGCAACAGGCCGACGGTGGCGCGGAGTTCGTTGAGCGCGGAGCGGCTGGCCTCGCGGACGTGGGCGAGCGCCTCCTTGGCCTGGTCGGGGCGCTTGTCCATGACGTGCGCGGCGACCCCGGCCTGCACGTTGACCAGGGCGATGTGGTGCGCGACGACGTCGTGCAGGTCGCGGGCGATACGCAGCCGCTCCTCGGCCACCCGGCGGCGGGCCTCCTCCTCCCGGGTCCGCTCGGCGCGCTCGGCCCGCTCCCGGATGGCGTCGACGAAGGCACGGCGGCTGCGGACCGCGTCGCCGACGCTGGCGCCGATGCCGGTCCAGGCGAACAGGCCGATGTTCTGCTGCGCGTACCAGGGGCCCTCGCTGAAGCACATCGCGGCGGCCGTCAGCGCGACCATGGTGGACAGGCCGATGCGCCAGGTGGTGGGCCGGTCGGTGCGGGCGGCCACCGTGTAGAGCGCGACGACGGCGCTCATGGAGACCGGAGCGGGCTGCTCCGGGGCTGCGAGCGCGAGTTCGATGACGGTGAGCGCGCAGGTCACGCCGAGCACCACCCGCGGCTCGCGGCGCCGGAAGACGAGCGCGCCCGCCCCGAGCGCCATGAGGACGATGCTGCGCGGTCCGGGCGAACGGGCGCCGAAGGCCGGGCCGTGCAGGCCGTCGTGCGGATCGGCGAACGAGCCGACGATCATGCACGCGAGGACGAGGACGGCGAGAGCGGCGTCGGAGGCGAGGGGGTGGGCCCGTAGCCAGGAGCGGGGGCGGGTGAGGCCGGTGCTGAGGCCCAGGGGGGTCATGGGTTCACGGTACGGGGACGGGGTCGGCCCTGGGGCGGGCGGCGGGGGCGAGGGGGGCCATGGCGGGGGTGGGGCCATGGCGGGGGTGGGGCCATGGCGGGGGTGGGGCGGGGCCGGAGGGTTCGGCTCCGCGGGGGGCCGCCCCCTTGCCCGCCCGTTCCGCCCCCGGGGGGCGGCCCCGCCGCCCAAGGGGGCTCGGCGGGGCGTTGGAGTGGGAGGGGTCAGCCGGGGATGAGGCCGTCTTCGGTGAGCATGGCCCTGACTTCCTCCAGCGTGGAGTCAGGGGCCGGGAGGATGAGCTCGGACGGCTCCAGGGAGTCGTCCGCCAGGGGGGTGCCGAGAGTGCGCACCGCCTCCAGCAACGCTTCCAGGGTCCGCCGGAACCCCGGTCCGTCCCCGTTCTCCATCTCGGCCAGCAGCTCGTCGTCGAGCTTGTTGAGCTCGGCGAAGTGGCTGTCGGCCAGATCGAGCTGACCCTCCCCCATGATGCGGATGATCATGGTGTGCGCTCCCGCCTACTGCTTGTCGAACTTCGGGTGGGACTGGCTCTGCCCCTGCTGCGCGGCGTCCTGCTGGCCGCCCTCGATCGCCTGCTGCGAGGGACCGCCGGACAGCTCCGCCTTCATCCGCTGGAGCTCCAGCTCGACGTCCGTACCGCCGGAGAGGCGGTCCAGCTCGGCCTGGATGTCGTCCTTGGCGAGACCGGACTGGTCGTCCAGCGCGCCCGAGGCGAGCAGCTCGTCGATCGCGCCGGCCCGTGCCTGGAGCTGGGCCGTCTTGTCCTCGGCACGCTGGATCGCGACGCCGACGTCGCTCATCTCCTCGGAGATGCCGGAGAAGGACTCCGCGATCCGGGTCTGCGCCTGCGCGGCCGTGTAGGTGGCCTTGATGGTCTCCTTCTTCGTACGGAAGGCGTCCACCTTGGCCTGGAGGCGCTGGGCCGCGAGGGTCAGCTTCTCCTCCTCGCCCTGCAAGGTCTGGTGCTGAACCTCCAGGTCGGAGACCTGCTGCTGCAGCGCGGCCCGGCGGGACAGCGCCTCGCGGGCGAGGTCCTCCCGGCCCAGCGCGAGCGCCTTGCGGCCCTGGTCCTCCAGCTTGGAGGAATTGCTCTGCAGCGTGTTGAGCTGCAGTTCGAGCCGCTTGCGCGACGTCGCTACGTCGGCGACTCCGCGGCGTACCTTCTGCAGCAGTTCCAGCTGCTTCTGGTACGAGTAGTCGAGTGTCTCCCGCGGGTCTTCGGCCCGGTCAAGGGCCTTGTTCGCCTTCGCGCGGAAGATCATCCCCATACGCTTCATGACACCGCTCATGGGCTTCGCGCGCCCCCTTCTGACGGACTCCGGCTCCTGGCCACTCCAACAGAACCCACAGTACGGGCCCTGTCTCTATTACCGCACTGTTCCGGCGTCGATGTGCTCCTCCTCCAGGACGACTGTGCGGAGCCGGGGCCATGCGTAGGGAGTAGAAGCGACCCTTGGTTCCGCCGTTCCGGCGCAGCTGTTGCCGGATCGTTCCCCTCCGGACTGGGGTCCATGCCCCGCACCCCGTACCCTTGGGTTTTGTGTTCCGTAGCCGTGCCAACTCCAGCGCCGAGAAGACCGCCGCCACCGACAAGGTGACCGCCGATCTCTCCAAGTCGCCCCGTGACCCGCAGGCGCCCAAGGGGCGCCCCACCCCGAAGCGCGCCGTCGCGCAGTCGCAGCGCCGCAGTGCCGTGACCGCGCCGGCGAACCGCAAGGAGGCGATGAAGCGCCAGCGGGAGGCCCGCCGCGCCGACCTCGCCAAGCAGCGGGAGGCCCTCGCCAGCGGTGACGAGCGGTACCTGCCCGTGCGTGACAAGGGCCCGGTGCGCCGCTTCACCCGTGACTTCGTCGACTCGCGTTTCTTCGTCGCGGAGTTCTTCCTGCCGATGGCAGTGATCATTCTCGTGCTGAGCATGGTCCAGGTGGGCAACCTCCAGACCATCGCGCTGCTGCTGTGGATGATCGTCATCGTGCTGATCGTGATCGACTCGATCGGTCTCGCGATCCGGCTGAAGAAGCAGCTCAAGGCCCGCTTCCCGAACGAGTCGCTGCGCGGCGCCACGGCGTACGGCCTGATGCGCTCGCTCCAGATGCGCCGTCTGCGTCTGCCGAAGCCCCAGGTCAAGCGCGGGGAACGGCCCTGACCGCGGACACCCCCGAAGCTCCGGGAGCCCCGTCGACCGCCGCACCGGCGGGTTTCGGCGGGGCTCCCGCCGCGTGGCCCGCCGGTCAGGGGGGACTGCGCGAGGCGGTCCGGCGGGAACTGGTGGCCCGCCAGCTCGACGAGCAGATGGCCGGCCGCTTCCCGGTCGGCCAGCGGCTGCGGATACTCGACGTCGGCATGGGCCGGGGCACCCAGGCCCTGCGGCTCGCCCGGGCCGGGCACAAGGTGACCGGCCTGGAGTCCGACCCCGCACTGCTGGCCGCGGCCCGCGACGCGCTCTCGGGCGAGCCCGCCGGGATCCGTGAGCGGGTCCGGCTGATCGAGGGCAACGGTTACGACACCGGTGTGCACTTCCTGCCGGGCAGCTTCGACGTGGTGCTCTGCCACGGCGTCCTGATGCGCGTGGCCGAACCGGACGCGCTGGTGGCCGGGCTCGGCCGGATGCTGGCGCCGCGCGGACTGCTGTCGCTGCTGGTGCGCAACGCGGACGCGCTGGCCATGCGGCCGGGGCTGGCCGGGGACTGGACCGGCGCCCTGGCGGCGCTGGACTCGGACGCGTACACCTCGGACGCGTACCCGGACCCGCTGGGCCGCGCGGTCCGGGCCGACCGGCTGGAGGCGCTGACGGCGACCCTGGCCGGGATCGCGGCCCCGCTGCACGCCTGGTACGGGGTGCGGGTCTTCACGGACACCGTCGCGGACGGGGCGCCGCCGCCCGCCGGGGAGGAGCTGGCGAAGGTGCTCGCACTGGAGGACCGGGCGGGCCGGCGGGACCCGTACCGCAGGGTGGCGGCGCTGCTGCACCTGTGCGGCGTACGGGGCTGACGGCCGGGGTGGGGTCCGGGGGAAGCCCGGGGTTCGGGGTTCGGGGTGAAGTCCGTTCACCGCATCGGTCAGGTGCGCGGCCCCGCTTTGCGTCTTCTTTAACGTGGCCACGACAACCGAAAAGACCGGGGACCCGGTCGGCACCCCCAAACTGCCCGCGCGCGAGACCTGGCGCGCCCTCTACCGGCACTTCCGTCCGCACAGATGGGCGGTCGCGCTCGGCGCGCTGTTCACGTTGATCGGTGCGGCGAGCGGGCTCGCACAGCCGCTCGCCGCCATGGTGCTCGTCGACCGGCTCGGTCAGGACGAGCCGATCGTCGGCCTCCTGCTGCTGCTCACCGCGCTCGTGGTGCTCGGCACCGCGATCGCGTCCGTCGGCTCGTACGTCCTGGAACGCACCGCCGAGACGGTCGTCCTGGTCGCCCGCCGAGGTCTGATCGGCAGGCTGCTGCGGCTACGGGTGCCCGAGGTCGAGCGCACCCAGCCGGGCGACCTGATGTCCCGGGTCACCTCCGACACGACGCTGCTGCGCTCGGTCACCACGAGCTCGATCGTCTCGGCGGCGACCGGCAGCCTGACCTTCCTCGCGACCATCGCGCTGATGGCGTACCTGGACCTGGTGCTGCTCGGGGTCACGCTCGGAGTGATCGTGCTGATCGGCGGCGCCGTCGGGTTCGTCATGCCGAAGATCGCACAGGCGACGAAGCAGTCGCAGGAGGCGGTCGGGGCGATCTCGGCCGTGCTGGAGCGCGCCTTCGGGGCCTTCCGGACGGTCAAGGCCTCGGGCGCCGAGGCGCGCGAGGCGGCGGTCGTGGAGACCGCCGCGCAGGAGGCCTGGCGGCACGGCGTGCGCTCCGCCAAATGGCAGGCGCTGGCGGGGAGTTCGGTCGGTCTCGCGGTCCAGATGTCGTTCCTGGCAGTGCTGGGAATAGGCGGCGCGCGGGTCGCTTCGGGGTCGATCTCGGTGGCGACGCTGATCGGCTTCCTGCTCTACCTCTTCTATCTGATCGACCCGATCAGCCAGATGGTCAGCGCGGTCACCGAGTACCAGGTGGGTTCGGCGGCGGTGGCCCGGATCGTGGACGCGGAGAAGCTGGAGGTGGAGGAGCCGGGGGCGCTGGTGGCTCCTGTGACGGGAGAGCCCGCGCAGGTCACCTTCGAGGGCGTCACCTTCCGCTACCGGAACGATCTTCCGTTCGTCCATCACGGCGTCGACTTCGATGTGCCGGGCGGCGGCATGACCGCCTTCGTCGGCCCTTCGGGGGCCGGGAAGACGACCGTGTTCGGGCTGATCGAGCGGTTCTACGAGGCGACCGGCGGCCGGGTGCTGGTCGACGGCCGCGACGTACGGAGCTGGCCGCTCGCCGAGCTGCGCGCCACCATCGGGTACGTGGAGCAGGACGCGCCGGTGCTGGCGGGGACGCTGCGGGAGAACCTGGTGTTCGCCGCGCCGGACGCCTCGGACGAGGCGATACGGGAAGTGCTCGTCAAGGCCCGGCTGGACGGCCTGGTGGCGCGCTTGCCGGAGGGCCTGGAGACGGTGGTCGGGCACCGGGGGTCCAAGCTGTCGGGCGGCGAGCGGCAGCGGGTGGCGATCGCGCGGGCACTGCTGCGGCGGCCCCGGCTGCTGCTCCTGGACGAGGCGACCTCACAGCTCGACGCGGTCAACGAACTCGCGCTGCGCGACGCGGTGGCGGAGGCCGCCAGGGAGACGACGGTCCTGGTGGTGGCACACCGGCTGTCCACGGTGACGCTGGCCGACCGGATCGTGGTGATGGACGCGGGAAAGGTCCGCGCGGTGGGCACGCACACGGAACTGATCACCGGAGACACGCTCTACTCGGAACTGGCCGCGACGCAGTTCCTGACGGCGGAGACCGCGGGACGCGAGGAGACCGGGGAGCGGACCACGGAGCGGGGCGGGACCGGCGCGCAGGCTGTGGAGCAGGACGGGGCCGGCGGGCAGGCTGTGGAGGCGGCGGCGCGCCCCTGAGTTCTCGGGGGCGCGACGCCGTGATGCGCCGGTGGGCGCGGCCGGCCGGTCGGCGGTTGGCCGGAGGCCTCCCGGCGGCCGGTCGGCGGTTGGTCAGCTTTCCGCGTTCAGGCTCATCGGGCCGTAGATCTTCTTGCCGTCCTCCGACAGGGTCACCTGCGCCGCCCCGCCCTCCAGAAGGTCCTTCCAGACCTCCCCGAGCCAGGACTCCGCGTCACCCTGCGTGGTGAACTCCTCCGGCTCGACGGCCGGTTGGGTCTCCGTTCCGTCCGCCGTTTCGAACCGCCACGTCCACGCCATGTACGCCTCCCGGGTCGTTCGATGCTGCTCGCAGCGTAGCCGGGCGCGCAGCGCGCACAAGGACGCGGGAGGATCGACCCGTGGAACTGACTCTCCTCGGCACCGGCGCACCCGGCGGCCTGCCCCGCCCCGACTGCCCCTGCGCGACCTGCGCGACCGCCCGTGGCCCCCGTGCGCGCGGCGCCACCTCGCTGCTGGTGGACGGGGCGCTGCTGCTCGACCTGACCCCCGGGGCCGCGCTGGCCGCCGCCCGGGCGGGGCGCTCCCTGGGCGGCGTACGGCAGGTGCTTCTCACGCATCCGCACGACGGGCCGCCGGTCGAGCTGCCGCCGGGGCTGCCCCGGGCGGGGCGGGTGCCGGACGGCCAGGAGTTGACGCTGATCAGCGGGCACCGGGTGCGGGCGGTGCCGATGGACTCCCCCGGCACCGGGTACGAGGTGACCTCGGTGGAGGGTGACCGGCTGCTGTATCTGCCGCCGGGCGGTGCGCCCGCCGGGGACGGCGGGGTGCGGCCGTACGACCTGGTCGTGCTGGACGTGCTGGGGCGGCCGGACGCGCTGGCGAAGCTGCGGGGGTGGGGGGCGGTGGGTCCGGCGACCGATGTCGTCGCCGTACATCTCGACCATGACGTGCCGGGGGGCGCGGAGCAGGACAGGCGGCTGGCCGCGCTCGGGGCCAGGGCGGTGCCGGACGGGACGACGCTGGTGGCCGGTGAGTACGCGGAGGTGCCCGACGTGCCCCGGCGCACGCTCGTGCTCGGCGGGGCCAGGTCGGGGAAGTCGGTGGAGGCGGAGCGGCGACTGGAGGGCTTCCCGGGGGTGGTGTACGTGGCCACCGGCGGCCGCCGGGACGGCGACCGGGAGTGGGCCGAGCGGATCGGGCTGCACCAGCAGCGGCGTCCTGGCAGCTGGCGCACCGAGGAGACCTGCGAGGTGGCGGAGCTGCTGGCCCAGGACGGGCCGCCGCTGCTGGTGGACTGCCTGGCGCTGTGGCTCACCGACGCCATGGACCGGGTGGAGGCGTGGGACGACGAGAAGTGGGCCTCGGGCGGCCGGGCGGCGCTCGGCGAGCGGGTGGACGAGCTGGTGCGGGCGGTCCGGGAGACCGGGCGGACCGTGGTCGCGGTGAGCAACGAGGTGGGGTCGGGGGTGGTCCCGGCGACGGCGGCGGGGCGGCGCTTCCGGGACGAGCTCGGCCGGTTGAACGCACGGTTCGCGGCCGAGTGCGAGGAGGTTCTGCTGGTGGTGGCGGGACAGGTGCTGAGACTGCGGTGAAGCCCTGCGGGGGCCGGTACTGTTCGGCGAATGAGCGTGTTGAATCTTGACGACTTCTCCGACCTGATCGAGCGGCCGGACAGCGGTGTGCGGCGCGATGCCGAGGAGCGGCGGGAACGTTTCGCCGTGGCGCCCGGGACGCTCGGCCGGCTCGACGAGCTGGGCGAGTGGCTGGCGGCCGCCCAGGGCTCGGTACCGGTCAGGCCCGTCGAGCGGGCCAAGGTGGTGCTGTTCGCCGGGGACCACGGGGTGGCCGGGCTCGGGGTGTCCGCGCGCGAGGCCGGGTCGGCCCATCTCCTGGTGCGGGCGGCGCTGGACGGCGCGAGCCCGGTGGCCGTGCTGGCGCGCCGGGCCGGCGCGCAGCTGCGGATCGTCGACGCCGGGCTCGACTGCGACCCGGAGCTGCTGCCCGAGGAGGTCGTACGGCACCGGGTGCGGCGCGGTTCTGGCCGTATCGACGTCGAGGACGCGCTGACTGCCGAGGAGGCCGAGCGGGCCGTCCGGCTGGGCATGGCGATCGCGGACGAGGAGGCCGACGCCGGGACCGATCTCATCGTGCTCGGGGACCTCAGCGTCGGCGGCACCACGGCGGCGGCCACGCTGATCGCGGCGCTCTGCGGCACCGACGCCTCGGTGGTCACCGGGCGCGGCGGGGCGCACATCGACGACCTGGCGTGGATGCGCAAGTGCGCGGCGGTACGGGACTCGCTGCGGCGGGCCCGTCCGGTGCTGGGCGACCAGCTGGAGCTGCTGGCCGCCGTGGGCGGGGCGGACCTGGCGGCGATGACCGGGTTCCTGCTCCAGTGCGCGGTGCGCCGTACGCCGGTGATCCTGGACGGGGTGGTCTCGGCGGCGTGTGCGCTGGTGGCGCAGCGGGCCGCGTTCCGGGCGCCGGACTGGTGGCTGGCCGGTCAGGTCAGCGGCGAGCCGGCGCAGGAGAAGGCGCTGGACCGGATGGCGCTCAACCCTCTGCTCGACCAAGGCGTCACTGTGGGCGAAGGAACTGGGGCATTGCTGGCACTTCCACTGGTGCAGGCCGCCGCCGCGCTCGCCGCGGAGCTGCCGGCGCGAGACGAGGCGGCCGACGAGACGGACGGCTGAGTTCTGCCAGAGGCGCTTCCCCGGCCTTCTGGCGGGCGGAGTCCCGCGCGAAGCGTGATGCCCCATATCATCGCTTTTCATGGGAGATGTCCGCTTGCCTACCGATGGAACACCCAAGGCACCGCCGCGCGGGGCCGCCCCCGCCTCCGGGCCCGCCGCGCGGCGCAGTACCCCGCTGACGCGGCGCAGTGCGTCGTTCGCCGTCTGGTACCTGCGGATCGTGACGTTCATCTGCTTCCTGAGCGCCGTGTGGGTCTCCCTCGGCCAGGACCTGCGACGGCACAACGCGGGCGACTACTTCACCCCGTACCTGCTGACGGCGGGCTTCTCCTCGGGCCTGTTCGCGCTGATCATGGCGGTCACGCTGCGGCGCAGGAAGCGGGCCGCGTGGATCTTCAACACGGTGCTCAGCGGGCTGCTCTTCGCGCTGTTCGCGCTGGTGATGTTCTTCCCCGAGATCCGCCAGTACGGGCGCAACTGGGTCTCGCTGGTCCTGACCGGGGCGTTCTTCGTGGCGCTGCTGCTGGGCAGGCGCGAGTTCTACGCGAAGGGCGACCGGTCCAACCCGAAGCTGGCGGCGGCCGTCGCGGTGGGCGGGCTGCTGGTCACCTCGCTGCTGGCGGCGCTGCTGGTGACCGTCACCAACACGGCCTCGCACGGGGCGGGTTCCTCGACGTTCCTGGAGCGCTGGCGGTACGGGGTGGCCCGGCTGATCTCGCTGGCCGCGCCGGACGACCAGTTCGCCGGGATCATGACGCCGGGCTGGGTCAACGTCCTCATCAACATCATGAGCACCGCCCTGCTGATCGGCGTCCTGCTGGCCGCCTTCCGCTCGCGCAGGGCCGTCGACCCGCTTTCCGACGAGGACGAGGAGAAGCTGCGCGCGCTGCTCGACAAGCAGGGCGACCGCGACTCCCTCGGCTACTTCTCGCTGCGCCGCGAGAAGAGCGCCATCTGGTCGCCGACCGGGAAGGCGGCCGTCACCTACCGGGTGGTCGGCGGGGTCTCGCTCGCCTCGGGCGATCCGATCGGCGATCCGGAGGCCTGGCCGGGTGCGATCGAACCGTGGCTGGCGGAGGCCCGCGAGCACGGCTGGGTGCCCGCCGTGATGGGCGCCAGTGAGGAGGGCGGCACGATCTACGCCCGGCACGGGCTGAACGCCCTGGAGCTCGGCGACGAGGCGATCGTGGAGACGGCCGAGTTCACCCTTGAGGGGCGCGCGATGCGCACCGTACGGCAGGCGTACAACCGGGTGAAGCGGGCCGGGTACCAAGTCCGGATCCGCCGTCACGAGGAGATCCCCGAGGCCGAGATGGCCGAACTGCTGCGCAAGGCCGACGACTGGCGGGACGGGGAGACCGAGCGCGGTTTCTCGATGGCGCTGGGGCGGCTCGGCGACCCGGGTGACGGGCGCTGCGTGATGCTGGAGTGCACCGACGGCGACGGCGAACTGCGGGCGGTGCTCAGCTTCGTGCCGTGGGGGCCCAAGGGGCTCTCGCTCGACCTGATGCGCCGTGACCGGGACTCCGAGAACGGGCTGATGGAGTTCATGGTCATCGAACTCCTCCAGCGCGCCGCCGAGATCAAGATCACTCAGGTGTCACTGAACTTCGCGATGTTCCGGTCGGTCTTCGAGCGTGGTGCACGCCTCGGTGCGGGACCGGTGCTGAGGCTCTGGCGTTCGATGCTGAGCTTCTTCTCGCGCTGGTGGCAGATCGAGTCGTTGTACCGGGCCAATGCCAAGTACCGACCGATCTGGGAGCCTCGCTTCATGCTCTTCGAGAAGAGTGCCGACCTGCTGCGGATCGGCATCGCCGCCGGGCGTGCCGAAGGATTCCTGGAAGCCCCGGGGCTTCCCAAGTGGCTGCACCGCAAGCACCTGGAAACGGGGAAGAGAACGTGACCGCGACCGCCGTTCCCGAGACCTCGCTGCGCCGGTTCGCCCGGCGCGAGTGGGGTCCGCTGTACGCGCGCGTGCGCGAGGCACTGGTCACCCGCACCTGGCGGGCGATCCCGATGACCCTGGCGGCGGTCGCCCTGACCTCGCTGTTCCAGGTCGTGCAGAACCAGTCCTGGGGCTACCAGACGGTCCAGAACATCGGCGCGGTGCGCGCCGAGGACCCGCTGCCGCTCGCCCTGCTGCGCACCCCGCTGTCGCTGTTCGTGCCCGCGCTCGACCTGCCGGTGTGGGGTGCGCTGGCCCAGGTGCTGCTGGTGTTCGGCATCGCCGAGATCTGCCTGGGCCGGTTGCGGACGCTGTTCATCGCGTACGTCGCCACGCTGTCGGGGACGCTCTACGCGCGCGTGGGCGTGGCGCTGGGGCCGGACAACCCGGCCGGGCTGCCGGAGATCGACAGGACCGTGGTGGACACGGGTCCGTCGGCGGCGGTGGTGGGCCTGGCCCTGTACGTGTGCTGGCGGTACGGCGCGCGGTGGACGGCCGGGGCGGTGGTCCTGGCCATGGTGGTCGAGGTGATCGTCAAGACGAACCTGGCCGGCAAGGAGCACATCGCGGCACTGCTCGGCGTGTTCCTGCTGATGCTGGCCGAAGGGGCGCTGCGCAGGCAGCGGGAGCGGCGGGGCACGCGCGCGTAGCGGTACGCGCGCGTGGCCGTGGCCGTCAGGCCCCGGGCTCGCGCGGAGTGCGGTCCGGGGCGCCGCCCAGCCAGTCCTGGAAGGCGCGGGCCCGCCGGGCCCAGCGGCGGTCGTGCCGGTAGACCCGGCGCATCGCCCTGGCCCGCGCCCTGGGCCGGTTGCGGTAGAAGCGGCGCGCCCAGGGCGAGTTGGGGCGGGCCAGGCGGACCGCGCCGACGACGCCGACCAACGGCACCACGATCCCGAACAGGGCGGTGCGCACCTTGCCCTTGCACAGGGCGACCACCGACCACATCCCGTTGAGGGCGACGTTCAGGAACAGCAGTCCCCGGCTCCGCGTCTCCTCCTCCGTCAGGTCGTTGACGCCGAAGGGCAGCGACCCGGTCAGCACCAGCAGCACCAGGGCGGCGGTCAGGACGACGATCTCGACGCTGGTGCGGCCCTGTTCGGACCAGTAGACGTCGTCGAGGTGGAGGATCAGCGCGAACTCGTCCAGGACCAGCCCCGCCCCCGTCCCGAAGATCGCGGCGCAGACCGCCGCCCCCACCCCGTGCCGTCCGCTGGCCACCGCCCCGAAGCCGCCGATGGTGGTCAGGACGACCCCGGGCACCGCGTGGTGGATGTGCATCCCGCCCGGCGTGACGTTGCGGAAGGGCCCCTTCCCCGCCCGGATCAGCCGGGTGATGGTGCGGGTGACCAGGAAGGACAGCACGAAGGAGAGCAGCGCGACAAAGAGCGGGAGCTTTCCCGGCTCGACGATGTTGCGGTACATCCAGTGACCCATGCCACTCACTTCACCCTGTCCGTTTTGTGCGCAATACGTAACTTACCGTCGGGCGGCGCGGGATAGCCTGCGGCCGGTGAGCACTCCTCCCCCGCCGCCCCCCGCACACTCTCCCCCACCGCCCCGCCGGCCCCTCCAGGACGGGGTGCGGTTCGCCTTCGGCACCCTCACCGTCCTCCCGGTGCACGTCACCCACTGGGACCGCCGGGCGGCGCGTACGGGCATGCTCTGCGCCCCGCTCGCGGGCGCCGTGGTGGGGCTGTGCGCGGCGGCGCTCGGCGCTCTGCTGCTCCTGCTCGGCGCGGGCCCGCTGCTCGCCGCCGTCGCCTCGGCCGCCGTACCCGCCGTGCTCACCCGGGGGCTGCACCTGGACGGGCTCGCGGACACCGCCGACGGGCTCGGCAGCGCCAAGCCCGCCGCGACGGCGCTGGACATCATGAAGCAGTCGGACATCGGCCCGTTCGGCGTCATCACGCTGCTGTTCACACTGCTGGCGCAGGTGGCGGTGTACGCGCAGCTGTACGCGGACGGATGGGCGAGCGGCGCACTGGCCGCGCTGGTCTCCGGCGTGGTGGCCAGGCTCGCCCTCACCCTCGCCTCGCGCGAGGGCGTCCCCGCCGCCCGTCCCGAGGGTCTGGGGGCGGCGGTGGCGGGTGTACTCCCGGTGCGCGGCGCCGTCCTGGCCGCCCTCTCCGGCACGCTGCTGTGCGCGGCGGCGGGGCTGGCGCTGGGGCCGTACGGGGCGCTGCACCACGCTCTCGCGGTACTGGCCGCGCTGGGTGCGGCCCAACTGCTGCTGGCCCATTGCGTACGCCGCTTCGGCGGGGTGACCGGTGACGTCTTCGGCGCGCTGGCGGAGACGGCGGCGACGACCGCCCTGGTCGTGCTGGCCCTGGGCTGAGCGGTCAGCAGGGACTCCGCCAGGCGTCCAGTTCGTACCGCTTCACCATCGAACTGAGCCGCAACTGGCGTGCACGCGCACAGAACTCCCCGGCCGAGAGCTCGTACTCCACGTGGAAGACCGCCTTCCGTGCCTTGATGAACGGGGTCAGCAGCTCGCACTCGTCGAACTCGGCGCACTGCTCATTGACCGCGAAGTCGAAGTCCCCGACCAGTTGCGGGATCTGCTCCAGGTCGTTCTTGAGGCCGACCGCCATGCCGCGATCGTGGGCGAGGCGGGCGATCAGCCGGTTGTAGCGGAGCTGGTCGGCGGCGGTGAGCGGGAAGCCGGTCCTGTTCAGGTAGCCGTCCATGTTGTCGGGCTCGACGGCGTCGAAGCCCTTGTCGCGGCACATGTCCAACCGGGCGGCCATCAGGGGTTCCAGGACGTCGGTGCGGCGGATGTCGAGCCAGCGCTCGCCCTGCCAGCCGTTCCCCGCGCCGAGGACCTCGGCCGGGAAGCGGGCGGCGTCCGGCCGGAACTTCTCCCACGCCCCGGTCGACAGGTAGCAGATGACCTTGCGGCCCGCGGCGTGCAGCTCGGCCACCGTGGCGGCGGACGTGGTGTGCCCGTCGATGTCGTACACCGGTACGTCGACGGAGAGGTCCGGCTTCCCGCTGAGCTGCCACTGCCAGGCCACCCCCGGACGCGGCTGCCAACGGGCGCCGGTGGGGCGGGGCTCCGGGCTCGCGGAACCGGAGGCACTGCGGCTCGGGCCCGGTGCGGGGTCCGGGTCGGACGGCGCGCCACACCCCGCGACAAGCAGGAGGAGCAGGAGGAGCGGGACCACCAGGAGCACCGGCGGCACCGGCGACCCCAGCGGCCCCGCGCGCCTCATCGGCGTACTCCCGCACCGAAGCCCTGGGTGCCCAGCCCGTACGGCAGCGTCCCCCACGGGTGGGCGCCGCCGCCCGGCACCGCGCAGTGCACACCGGCGCCCCTTATGGCGGCCAGCGCGGAGACGTCCGTCGGGGCCGCGTACACCAAGTGGCAGAAGCGGTCCGCCGGATGGTCCCGCACCCACCCCGGAACCGGACCCTCCGCCTGATAGGTGTCCCAGCTGCCCTCGAACGTCACCAGTACGTCGGCGAGCGCGAGGTACGCCGGGTCGGGGTGCACCCCGTGGTTCAGCACCAGGGACCGCGCACCCGTCTCGCGGGCCGCCACCGCGAGCCTGCGGTAGTGGGCGAGAGCGTCGGGGCCCGAGGAGACCTGGTCGAGGAAGGTGCCGTCGGTGCCGTACCAGTCGCGGTACCGCAGCAGGTCCTCGACCACGGACGCGTGCGGGCGGCGCGCGTAGTCGGTGTCGACGTATCCCAGGACGCGCACCCCGGAGGCCCGCAGCCGCTCGGCGACCGCCGCGAACGCGGGGTCGGGCGAACTCCCGGAGCCGCTGGCCGGGTTGAGGATCACCCCGTAGAGCCGCTCCGGCACGCTCAGCACCGCCTCCCAGGCCTCGGGGCGGTCGGCGGGGTGTTCGTAGAGGGGTACCAGCAGGTGGGTCACGGGGCGGGTCCTCGGGCGGTTCGGCTGTCGGCTGTCGGCTGTCGGCTGGAAGCTCGGAGTTGGGAGCTGGGCGCTGGAAGGGTGCGCCGGGTCAAGGCCGGTGCGCCGCCGCCCTTCCCAGCGTGACGCAGACCAGCCCGGTCAGCAGCACCGCCGCCAGCGCGGGTACCGCCAGCGAGGTCAGCCGGGTCGCCCCGCCCAGGACGGCGACGGTCTGGACGAGCGCGGCGGCCCCGCACACCGAGGCCGCGGCGATGACCGCGCCGAACGCCTGGAGCAGCAGCCCGGTCCACATCAGGGTGCCGATCAGCAGCAGCCCGACGGCACGCGTCCCGTCGAAGCCCTCCGCCTGCGGCCACACCAGGGTCCCGGCCGCCGCCAGCCCCGCCAGCACCAGCAGGTACAGGCCCAGGCAGCGCAGCAGCGTCCATGCGGTGGCCCGCCGGAACGCCTGGTGCGTGGTGGAGGCCCGCAGCCCGGCCAGGGTGCCGCTGCGGAACTTGTGCAGCAGCCATTCGGCGGGCCCCATGCTGAGTGTGAGCGCGACCGCCCCCGGTGCGGCGGCGGCCCCGGCGGTGCCGCCCGTGAGGACGTCGCCGAGCGCCGCGTGCAGCACGAGCACACCGGTGGCCAGGCCGAACACCCCGTACGGCACGGAAGCCAGCACCTTCGGCCCGCCGGGCAGACCGGGCCGACAGGACCCCCTGGAGCCCCCGACCCCGCGCAGCAGCTCCACCGCCGCCAGTACGAGCACCGCCAGCGGCGAGAGGGCCAGCAGCGCGATCCTGGCCGGGTCGGGTACGTCGTACAGCAGGGCGAGGACCGCACCTGCCGACATCGGGGCGAGCGCGGTCAGCAGCAGCCGCTCCCGGCCCAGGACCAGCAGGACGGTGGCCGCCCCCTGGTACAGCGCCTGTACGGAGGCGAAGGCGACGGCGGCCCCTTCGCCGGTCCCTGCGACGCCGAGGGCCACCCCGGTCCCGAGCAGGGCGCCGAGCGGCGCCCCGGCGAGCAGCGAGCGGGCGGCGGCGGGGCGGTCGCCGAGTCCGAGCCAGGTGTAGGCGCGGTGGGCGAGCGCCTGGTTCCACGCCCAGCCGGTGAGCGCGCTGGCGATCAGTACGGCGATCGGGGTGGCGCCGGTGGCGAAGGGTGCCCCCAGCACGTACGCGAGTCCGGGCAGCGCGAAGACCAGTCCGCGCAGCAGGCACGGGAGCAGGCTGATGTGCCAGGGGTCGCCGGGCGCCAGCTCCGGTTCCGGGTAGGCCCGGGGCACGCGCGCGTAGAGGTCCTCGGCGAGTTCGAAGGAGTTGGCGCGGCCGTAGGTGAGCCGGATGTGCTCGTCGTTCATCCCGTCGGACTCCAGGATGGCGGCGATCTCGTCGGGGTGGACGGCGGCCTCGATCAGGCTGTGCAGCCGGGCCGCGAGTTCGTCCATCGGGTCGGCGGCGGTGGCCCAGGAGGGGCGTGGTCGCGGTATGGCCGGCAGGGTGTCCTGCCGGTCGTCGGGCGTCAGCCACATCGGGCCGCTCATGAAGTCCCTTTCGTGGCGGGTGCGTTGGTGTGGCGGGTGGGGGTACGGGTCACCAGGTGGACCCGTCGGCCGCCATCGCCCGCCACGGGTCGGGCATCCGCAGCCGCATCGTCCACTCGTCGGGCAGTTCGTGGACGACCGGCTCGGGCACCCCGTCGAGTTCCTGGTAGATGGAGCGGAAGCCCTCGATGGAGCGGCGCAGGGTGAACTGGTCGATGACGCGCTGCCTCGACGCCTCGCCGAGCCGTTTGCGCCGCTCGTCGTCCCGCAGCAGTTCCAGGGTGGCGCGGGCCATCGCCTCGGGTTCGCGCGGCGGGACGACGAGTCCGGTGTCGCCGACCGCCTCGCGCACTCCGCCGACGTCGGTGGAGATCGTCGTACGGCCGCAGGACATGGCCTCGATGATGCTGAAGGGGAAGCCCTCGCTGATGCTGGAGAGCATCACGACGCTGCCCGCCGCGTAGGCGCGGGCGACGTCCGAGACCCGCCCCTCGTAGCTGATGCCGTCGCTCACCCCGAGCTCGGCGGCCAGCTTCTCCAGTGTGGTCCTGTACGGTTCGCCGCCCTCGGGCACTCCGCCGAAGAGCCGCAGCCGCAGCTCGGGGAGTTCGGCGCGGGCGATCGCGTAGGCCCGTACCAGCGTCTCCAGGTCCTTGATGGGGTCGATCCGGCCCGCCCAGCTGAGGGTGGGGACCTCCGGTTCGGGGCCCGCGTGCGGGAAGAGCTGGGGGTCGACGCCGTTGTAGACGGTGCGGATGCGGGCCGGGTCGGCGCCGCCGCGCTCCTCCCACCTGCGGTTGTACTGGTTGCAGGGGGTGATCAGGTCGGCCTCGCGGTAGCCGAGGGAGTTCAGCTCCCGGTAGAAGCCGAGCAGCAGGGCCTTGACGGGCCAGCGCTGGGCGGCCGACCGGTAGCCGAGGTAGCGCTCGCGCAGGTAGATGCCGTGTTCGGTGAGGAGGAAGGGCGCTCCGTCGAAGTGCTTGGCGGCGAGTGCGGGCAGGGTGGCGAGTCCGCTGCTGACCGCGTGGGCGATGCTGCCGTCCGGGATGCGGGCGCCGAGCGGGCGCAGCAGGTGGTCGAGCAGGTCGGTGGCTATGAGGGCGTCGTGCAGGGTGGGCCCGGCCTTCGCCGTGTCGAGGTGCGGCATGGTCCAGATCCAGGTCAGGGTGCGCAGCACCGCCTCGCTGCCGAGGGCGGCGGTGAGCCGTCCCTGCCGGGCGAGTTCGGCCAGTGCGTACAGCTCCCGGCCGAAGTCGCAGCCTGCCGAGGGATCGAGGATCGACAGCAGGAAGCGTTCGTACGTGGCGAGGAAGGCGCGCTTCTCCCGCCCCCGGGGCTTGGCGGAGCGGGAGCCGTCGGCAGCTCCCCACAGCGGGACCACGCTGTGTGCGTAGACGTTGGCCGGCAGTTCCCAGGTGACGGGCTCGCGCCCG
Source organism: Streptomyces sp. NPDC032721 (assembly GCF_055579625.1). Taxonomy (NCBI): domain Bacteria; kingdom Bacillati; phylum Actinomycetota; class Actinomycetes; order Kitasatosporales; family Streptomycetaceae; genus Streptomyces; species Streptomyces sp. NPDC032721. The sequence goes on along the minus strand of NZ_JBVIMX010000006.1, from coordinate 196,211 downwards.
CTGCCGGTGAGGGACACGACGTGGAAGTCGACGTCGGGCATGCCGCGCACCAGTTGATCGCACCAGGTGCTGACACCCCCCTGGACGTGCGGGTAGGTGCCTTCGGTGAGCATGCTGACATGACGCCCACGGCTCATGTTCGTGTCCCCCCAGGACGAGTTGCCGACGGCTGGTGCGGTGGTGCTGTGCGGTGCCGTGCGGTGTGGTGCTGCGCTACGGAGCGGTCGGCAGCTTCAGTGTGACGGCGGACTGGAGTGCCTCGGGTCCGGCCCAGGCGGAGAGCGCCCCCGCGTACGGCGTCCCGAACGCGGCGGTACCGAGGAGCAGTTGCTTCTTGGTGCCCAACGGTGCGGTGACGGGTGCCACCACGCCGGACGGCGCCTTGACGGTGACGGTGTCGCCGACGCGGTACGCGGTGACGGTGCCTGCGGCGAGGGCCTTGTCCCAGGCGGCGCGGCGGGTGAACTCGACGCCGGCCTCGCGCTGGGTGGGGTTCACCACGGGTGCGTTGTCCGCGTACAGGGCCCGGTAGTCGGCCAGGACCTTGTCCAGGACCGGGTAGAGCAGCCGCTCCTCGGCCAGGTTGGACTGGTGGACGTAGTGCGGGCGCGGGTCGTTGCCGACGACGTGGCTCAGGGCGGTGCGGGCCTCCTGCGGGACGATGTGGTTCGCGTATCCGGTGGCGGTGTCGAGCGGGTCCTCCAGGCAGGTGGAGGCCGGGTTGCTCTCGCAGACGCCGCTGCCGCCGTCGCCCTTGGAGGTGTAGATCCAGTTGTACTCGTCGGTCATCTCGGCGGCGGTGCCCACGTTGTAGTACACGTTCATCGGGTGCCGGGGCACGGTCAGGGCGGCGCCCACGGCCCGCTGCTGCGGCTCGCGCGAGGCGTCGCTGGCCAGCCACTTCACGCCGTTGTCGGCGAGGGCGGGGGCCAGGTTGGGGTTGTCCACGGGCTGCTGCGGGGTGGTCCTGAGCCCCGAGTGCTCACCGGTGACGAGTTCGGTGCGGTCGACCGCGATCCCCTTGCCGGTGGCCCACCTGTGGTTGTCGGAGATCTGCTTGGAGATCTCGGCGCGGCTCATCCACAGGGTGTTGCCCGCCGCGTCGGTGGCGCACTTCCACGGCACGACGGTGGTGTCCTGCTTGCAGCCCAGGAAGGGGTGCGTGTACGTGTGGTTGATCCAGCGGTACTGGGCCCGGTCGGCCACCAGCTGCGCGGTCAGCGCGTCGGTGCCCCCGTGCTCGGCCTTCCACTCCTCGCCCGCGCCGGCGTTGTAGACCATGTCCAGCTTGAAGTTCTTCTCGCGCTGCCACTGCGCGGCGTACTGCGCGTCGGCCGCCGTCATCCGGACCGGGTTGTCGCCTTCACCTTCACCGCCCTCGCAGTCGAAGTCGCCCGGGGTGCAGTTGAGTTCGCTGTTCCAGCGAGCGTCGGGGGCGAAGACGTCATCGACGTGAACGGAGAAGTAGTTCCGGTTCTGCCCGAGGTGTACGCCCTGTGTCAGCCATTGAACGACACCGCGCGCCAGCACCCGGAACTGCCGCTGGTACTTGTTGTAGGCGAAGGTCACCACCAGCTCGCGGCGCCCGTCCTGGGCGTACTCGCCCACCAGGCTGCCCCGGGTCGTGGCACCGGTGGGCATGTCGAGGTAGCTGGTGAATCCGGCGCGCGGGCGGGCCGCGTAGCCGTAGCTCTCCATCACGGCGGGCGAGTTGTCCTCGAACTTCAGCGGCCCGTCGAGGTAGCCGAAGGGTCCGGCCTTCCCGGCGGCGGTGACGGTGGCGTCGGCGCCGTCCATCGGGCCCGCGTAGCCCTCCTGGTCCGTGTAGTCGAGGCCGACGCCCGGGTGCGCCCAGGTGTAGGCGTCGACCTGGCGGACGCCGAAGGTCTTCTCGTACGCGACCAGGGCCGCCGACTCCGCCGAACCGGCGCCGAACGGGGCCTCGTTGGGCAGCACCACGCCCTGGTACTTGGCGCGCGGCCGGCCGTCGACGGTGTCGCTCAGGAACGCGGCGTCGATCACCGGGCGGCCCGCGGCGCCGAGGTTCACCGTGGTGAACGGCACACCACTTCCTCTGAGTTCGTCCGTGATGGCGTTGACGGCCTCCCCGCCGTCGTCGACCACGAGCACCTTCAGATCGATGCGGGGAGCCACCGGGGCGGCCTGTGCGCCGCCGGGCGGCAGTGCCAGCACCACTCCGAGCAGACCGGCGGTCAGCAGCGCCGCCCCCGTTCTGCCCGCGCGCATCGCCCCCGACGCACTGCCCCGCCCCGCGTTGTGTCCGTACGGCATCCCGTACTCCCCTCCCCCTAGAACGCTTCCCTTACGACATCCTTGCGGACGCCCCAGGGAAGAACTGTGGAAATCATGCAAAGCAAATATCGGATCGCTTGCACGAACTCCGGCGAGTGTGACGCATCGCTCACGCTCCGCGCTCCCGAAACCTCGGAGAGACACCACGGACGAGTGAACCGGTTACTGCCGTGATCGAAGCACCCCCACGCGCGTAGTCTCGACCGATAGGCGCACATTCCCGCCTCACCAGGAACCCAGGAAGCGAGATTTCACCACCGTGACTGCTCTCACTCTCAGCACCTCCGGTGCCGCGACGCTGCGCGCCGACGCGCTCGTCGTCGGTATCGCCAAGGGCCCCAAGGGCCCGGTCGTCACCTCCGGCGCGGAGGCCGTGGACAAGGCGTTCGACGGAAAGCTGGCCTCCGTCCTGGAGACCCTGGGTGCCTCCGGTGCCGAGGGTGAAGTGACCAAGCTCCCGGCGCTCTCCGGTCTGAAGACCCCCGTCGTGCTGGCCGTCGGCCTGGGCCCCGTCCCGGAGCAGGACGAGACCTACGCCGCCGAGTCGCTGCGCCGCGCCGCCGGTGCCGCCGCCCGCGCCCTGACGGGTACGAAGAAGGCCGGTTTCGCCCTGCCGGTCGAGTCCGTCGAGGACGCGGAGGCCATCGCCGAGGGCGCGCTCCTCGGTGCGTACGCCTTCACCGCGTACCAGGAGGACAAGGGCGACGCCAAGCAGCCGCTCGCCGAGATCGCCCTGCTCGGCGCCAAGCCGCGCGACAAGGCGTTCAAGGCCGCCGCCGAGCGCGCGACCGCCGTCGCCGAGGAGATCAACCGGGCCCGCGACCTGGTGAACACCCCGCCGAACGACCTCTACCCCGAGTCCTTCGCCGCGGTCGTCCAGGCCGCCGCCAAGGAGCACGGCCTCAAGATCCAGATCCTGGACGAGAAGGCCCTCGTCAAGGGCAACTACGGCGGCATCCTGGGCGTCGGCGCGGGCTCCGCGCACGGCCCCCGCCTGGTGAAGGTCTCCTACACCCACCCCAAGGCGGAGAAGTCGCTCGCCTACGTCGGCAAGGGCATCACCTACGACTCGGGCGGCATCTCGCTCAAGCCGGCCGGCCACAACGAGACGATGAAGTGCGACATGGCCGGCGCCGCCGCCGTGTTCGCCTCCGTCGTCGCGGTCGCCCGCCTGGGCCTGAAGGTCAACGTCACCGGCTGGCTGGCGCTCGCCGAGAACATGCCGTCCGGCACCGCCACCCGCCCCGGTGACGTGCTGCGCATGTACAGCGGCAAGACCGTCGAGGTCCTCAACACGGACGCCGAGGGCCGTCTGGTGCTGGCCGACGCGCTGGCCCGCGCCTCGGAGGAGAACCCGGACGCGATCGTCGACGTGGCGACCCTGACCGGCGCCATGATGGTGGCGCTCGGCAGCCGCACCTTCGCCGTCATGGGCAACGACGAGTCGTTCCGCACCGCGATCCACGAGGTCGCGGAGGAGGTCGGCGAGCAGTCCTGGCCGATGCCGATGCCCGCCGAGCTCCGCAAGGGCATGAACTCCGAGACGGCCGACATCGCCAACATGGGCGAGCGGATGGGCGGCGGCCTGGTCGCCGGTCTGTTCCTCCAGGAGTTCGTCGGCGAGGACATCGCCTGGGCGCACCTGGACATCGCGGGCCCGGCCTTCCACGAGGCCGCGCCGTTCGGCTACACCCCCAAGGGCGGCACGGGCTCCTCGATCCGCACCCTGGTCAAGCTGGCGGAGCGCACCGCCGACGGCGACCTCGGTTAGCCGATCTCCCGTACGGCCCCGGGCCTGTCCTGGCCCGGGGCCGTACGCGCGCGTACGTCCCGTTTCGCCCGTAACGAAATATTTGTACGTATGTACGCGTTGGTAACCCCCGAGGCAAGCCTCCGCGCCCGTCTCGGAACCCGGCCCGGCGTCCCGCCATCCGTGAACAAGTGCGAAGATGGTTTACCGGCAGGACAGGGCCCCCACCACAGGGCCGAATACAAGCGGCCGTACACCCCCGCCGCCCGGTCATCGATGACCGGCGACCGGCGCACATGCATGGAGGACGTGACGTGGCGAACGACGCCAGCACCGTTTTCGACCTAGTGATCCTCGGCGGTGGCAGTGGCGGTTACGCCGCAGCGCTGCGCGGCGCCCAGTTGGGCCTCGACGTCGCACTGATCGAGAAGAACAAGCTGGGCGGCACCTGCCTGCACAACGGCTGCATCCCGACGAAGGCCCTGCTGCACGCGGGCGAGATCGCCGACCAGGCGCGCGAGTCCGCGCAGTTCGGCGTGAAGGCGACCTTCGAGGGCATCGACATCGCGGGCGTGCACAAGTACAAGGACGAGGTCATCTCGGGCCTGTACAAGGGTCTGCAGGGCCTGGTCGCCTCCCGCAAGGTGACCTACATCGAGGGTGAGGGCAAGCTCTCGTCGCCGACCTCCGTCGACGTGAACGGCCAGCGCATCCAGGGCCGCCACGTGCTGCTCGCGACCGGCTCCGTGCCGAAGTCGCTGCCCGGCCTGGAGATCGACGGCAACCGCATCCTCTCCTCGGACCACGCGCTCGTGCTCGACCGCGTCCCGGAGTCGGCGATCATCCTGGGCGGCGGCGTCATCGGCGTCGAGTTCGCCTCGGCATGGAAGTCCTTCGGCTCGGACATCACCGTCATCGAGGGCCTCAAGCACCTCGTGCCGGTCGAGGACGAGAACAGCTCCAAGCTTCTTGAGCGCGCGTTCCGCAAGCGCGGCATCAAGTTCAACCTGGGCACCTTCTTCCAGAGCGCCGAGTACACCGAGAACGGTGTCAAGGTCACGCTGGCCGACGGCAAGACCTTCGAGGCGGAGGTGCTGCTGGTCGCGATCGGCCGCGGCCCGGTCTCGCAGGGCCTCGGTTACGAGGAGCAGGGCGTCGCCATGGACCGCGGCTACGTCCTGGTCGACGAGTACATGCGTACCAACGTCGAGACCATCTCCGCGGTCGGCGACCTCGTCCCGACCCTCCAGCTCGCGCACGTCGGCTTCGCCGAGGGCATCCTGGTGGCGGAGCGTCTCGCCGGTCTCAAGACCGTGCCGATCGACTACGACGGTGTCCCGAAGGTGACGTACTGCCACCCCGAGGTCGCCTCCGTCGGTATCACCGAGGCCAAGGCCAAGGAGATCTACGGTGCGGACAAGGTCGTCGCTCTGAAGTACAACCTGGCCGGCAACGGCAAGAGCAAGATCCTCAAGACCGCGGGCGAGATCAAGCTCGTCCAGGTCAAGGACGGTGCCGTGGTCGGCGTCCACATGGTCGGTGACCGGATGGGCGAGCAGGTCGGCGAAGCGCAGCTCATCTACAACTGGGAAGCCCTGCCGGCCGAGGTCGCGCAGCTCATCCACGCGCACCCGACGCAGAACGAGGCGCTCGGAGAGGCCCACCTGGCCCTCGCCGGCAAGCCGCTTCACTCCCACGACTAATACGGTCGGTCTGACGACTGAACCGGTCAGTCCGCTGGGCGCGACGACCACCACATCTTCCGATAGGAGCAACTGAAACCATGTCGGTTTCCGTAACCCTGCCGGCGCTCGGCGAGAGCGTCACCGAGGGCACCGTCACCCGCTGGCTCAAGGCCGAGGGCGAGCGCGTCGAGGCCGACGAGCCGTTGCTCGAGGTCTCGACCGACAAGGTCGACACCGAGATCCCGGCCCCGGCCGCGGGCATCCTGGCCTCCATCAAGGTCGCCGAGGACGAGACCGTCGAGATCGGCGCCGAGCTCGCCATCATCGACGACGGCTCCGGCGCTCCGGCCGCTGCCGAGGCCCCGGCCGCCGCCGAGGCCGAGGCCGCACCGGCCGAGGCTCCGGCCGCACCGGCCGCCGAGGCTCCCGCCGCCCCGGCCGCCCCCGCCGAGGCTCCCGCCGCCGCTCCGGCAGCGGGTTCGGCCTCCGGCACGGACGTCACCCTCCCGGCGCTCGGCGAGAGCGTCACCGAGGGCACCGTCACCCGTTGGCTGAAGGAGGTCGGCGAGGAGGTCTCGGAGGACGAGCCCCTCCTGGAGGTCTCGACCGACAAGGTCGACACCGAGATCCCGGCCCCCGTCTCCGGCGTTCTCCTGGAGATCGTCGTCGCCGAGGACGAGACCGCCGAGGTCGGCGCCAAGCTGGCCGTCATCGGCGCGAAGGGCGCGGCTCCGGCTGCTGCCCCGGCCGCCCCCGCCGCCCCGGCTGCCGCTGCTCCGGCTCCGGCCGCCCCGGCTCCGGCCGCTCCGGCACCGGCTCCGGCCGCCCCGGCTGCTCCGGCACCGGCTCCGGCCGCCCCGGCGGCGCCCGCCGCTGCCGCTCCGGCTCCGGCCGCGCCGGCCGCCCCCGTGGCCCCGGCCGCGCCCGTCACCCCGGCCCCGGCTCCGGCCGCGACCTCCGGTGACGACGGTGCGTACGTGACCCCGCTGGTCCGCAAGCTCGCCGCCGAGAACGGCGTCGACCTGGGCCAGGTCAAGGGCACCGGCGTCGGTGGCCGCATCCGCAAGCAGGACGTCGTCGCCGCCGCGGAGGCCGCCAAGGCCGCCGCAGCCGCTCCGGCCCCGGCTGCCGCTGCCGCCGCTCCCGCCGCGTCGAAGGCCCCCAAGCTGGAGGTCTCCCCGCTGCGTGGCCAGACGGTCAAGATGACCCGCATGCGCAAGGTCATCGGCGACAACATGATGAAGGCTCTGCACGGCCAGGCGCAGCTGACCTCCGTGGTCGAGGTGGACATCACCAAGATCATGAAGCTGCGTGCGGCCGCCAAGGACGCCTTCGCCGCCCGTGAGGGCGTCAAGCTGTCCCCGATGCCGTTCTTCGTCAAGGCCGCTGCCCAGGCGCTGAAGGCCTTCCCGGTCGTCAACGCCCGGATCAACGAGGACGAGGGCACGATCACCTACTTCGACACCGAGAACATCGGTATCGCGGTGGACTCCGAGAAGGGTCTGATGACCCCGGTCATCAAGGGTGCGGGCGACCTCAACCTCGCCGGCATCTCGAAGAAGACCGCGGAGCTGGCCGGCAAGGTCCGCGCCTCGAAGATCACCCCGGACGAGCTGGGCGGCGCGACCTTCACGATCAGCAACACCGGCTCGCGCGGTGCGCTGTTCGACACGGTCATCGTTCCGCCGAACCAGGTCGGCATCCTCGGCATCGGTGCCACCGTCAAGCGTCCGGTGGTCATCAACCACCCGGACCTGGGCGAGACCATCGCGGTCCGTGACATGACGTACCTGGCCCTCTCCTACGACCACCGTCTGGTGGACGGCGCCGACGCGGCCCGTTACCTGACGGCCGTCAAGGCGATCCTGGAGGCCGGCGAGTTCGAGGTTGAGCTCGGCCTGTGATGTAGCGGCCCCGAGAGGGGCCGAGGATCGTAACGAGGTCGATCTCGGCCTGTAACTCCCCCGAGTACGTTCCGTACGTGCTCAATCTCTCCACTCGGCGGCCCCTTCGGACATTCTCCGGAGGGGCCGCCGGGCGTTAGGGTATTCACCGGTCGTGGGAGGGAGCGGGAAATGCAGCCCGGCAGGAAATCCGGCGGGGAAGCCGGTAAGGAATCCGACAGGAAAAGCAGGGCGAAGCGTATTTCGTTCGCCGTCGCGGGAGCTGTCGCGCTGACCGTGGGAATGGCCGGGTCCGCGACCGCCGAGGAGGGCGGGATCGCCTGGAGCAACGGGGCCGGCGGCGCTTCCTGGTGGGAGGGCGAGGGCGACCACCACGTGGTGCAGGACCTCGCGAAGGACGGGCATTCGGCGGTCGGCCGCCTCTACGTCCCGTACCGCAACAAGGTCTACAACAACTGGGTGACCGGCGGCCTGAACTACCGCGCGGACTTCAACTTCAACCTCGCCGAGGACGCTGTCCTCTCCTACCAGACCTGCGTCGGCGAGGCCGGGACCGGCGCGTTCAGCGCCTGTGGACCCTGGCAGTACGGGAAGGCCTGAGCGGCGTTGCGCTACGGGAGGGCAGCGCTTGCCGCCGTGCTGGCGTGCGGTCTTACGGCGGGCTGTGCGGCGGACGGCGACGACGGCGGTGCGGCCCGGCCCGTGCGGGTCGGCCCCGTGGCGACACCGGGCGGACCCACCTCCACCGAAATGCCCTTTTCCGCTTATGTTCCGGGTGAAAGGGAATTGGCGGACATCCAGCGGGCCGAGTCCGTACTGCTCAATTCCTGTATGGCGGAATTCGGTTTCACGACGCGGATCACCGCCCATTCCGACGCCGCGCTGCTCGCCGATCTGCGGGCCGGCACCACCCTCCCCCGTACTCCCGCGCAAGCGGCTTCGTACGGGTTCCACAACGTGCCGGGAAGTGCCGCCGGAACCGCCCCCGACGAGCCCCGGGAAAGCAGTCCCGACCAGCAGACCCGCCTGCTCGTCCTCAACGGGCCCGACCCCCGCCCCGCCCCCGGCGGAGCCCCCTCCACCGGTCCGGACCGCGAGGTCGGCGGCAAGCGGGTGCCGCGCGGCGGCTGCGCCGGGCGGACCGAGCGGCGGCTCGCGGTGGGCAGCCCGGCACAGAAGGCCGAGCACCCGGGGAACAGCGCGCTCAACACCCTGCTGCGGCTGCGCTCCGAGGCCTGGGCACAGGGCGCGAAGGATCCGGCGTACGTGGCGATGACCGCCGCCTGGTCGGCCTGTATGCGCGAGGCGGGGTTCTCGTACGCCTCCTTCGACGCCGCCGCCGAGGACCCGGCCTGGACCCGTACCGCACGTCCTGGCCCCCGCGAGAAGGCGGCGGCCACCGCCGACCTGAACTGCCGCGCGGCGCCGCGGGTGAACTACCTCGGCGTCTCCGAGGCCGTACATCTCGCGTACGAGCGGCGGGCGGTGCGGGACAACGCCGCCACGCTCGCCTCACTGAAGGCCCATTACGACGCGGTGGCCCGCAATGCCGCGAAGGTGCGGGACGCGCGGTCCGCAAAGGTGTCGCCAAAGGTGTCCAAGGACTCCTAGCCAGGCGTTCTGCGCCCGCACGCTCCCCGTATCGTCTATCCCCACACCGCCACCACCGCGTGCATGCGTGAAGGAGCACCCCATGACCCCGCCCGTCGTCCACTCGCTGCGCGAACAGATCCGCGAGCACATCGTGGAGGGGATCGTCAGCGGGCGCTGGAAGCCCGGCGAGCGGATCGTGGAGCGGCGGATCGCCACCGAGCTCCAGGTCAGCCAGACCCCCGTCCGGGAGGCGCTGCGCGAGCTGGAGACGCTGCGGCTGATCGAGTCGGCGCCCAACAAGGGCGTACGGGTGCGGAATCTGACCGCCGCCGACCTGGAGGAGAGCTACCCGGTACGGGCCGGTCTGGAGCAGATCGCCGCCGAACTGGCCGCCTCCACGCTCGCCGACGACGTGTCGGCGCTGGAGCCGCACGTGGTGGCGCTGTACGCGGCGGACCGGGCGGTGGACGGGACCGCGCAGGTGCGGCACACCGTGGGCTTCCACCGGGAGCTGGTGCGGGCGGCCGGGAACGGGGTACTGCTGCACACCTGGGAGGGACTGGGCATCGAGGTGTTCACGGCGCTGTCGATCCGCTGGCTGGGCACGGTGCAGAAGTCGTACGCGGAGGAGCACGAGGCGCTCGTGGACGCCTTCCGGCGGCGGGACCCGAGGATCGGCGAACTGGTGAAGGCGCACGTACTGGGGTGCGCGCCGAGGGCCTGAACGTCTCTCGCGAGTTCCTCTGAGACCTTCGCGACACCCCCTCTCCCGCGATCCCGTATGACCGAATTGCACCAGTTCGGCGTGACACTTCGTGCCGGTTTTCGTGGCACGGAATGCCTAATTCGGTCCTCGGGAGAATTTTTTGCCCCCAAACTTTGATCGATCATCGATCAGTTGCTTACAGTCGACGGCGGACCTCATCCGGTCCGCACTCCGGGTCCCGTCCTGCCAGACACAGACCCCCCGCAGTACCCCCTGCTCCACCCCTGCTCCACCTCTCCACCCCACCCCCTCCTTTACCGGAAGGCGGCGTCATGACCGACTCCGTACGCAACCGTCCGAGCGAGCTCGACCAGCTCCCGGACCGCGACACCGAAGAGACCGCCGAATGGGCGGCCTCCCTCGACGCCGTCGCCAAGGCCGCCGGTTCGAACCGCGCCGAATACCTGATGCGTCGCACCCTCCACCACGCCGAGGCCGCCGGACTGGCGCTGCCCAAGCTGCTGGAGACGGACTACGTCAACACCATCCCCACCTCCGCCGAGCCCGCCTTCGACGGCGACCTGGAGATGGAGAGCCGGATCACCGCCTGGAACCGCTGGAACGCGGCGGCCATGGTGACCCGAGGCTCCCGCTTCGGTGTCGGCGGGCACATAGCCACCTTCGCCTCGGCCGCCTGGCTGTACGAGACCGGCTTCAACCACTTCTTCCGCGGCAAGGAGGGGGACGGCTCCGGCGACCAGCTCTACATCCAGGGCCACGCCTCCCCCGGCATCTACGCCCGCGCCTTCCTCGACGGCCGTCTGAACGAGGAGCAGCTCGACAACTTCCGGCAGGAGGCGGGCGGCAACGGTCTCCCCTCCTACCCGCACCCGCGCCGGCTGCCCTGGCTGTGGGAGTTCCCGACGGTCTCCATGGGCCTGGGCCCGCTGTCCGCGATCTACCAGGCGCGGTTCAACCGCTACCTGGAGAACCGCAGCATCAAGGACACCTCGAACTCGCACGTCTGGGCCTTCCTCGGCGACGGCGAGATGGACGAGCCCGAGGCCACCGCCGCACTCGCGCTGGCCGCCCGCGAGGGTCTGGACAACCTGACCTTCGTCATCAACTGCAACCTCCAGCGCCTCGACGGCCCGGTCCGCGCCAACTTCCGCGTCGTGCAGGAGCTGGAGGGCGCCTTCCGCGGCGCCGGCTGGAACGTCGTCAAGTCGCTCTGGGGCTCCGCCTGGGACGAGCTGTTCCAGCTCGACACCACGGGCGCGCTGGTGCGCCGCCTGCGTGCCGTCCCGGACGCCCAGTTCCAGACGTACGCCACCCGTGACGTCGCGTACATCCGCGAGCACTTCTTCGGCGCGGAGCCCGCGCTCAAGCAGCTCGCCGACGTGCTGACCGACGCCAAGATCGCCGAGTGCTTCCACACCTCGCGCGGCGGCCACGAGGCCCGCAAGGTGTACGCGGCGTACAAGGCGGCCGTCGAGCACAAGGGCGCGCCGACCGTGATCCTCGCCCAGACGGTGAAGGGCTACACGCTCGGCCCGACCTTCGAGTCGCGCAACGCCAACCACCAGATGAAGAAGCTCACCGGCAAGGAGTTCCGCGCCATGCGGGACCTCCTTGAGCTGCCGATCCCGGACGCGAAGCTGGACGACAGCCTCGTACCGTACGGTCACCCGGGCGCCGAATCCCCCGAGGTCCGCTACCTCCAGGAGCGCCGCGCGGCGCTCGGCGGCCCGGCCCCGGCCCGTCGCGTGCACCCCGTGGCTCCCCTCCCGCAGCCGCAGGAGAAGTCCTTCGCCGCCCTGAAGAAGGGCTCCAAGCAGGGCATGGCCACCACCATGGCGTTCGTCCGCCTGGTGAAGGACCTGATGCGGGACAAGGAGACCGGCAAGCGCTGGGTGCCGATCGTCCCCGACGAGGCGCGCACCTTCGGCATGGAGGCGCTGTTCCCCTCCGCCGGCATCTACTCGCCGCTGGGTCAGACGTACGACCCGGTCGACCGCGACCAGCTGATGTACTACAAGGAGGCCAAGGACGGTCAGGTCCTCAACGAGGGCATCACCGAAGCCGGCTCCATGGCGGACTTCATCGCCGCGGCGACCGCGTACTCCACGCACGGCGAGACGATGATCCCGTTCTACATCTTCTACTCGATGTTCGGCTGGCAGCGGACCGGCGACCAGATGTGGCAGCTCGCCGACCAGCTCGGCAAGGGCTTCATCGTCGGCGCGACCGCCGGTCGTACGACCCTGACCGGTGAGGGCCTCCAGCACGCGGACGGCCACTCGCACCTGATCGCGTCCACCAACCCGGCGTCGCTGAACTACGACCCGGCGTTCGCGTACGAGGTCGCGGTGATCGTCCAGGACGGTCTGAAGCGGATGTACGGCGAGAAGCCGGAGGACGTCTTCTACTACCTGACGGTCTACAACGAGCCGATGCCGCAGCCCGCGATGCCCGAGGGCGTCGAGGAGGGCATCGTGCGCGGTCTCTACCGCTTCAAGGAGGCGGCCGCCGCTCCGGCGGACGCCCCGCGCGCCCAGTTGCTCGCGTCGGGCACGGCGATCCACTGGGCCCTGGAGGCCCAGGAACTGCTGGCCGCCGACTGGAACGTGCACGCGGACGTGTGGTCGGCGACCTCGTGGGGCGAGCTGCGGCGCGACGCGCTGGAGGCCGACGAGGCGCTCCTGCGCGGCGAGCAGCGGATCCCGTACGTGACGCAGGCGCTCGCGGACGCGCCGGGTCCGGTCGTGGCGGTGTCCGACTGGATGCGTCAGGTCCCGGACCAGATCAGCCAGTGGGTCGAGCAGGACTACACCTCGCTGGGCACGGACGGCTTCGGCCTGTCCGACACCCGGGAGGCGGCCCGCCGTCACTTCGGCGTGGACGCGCAGTCGGTCGTCGTGGCGACGCTGGCGCAGCTGGCGAAGCGGGGCGGCGTCCCGGCCTCGGTGGTGAAGGACGCTCGGGAGCGGTACGGCCTCTGACGGCCTGCTCCACCCGCGTCTTCGTACGGCGGTGCCCCGCACACTCCTGGTGTGCGGGGCACCGCCGTCGTCACGGCTGTCGTACCGCCCGGGCAGGATGGGGGCATGCGCGCTGCCCGACTGATCAAGATGGTGCTGCTGCTCCAGTCCAGGCCGATGATGACGGCCGCCGAGCTGGCGCGGGAGCTGGAGGTGTCCGAGCGGACCGTCACCCGGGACGCCCAGGCCCTCTCCGAGGCGGGCGTGCCCGTGTACGCGGACCGCGGGCGGACCGGTGGCTACCGGCTCGTCGGCGGCTACCGGACCCGGCTGACGGGGCTCGGGCGCAGTGAGGCCGAGGCCCTGTTCCTGTCCGGACTGCCGGGTGCGCTGCGGGAGATGGGCCTGGAGGACGCGGCGTCGGCGGCCCGGCTGAAGGTGTCGGCCGCGCTGCTGCCGTCCCTGCGCGACGCCTCCGAGAGCGCCGCCCAGCGCTTCCACCTGGATGCTCCCGGCTGGTACCAGGAGCCGCAGACACCGGAGTTGCTGCCCGTGGTGGCGGAGGCGGTGTGGGGCGACCGGGTGGTGGAGACCCGTTACGGGCGGCCCGACCGCGAGGTGGAGCGCCGTCTTGAGCCCTACGGCCTCGTCCTCAAGGCCGGTGTCTGGTACGTGTGCGCCCGGGCGGACTCCGGTGATCTGCGGGTGTACCGGCTGGACCGTTTCAGGGCGGTGACCGTCACCGGCGAACCCTTCGTACGGGACGAGGACTTCGACCTGCCCCGGTTCTGGGAGGAGCGGGCGGCGGATTTCTCCCGCTCGATCCTGCACACCCACGCGGAGCTGCGGCTGACCCCGGCGGGTGCCCGTGCCCTGCCCCGGGTCACGGACCCGGTCGCGGCGCGGGAGGCGCTCGCGGCGGCGGCCCCGCCGGACAATCGGGGCCGCGTGACGGTGACCGTACCGGTGGAGTCGGTGGAGGTCGCGTACACCCAGTTCCTGGGGCTGGGGGCGGAGGCGGAGGCGCTGTCCCCGCCGGAGCTGCGGGAGCTGCTGGCGGGTACGGCGCGGCGGATGTCGGAGCTGTACGGCGCCCCGTGAGGCGCCGTACGGCGGGCGGGTCAGCGGTGGTCCTGGGCCGGGGGTCTCGGCGGTGGACCCCCGCCGGGGTCGTCAGCGGTAGTCCTCCGCCGACACCTTCTCCCCCGCCATGTGCCGGGTCAGGAACCCCCACGCGTCCGGCTGCGACCCGTCCGCGTCGCGCACCCCGTACTCCTTGGCGAGCAGCGCGCTGGACAGTGACTGCCCGTTCCAGCGCGCCCGCTCCGGATCCGCCGCCAGGGCGGCGATGCCCCGGGCGACGTAGACCGGGGACTCGGCGATGGCGAAGGCCGGTTCCTTGGCGATGGCGTCGCGCCAGTTCTCCTCGGTGACGCCGAAGCCGTCGAGCATCTGCTCGGAGCGGAGGAATCCGGGGGTGACGGAGACGGCCGTGCCGCCCAGCGGTTTCAGGTCGTGGGCGAGGTTCGAAGCCATCCGGATGGGGGCGTTCTTCGCCAGGTCGTAGTAGAAGTTCTCGCGGAAGTTCTTGTTCGACTCGGCCGTGCCGTCGGTGATCTCGACGACGAGTCCGCCCTCGTGGCGCACCAGCAGGGGCAGGGCGCAACTGCTGGTGATGATGTGGCTCTTGACGCCGAGTTCCAGCATCCGCAGGCCGCGGTCGAGTTCGGTCTCCCACATCTTCTTGCCGAACTCGACGAGGTGCTCGCCGCCCCAGATGTCGTTCACCAGGACGTCGAGCCGGCCCTGCTCCCGGTCGATGCGTTCGACCAGCGCGCGGACCTGTCCCGGTTCCAGGTGGTCGGTGGGGACGGCGATGCCCTCGCCGCCCGCCGCCGTGACGAGTTCGGCGCTCTCCTCGATGGTCTCCGTCGTACGGCCGACCTCGCTGGCCTTCGTGCGGGTGGTGCGGCCGGTGACGTAGACCGTCGCGCCCCGGGCGCCGAACTGGACGGCGATGGCCCGTCCGGCGCCCCGTGTCGCGCCCGCGACCAGCACGATCCGTCCGGTCAGGTCCTTCGCGGTGTCGGTCATGGTGAGCTCCCTCTCCGTCGTCCTCGTCCTGTACGACAGAGCATGCCGCCCCATCCAGACAGCTACTGTCCGGATTTACGCGGGACACGGAGAAACCCTGGCTGCGAAGCGGCACGGCCTCGGGCCGGCCCGGTCTCAGCGCAGCCCGTCCAGGTCCGACCCGTCCGCCATCCGCGCACGAAGCTCCGCCTTCACCCCCTTCGGTGCCCTGACCGCGAGGAACGGCCCGGCGCCGGTCGCCTTCACGCCGCCGCTCGCCTCGATCCGGGTGACCTTGCGGCTGCCCGCCGCGAGCAGGTACCAGGCGCCCGACCGGGGTGCCTGCCACCCCGCCCCGGCGACCACGTGCTGACCGAACCGGCTGCACGAGGCGGTGTCCCGTACGGCGGCGACCGGGGTGCCCGGCGCAGTGGGCGAGGTGCCGGGCAGCTGGAGCTGGACCAGTACGCGGCCGGGGCCGCGCCAGGTGTCGGCGCGGGTGCACACCCAGTCGGCCCGGCCCGCCGCCTCGGGGAGGGTCTGCTGTGCGTACACCCAGTTGTTGACGGCCCGTACGCCCGCGCCGCGCAGCGACGGCAGGTGGCAGGCGGTGCGCGCCCAGCTCTTCAGGGCTGCGGCGCTGGTGGCCTCGCGCGGCTGCCGGGCGGGTGCCCCGGCACCCGGGGGCGGGGTGTACGTCAGGTGTACGGGGGCCAGGTCGCCGAGGTCGGTGAGGAGGAAGGCGTGCTTCTCGACGATCAGCTCGGAGGAGCGGAGCTGGAGCACCGGCCAGGAATCACAGGTTCCGCCTGCTCCGGGCCGGGGCACCGGGTCCGTCACTCCGTCGTCCCGTACGCCCAGGGCCCGGCCCGGCGTGTCCGGCCCGAGCAGGTCGCGGGTGGTGGTCTCGTCGATCCAGGGGGCGAGCAGGAAGCGGGAGCGGGTTTCGTCGCGGGTGACGACGAGGGCGGCGCCGGTGACCACGTCGGCGTCGTCGGTACGGACGAAGTCGAGCACCGGGGGCCGGTCGCCGTCGGCGGGCTCGGCGTAGCGGACGGTGCGGTCGCCGTCGTTGAGAAGGACGACCGAGGTGCCGTCGACGTCGCCCGCGTAGAGCAGCCGGGGCGGCCGGGTGGGCGGTTCCGTTCCGGTGCCGGGGGTGCTGGAGATCCGTACCGTGGTGGCCGGGCTCGCCCACACCTTGAGGGCGCGGCCGAGCAGGGCGGTGTCGTCCGTGCGGTCGCCCCGGGCGGGCCAGACGGTGAAGTCGACGCGGGAGGTGTCGGCCCACTCGTCCCTCCCGGCGCGCTGCAGATGGCCTGGGTCCAGGACCCGTTGGCCTATGGAGGCGTTGACGGAGCCGGTGGCCGCCGCGCGTTCCTCGGAGCGCGGGCCGCTGTCGCCCAGGACGAACGGCAGGGTCGCAGCGGCCAGTACGGCCACGACGACGGCCGCTCCCGCGCCGCGGGCGCGGTGGCGGCGGCGCAGGAGGTCGGTGGGGCGGGCGTGCACGAAGCAGGGGTCGAACTCGCCGGAGAGCAGCGGATGCCGGGATTCCGCTCCCCCCGCACCCTCGCCTCCTTCTCCTTGCGCCGTTCCCCCTGCCGGCTGTTCGCCGAGGACCTGCCTGCCGAGGCGGTCGGCGGTGCGTACGGCGAGGGCGGGTTCGGCGGCACCGGCCTCGGCGAGCAGCGCGCGGGTCGTCTCCTCGTCCAGGCCCTCGGCCCGGCGCAGGGCGAGGGCGGCGCGGGTGGCGGCGTCCACCCCGGACAGGACCTGTTCCAGGGCGAGTTCGTCGGCGCCGCCGGCGGCGGGGAAGACCCGCAGCCCCCATACCGCGGGCAGCAGGTGCCGCAGCTGCTCGGGCCCCGGCCCCCGGTCGGGCCACCAGCCGGGGCGTCTGCCGTACGCCAGTGCCTCGCGCAGCACCCGGGCGCGCAGGGTGGCGTAGGCGGTGGTGGTCCTGCCGTCGCGCTGGGCGGGGATGCCGGGGGCGTTGCGCGTAGGGCGGGCGGGGAGGGCGCGCTGGACGATTCCGTGGGCGGCGAGTACCCGGCGGTGGCGGCCGAGCGCGGGGGCCAGGGTGATGAAGGCGATCCGGACCAGGCGCGGATAGTGCTCGACGAGGGCGGCCTCGGCCTGCGCCACGCTCAGTCGGGACGGCGGGGGCTGTGGGGGCCGCGGGGTGCCGGCCGCGCCGGCCGGCTCCGTACGGTCTTCGGTGTCCATGGCGAGAGCAACCCCTTTGAGGGTGAGAGTGCGTGCGTCGCTTGCCCTTCAAACGAGTGAATCGTGGGACGGTCACATGAAGTACGCACCGGAAGTGGCACGCCCCGAACACGCGGTCGGCCGGGCGGACGTGAGTAACGAGACAGCCGTCATCCGGGCGCTCCGCGTGCGCCGCACCCTCACAAGCCCGATGCTGGACCACGTGATGGACGAGACGGAATTCTGGGAGATGGTCGACAGCACCCGCGCGGCCGCCGAGGGCGACCCCGAGGATCATGCCGACCTGCTGGTCGAGCG
This sequence comes from Streptomyces sp. NPDC032721, assembly GCF_055579625.1. NCBI lineage: Bacteria > Bacillati > Actinomycetota > Actinomycetes > Kitasatosporales > Streptomycetaceae > Streptomyces > Streptomyces sp. NPDC032721. The sequence goes on along the minus strand of NZ_JBVIMX010000006.1, from coordinate 178,680 downwards.
GTTGCTCCAGTCGGACCCCGAGGCCGTGCTCGACTTCGCCAGACACTTCGAGGTGCGCTACAACCGCGCGTACCGCTGGGATCTCTGGGGGGCCGCCACGGTGCTGATGGGGGCGGCGAGCGACGACGCCTTCGACTACTTCCGGTGCTGGCTGATCGGCCAGGGCCGGGAGGTCTTCGAGGGGGCGCTGCACGAACCGGACGATCTGGCGGAACTGCTGGACGACTTCGACGACGAACTGGACGGGGACGGCGAGGAGCTGGGGTACGCGGCGGACGAGGCGTACGAGCAGCTGACCGGGGCGGTGGCACCGGACCTCGGGGTCCCGCCGCAGCCCGCGGAGCCGGCGGGAACCCCGCTGGACCTCAGTGACGACGGTGCTCTGGCGGACCGTTTCCCCCAGCTGTGGGAGCGGTTCGGGGACTAGGGGACGGAGACGGGAAGGGCGGGCGGCCGGTGGCTGCCCGCCCTTCCCGTGTGCGGTGCGGGGCTCAGCCCATGTCGAGCTTCGGGGTGGTCCTGCCCAGCACCATCTCGGTACGGCCCGGCAGCACCGCGTCCAGCATTTCCGGCTGCGGGACCACCCAGTACGCGCCTGCGGCGACCTGGTCGAACACCCGGCGGGCGTGCTCCTCGGGCGTGATGCCCTGTTCGTCGGCGCGCTGCTGGAGCCGGGCATTGAATCCGGCAATCTCCGGCGGGGTCCCGTCGCCCGGCTTCGCCGCGCGGAAGATCTCGCTCCTGACCGAGTCCGGCATGACGACCGACACCTGGATCGGCGCCTGCCGCATCTGCATCTCGTAGTGCAGCGACTCGCTGAGCGCGAGCGTGCCGAACTTGGTGACGCTGTACGGCGCCATCAGCGGGCTCGGCAGCATGCCGCCGACCGAGGACACGTTGAGCACCCAGGCCCTGGTGCCCCGGGACAGCAGCCTGGGCACGAAGGCGCGCAGGCCGTTGACGTACCCGCCGATGTTGATGCGCAGGGCGGCGTCCCAGCGCTCGGCGGGGATCTCCCAGGAGTAGCCCATGGCCATGATCCCGGCGTTGTTGATCAGCATGTCGACGCTGCCGAAGCGGGCGTACGCCTGCTCGGCGAGGTGCTCGACGGAGGCGGGGTCGGCGACGTCGGTGACGACCGCCTCGACCTCGGCGCCGCCCGCCCTCAGCTCACCGGCGAGTGCCTCCAGGCGGTCGGCGGCGATGTCTGCGAGGACGACCCGCATCCCCAGCGAAACCGCGTGCCGGGCGAAGCCCGCACCGATGCCTACGGAGGCGCCGGTGATGACGGCGGTCCGGCCCTCGAAGGTCTCCGCCGCGGAGGCGGAGGCGGAGGCGGATTCGGGGGCGGGTGCGGGAACGGCTGCGGCGGCCATCAGAAGTGCGTTCCGCCGTCGATGCGGATCTCGGTGCCGGTGATGAAGGCACCGTCCTCGGAGCCCAGCATCGCCACCACGCCCGCGACCGTCTCCGGGCCCGCGAAGCCCTGGCCGATGGCCGGGGCCAGCTTCATGAAGAGCGACATGTCGGCGTCCTCGGGCAGGCCCGGACCCTTGCCGCTGGTCATGTCGGAGGCGATCGAGCCGGGGGCGACGGCGACGAAGCGCAGCCCCTGCTTGCTGTACTCGGAGGCCAGCGCGTGCGTCATCGACTGGATGCCGCCCTTGCTGGCCGCGTACGCCGACATGTACGGGTGGGCGAAAGAGGCGGAGGTCGACGAGAAGTTGACGACGACCGGCTGGTCTCCCTGGAGGAGGGCCGGTATCGACTCGCGGATCATCAGGAAGGTGCCGGTCAGGTTGACCGTGATCACCTTGTTGAAGAAGTCGAGCGTGGTCTCGTGGGTGTGTGAGGAACGCAGGATTCCGGCGGCGTTGACCAGCACGTCGAGCCCACCGAGGGTCTCCACGGCGGCGGTCACTCCGGTCTTCACCGAGGCCTCGTCGGAGATGTCGAGCACGGCGGTGGTCAGCCGCCCGGCCGCCTCGGCGGAGGTGGCGGCGGCCTGCTCGGCGGTCTCCTTGAGCCCGGCCTCGTTGACGTCGACGGCGACGACCCGGCCGCCCTCCGCCAGCACCCGGTGCACGGTGGCCCGGCCGATACCGGAACCCGCACCGCTGATCAGGACGCGGCGGCCTTCGTAACGCTTCATTTTTCTCTTCTCCCGGTTCCGGTTACTGCACGGGCCTCGGAAGGGGTCCGTACGCACACGGTACGCCTGCATGGCACGTTTTGCCACTACGTCACTACATGCATTTGTGTGCGCCCCGGGCGTACCCTGCTCTGGTGAGCACCCAGCCATCTCAGCCCGCACAGGCACCTGCCCCGGCGCCCGCCCAGCCGTCCGCCCAGCCGTCCCTGACCGAGCGCCGCAAAGCCGCGACCCAGCTCGACATCGCGCGCGCCGCCGCCGAGCTCTTCGCGGAGCACGGCCCCGACGGCACCACCGCCGAGGCCATCGCCACGCGCGCGGGGGTCGCACTGCGCACCTTCTACCGCTACTTCCGCAGCAAGCAGGACGCGGTCGCCCCGCTCCTGTCGGCGGGCGGCGACCAGTGGCGCGAGCTGCTCGCGGCGGCGGAGCCGGGCGCCGGGGTGCTCAGCACGCTGGAGCGGGCCGTGGCGGAGGTGCTCGCCGCCCCCGACGCCCAGGCCGCCGAGCAGCTCAACTGGACGCGCGGACTGCTGCGGGCCGCCGAGCAGGACACGGCGCTGCGGGCCGTCTGGTACCGGGTGAACCAGGAGTCGGAGGAGCGGCTGACCCCCGTCCTGGGCGCGCTCGCCGGGAAGGACGCCGATCCGCTGGAGGTACGGCTGGCCTCGGCCGCCGCCACCGCCGCCATCCGTACGGCACTGGAGGCATGGGCGCGCACGGACGCCGGGACCGAGGGGCCGGGCTCGCCCGCCGAGCTGGCGGCCCGCTGCCTGCGGGAGCTGACGGGCGGCATGAGCCTGTCCTGAGCCGTCAGAGTGACCGTTCCGGCTGCGGCTCCGGCTCCAGGAGCAGCAGCGCCACGTCGTCCCCGCCCCCATCGCCGTCCCGCTTCTCCCGCCCCGCGCGCCTCCGGCGCTTCCCGTCGCCCGTGAACCGGATCAGGTCCCGCAGGATCGCCTCCGTCAGCTCCCCCGGTCCGTCCGCCTTCGCCGCCAGGCCGGGCAGCCTGCGGGCCAGCGGGTAGAACGCGCCCTGTGCGTCGCGGGCCTCGGTGACGCCGTCGGTGTGGGCGAGCAGGCTGTCGCCGGGGCGGAGCGGCACCGCCGTGACGGTGGGCGCGACCAGCGGCGCCAGCGCGAGGCCGAGCGGCGGCGACGGGTCCAGGGAGAGTTCGATGGCCTCGCCGTCGCGCAGCAGCAGGGGCGGCGGATGCCCGCAGGACACCACCCGTACGACCTGCTCACCGGCCGGGAACTCCAGCAGTACGGCGGTCGCGAAGTGCCCGCCGTACTCCTCGGCGACCCCGTCGACCACCAGGCGCCGGTCCATCCTGGCGGCCACCGCGGCCAGGTCCGCGTCGTCCAGTACGGCTTCGCGGAAGGCGCCCAGGAGTGCCGAGACGGTGGAGACCGCCGACAGGTCGTGCCCCTCCACGTCGGCGACCACCGCCCGTACGCCCCAGGGCCCGGCCCGTACGTCGTACAGATCGCCACTGACCAGCGCCCCGCGCTGCGCCGACCGGTAGAGCCCCTCGCAGCGCACCGCCCCGACCCGCTCCGGCAGCAGGGGCAGCACGGCGAACTGGGCGGCCTCGGCCACCGTACGGACGCCGACCAGATGGGCGTCGCGGCGGCTGCGCATCCAGGAGAAGACCACGGCGAACACCGAGGAGAGGGCGAGGGCCACCACCGTGCCCGCGTCGGCCTGCCAGCCCGGGGTGTAGGGGCCCGCCATCGCCAGCACCGCCAGGCCCAGCAGCCCGGTGCCCAGCGGTCCGTAGACGACGGCCGCCAGCGGTGGCAGCAGGGTGAGGGCGTGGTTCAGCTCGATGCCGTCCCCGAGGGTGTCGATCGTCCCCAGGCCGATCAGGAGCGCCAGTGGCAGCACGCGCGCCCAGAGCGGTGCGGGCTCGCCCCTCAGCCACCCGGGTGACTCCTCGCCGCCGCGCGCTCGGACCGAGCTCATGGGGACACGGGCTCCTCTGCGGCCGACGGTGCGGGCGGTACGGAGCACGGCCTCGCGCTCCGATTTGGTCCACTATGCCCGCATTGTGGCGTGGGTGCGCCGTCAGCCGCCCGGCTGGTCGGCGACGGGGCGCCCCATCAGGACGTCGTCCACGTACTCCCCGTGCAGGAAGAACTCGCCGGGCAGCACGCCCTCCACCGCGAAGCCCTCGGCCTCGTACAGCGCGCGGGCGGGCTTGTTGTGCCCGAGCACCCTGAGGGTGATCCGGCGGGCGCCCCTGCGGGCGGCCTCCGCCCGGGCGGCCCGCACCAGGAGCCGGCCGACGCCCCGGCCCCGGGCCCGCTCGGCGACGGCGAGGCCGTTGATCTGGAGGACGTGCGTGTTGCAGGCGAGCGGGGTGGGGTGCACCAGCCGGACGTATCCGAGGAGCTCGCCGCTGTCCGCGTCCTCGGCGATCAGGACGTCCTCGGGCGGGTGGCCGGGGCCGAAGTTCGGCTCGTACGGCGGCTCCGGCTGCGGCCTCACGGCGTGCAGCCGCGACCAGGTGTCCCGGTCGAGCCCGCTGAGCGCGGCGTCGTCGGCCAGGACGGCGGGGCGAATCAAAGGGGCGGACGGGGACCCCGGGGCGGAAGGGGACCCCTGGGCGGACGAGGATCCCTGGGCGGACGAGGGTCCCGGGGCCGACGGGGATTCCTGGGCGGCATGGGGTTCAGGGTGCGGCATGGCGTCACTCTGACACGGCGCGCACGGATCACGAACGGGGTTTCGCAGGGCAGGATGGCCTCATGCGCATCGCGGTCACCGGCTCTACGGGCCTCATCGGTACGGCACTTGTACGCTCCCTGCGCGCGGACGGACACGAGGTGGTGCGTCTCGTACGACGCCCGGCCAGATCCGGTGACGAGGTCACCTGGGACCCGAAGCGGAGTTACGTCGACACGGCCGGGCTCGTCGGCTGCGAGGCCGTGGTGCATCTGGCCGGGGCGGGCATCGGCGACCACCGGTGGACCGACGCGTACAAGCGGGAGCTGCGGGAGAGCCGGCTGCTCGGCACCTCGGCGATCGCCGAGGCGGTCGCCTCCCTGGACGTACCGCCGAGGGTGTTCGTCAGCGGCTCCGCGCTCGGTTTCTACGGGGAGACCGGCGAGCGGAAGGTCGACGAGGAGGCGCCGCCGGGCGACGGGTTCCTGCCGTCGCTCTGCGTGGACTGGGAGGAGGCCGCGGCCCCGGCCCAGGAGGCGGGGATCCGTACGGTGTTCCCCCGGACCGGGCTGGTCGTGGCGCGCGGCGGTGGGGCCTGGGGACGGCTCTTCCCGCTGTTCAAGGCGGGTCTGGGCGGGCGGCTAGGGAACGGCCGGCAGTACTGGAGCTTCATCGCCCTGCACGACGAGGTGGCCGCCCTGCGGCACCTCGTCGACACCGAGTCGCTGTCGGGACCGGTGAACCTGACCGCCCCGGAACCGGTCACCAACCGTGAGGTCACGGCGGCCATGGGGCGGGTGCTGCACCGGCCCACGCTCTTCGCCGTGCCCGAACCCGCGCTGCGGATCGCGCTCGGGGAGCTGTCGGGGGACGTGCTGGGCAGTCAGCGGGTGGTGCCGGGGCGGCTGCTGGAGTCGGGCTTCTCGTTCGCCTTCCCGAAGATCGACGACGCGATCAGGGCGGCCCTGCGCGACGCCTAGGGCGGCCCCGGGCGTCTCCTGAGGCGGCCCCGTGCGACCGGCGTGCATCGGTGCCCGGGAGGTGCGCGCCTGACGGAGAAGGTGTGCGGACTTCTACGCTGCTGCTCCAGCGCGGGTATCCCGCAGGGCTGTTGGGGGCATGAGCCCCGCACCACAGCCGGGCCGACCTCGGGGAGGGGCACGTGCTCACCACAGCACACCATGCGGACGTCATCATCGTGGGGGCCGGGGTCGCCGGGCTCCGGGCCGCCCACCAGCTCATCAGCGCGGGTGTAACGGTCAGGGTCCTGGAGGCCGCCCCTTACGTCGGGGGGCGGATGTCGACCGAGCGGATCGACGGATTCCGGCTCGACCGGATCGGTCAGGTCCTCAGCACCGCGTACCCGGAGCTGCTGAACACGCCGGGCCTGGACGGACTCGTGCTCCGCCCGTTCGCCCCCGGTGTGCTGGTCCACAGCGAGGGCAGGCGCTGGCGGGCGGGCGAGACCGGCGGGGTACGGAGCGCACGGGGCGCACTCACCGCGGCGCGCGCCCTCGCGAGCGCCCCTCGGGGTGCGGCCGGCCGTGGCGGTACGTCGTCCCGCACGGGCTCCGCACCGGGCTGCCCGTCGCCGAACGGCACCGCCCGCCCGCTGGGCGGCGCCCTCGACCAGGCGCGCCTCGCGGCGGCCCTCGGCAGGCTGGCCGCCACTCCGCTCGACCGGCTGCTGTCCCGGCCCGAACTCCCGGCGCTGGACGCCCTGTTCCGCCGCGGTCTGCCGTCCCGTACGGTCAACGGCTTCCTGCGGCCGCTGCTCTCCGCCCTGCTCTGCGACCCGGACCTCGGCTCCTCCTCCAGCCGCTGCGCCGATCTGGCCCTGCGCGGGTTCGCGCGCGGCCGGCTCTGTCTGCCCGAGGGCGGGGCGGACACGCTGCCGGAGCTGCTGGCGGCGACCCTGCCGCCCGGCACCGTACGCACCGGGGTGCATGTCACCGGTGCGTCCATCTCCTCGGTCACCACCGAGGAGGACGGCCCGCTGGGCTGCCGTTCGCTGCTGGTGGCGACCGGCGCGCGGACCGCCGCCGAACTGCTGCCCGGGCTGCGGGTACCGGACTTCCACCCGGTGACCGTGCTGCACCACACCGCGGACTCGGCGCCCCCGACCGGATCGGCTCTGGTCCTGGACGCCGACCGGAGCGGCCCCGTCTCGCACACTGCCGTCGTCAGCGCCGTCGACCCCACGCGCGCGCCGGACGGCAGGGTGCTGATCTCCTCCACGGTCCTGGGCACGCCCCCGCCCGGTCTGGAGGAAGGGGTCCGCTCCCACCTGGCACGGCTGTACGGCACCCCGACGGACGACTGGCGGCTGCTCGCCGTGCACCACGACCCGCAGGCCGTGCCCGCGATGCCCGCCCCGCACGACGTGCACCGCCCGGTGCGGCTGCTGTCCGGCCTGTACGTGTGCGGCGACCACCGCGAGACGAGCACCGTGCAGGGCGCCCTGCACTCGGGCCGCCGGGCGGCGCAGGAGATCCTGCGCGACTTCGGCATCCGCCCGGGTTACGCGGCCGAGGAACTGCGCGAGGCCGCCTGACCACCGCCGCGCGACGCCGCCTGACCACCGCCGCGCGAGACCGCCTGACGCTCACCGCGCGAGGCCGCCCGGCCGCCGCCGCGCGGCACCCCCGACCTCCGACCCTCGGCCCCGGGGTCGGAGCCCGGCCCGCAGGAAAGTCCAACTCCCTTTCCTGCGGGCCTCCGAAAGTCCAACTCCCGCCCCTGCGGGCCCCCTTGTGCATGTGGTCTACACCTCATTACGGTCCCGGAGACCTCAAGCACCCCAGGAGTCCGCGGAGGCCCCATGCGTCGCGCCGTACCCGTCCTGTCCCTCCTCGTCGGCCTGCTGGCCGCCGCCCTGACCGTCCCCGCACCGGCCGGGGCGAACGCCCCGGGACCGCAGGAGGCGAAGGCACGGAGCGCGAAACCGGCCGTACCCGACGTCGTCCCCCGCCCCACCTCCTGGTCCGACCTGGGCGGAACCGGCACGCTCACCTCCCGCAGCCGGATCTTCGTCGCCCCCGCCCCGGGCGGGCGCACCCACCTCCCGGCCGCCCGCAGCGAGCTCGTCGCCCCGTCCGCGCAGACCCCCGCGCAGCTCGCCGCCCAACTCCGTACCGACATCGCGAAGGTCAGCGGCCTCACCCTGCCCGTGCGCACCGACGTCCAGCGGGCCACCGCGGGCGACATCGTGCTGCGCCTGACCGACGACAAGGCCCTCGGCGCGGAGGGCTACCGGCTGGACAGTGCGGCGGCCGTACGGATCGACGCGGCCTCCGCCCACGGCCTCTTCTACGGCACCCGCACCCTCCTCCAGCTGCTGCGCGCCGCCCCCGGCCACCGCACCCTCCCGCGCGCCCGCTCCGTCGACGTACCGGCGCAGCGAATGCGGACGGTGATGCTGGACGCGGGCCGCAGGTACTGGCAGCCCGCGTACCTGGAGAACCTGGTCCGGCGGATGGGCGACCAGAAGCTCAACACGCTCTTCCTGCACCTCGCGGACTCCGAGGGCTTCCGGCTGAACAGCCCGAAGTTCCCCGGCCTCGCCGACCCGGCCAGCAGTTACGACCGGGCGGACATCGAGCGGCTCAAGAAGTTCGCCGCCCGCCACCACGTCCAGGTGATGGGCGGCATCGACGTACCGGGCCACGCGACCGTGCTCACCGAGGCGTTCGGCATCGGCTTCGGCGACGGGCCGAACCCCTGCACCCCCGCGCACACCCACTCGCACCTGACGCCGAACTGGATGGTCGACATGACCAGCGGGCGGGCCGTCGCCAGGTCGAAGGAGATCGTCGAGGAGTTCGTGGGCTGGTTCGACGCCCCGCTGTTCAGCATCGGCGCGGACGAGCTGCCCGGTCAGCTCGCCGACTGCCCGAGGGTCAAGGACCACCTGGCGGCCGACCCGGACACCAGCACCCTCGGCGATCTGCTCAACCGGTACATCAACACCCTCGACGCGGTGATCACCCGCCACGGAAAGCGCACGGCCGTATACAACGGCTCCGAGCACATGGCCGCCCCGCAGCAGAAGGTGAACCCCTCGGTGGTCTTCATGACCTGGGAGGGCAAGGGGGCCGGTCCGCAGATCCCCGGCCACGACGAGCTGGCGCTGGCGCCCTTCTACGTGACGCCGAACAACTACCACAACCTGTACCCCGACGAGTCCTGGATGTACGGGAGTTGGGCCCCCAGCGCCGCCCCCGACATGCTCGGCTCGATGATCACCAATTGGGCGGACTACAACTTCTGGGCCGACGACGAGTACTTCGAGCAGCACACCCGCGCGCCCCGCGCGATCCTCGCCGACCGCTCCTGGAACGCCTCCCCCGTCCCCGACACCCTCGCCGACTTCCGGGCCAGGCTGGCCCGGATCGGCGAGGCGCCCGGGGTGACGCCGACGAAGGCGAAGCCGCGCACCGGTGCGTCACGGCCCGCCCACCACTGGACCTTCGACCCCGCGCCCTACCCCAGGGGCTGGACCTGGGCGGGCAGCCCCGGAAACACCCTGTTCGTCCCGGACCGGGCGGGCTCGCTGCCGGGCACCTCGTACATCGTCAACAACCCCACCCCCGTCCCCGACGGCATCCGGGGCCAGGCCTGGCACTTCGACAACGACCGGGACGGGGTCGGCTTCGGCGGTCTCGACGTGGCCGAGCCGTGGACGGTGTCCACCTGGGTGCGCGCGACCGGCACCACCGCCGACCAGACGCTGCTCACCTCGAAGGCGGGCGCGCTCAAGCTCCGGCAGTGGGGCACCGGCCGGGTCGGCTTCACCCGCTACGGGGAGAAGGACCACTCCTTCGACTACACCCTGCCCCTGAACACCTGGGTGCAGCTCACCTGGGTCACCACCCCGGGCTCGACCACCCTCTACGCGAACGGCGAGCAGGTCGGCACGGTCGCCGCGTCGATCCCGCTGCCGCTGCGCTCGATCGGCGCCCCGCAGGCGGGCCTCCGCGGTGACCTGGACGAACTGATCACCTGGGACGCGGCGCTGAGCCCGGCCCAGGTGCGCGACCGCTTCACCTCGTACGGCCGCTGAGGTCCGGAAACCGGGCCGTCGGGCCGGGCCGTCACCCCAGGGCGGCGACCCGGTCCCGGTAGCCCCGTACCGCCGCGGCGTCCCGGTAGGGCTCCAGCCTCCGCTCGAACTCGCGCACGTACTCCGTGGCCCGGGCCGAGCGCATCTCGGAGGCCTGCTGGGCCGCCTCCGCGCCCAGCGAGCACGCCTGGTCCAGCTCGCCGAGCCCTAGCCTGGCCTGCGCGAGCACCACCCGGCAGAACAGCCTGCTGCGCGCATAGCCGTGCGGGCGCAGCTGGAGGGACTTCTCCGCGTGCTGGGCGGCGGCCCGGTACTGCTGGAGGTCCCGGTGGCAGTGCCCGAACTCGTCGGCGAGCTGCGCCTCGTCGAAGAACTTCGCCCAGTGCGGTACGTCGTCCCCGGGCCGGGAGGCCTCCATCGCCCGTTCCGCCCGTACGAGGGAGGAGGTGCAGGCCCGCACCTCGCCGAGCACCCCGTGCCCGCGCGCCTCGACGGCGTGCAGCAGTGCCTGGACGACCGGCGGCGCGGACGAGCCGACGCCCTGCTGCGCGACCCGCGCCAGCTGCACGGCTTCCCGCCCGTGCCCGAGGTAGACGGCCTGCCGGCTCATCGTGACCAGCACGTAGCTGCCGTACGCCCGGTCACCGGCCGCCTGCGCGAGCCGCAGCGCCTGCACGAAGTAGCGCTGGGCGAGTCCGTGGGCGGCGATGTCGTACGAGGTCCAGCCCGCGAGCCGGGTCAGATCGGCGGCGGCGGAGAACAGCCGGCGGCCCGTCGCCTCGCCGTAGACGCCGCGGAGCATGGGTTCCGCCTCGTGCTCCAGATAGCGCACCAGGGCCTGCCGGGCGTGCCCGCCGCCGTACGCGTGGTCCAGGGTGCGGAAGAGCTCGGCCACCGAGCGCAGGGCCGCGATGTCGCCGGTGGTGACCCGCTGCCCGGGCCCCCGGTCGGTCTGCCGCTGCCGGGGCATCGAGAGGGCGGGGCGGCCCTGGGTCGGCACCCTCATCACGGCGACCGCGCCGTTCTGCGGCGGCGCCGGGGGCGGTTCGGCGCCCCTGCCGACCCGGTCGTCGGCCCGGCCGATCAGCCAGTCCCTGCTGGGGACGACGAGCCCGGCCGGGGTGAATGCGATCTTCCGCAGTTCGGCGTGGCTGCCGGAGTCCTTGCGCCAGAGGCCGCTGACGATGTCGACGGCCTCCTCGGGGGTGGCCGCGAATTCGAGTCCCGCGTAGACGGGGGCGCAGGCGTCGAGGCCGAGGTCCTGGGCGGACAGCCGTCTGCCCAGCCTTCTGGTGAACACCTCGGCGATGAGTGCGGGGGTGGTGCCGCGGGGTTGCTGGCCGCGCAGCCAGCGGGTGACCGACGTCTTGTCGTACCGAAGGTCCAGGCCGTGCTCCAGTCCCAGCTGGTCCACCCGTCGGGCCAGGCCTGCGTTGGAGAATCCCGCTTCTGCGATGAGCGCGGCGAGCTGTCGGTTGGGGATGCGCTGCGGAGGTCGTTCCGTCATCAGCTCTGAGCTCTCCTGCCTTCCGGGCCCCGGGTGGCAGCCCTCATGGAACGGCGCGAATTTAGCGATACTGGGCCCTCCAACCGGCCTCTGCGCCTCTACTTCATCCGATCGTGTGACGATTCACCGAAGGCGCTGACGGAGACCCCGTGCTTCGCCCGGTCCTCGCCCTGCCCAAGGGCCCTCGTCCGCGCCGCCGTACAGTGGCTGTGGGCGTGGCGATACGAAGGAGACACCACCGTGAGTGAGCTGCGGTTTGTCCGACTGGGGTTCGGCGGCGATGCCGTCGAGTACCAGGAGGCCTGGCAGAAGCAGCGTGAGGTGCACGCCGCCCGTTTCGCGGACGAGGTGCCCGACACCTGTCTGTTCCTTGAGCACCTGCCCGTCTACACGGCGGGGCGGCGCACCGACGACAGCGAGCGCCCCCTGGACGGGACGCCGGTGGTGGACGTGGACCGGGGCGGCAAGATCACCTGGCACGGCCCGGGGCAGCTCATCGGCTACCCGATCCTGAAGCTGCCGCGTCCGGTCGACGTCGTCGCGCACGTACGGCGGCTGGAGGACGCGCTCATCCGCACCTGCGCCGACTTCGGTCTGGAGACCACCCGGGTCGAGGGCCGCAGCGGGGTGTGGGTGCTGGGCGATCCCGTCGAGCGGCGTCCCGCCATCGGCGGCCTCTCCCTGGACTTCGACCCCCGGCTCTCGGACCCCGAGTTCGACGCCCGGCTGAACGGCCCCGAGTACGCGCCCTCCAACGCCGGTCAGCGGCGCGAGGACCGCAAGCTGGCGGCGATCGGCATCCGGGTCGCCAAGGGCGTCACGATGCACGGCTTCTCACTGAACGTGAACCCGGACAACACCTGGTTCGACCGCATCGTGCCGTGCGGCATCCGGGACGCGGGCGTCGCCTCGCTCGCGGGCGAGCTGGGCCGCGAGATCACCGTCGAGGACGTACTGCCGGTGGTGGAGAAGCACCTGCGCGAGGTACTGGCCGAGGCCACGCCCGCGCCCCGCGTCGTGGAAAAGGCACCCGAGACGGCCTCCGCGTAGCCGATCCGGGGAATGCCCCTGTCCGGCACCGGGTTGTCCGGACGTAAAGCCATACAAATATCGGGCGTACCCTGGTGTTCGCCGAAGAATCGAAGCCGTTTTTGGCAAGAGGGAGTGCTGGACGTGTCCGCTGTCGCACCCGACGGTCGCAAGATGCTGCGCCTGGAGGTCCGGAACAGCCAGACCCCCATCGAGCGCAAGCCCGAGTGGATCAAGACCCGGGCGAAGATGGGTCCCGAGTACACCAAGATGCAGGCCCTGGTGAAGGGCGAAGGACTGCACACGGTGTGCCAGGAGGCTGGCTGTCCCAACATCTACGAATGCTGGGAGGACCGCGAGGCGACCTTCCTCATCGGCGGCGACCAGTGCACGAGGCGCTGTGACTTCTGCCAGATCGACACGGGCAAGCCCGAGGCGCTGGACCGCGATGAACCGCGCCGCGTGGGCGAGTCCGTGGTCACCATGGACCTGAACTACGCCACCATCACCGGCGTCGCCCGCGACGACCTGGAGGACGGCGGCGCCTGGCTCTACGCGGAGACCGTGCGCCAGATCCACCAGCAGACGGCCGGCCGTGAGCTGGGCCGTACCAAGGTGGAGCTGCTCGCCCCGGACTTCAACGCGGTGCCCGAGCTGCTGGACGTGGTCTTCGAGTCCCGCCCCGAGGTCTTCGCGCACAACGTGGAGACGGTGCCGCGCATCTTCAAGCGCATCCGCCCCGGCTTCCGCTACGAGCGTTCGCTGGACGTCATCACCAAGGCTCGCGCGGCCGGTCTGATCACCAAGTCGAACCTGATCCTCGGCATGGGTGAGACCCGTGAAGAGGTCAGCGAGGCGCTGCGCGACCTGCACGAGGCGGGCTGCGAGCTGATCACCATCACCCAGTACCTGCGTCCTTCCCCCCGGCACCACCCCGTCGAGCGCTGGGTGAAGCCGATGGAGTTCGTCGAGCTGAAGGACGAGGCCGACGCGATCGGCTACTCCGGTGTGATGTCCGGGCCGCTGGTCCGCTCCTCCTACCGCGCGGGCCGGCTGTACGGCCAGGCGATGGAGCGGCGCGGGACCCCGGTCGCTGCGGCCACGCCCGCGGTGTGAGTGCCGTGTGAAACCCGGCACAGCGAGCGCGTGCCGGTGACTGCCGTAATGACGCGGCCCGTACAACCCCCCGCAGGTCGGGGCGTCGTACGGGCCGCGTCATTGTTTTCGCCCGTACCGTCAAGGTTTCATCGGTGTTTGACCGATCGGTCACGTACCGGTAACACCGAACAGTGACCCTGGATTCACGCACCGCAGTTCTTGGGTCACGACGTCACGTCACGCAGTTCCCGTCACGCCGTTACGCAGTCTCTACGAGGGAGACCCCCGCCATGCAGGCCGTACGCGCCAACGCCCTTCCGTCCGTCACCGACGCTCTGCGACTCGTCGAGTCGATGCTGATGGGCACCGGTCAGCGCACCGCACGCCGTAACGCCTGGACCTCCGTGCTGGAGGACCGGCGCCGGGCCAAGGACCGGGTGGAGACGGAACACGTACTGGAGGCCGTGTCCGCTCGTACGTCCTAGGCAACGTAAACTTTCTCGCATGGCGAGGAAGGAACGCGCAGAGAACGCGGACACTGCGAACCCCGGGCGACTCAAGCAGATTGCCCTGACCTACAAGATGACCCGGCGCAACGACCCCAAGGTGGGTCTTGTCGTCGCGGGCGTGGGCATCGTCATTTTCGGTGTCCTTCTCGGCCTCGGATTCCTGATCGATCACCCGGTCTACCTGGGCATTCTCGGCTTCCTGCTGGCCTTCCTCGGAATGGCGATCATCTTCGGACGGCGCGCCGAGCGTGCCGCCTTCGGACAGATGGAGGGGCAGCCGGGAGCCGCGGCGGCGGTGCTGGACAACGTCGGCCGTGGCTGGACCACGACCCCCGCGGTGGCGATGAACCGCAACCAGGACGTCGTCCACCGGGCCGTCGGCAAGGCCGGCATCGTGCTGGTCGCCGAGGGCAACCCGAACCGGCTGCGGACGCTGCTGGCGGCCGAGAAGAAGAAGATGGCGCGCATCGTCGGCCCCGAGGTCCCGGTGCACGACATCATCGTGGGCAACGGCGAGGACCAGACCCCGCTGAAGAAGGTCCGCACCAAGATGCTCAAGCTGCCCCGCCCGCTCACCGGCCCGCAGGTCACCGCGACCAACGACCGGCTGCGCGCGATGGGCGACCTGATGAGCAACATGCCGCTGCCGAAGGGCCCCATGCCCAAGGGCATGAAGATGCCGCGCGGCCGCTGATCTCCTCCTCCCCCGTTCCTTCTACGCAGAAGACGGCCCCGGAACCGACTGGTTCCGGGGCCGTCCTGCTGTCCGCGCGTCCACGGCGCGTACGGGGGGACTACATCCGCACCTGTACGGCACGGGCGAGGCGGTCGTGCAGGCCGCGTCCGTCGCGGTCCCAGATCAGGGCGGGGATCGCCAGGCAGAGCAGCACGCTGCGCACCACGACCCAGCCGAAGCCGAGCCTGCCGCCGTGCTCGGAGACCACCCGCAGCCGGAAGAGGCGCTTGCCGGGAGTGCAGCCGACGGTGCCCACGGTCAGGATGCTGAGCACCAGGAAGATGCCGAGCGCCCAGTTGCCGGCCGCCTGGGAGTCGCCGCGGGCGAAGAGCCCGTACGCGATGAGCAGGCACAGCAGCCAGTCGACGAAGAGGGCGCCGAAGCGGCGGCCCAGCGGGGCCACCGAGCCCGGCCCCTCGGGGGGCAGGCCGAGGCGCTTGCCCCGGTGTCCGAAGTCGGCGCCCATTTCCTCGGCCGCCGCGCGCGGCCCGGAGAGCCACGATCCGATTGCTTGCCTGTTGTCCACCCGTCCAAGGTACTGCGCCCCCTTTCGTTACGGTCCGGGCGGGGGCGCTCCCGGGGCCCGCCGGGCGGCTCCGAGGGTGTTCGCCGGAGCGGGCTGGTTAACTTGGGCGAAACAAATGGGTCATGCTGGAGAAATCCCGTCTGCCTATGGTCGACGCCAGCGTGTGCCACCGCAC
Source organism: Streptomyces sp. NPDC032721 (assembly GCF_055579625.1). Taxonomy (NCBI): domain Bacteria; kingdom Bacillati; phylum Actinomycetota; class Actinomycetes; order Kitasatosporales; family Streptomycetaceae; genus Streptomyces; species Streptomyces sp. NPDC032721. The sequence continues at coordinate 163,216 of NZ_JBVIMX010000006.1, read as the reverse complement.
TGGCCCGCATGAAGCCCCGCAGAAGAGCGGCAACCCTGCCCGGCCCCGGGTGGGAGTAGGAGGAGCTGGATGTTCGGGAACGCCGACGAAGCCAAGAAGTTCATCGCGGACAACGACGTCAAGTTCGTGGACGTCCGGTTCTGCGACCTGCCGGGCGTGATGCAGCACTTCACGATCCCCGCCGCGGCCTTCGACCCGGACGAGGAGCTGGCCTTCGACGGTTCGTCGATCCGTGGCTTCCAGGCCATCCACGAGTCCGACATGGCGCTGCGCGCCGACCTGTCGACGGCCCGCCTGGACCCGTTCCGCCGCGACAAGACCCTGAACATCAACTTCTTCATCCACGACCCGATCACGGGCGAGCAGTACAGCCGTGACCCGCGCAACATCGCCAAGAAGGCCGAGGCCTACCTCGCCTCCACCGGCTTCGCGGACACCGCGTACTTCGGCCCCGAGGCCGAGTTCTACGTCTTCGACAACGTCCGCTTCCAGACGTCGGCGAACGAGAGCTTCTACCACATCGACTCCGAGGCCGGCGCGTGGAACACCGGTTCCACCGAGAACAACCGCGGCTACAAGGTCAAGTACAAGGGTGGCTACTTCCCCACTCCCCCGGTCGACCACTTCGCCGACCTGCGTGCCGAGATCTCCCTGGAGCTGGACAAGCACGGTCTCCAGGTCGAGCGCCAGCACCACGAGGTCGGCACGGCCGGCCAGGCGGAGATCAACTACAAGTTCAACACCCTGCTGGCCGCCGCCGACGACCTGATGCTCTTCAAGTACATCGTGAAGAACGTCGCCTGGAAGAACGGCAAGACCGCCACCTTCATGCCGAAGCCGATCTTCGGCGACAACGGCTCGGGCATGCACGTCCACCAGTCGCTGTGGCAGAACGGCATCCCCCTCTTCTACGACGAGCAGGGTTACGCGGGCCTCTCGGACATGGCCCGCTACTACATCGGCGGCATCCTCAAGCACGCCCCCTCCCTCCTCGCCTTCACCAACCCGACGGTGAACTCCTACCACCGCCTGGTCCCCGGCTTCGAGGCCCCGGTCAACATGGTCTACTCGCAGCGCAACCGCTCCGCCGCGATGCGTATCCCGATCACGGGCTCCAACCCGAAGGCCAAGCGCGTCGAGTTCCGCGCCCCGGACCCGTCCTCCAACCCGTACCTGGCCTTCTCGGCGCTCCTGATGGCCGGCCTGGACGGCGTCAAGAACAAGATCGAGCCGCCGGAGCCGATCGACAAGGACCTCTACGAGCTGGCCCCCGAGGAGCACGCGGGCGTCCAGCAGGTCCCGACCTCGCTGCCGGCCGTCCTCGACGCCCTGGAGGCCGACCACGAGTACCTCCTGGCCGGCGGTGTCTTCACCCCCGACCTGATCGAGACGTGGATCGACTACAAGCGCACCCAGGAGATCGCCCCGATCCAGCTGCGCCCGCACCCGCACGAGTTCGAGCTGTACTTCGACCTCTAGGCCGGACTGCTTCACCCGCCCTTCACGGAGCCCCGTCACCGCCCTCTTGGGTGGTGGCGGGGCTCCGTCGTGTGTGGGGGTCAGGTGGTGGGGCGGGAGAAGTGGCGGGCTCCCCGGGCCAGGGTGGCGGTGGCCGGGGCCAGGAAGCAGAGGGCGGCGCAGGTCAGGAGGACCGGGGTGGGGCCGAAGGTGGTGAGGGCCGGGGCGATCAGGGCCAGGCCCAGGGGGGCCAGGCCGTAGGAGAGGAGGAAGTCGAGGGAGGAGACGCGGGCGAGTTTGTCCGGGGCCACCTCGCGCTGGGTGGCGGTGAACCAGGGGACGTTGAAGAGTTCGATGCCGATGCCCGCCAGGACGTACGCGGCGATGACCAGGGCCGGGTGTACGGGCAGGGCGAGTGCCAGGGGTGCGAAGCCGTAGCAGGCGAGGCCCAGGAGGGCGGTGCGGCCCTGGGAGCGGGGGCGCCAGCGGGCCATCAGCAGGGCGCCGCCGAGGGCGCCGAGCGTGTACGCGGTCATAGCGGCGGCCAGGACGGCTTCGGTTCCGTAGCGGTCGCGGCTGATCAGGGGCAGGGCCACACCGGTCGCCGAGTAGCCGGTGGCGATGACGGTGGTGAGGGCGCCCAGTCCGGCCAGGAACCAGGGGTGGCGGCGGGCTTCCCGCAGGCCTTCGACGAACTCGCCGTAGAGGGAGGGCCGTTGGGCCGGTTCCGCGGCGTGCGCCGGGTTGCCCCGGCCGGGGAGGAGTGCGGCGGCCAGCCAGAGCAGGCCGATGCCCAGGAGCAGGGTCGCCGTGTTCAGGAAGACCGCCAGCAGGGCGGTCAGGGCGGGGCCCGTGAGGGTGGTGACCCGTACCGCCAGGGTGGTGGCGGCGTTGGCCTGCTGGCGTTGCTCCGGGGCCACGATCTCGGCGGTGAGTGCCTGGAAGGCGGGGCGGCAGGCGCCCTGGCCCGCTCCTGCCAGGGCCGCCGCGCCCAGCATCAGGGGGAGCGAGCGGTCGAGGCCCAGGGCCAGGAGGGGCGCGGCGACGGCTGCCGCCAGGCCGGCCGCCAGGACCACGCCGCGTCGTGAGTGGCGGTCGGCGAGTACGCCGCCGACCGCCACGGCTATCAGGAATCCGACGGTACGGGCGGCGAGCAGCAGCCCCAGTTCCGGGGCGGTGAGGGTGCGGTCCAGGACGGCGAGGCCGAGGACGAAGGGCAGGGCCCAGGTGGCGAGACCCGAGGCGGTGGTGCCGGTCCACAGGCGGAGGAAGCCGGGGTCGCGCAGGACGCTTCGGGTGGGGCCTGGGGGTGTGTCCGACGGGGGGCCGGGCTTCGGGGTGGGGTGAGCGGTTGTCACTGCGGGTGAGCTCCTGGGGTTTTGTGGCCCCCCAATTCCCTTCACCCATAAGTGAGTTGAGTGGGTGGGGTGGAGTTGCCGCGGGGGGCTCCGGGCCTGGGGGGCTAGCTTATTGAAAATGATTACCGTTACAGTAGCGCTCGTTCCGGGCTGCGTCAGCACCTGTGTGCGGTCCGGATTTCCTGCTTCCACTCCTCTGGGAGGACACATGTCCCGTTCTGTCCGGGTCGGCGCCGTCGCGCTGGCCCTCTCTTTCGCGGCTGTCGGCTGCGGTGAGGCTTCGAAGGGGGCCGGGTCCGCCGCACCTGCCGGGAAGGGCGGCGGAAAAGGGGTGGAAATCAGCAGCTGCGGGCGGCAGTTGGCCTTTCCGCAGACGCCGGAGCGGGCCGTCACGCTCGATCAGTCCGCCACCGAAGTGCTGCTGGAGCTGGGGCTGGAGGGGCGGATGGCGGGTACGTCCAACCTCAAGACGAAGATCGCGCCCGAGTACCGGGAGGCGTACGGGAAGGTTCCCGTACTCAGTCCGAAGCTGCTGGGGGGCGAGCAACTGCGCGCCGCCGCACCCGACCTGGTGGTCGCCGGGTTCAACGACCACTTCACCAAGGACCGCACCGGCACCCGCGAGGAGCTGGCCGGGCTCGGGCTGCCCTCGTTCCTGAGCGCGGTGGACTGTCCGAAGCAGAACCCGGCCGGGAAGTCCCCCTTCGACCTGCTGCTGGACGACTACCGGAACCTGGGGAAGGTCTTCGGCGTCGAGGAGCGGGCCGCGAAGCTCGTACGCGATCAGCGGGCCGCGCTGGACACCGCGAAGAAGGCGGCGGCCGGGGTGCGGGGCACGCCCCGGGTGGTGTGGGTGTACTCGGTGTACGGGGACGCCCCGTACGTGGCCGGGAAGACCGCCATGGCGAGCGAGCTGAGCCGGGTCGTCGGTGCGAAGAACGTCTTCGACGACCTCGACGAGGACTGGCCCTCCGTCACCTGGGAGGAGATCGCCAAGCGGAAGCCGGATCTCATCGTGGTCGGCGATCTCTCCGAGCGCGGCAAGCCGGGCGACAGTGCCGCCGACAAGCTGGCGGCGATACGCGGGAATCCGGTGATGGCGCAGTTGGACGCGGTCACCGAGAACCGTTTCATCACCGTCCCGGGGACGGAGATGGATCCGTCGGTGCGGACCGTGGACGCGCTGCCCCGGCTCACCGACGGGCTGAAGGACCTCGGTTATGCCAAGCGGTAGTGGGGGTGGCCCGGCGAACGTCGGGCTGTTGGATCCCGGCGTGCCGTTGGCGTCCGTGAGTGGCCCCGGTGCGGAGGAGCTTGCCGGGCAGCGGCGTACCGCGCGGGTGTGGGTGCTGTTCGCGGGCGGGTGTGTCCTGCTGCTCGTGTCGGTCTTCGTTTCGGTGCGGATCGGGTCCACGCCCGTCGGTTACGGGGACGTGGCGCGGAGCATCGCCTCGCGGCTGGGGATCGGGACGGGCGGGGCGCCGGTGCCCCGGCTGCTGGACTCGCTGGTCTGGGAGTTGCGGGTGCCCAGGGTGCTGCTGGCGGCGCTGGTCGGGGCGTCCCTCTCGGTGTGCGGGGCGGTGCTCCAGGCGGTGACCCGTAACGCGCTGGCCGATCCGTATCTGCTCGGGGTGTCCTCCGGGGCGTCGACCGGCGCGGTGGTGGTGGTCGTGCTCGGGTTCGGGGCGCAGGCGCTCGGGGTGACCGGCGGGGCATTCGTCGGGGCGCTGCTGTCGTTCGGGCTGCTGATGCTGCTGCTCAGGCGCAGTGGGCTGGATTCGGTGCGGATCGTGCTGACCGGGGTGGTGGTGGCGCAGCTCTTCACGGCGCTGACCTCGCTGGTGCTGATGGCGTCCGGTGACGCCGAGGCGGTCAGGGCGATCACGCAGTGGCTGCTGGGGTCGATGGCGTCGGCGCGGTGGGACACGGTGCTGGTGTGTGCGGTGGTGACGGCCGTCGGGTTCGGGGTGGTGTGGTCCCGCTCCGGAGCCCTGGACGGGTTCTCGTTCGGTGCGGACACGGCCGCCTCGCTCGGGGTCGACGTACGCGCGGCGCGCTGGGTGCTGCTGGTGGTGACCTCGCTGATGGCGGCGGTCGCGGTGGCGGCGGTCGGGGCGATCGGGTTCGTCGGGCTGATCGTGCCGCACGGGGTGCGGTTCCTGGTGGGGCCGCTGCACCGGGTGCTGCTGCCGTTCTCGGCGGTGGTCGGAGCGGTGTTCCTGGTGTGGACGGACGCACTGGCGAGGGTCGCTTTCGCGCCGCAGGAGGTGCCGGTGGGGGTGTTCACGGCGCTGCTGGGGGTGCCGCTGTTCCTGTGGGTGCTGCGGCGGAGGGGGGAGTTGTGAGGATCGCGGCGGAGGGGCTGACCTGGTCGGTGGCCGGCAAGCAGGTGGTGCGCGGGGTCTCGCTGGAGGTCGCGCCCGGCGAGACGGTCGGGCTGATCGGGCCCAACGGCTCGGGCAAGTCGTCGCTGCTGCGCTGTCTGGCCGGGCTGCGTACGCCCGACGAGGGTTCGGTGTCGTACGACGGTGAGGACGTACGGGGCTGGAGCGCGCGGCGCCTCGCGCGGCGGGTGGCCTTCGTGGAGCAGGCCGTCGACGTGGAGAGCGAGCTGCGGGTCGCGGAGGTGGTGGGGCTCGGCCGCACCCCGTTCCGGGGCCGGTGGGGCGGGCCGAGCGCCACGGACCGGGCGGTGGTGGCGGCCGCACTGGAACGGGTGGGGCTGACGGACCTCGCGGACCGGGAGTGGAAGGCGCTCTCCGGCGGCGAGCGGCAGCGCGCGCACATCGGGCGGGCACTCGCCCAGCGGCCGAGGGCCCTGCTGCTCGACGAGCCCACCAACCACCTCGACGTGAAGCACCAGTTGGAGCTGATGGAACTGCTCGGCGAGGCCGGGCGGACGGTGCTGGTGGCACTGCACGACCTGTCGCTGGCCGCCAGGTACTGCGACCGGCTGCTGCTGATGCACGGCGGGCGCCTCGTCGCGGCCGGGACGCCCGCCGAGGTGCTGACGAGGCCGCTGCTCGCGGAGGTCTTCGAGGTGGACGCCGAGATCGGGACCGACCCGCTGGGGCACTTCGCGGTCGCCTACCGGGGCGGGGCCGCCGGCCCAGGAATTTCCGTAACGAACAGGGACGAGAAGGAGAAGGAAGCGTCATGGACGTGATCAGGAGCACCGGGACGGACGCGCTCGTCGAGGAGGTACTCGCGGGTGAACACGGGCCGCTGCCCGAGGAGTTGACGGCGACCAGCGTGTTCTGGGCGCACCACGGGACGCGGCTGGCGGGTGGCAGCACGACCTACCTCAACCAGTACCTGCTGGTGCGGGTCGGCGGCGCCTTCGGGGCCTGTGCCTTCGAGGCGGGCGAGCTGGACGCGGGGGTGTGCGGGGCGCTGTCGGGGAGTTCGCTGGGGGCGCTGCTGCGCGATCCGGCCAGGCCCGTACGGGTGGCGGCGCTGGACGCGTATCTGGCGGCGGTGCGCCCGCACCGGGACGCGGGTGCGGAGGCGGTGCTGCTGCCCGCCGGGCCGCCGGAGGTGCGGGCGGTGGCCAGGGACGCGGCGATCGCCGGGCTGCTCGAACTGCCCGAGGGGGCCGGGGTCGCGCTGATCGGGGTGGTCAATCCGCTGGTCGCGGCGATCCGGGAGCGCGGGTGCGTGCCCCTGCTGTGCGACTTCAACCTGCGGACCACGCAGTGGGGCGACCCGGTGAGCAGGGACATGGCGGAGGTACTGGAGGCGGCGGACGCGGTGGTGGCGACCGGGATGACGCTGAGCAACGGCTCGTTCGACACCATCCTGGCGCGCTGCCGCGAGCGGGGCGTGCCGCTGGTGGTGTACGCGCAGACCGGGAGTGCGGTGGCGCGGGCGTTCCTGGGGGCGGGGGTGAGTGCGGTGTCGGCGGAGCCGTTCCCGTTCTCGCAGTTCAGTGCGGACCCGACGGTGCTCTACCGGTACCGGGCGGCCGATGCGGTGGCGGGCGCCGCAGGGGCGGGCGCCGCGTGAGGGCCGTTGCCGTCCGTCCCGCCGCCGCCGCGCCCGGCCCGCGTACCGGCATCGGGCACGCGTCCTGTCACCACGGCGAGATCCTCCAGGGCCTGTTCAGGGACGCGACGGGGCGGGTGTGCGCGGGGCTCGTGACACTGCCGGTGTACGGCGGGCTCGGCAGCCGGGCGGCCTTCGTACCGCACCCCGGAACGCCGCCGGACGCGGTGACGGTCTCTCCGCCCGACCGGACGAAGGCACGGCGGGCGGTCCGGCTGGCGGTCGAGGAGTGCGCGAGGAGAGCCGATGTCCCGTTGTGCGGCGGCGAGTTGACGCTTGCCGGGGATCTTCCCGTCGGACTGGGGATGGGCTCCTCCAGCAGTGATGTGCTCGCGGCGCTGCGCGCGGTCGCGGACGCCTTCGGGGTGCACCTCGACGCCGGAACGCTCGCCGGTCTCGCCGTACTGGCGGAAGGAGCGTCCGATCCGCTGATGCTGGACGGCCGGCCGGCGCTGTTCGCCCAGCGGGAGGGGCGGGTGCTGGAGGTGTTCGGCGAGGCTTTGCCGCCGGTGGTCGTGGTCGGCTGCACGCTGGGCGGCGGACGGCCGGTGGACACGCTGACGCTGGGCGGCGCCCGGAGCACCGCCGATGCCGAACTCGATGAACCCGCTGAACCCGATGAACTCGCTGAACTCGACGAATACGCCCGGCTGCGGGGCCTGTTGCGGCGGGCGGTACGGGAACGCGATGCCGGGTTGCTCGGGCAGGTGGCCACCGGAAGTGCCCGGCTCGGCCAGCGAAGGCTGGCGCACCCGGAGCTCCCCGCACTGGAGGCGGCGGCCGCGCGGGTCGGGGCCGTCGGCGTACAGGTCGCACACAGCGGAAATGTGGCCGGGCTGCTCCTGGACCCCTCGGACGGCGGGCTGCGGCGGCGGGTGCGGGCGGGCGCGCGGGCCCTGGAGTCACTGGGCCTGCCGGTCGCCCGGGTGTTCACCACGCACCGCCCGGCAGCCACTCCCTCCCCCTCCCCCGCCCCGTCCCTGTCCCCCTCCCCCCTGCGAGGAGCACTTCCATGGATACGCACATAGCGGAGTCGATCGGCCGCCCCGACCTGGTCGAGCTCGACGACGGGCTGCTCTGCCTGCGCTTCGAGACGATGAAGGTGGTCTCCGCACTGGCCGCCGTACGCCACCTGCTCGACACCGGGACGGTGCGGCGCGGGGACACGCTGGTGGACAGTTCCAGCGGGATCTACGCCTATGCGCTGGCGCTGGCCTGTCACCGGTACGGCATGGGCTGTGTGATCGTCGGCTCCACCACGGTGGACCGTACGCTGCGCACCCAACTGGCCGTACTGGGCGCCCGGTTGGAGCAGATGGAGCCGTGCGACGACCTCAAGCTGGACCAGCGGCGGCGGGTGGCCAGGGTCGCCGAGATCCTGGCCGCGCACCCCGGCTACCACTGGATGCGGCAGTACCACGACGACATCCACTACCTCGGCTACCGCGCCGTCGCCGACCTCGTACGCCGTGAGACGGACACCCGGCGGCTGACCCTGGTCGGCGGGGTGGGGTCCGGGGCGTCCACCGGGGCGCTCGCCGGTTATCTGCGGGAGCACTCGCCGGGGGTGGAGCTGGCGGGCGTACAGCCGTACGGCAGTGTCACGTTCGGCAGTGAGCGGGTGGCCGATCCGGAGATCATCATCGCCGGGATCGGCAGCTCCATCCCGTTCGGGAACGTGGACCACCGGCGGTACGACACCGTGCACTGGATGTCGTTCGGTACGGCGCTGTCGGGGAGCGTCGACCTGCTGCGGCGGCACGCGGTGTTCGCCGGGCTCTCCACCGGGGCCGGGTACCTCGCCGCGCGCTGGGAGCGGGGGCTCGCGCCGGACCGGACCGTACTGTTCCTGGCGGCCGACACCGGGCACCGGTACGCGGACTCGGTGTTCGCCCGGCACGGGGAGGCGGCGGCGGTCGAGGACCTGAAACCGGCGGACGTGGCGTCGACGGACGAGCTGGCGCTGCCGTGGTCGCGGATGCGGTGGGCGCGGGCGGCGGGGCCCGCGTAGCCGGTGAAGGGTGAAGGGCGGGTGGGCGGTGCCGGTTCTCCCGGTGCCGCCCACCCGCCCTGTGGTGTCCGCGCCCTCGCGTCAGCCCAGCTCGTCGCGGATCAGCTCGCGGACCAGCCGGCACGTCGTGTTCGACGGCGGGTGGATGCCCACGCGGGCCGCCATGGCGCGGATCTTGCGGTTGGTCGCCTTCTCGGGGACGTACACCCCGGTGTCCATCAGGGCTATCGCCAGGCGCATGGCCTTGAGACGGCGGTTGTGGGAGATGTACCACTCACGCGGCCGGCCGGCCGGGAGGGGCTTCTTCCTGAGGGGACTGAGGGGCTTGCGGTCGGCCCCGGTCGGCTTCTTCGGCTTTCCTGGCAGGGCATTCGTCATGAGTACGGCAGCGGCCACGAGCATCCTCCTGATGCGGTCGACAACCCTCTCGAACTACCTCCATTTTACTTCCCACCACTGACAATCGCCGCTGGCCAGGCGGCATTTGGCGGGGGTTCGGGGTGGGGTGGGAGGTACCGTTGGGGGCATGGAGATCTGGATCAATCCCGCGTGTTCGAAGTGCCGTTCCGCAGTGCGGCTGCTCGACGAGGAGGGTGCCGATTACACGGTCCGGCGCTACCTCGACGACGTACCGGACGAGGCGGAGATCCGGGCGGTGCTCGGGCGGCTGGGCCTGGAGCCGTGGGACATCACGCGCACCGGTGAGGCCGAGGCGAAGGAACTGGGCGTGCGGGAGTGGGCGCGGGACGCGGATGCGCGGGAGCGGTGGATCTCGGCGCTCGCCGCGCATCCGAAGCTGATCCAGCGGCCGATCATCACGGCGGACGACGGCAGTGCGGTGATCGGGCGTACGGAGGAGGCGGTACGGGACGCGCTGGGGCGCTGAACCGTCAGGAGAGCTGCTTGTCCTGGGCGGCCTGGGCGGCCAGGGCGGCCAGGGCGGTGTCCGCGTCCGCCAGGATCTCGGTGACGCGCAGGCCGAAGCGGGCGTCGCAGGGGTGCGGGGTGCCGGTGCGGATGGACTCCAGGAGGGCGCCGATCGCGGTGCCGAAGGAGTCGACGGCCTCGCCCCAGGTGCCGGGGAGGGACTGGACGCCGGCCGTGCCGCGCAGTTCGATGCCGACGCCGGACGCCTCGCGCGGGGCACTCAGGCTGAGGGTGGCGGTGCTGGAGGCGCCGGAGGTGTGGCGCAGGGCGAGGTGGACGGTGTCGCCGGGGCCGTCGGCCGCGGAGAGGCGGGTCACGTCGCCCAGCACGGGCAGGAGCACGGAGAGCGCGTGCGGGCCGACGTCCCACAGCCCGCCCTTCTCGCCGCGCCACGGGGAGGCGGCGTACGGGCTGTCGGAACCGGCCGAGAAGAGGGCGCCCAGCCAGTGCGCATGGGCGGTGAACCAGCCGTCGGTGGCGGTCTGTTCGGCGATCCAGGGGGCCGTGCCCGCGGCGAAGCGCAGGGTGAAGAAGACGACGGAGGAGACTCCGGCGGCCTCGACGGCGTCCGCGACCTCGCGGGCACCGTCGACGGTGGTGGCCACCGGCTTGTCGAGGAGCAGGTGACAGCCGGCCCGTGCGGCGCGGACGGCCAGGGATGCCTGGATGTCCGGGGGCAGCGCGACGGCGACCGCGTCGCAGGCGGCGAACAGGGCGTCGACGTCGTCGTACGCGGTGGTGGAGTGCGCCTCGGCGAGGGCGGCGGCGGCCTCGGGGCGGCGGCCCCACACGCCGGTGAAGTCGACGTCGGGGTGGGCGGAGAGGGCGGGGGCGTGGGTGCGGGCGGCCCAGGGGCCGGTGCCGAGGAGGCCGATGCGGGTGGTGTGGGTGGAGGTCATACGGACCAGTCTGCCTGGCGCGCCGGAGCGGGGGCGGGGGTCCGCTGCGCGGGCTTCTCCCCTCCCCGCCCCTTCCCGAACTGGGGCGCTGCCCCAGACCCCGGCCCGTACGGCCCGGGCGGGGGTGGGTGGGCCGCCGGCCCTCGGGGTGGGGCAGAGGTGGCGAGCCCGGCCACCGCCGGTGGCCATGTGCGGGTGTGTGCGTGGCTGGCCGCGCAGTTCCCCGCGCCCCTGAAGTACTCGTAGTTACGGGCGCAGGGAACTGAGCGGCGCTGGGCACGAGTGGTTGCCTTTGGGGGCGCGGGGAACTGCGCGAGCAACCACCCACCGGCCCGCACATCCCCACCCCTGGCCCCGCGGAGCGGTTTAGGGAAGGGGCGGGGAGGGGCACCTGCCCGCCGCAGGCGCGACACCGCCCAACACTCCCAGCGCCACGCGGCGGCAGCCGCAAATCCAGCACAGCGGGAAGGGGCGGGGAGGGGCACCCTCCGGCCCGCCGCAGGCGCGACACCGCCCCACCAGCCAGCGCCGCGCGGCCGCGGCCGCAGATCCCGTGCAGCAGGGAGGGGCGCCCGTCACGCGGGCATGAAGTCCGTTGCGATGTACGTCACGTGCCCCCGGTGCCCCGGTAACACGGGGTTCACAAACGGGCAACGGACGGGAAATGCCCGGTTGCCAGGCTGCCGACCATCACCGCAGCAGCACGGGGCGCACCGCCCCGCCACCGCCGCACCGGTGGCACACCGCACCCCGCAGCCGCGTAGAACCCGTAAAGGATGGCGTCCGTGACGTTCAAGGCCGAGTACATCTGGATCGACGGCACCGAGCCGACCGCCAAGCTCCGCTCCAAGACGAAGATCCTCGCCGACGGCGCCCCACTGCCGGTCTGGGGCTTCGACGGGTCCAGCACGAACCAGGCCGTGGGGCACGCCTCGGACCTCGTGCTGAACCCGGTGTTCTCCTGCCCGGACCCGATCCGGGGCGGTGACGACATCCTCGTCATGTGCGAGGTGCTGAACATCGACATGACGCCGCACTCCTCCAACACCCGCGCCGAACTCCGCCCGCTGGCCGAGCAGTTCGCCGCGCAGGAGCCGATCTTCGGCATCGAGCAGGAGTACACCTTCTTCGAGGGCGAGCGGCCGCTCGGGTTCCCGGCGGGTGGCTTCCCGGCCGCGCAGGGCGGTTACTACTGCGGTGTCGGCGCCGACGAGATCTTCGGGCGCGAGATCGTCGAGAAGCACCTCGACCACTGCCTGACGGCGGGCCTCGGCATTTCCGGGATCAACGCGGAGGTCATGCCGGGCCAGTGGGAGTTCCAGGTGGGTCCGCTGGCCCCGCTGGAGGTCTCCGACCAGCTGTGGATCGCCCGCTGGCTGCTCTACCGCACCGCCGAGGACTTCGGGGTGTCGGCCACCCTGGACCCCAAGCCCGTCAAGGGCGACTGGAACGGCGCCGGTGCGCACACCAACTTCTCCACGAAGGCGATGCGCGAGGGGTACGACGCGATCATCACGGCGTGCGAGTCGCTGGGCGAGGGTTCCAAGCCGATGGACCACGTCAAGAACTACGGCGCGGGCATCGACGACCGGCTGACCGGTCTGCACGAGACCGCCCCGTGGAACGAGTACAGCTACGGCGTCTCCGACCGCGGCGCGTCCGTGCGCATCCCCTGGCAGGTGGCCCAGGAGAAGAAGGGCTACATCGAGGACCGGCGTCCGAACGCCAACGTCGACCCGTACGTCGTCACCCGGCTGATGGTCGAGACGTGCTGCACCGCGCTGGAGAAGGCCGGGCAGGTCTGAGTCCTGCGGCGAGCACAGTGGTTCGGGGCAGGGGCGGTCGCGCGGTTCGTGCGCGGCCGCCCTTGCCGCGTTCTCCCTGCCGCGTTCTCCCCGCCGCGTTGTCAGTGGCGTGTGCCAGGGTGAAACCATGTCCGACAACAACTCCGGGGTCCTTGAGATCTCCGTGGAGAACGAACTCGGCGAGCCGGTGGTCCGCCCCACCCTCGCCGAACTGACCGCGCTCGTGCACCGCATCGGCGGGGACGACGACCACTTCCTGGTGGTGAGCCGCCTCCCGGTCGACGAGCAGCGGTACATCCAGGTGTGGCACGACGCGGGCGGGGCCTATGACTTGGAGCACCGCGCGGGCGGCCCCGAGGAGCACTACGTGACCGAGGTCGCGGACCCGGGGACGGTGCTGCGGGCGATGCTCGCCTGGGTGGCCGACGAGGGCAAGGGCTGGGGGGACGGCGCCGGGGCGGGCCTGGAGTGGGAGCGCAACGACCTCCTGCCGCCGCCGCCCGAGGAGGTCGCGGGTCTCGACGACGAGTTGCGCGCCAAGGTGGTCGAGTCCCTGAAGGAGCTGATACGGGGCGGCTACCGCGACCGGCACCAACTGGTGCGCTCCGTCGAGGACATCTACGGGGAGCAGGTGTCCTCGCCCCAGGCCTGGCAGCTCGTGCAGTGGCTCTGGCAGGAGCGGGTCACCGAGCAGGAGGCGTGGGAGGGGACCACGGACCCGGAGCGGCTGACGGCGGCGTTCAAGGCGCTGGACGCGGCGGGCATCCTCGCGCGGGAGGACTTCACCTGCTGCCGTTCCTGCGGCATGAGCGAGATCGGCGCGGAGGCACCCGAGGGCGTCACCCCGCGCGGCTTTGTGTTCTTCCACACGCAGATCACCGCGGCGGCGGCGAACGGCGGCGGACTCACCCTCTACTACGGCGGGTTCGAGCCGAAGCCCGAGCTGACGGCGTCGATCGGCCGGGAGGTCGTGGCAGCACTGGGCGAGGCGGGGCTGTCGACCGAGTGGAACGGGTCACCGGACCAGGCGATCGAGGTGACACCGCTGGACTGGCGCAAGCGGCTGACGGGGTGAGGGGGCCTGCCGGGGCGCGGGGCGCACGGGGGCGCACTGCGGCACGACCCTCCTGCCCGGCCCGTACGTCTGGTCTAATGGGGCCCATGACCGGCTTCCAGAACTCCACCGCTACGGGTCGCTTCGACCTGGAGCCGTTCTGGCCTTCCCGTCAGCACCACGACTTCGACCGGGTCTGTTGTCGCGCGACGAACGCGCGGGCCCTCTAAAGCCGTTCGCCCCGGACCCCGCCGACCTCCTCGGTCGGACCGGTCCCCCGACGACGGCCTTCGGTCCGCGCGCATCCGTAGGAAGCAAGACGCCACCGCGTGACTCTCCGCGGCGGCCTCCTCCGCGCGAAAGAGCTGACCTGCCATGACGAACACCCGTATCCGCACCGTTCCCGCCACTTCCGCCGCAACCGCCGCACAGCGCCGGGCAGTTCACGAACCGTTGCGCCCGACGGCCCACCGCCTGCGGGCCGTCGACCGGGACGAGGTGGCACCGCCGTCCGCCCCGGCCGCCCTCCGCCCGGCGTACGACGTCGCCGACTACCTGCCGCCGGGCGCCACTTGGCTGCCCGCCCCGCAGCACACCCTGCCCGCGCTGCCCGGCCGTCCGGCGATGGTCGGCTACCTGGTCCTCGTACCGGCGGACCAGCAGCAGGGCGTGCCGCCCGTCCTCGTACCGGAAAGGACGCTTCCGGTACGCGCCCCCGAGCCGGTCCGGCAGCAGCCGGTCCGGGCGGAGGCGGAGGCCGGGCTCGACGCCGTGGCCCAGGGGGCCGTGCGGATCGACACCTCGCGCCGGCTCGTCGAGGTGGACGGGCGGACGCTGGACCTGACGTACCTGGAGTTCGAGCTCCTCGCGCACCTGGTCGCCCGCCCGCACCAGGTGCACACCCGCGACCAGCTGGTCACCACCGTCTGGGGCTACGGGCACGTCGGTGACGGCCGTACCGTCGACGTGCACATCGCCAGGCTGCGCCGCAAGCTGGGCGCCGAGCACCGGCGGAGCATCCAGACGGTGCGCCGGGTGGGGTACAAGTACGCGCCCTGACCGGCCGACCCCCGGCGGTGCCTCCCGGCGTACGGGGTCCCCGCGCGGGCGGTGGTGCCAGGTACACCCCCGCTTCGGGTGTGGGGCCCCGTGACCTCGGCAGTCGGCGCGGGTGAGACTGTGCGTGCGGTGAGTGCACGGTTGCCTCGGCGCACAGCGGCGGACCGAGAGGGATCACACACCATGAATGCCACCCAGATACGTGCCTCACTCCTGGCGGGGGCACGCGGGCTCGGGCTGTCGGTCGTCTCGGTCGCCGTCAGCTGCCTCCTGTTCTCCTTGACCCTGGTCTCGCTGGTGCTGATCGTGATCGGGGTGGGTGTCTTCACCACCCCGGTCGTGCTGGACTGGGTGCGCCAGTGGGCCAACCGCCGCCGGCTGCTGGCCGGTACCTGGTCGGACGTACGGATAGCCGTCCCCTACCGGCCGCTGCCGCCGGACGTGCGCAGCGGGATCACCGGTCAGGTGGAGCGGACCTCGCTGATGGTGAAGGACCCGGCGACCTGGCGGGACCTGCAGTGGCTGTTCGTGGACCTGTCGGCGGGTGCGGTCACGGCGCTCGTTCCGGCGCTGCTGCTGTTCTACCCGCTGGAGGGAGTCGTGATGGCGGCCGGGCTGTGGCGGGTGTTCACCCCGCCCGCCGACCCGTACTGGTACACCTTCGTACGGGTCAGCAGCCAGGGCACCGGGCTGATCGCCATGGGCGTCGGCATGGTCATCCTCTTCCTCGGGCTGCGCTACAACCCGGTCGTCCTGCGGGCCCACTTCCGACTCGCCAAGTTCTTCCTGGCCCCGACCGCCGAGGCCACCCTCGCCCAGCGCGTGGAGAAGCTGACCGAGACCCGCCACGACGCCCTCGACACCTCCGCCGCCGAGCTCCGCCGCATCGAGCGCGACCTGCACGACGGTGCGCAGGCCCGGCTGGTGGCCATGGGCATGAACCTGGGCACCATCGAAGCACTGATCGAGAAGGACCCGGCCCAGGCGAAGAAGCTCCTCGGGATGGCCCGCGCGTCGTCCGCCGAGGCGCTGACCGAACTGCGCGACCTGGTGCGCGGCATCCACCCGCCGGTGCTGGCCGAGCGCGGCCTCGGCGACGCGGTGCGGGCGCTGGCACTGCGGCTGCCGGTCGAGACCGAGGTGACCGTGGACCTGCCGGGACGGGCCGAGGCGCCGGTGGAGTCGGCGGCGTACTTCGCGGTGAGCGAGGTACTGACGAACGCGGTCAAGCACGCTCAGGCCGACCGCATCTGGATCGACATCCACCACGCCGAGCGGACGATCCGGATCTCCGTCACCGACAACGGCCGGGGCGGGGCCACCGTCGGAGGGGGATCCGGGCTGACCGGGGTCGAACGCCGACTCGGTACATTCGACGGCGTACTTGCCGTCAGCAGTCCCGCGGGCGGTCCCACCATGGTGACCATGGAGATTCCTTGCGAGTCCTTCTAGCCGAAGACCTCTTTCTGCTCCGCGACGGCCTGGTCAGGATGCTCGAAGCGTTCGACTTCGAGGTCCTGGCCGCCGTCGAGACCGGACCCGAACTCACCAAGGCCTTCGCCGAGCTGGAGCCGGACGTCGCCGTCGTCGACGTCCGGCTCCCGCCGTCCCACACCGACGAGGGCCTCCAGTGCGCGCTGGCGGCGCGGCGGGCCAGACCCGGCCTGCCCGTGCTCGTACTGTCCCAGCACGTCGAGCAGCTGTACGCGCGCGAGCTGCTCGCGGACGGCAACGGCGGCATCGGGTACCTCCTGAAGGACCGGGTGTTCGACGCGGAGCAGTTCATCGACGCGGTACGGCGGGTGGCGGGCGGCGGAACCGCGATGGACCCGCAGGTCATCTCGCAGCTGCTGTCGCGCCGGGCGCAGGACAAGCCGATAGGCCAGCTCACCCCGCGCGAGAAGGAGGTGATGGAGCTGATGGCGCAGGGCCGCTCCAACGCCGCCATCGCCGCCCAGCTGTTCGTCACCGAGCGGGCGGTGGCCAAGCACACCTCCAACATCTTCGGAAAGCTGGACCTTCCGGTGTCGGACGACGACAACCGGCGGGTGCTGGCGGTGCTCGCCTACCTGGACCGGTGACAGTGATCAGTAGCCGGTGACCGGGCCGGGGGCCGGTCGGGGACGACAATCTGCCGAGCCGTGCATAACCTGTGTGCGTCGCGGCGATGGTGGCCGGAAACGGTGGGCAGAGAGAGGTACCCCGACGTGCGTGAACGGTGGATGCCGGCCCCCGTGGCCATGGCCGGAGTAGCGGCGCTGATGGTGCTGACCGCCGGATGCGGCGGGCCGGTGGCCTCGGCGCCCCGGCTGGACCCCGGGGTGTCGCCGACGCCGCAGAAGTCCGCCGCCGTGCTGGACTACCCGCCGTTCATCGGGGTGCTGACCGAGGGCGACGAGCACTGGTGCACGGCGAGCGTCGTGGACAGCCCCAAGGGGAACATCGTGGCGACCGCCGCCCACTGCGTCGGCGAGATCGAGGGGCAGCCCAAGCGGAGCATCTCGTTCGCGCCCGGCTTCTCCGGCCAGGGCAAGGGCAAGCAGCCGTACGGGTCGTGGCGGGTGCGGTCCGTGCAGGTCGACGACCGGTGGCAGGAGCAGGAGGACGACCCGTACGACTTCGCCTTCCTGGCCCTGGAGCCCGACTCCGAGGGGCGCAACGTCCAGGACGTGGTGGGCGCCGCCGGGCTCGACTGGGACTCCGGGCCCGCCCGCCAGGTGACGGTGGTCGGCTACCCGGAGCCCGACCACAACCCGGACAACCGCCCGGTCACCTGCACCACCGACAGCGAGCAGGACGGGGAACTGCCCGGCATGGTGCAGATGCGCTGCGCGGGCTTCTGGAACGGGACCAGCGGCAGCCCCTGGCTCACCGGGTACCGGGGCCCCGACCGCCCCGGGAAGCTCATCGCGGTACTGAGCGGCGGCGACACCGACGCCGAGTCGACGGCCGCTCTCTTCGGGGCTCCGGCGCGGGCGCTTTATCAGCGGGCACTGAAGGCGTGAGCGGGAATTCCGTAATCTTCCGCGAATTGGTGCGTTCCCACGAAATCGTGGGGTGAGTGGGAAACGGTTGAACGCGCCGTTCCCGGCGTGCGTATGGGACTTCGCCCGGAAGAAAGCGAAGGACCCCCCATGGGACACAAGCGTTCGAAATTGGCGAACAGGACGATCGCCGCCACCGCCGCACTGATCCTCGGCGCGGGCGGCACGGTCGCACTGAATGTGTACGCCTCCGCCTCCGAGGAACCGGCCGCGCCCGCCGCGTCGCCGTCCGGACCACGTATGTCGACCATCGACTGCCCCGACGCGGCCAATTCCCTCCCGGACGTTCCGCAAGGCGCGCGGCAGGACGTCGACCGGGAATTGGCGGCGATGGACAGCCGGCTCACCGAGGCGTACCGGAAGTTCGCGGAATCCAAGGAGAACGGCGCGGACCGGGCGGCCCAGGAGGCCGTGCTCGGGCCGCTGAAGGAGGAGCGGGCGGCCTCCCTCGGCCGGATCGGGGACGCCGTGGAACGGCAGCCGGAGGCGGACCGCCCGCAGAACCTCGACGGGCTCGCGTCGTGCACGATGCGGGCCGAGGAGGGCGGGGCGGAAGACGGGGCTGCGAGTGACCCCGGGAACGGCGAGCAGGCCGGGAACGGCGAGCAGGGCGGTAATGGCGAGCAGCCCGGAAACGGGCCCGAGCGGTCCGACTTCGTCGACATCCGTTCCGTACGGCCCAATGTCGCGCAGGTCCGCGAGCGCCGCAGCGCCTCGCGCGGCACCTTCACCACCGCCTGCGGCCGGAACGAGAACGGCAAGTTCAATCCGGACAACGTCATCGTCGCGCCCGGTGTGAGCAATGGCGCGCACCACATGCACGACTACGTCGGAAATCAGGCCACCGATGCCTTTTCCACCGACGACGTACTCGCCTCGGGACGGACCACCTGCCGGAATCCGGGCGACAGGTCCACGTACTACTGGCCCGTGCTCCGCCTCCAGAACGGAAAGGACGAGGCGGATTCCGGCGCGGACGGCGGCGGAAAGGACAAGAACACCGGGGAAATCCAGACCCCGTCCCAGGTCACCCTCAATTTCGTGGGGAATCCGACCGGCCGGGTCGTCGCCATGCCGCGCTTCCTGCGGATCATCACCGGGGACGCGAAGGCATTCACCAACGGCAATGCGAATGCCAATGCGTCCTGGAGCTGCACCGGTTTCGAGAACCGGCAGCTGAAGGACAAGTACCCGATCTGTCCGCGCGGCAGTCAGGTGGTCCGTACGTTCAAGTTCCAGAGCTGCTGGGACGGGTCGAACGCGGACAGCGCCAACCACCGCACGCATGTCGCCTTCGCCCGCTCCAACGGGTCGTGCGACACCGGGTTCCGGCCGATCCCGCAGCTCGTGCAGCGGATCGTGTACGCGGTGCCGCCGGGGCCGGGGTTCGCGGTCGACTCGTTCCCCGAGCAGCTGCACAAGCCGGTGACCGACCACGGTGACTTCATCAACGTCTTCGACGAGAAGCTGATGCGCCGCATGGTGAGCTGCATCAACACCGGTCAGCGCTGCCGGTAGCGCCGGCCCTGGTGCTGGTCATGGCCCTGGTCATGGTGCTGCTCCCCGCTCCCCGAGTGGCCCTCGGCGGTCTGCACGCTGCCGCCCAGCCGGCCGCGCAGCGCCGTGACCACCGCCTGTTCGCCGGAGGCGATCCAGCGGCGGCCGATGAGGTAGCTGCCGCCGTAGTCGTTCGCCGCGTCGAACCACTCCTGCCGTCCCCGGTCGGTGGCGAAGGTGGTGAGGATGTAAGTGCCGCCGTCCGTACGGCAGTTGGCCTGGCGGATCTCGGCGGCGTCCGTTCCGATGTCCGGTACGCAGCCGGCCCTGGCAGCCAGTTCCTCCAGGGTGCCGGTGGCCTCGGGGGCGGGCGGGGGCGTCGGGGGCGTAGGGGACGGGTTCCCGCAGGCGGCGGTCAGGGGCAGGGCCAGCAGGGCCGCCGCGGCTGCCACCGCTGTTCGTACTCGCATCCGGCCCATGGTGGTGCGCGGCGTCGGGTGCGTGCGCCGGATGGCCCTTAACGGCCGTATCTGACACATCCGTTACGCCTCATGCGCGATCATGCCTCCATGCACTTCCCGGACCTTCCCGTACTCGCCCCCGCCTACGTCGGCGGCGTCCAGCTCGGCGCCCATGCCGCCCGCCGCCATCTGTCCGGGGCGGAGCGGGAGGAGTTCCTGCGGGCCTGTTCCACCAATGTGGAGCAGCTCGGCGCGGGGCGCTGGGAGACCCTGCTGACCAGTGCGGTGGTGGTGGAGGAGCCGTTGCCGCTGCCGTACGCACTCCTGTTGCTGGCGGTGCTCGGGTACGCCGAGTACGCGTACGGGGCGTGGTGGGCGGCGGGCGTCTTCCTGGTCGGGCACGCGGGGGCGACGCTGCTGGTGTACGAGGGGCTGCGGGCCACCGGGGCCGACGCCGCGACCCGGTCCGCCGTCGACGTGGGGACCAGCTACGGGTTCAACGCGGTGCTGGGGGCACTGACGGCGGCGCTCCCCCGTGGTCCGCTCCGGTTCGCCGGACGGGCCACCCTGCTGGCCCTCGCCGCCCGGCCGCTGCTCAACAAGGACCGGCCGAGCTTCACGGATGTGGGGCACTTCACCGCCCTCGCCCTGGGGGTCGCGCTGAGCACCGCACTCACCCGGCGCTGACCGGCCGGGACGCGGCTCCGCACCCCCGTGGGCCGGGCGTACCCCGTGCGAGGTCAGGGGCCCCGGGGACGTACCGTGTGGGTGCCCCCCAACACACCACCAGGAGCCCCAGCCGTCATGAGCGCACTCCCCTCCACCAGCGTCGCCAACCTCCGCGACCTCGGCGGCATCCCCCTGTCCGGCGGGCGGACCGTTCGGTCCGGGCTCGTGCTGCGGGCGGCGCAGCTGGACCGGATGGACCCGGCCTCAGACCCGGTCGTCGCCGGGCTCGGCATCGCCACGATCGTCGACTTCCGCAGTGTCGCCGAGCGCGCCGACTACCCGGACCGGGTGCCCGAGGGGGTCCGGATCGTGGTCGCGGACGCGCTCGCCGACACCATCGCCATAGCGGTCAGGGGCGGCGATCCCGACGAGAAGCCGGCCGCCGCCCAGCTCAAGCACATCATGTCCGACCCGGAGATGGCCGAGGAGCACCTCGGCGGCGGGCGGGCGCTGGCACTGTTCGAGGACACCTACCGCGCGCTGGTGTCGTCCGGCTCGGCGGTCGCCGCGTACCGCAGCTTCCTCACCGAGCTGGCCGCGGAGGACGCGGGCCCGCTGCTGTTCCACTGCACGGCGGGCAAGGACCGTACGGGGTGGGCGGCGACCGTCGTGCTGACCCTGCTGGGGGCCGACGCCGAGACGGTCATGGCCGAGTACCTCGCCGTGAACCCGGCCGTCCGGGCCGCCTTCGTACCGCTCATCGAGGGCTTCGTCGCGAAGGGCGGCGACCCCGAGCTCGCGCAGGCGATCATCGGCGTCGAACCGGCGTACCTCACGGCCGCGCTCACCGAGGTGAACGAGAAGTTCGGCTCGATGGAGGCGTACGTACGGGACGGCCTCGGCATCTCCGACGAGGCCGTGGAGCGGATACGGGCCCGGCTCACCCAGGGCTGAGCCGGGCGGAACACCCCTAGGCGGTCAGGGTCTTCTCCAGCAGCGTCACCGCGTAGGAGGGGGCTCCCCCGGGAGCCTCCTTCGCCTTGTTCTCGCCGGTGAAGCGGTAGCCCGCCGCCTCGTAGTACGTCCGCAGGCGCGGGTTGTGCGACACGCAGTCCAGGCGGGCCAGCGCCCGGCCCGACTCCACGATGCGGGCCTCGGCCGCCGCGAGCAGCGCGCGCCCCGTGCCCGCCGGGGCGTGTGCGCGGTCGGTCATCAGCCGGTGGACGTAGCCCGCGACCGGCGGCTGCGGCCCCCAGGCACCCTCGTCCTCCCACCAGAGCTCGTACGCGCCCACCACCGCCCCCTCGTGCACCGCGAGCCACACCTCTCCCTCGCGCATCCGGCGCCGGAAGTGTGCGGCGTCCTTCTGGCCCGGCTTCCACTGGTCGATCCCCTCCTCGGCCATCCACCGCGCCGCTCCGTCGTGGAGGCGTACGAGGTCGGTGAGGTCCGAGTCAGCGGCGGGGCGGAAGGTGAGCCCGGCGGTCGTTTCGATCATGCGCAGAACGATAACTGCCGCGTGAGCGGGGCCTGTCGGGGGAACCCGCCCGGTATGGACCGCACTGATGCACGCAGTGACCGGGAGCAGGATCGCGACGAGCGGGACCTCGGCGAGCGGGATCTCGGCGAACCGCGTCCGGCGGCCCGCCCGCCCCGCCGCCGGATCTCCCTCTGGATCAAGATTCCCGCCGTGCTGCTGGCCCTGGTCGCCGTGCTGCTCGTCGGCACCCGGCTGTTCCTGATCCCCGGCCTCGGCGACCTCTTCGGCAGCGAGACCAAGGACCGCAGCGGGCCGGCCGTGCTGAAGTCCCTTCAGGACATGAGCAGTTACGAGGCCGCCTCCGGCAACTTCCAGGTGGTGGTGGACCTGGAGAAGGACGCCAAGTTCCTCCCGGACGCGATCCGGGGCACCCGTACCCTCTACGTCGGCGCGGGCACGGTCGGCGCGAGCGTCGCCATGGGCGGGCTCGGCAAGGGCGACGTGACGGTGAACGAGGAGCGGACCGCCGCGACCATCCGGCTGCCGCACGCCACCCTCGGCAAACCCGCGCTCGACCCGGACCGTTCGTACGCCGTGTCCAAGCAGCGCGGGCTGCTCGACCGCCTGGGCGACTTCTTCTCCGACAACCCGAACGACGAGCAGGCCGTCCACCGGCTCGCCGCCCAGCACATCGGCGACGCCGCCAAGGAGAGCGGGCTGACCGCCCGGGCCGAGAAGAACACCACGGGCATGCTCCAGGGACTGCTGCGCTCGCTGGGCTTCAAGGACGTGACCGTCACCTACAAATGACCGTGACAGGTGACCGTCACCGACAAGTGACCGTCACCGACAAGCAACCGTCACCCGGCAACCGCCTTTCGCAGCCGCCCCGTTCACTCCGCCGCGCCCCGCTGCCCCGGCACCACCGGCAGCATCGGCCCCAGCACCATGAGCCTCTCGACCAGTTCCCCGAACGGGCCGTCCGCCGGTTCGTCGGCCAGTATCCGCAGCACGATGCCCGCCATCTCCGCGTCGTACGTCGCGCTGACCGCCATCAGCGCGGCGAAGTCGTGGACGAGCTGCATCTCCAGTTCCGCGCGCGGGATCCTGCGCCCGTCGAGCCAGATCAGGGCGGTCGACTCGGCGAGCGACACCCAGGAGCGGACCACCAGCGCCAGCCTGGCCGGGGGTTCGCCGACGCCGAGGTGGTCGAGTATCTGCTCGTACGCGGCCTGCCGCACCTCGTCGATCATGGCGTTGGTCGTCGAGGAGCCGACGGCGGGACCGCCGCGCATCAGCGCGGCGAAGCCGGGGCCGTGTTCGTCGACGAAGCCGAAGAAGCGGCCCATCACCCGCAGCAGCCGCCCGCCCAGGGGGCCTTCGTGCGGTTCGTTGAAGCGGGCGGCGAGCTCGTCGGCGGCCCGCCGCAGGGCGGCCTCGTACAGGCTCTGCTTGCCGGGGAAGTAGTGGTAGACGAGCGGGCGGGAGATCCCGGCGGCCGCGGCTATCTCGTCGATCGAGACCTCATCGGGCGAGCGATGGCTGAACAACTCCAGCGCCACGCCGATCAGTTGCTGCCTGCGCTCTTCGACGCCCATCCTGCGGCGCACCCCGGTCGTCATCGCACCAGCCTAACCGCCCGGCCTGCGAAGAGGACCCCCAGGGCCCGGTCCGGATCTTCCCCGGGCCCCTCCCCCAGCTCTGCCTAGAGGTCGAGGACCAGGCGCTCTCCGGCGGCCCGCGAGACACAGATCAGCAGCGAGTCGCCGCGCTCCGAATCGGTCAGCAGCTCGTCGCGGTGGTCGATCTCGCCCTCGATCACCCGTTGCTGGCAGGTACCGCAAAAGCCCTGCTCACAGGAGTACGAGACATTCTTCACCAGGGGCTTGACCGCCGCCAGGATCGAGGAGTCCGCGGGCACGGTGACCGTTCCGCCCGTCCTGCGCAGCTCCACCTCGAACGCCCCGGAGCCACCGGCGCCCGCGCCCGGCGCGAACCTCTCGACGTGCAACGAACAGTGCCCCGGCAGTGATCCCTCCACCGCCCCCAGGAGCCCCTCCGGCCCGCAGCAGTACACGGCCGCCCCCTCGGGCACCTGTGCCCACAGTGCCGCCAGGTCGGGCAGTCCGTCGGTGTCCTCGGCGACCACGGTCACCCGCCCGGGGCCGCCCAGTTCCTCGATCTCCGCCAGGAACGGCATCGTCGCCCGGCTGCGGCCCGCGTAGAGCAGCTTCCAGTCGGCGCCCGCCGCCTGCGCCCGGCGCAGCATGGGCAGTACGGGGGTGATCCCGATGCCGCCCGCCACGAAGACGTAACTCGCCGACTCCACCAGGGGGAAGCGGTTGCGCGGGCCGCGCACCTCGATCTCCGAGCCCTCGTGGACGCGTGCGTGGAGCTCGGCCGAGCCGCCCCTGCCGTCCGCGATGACCCGGGTGGCGACGGTGTACGAGGCCCGGTCGGCCGGGTCGCCGCACAGCGAGTACTGGCGGACCAGGCCGGAGGGCAGGACCAGGTCGAGGTGGGCGCCGGGCTCCCAGGCGGGCAGGTCGCCCGCGTCCATGGCTTCGAGGTGCAGCCGCACTACGCCGTCGGCCGGTTCGTCCCGGCCGCTGACCAGCATGTGGATCCCGGCGGGCCGGCTGCCGGCGCGGGCGCCGGAACCGGTGCTGGTGCGGCGGCCGGTGCCCGATATCGGCTCCTCCAAGGCGGGCATCGGCCACAGCGGCGACCGGTCGACGCGCTTGCGCAGGGCCCGCCGGGCGAGCAGGGCGAGGGCGGCGGCCGAGGCGGTGAGGGCGACGGTGCGCAGACGGGGTGCGGTGCGCGGGCCGGGGGTGCGGGACATGGTTCAGGAACCTCCGGAGGTACGGGTCTCGGCGGCCCGCGCGGCGGGGGATTGCGCGAGGTAGGCGACGGCCTGGGCGGTGCTGCCCTCCTGGGAGGGGTGGTAACTGCGGCTCAGATAGCGCGGAACGGACCTCGCCATCGCGCCGGGCGACGGGAGCACGCCCTGCTTCCCGCACCGGACCAGGTCGCCCAGGGTGGCCTTGCTGGTGCCGCCCAACGTCGGGTCGTTGGCCATGAAGAAGCGGGAGCCGCGCTGCCACATGAAGACCAGGGCGGTGAACGCGGTCGCCCAGGTGCGGGCCCTTCGCCGGTAGCTGCCGTCGACGTGCTGGAACAGCTCGAAGGCCACCGACCGGTGCTCGACCTCCTCCGCGCCGTGCCAGCGCAGCAGGTCGAGCATCATGGGATCGGCGCCCCTGCGGTCGAGTTCGTCGGCGTTGAGCACCCAGTCGCCGAGGAAGGCGGTGTAGTGCTCGATGGCCGCGATGATCGCGATCCGCTCCAGCAGCCACCACTCGCGGGCCCTGCCGGGCGGCAACGTACGGTCGCCGAGCAGCTTCTCGAAGAGCCAGTCGACCTGGGCGGTGTACGGGGTGGGGTCCAGGCCCTGTTCCCTGAGGTGCGGCAGGACGTCGTCGTGGGCCTGGGAGTGCATCGCCTCCTGGCCGATGAAGCCGATGACGTCCTCGCGGAGCCTGTCGTCCCTGATCAGCGGGAGGGCCTGCTTGTAGACGTGCACGAACCAGCGCTCGCCCGCCGGGAGCAGGAGGTGCAGGACGTTGATGGTGTGGGTGGCGAAGGGGTTGCCGGGGAGCCAGTGGAGCGGCGTGTCCTGCCAGTCGAAGGACACCTGCCGGGCCTTGAGCGGCGTCCACTCCGACGCGACGGGGGCCGGGCCCTGCTGCGTATTAGACATGGCGTCAATGTACTGAGGAGTACGACCTTGGGAACAGGCCCCTGCACGAGGAGATTTGCGACGCCTCTCGCGCAAGGGCCCGGACCGGGGGGCGGTGCCAGTGACGGTGACGGTGACGGTGTCAGTGCAGGGACTCCGCCGTGCCGCCGTCCGTCAGCGTGCCGCTGAGTTCGGCGCGGGCCCCTTCCTTGGCCGGTACGGACATCAGCTGGCCGTCGTCCTTGGCCGTGACGTCACCGGTCACGGCCAGCGAGGCGAACCTGTCGCTGCCCGCGGCGAGCAGATAGGGCTTGCCCGCCCTGGACTTCCACAGCACTCCGGCGAGGACCTTGGCGTCCTTGGCTCCGCAGGCCGCCGTGTCCTCGGACTTGGCGGCGATGGCGCCGGGCGCGCTCTTCCCGCTGCCCGGCGCCTGGAACTGGACCAGGGTCCGGCTGCCGGGGCCGCGCCAGGTCTCGGCCCTGGTGCACACCCACTGCGCGCTGCCGTTGGACTCGGGCAGGGTCTGGGTGGCGTACGGCCAGGAGTTGACGTTGCGCACGCCGTGCGAGCGCAGCGTCGGGAGCAGGCAGCCGGTGCGCGCCCAACTCGTCCTGTCCGCCGTGCTCTTGAGGTCGGCGGGGGCGTCCGGCGGGCCTGCGGTGAGCCGGGCGGGGAGGAGTTCGCCGAGGTCGGTGAGGGTACGGGTGCCGGAGCTGTCGCGCACCTCCATGGCGTCCCAGGTGCGGCAGTCGCGGGCCATCGAGGAGGCCGCGACGGGTGCGGTGACCCCGTCGGCGTCGCGGGCCAGGACGCGCGGGGCGGCGGCCGGGTCGAGGAGGTCGCGGACGGCGACCCGGTCGGCCCAGGGGGCGGTCAGATAGCGGACGTGGGTGGCGGTGCGTGCGACGACGACCGCGTTCGCGGAGGCTTCCCCGGCGTTGTCGGCGCGGGCGAAGTCCAGGGCCCGCGGGCCCTCGCCGCCGTGGGCCGGTTCGGCGTACCTGACCAGCCGGAGCCCGTCGTAGAGCACGGCCACCCGGGCGCCGTCGAGCTTGCCCGCGTACAGCAGCTGCGGGGGTCCCATGGCGGGCCCGGTGGGGGTGCCGGGGGTGGCGGAGACATGGGTGTCCTCGCCGGGGCTCGCCCAGGTCGCCAGGGCGCGGCGCAGCATGTCGTTGTCGTCGGCGAGGGAGCCGCGGACCGGCCAGGCGGAGAAGTCGGTGCGGTCGGAGGTCTTCCAGGCGGCGGCCGGAGCGATGCTCAACTGGGCGGGGTCCAGGGCTCTTTCGGCCGCGGCGGACATGCCGTACAGGGACGCGCCCGCCGACGGCGTGTTGAACCGGTCGGCGGCGACCGTGCCCACCACGAGGGCGGCGAGGACCGCCAGGGCGATCCGGGTGTGCTGGCGGCGGCGCATCAGGTCGGTGGGCCTGGCCTGCAGCGAGCACGGGTCGAACTCGGCGGACTCCAGCAGCGCGGAGGGCTCGACGGTGTCGGCCTCGGCGAGCGCCGGGGCGGTGTCGGCGACCCCGGCGGCGCTCAGCACCCGCCGTACCTCCGCGTCCTGAAGCCCTTCGAGCCCGCGCAGTACGTAGGCGGCGCGGCCGGCCCCGGAGAGGGCGGCCAGCCGCTGGTCGAGGGCGAGTTCGTCGGCGCCGCCCGACTTGGGGAACAGCCGGATGCCCCACACCTGCGGCAGCAGCGGCGGCAGCTGGGCCCGCTTGGGCCAGGCCCTGCGGCGCAGCGGCGGCTCGGCTTCGAGGGCCTGGCGCAGTACCTGCTGCCGTACGAAGGCGTGGCCGCGGTCGCGCTCGGAGGGCTCGCCGGGCCCGGTCCGTCCGTCGGCGCGGCGCGTCAGCGGGATGCCCGCGACGGTCTGCGCGGTGCGCCCGGTCCTGCCGCGCGGCAGGGAGCGCTGCACCAGG
This sequence comes from Streptomyces sp. NPDC032721, assembly GCF_055579625.1. Taxonomy (NCBI): domain Bacteria; kingdom Bacillati; phylum Actinomycetota; class Actinomycetes; order Kitasatosporales; family Streptomycetaceae; genus Streptomyces; species Streptomyces sp. NPDC032721. The sequence continues at coordinate 135,780 of NZ_JBVIMX010000006.1, read as the reverse complement.
GAGTGGGCGGTCAGGACGCGGCGGTGGCGTCCGAGGTGCGGGGGCAGCACGAGGTAGGCGAGGCGGACCAGGCGCGGGTAGTGCTCGACGAGCGCGGCCTCGGCCTGTCCGACGCCGACGGCAACGGTCGGCTCGGCGGCGGCTCCGGACCGGCCGGCTGCGGAGTCCTTCCCGGTGGAGTCGCCGGTGGCGGAGTCGTGGGTGGAGTCGTGGGTGGGCTTGCGGGGGCGGCTGATGACATCCTGTGGGCGTCGCACATTACGCAGAACGAGCGATTGATCCGATGGTCACCCACCACTTTGGCCGCTGCCTGCACCCTTGTTGGGGGCTCTGTTACGGGGCGGTCCCCAACAGGGCCTGTGCCAGGGCGGATTCCTGGTCGGCGGCGCCCTGGGCGAAGGCCGTCTCGTAGGCGGCGTCGCCGATCGCCTCGCGGGCCCGGCGCTCGCACTCCGCGCGCACGGGGGCCAGTTCGGGGGTGCCGCGCTGGGGGTGGCCGACCTGTTCCCAGTAGGACTGTCCGGTGCCGTACGCCCGGGCGGCCCGGATGCCGTCGCCCTGGGCGGCGAGTGCGGCGGCCAGGAGGTCGAGCCCCAGGGCGATGCCGAAGCTGTCGCCGAGCCGGTACTTGGCGTCGATCATGGCGCGGGCGTGGGCGGCGGCCTCGTCGCTGCGGCCCTGGAGGAGGGCGATCAGGGCGAGTTGGTAGTCGGCGTAGGCGCGGGTCCAGATCTCGCCGTTGTCCGCGCAGAGCCGGCTCAGTGCGGTGGCCGCCGCCGTGGCGTCCTCGTACTCCCCCAGGGCGGTCAGCGCGAACACCCGCACCAGGCGGCAGCGGAGCTGCGAGGCGGAGGAGAAGGGGTCGGCGGGGCGGATCTCCAGGCAGCGCTCGGCGACCGTGAGGGCGGCGCGCGGGCGGCCCATCAGCAGGTACGCGACCCCCAGGAGGTAGGCGGCGGCCATCATGCCCTCGGGGTCCTGGGCCCGCCAGGCGGCGACGGCGCACTGCTCGCCGAGCCGACGGGCGCCCTCCAGGTCGCCCTGGACGCAGGCGGCGAACCCGAGGGCCCACAGGGCGCGGGAGCGGTGCGCGGAGGGCATGCCGGGTGCGTCGCCGTGTGCGGCCAGCACCCGTTCGAGATAGCCGCGGGCCTCGTGGAGGTGGCCGCCGCAGGACCAGAAGAAGCCGACGCGAGCGGCCATGGCCATGGCTTCTTCGGGTGCGTGGACGAGCAGGTGGTCGAGGGCGGCGCAGAGGTCGGCGTGGGCGGCGGCGATCCGCCGGTACCAGGCGATCTGCTGGGCGCCGAGCCAGCCCTCGTCGGCGGCGCGGGCCAGTTCGGCGTAGTGGGCGGCGTGCCGGTCGGCGGCGCTCTCGCGCTCCCCGAGTTCGCCGAGCCACATGGCCCCGTACTCGCGCAGGGTGTCCAGCATCCGGCAGGTGCCGTCGGGGGCCCGGCGCACCACGGACTTGCGGACCAGCCCGTGCAGGGCCCGGCCGACGGCGGGCCCGTCGAGCGGTCCGCCCGCGCCGATCGCCTGGGCGTCGGCCTCCGCGAAGTCGCCACGGAACACCGAGAGCCTGGCCCACAGCAGCCGTTCCAGCGGGGTGCACAGCTCGTGGCTCCAGCCGATGGCGGTGCGCAGCGCGCGGTGCCGCTGCGGCCAGATGTCCTCCCGCGCGAGGACGTCGAGCCGGGAGTCGGCACGGCCGGTCAGCCGCCGGGCGACGTCGTGCACGCTGCGGCCGTCGCCGAGCTGCGCGCAGGCCAGTTCCACGGCGAGGGGGATGCCTTCGAGATGGGCGCAGATCGCCTCGACCGCGTCGGAGTCCGGCGGGGTGTCGAGGCTGCCGTCGGGCACCAGGAGCCGCGCCCGGTCAAGGAAGAGGGCGGTGGCCCCGCCCTCGGCCCGGCCGAGCGGCAGCGGGGGCACCTCGACGAGCACCTCGCCGCGTGCGCCGAGCGGCTGGCGGCTGGTGGCGAGGACGGTCAGGTCGGGGACGGTGGTGAGGAGTTCGCCGACCAGGTGGGCGCAGGGGGCGGCGAGCCGTTCGCAGGAGTCGATGACGATGAGCAGCCGTTTGCCCTGGAGGGATTCGCAGAGGGCCTCGGCCGGCATGCGCAGGGTGTGGTCGGCGAAGTCGACGGCGTCGGAGACGGTCGCGACGAGCAGCTGGTCGTCCTGGAGGGGGGCGAGGTCGGCCCACCACACGCCGTCGGGATGCCGTGCGACGGCGTGCCGCGCGGCCCGCAGCGCGAGGCGGCTCTTGCCGACGCCGCCGGGGCCGGTGAGGGTGACGAGACGGTACGTGGCGAGGGCGTGCTCGACACGGGCGAGGTCGGCCCGGCGGCCGACGAAGCTGGTGGTCTCCTCGGGAAGGTTGCCCAACACGGGTTCATTCTGGACTACTTGCCGGGGTCGGCGCCCCGGCGGAGGCGCACCCGGCCGGACGGTCCGGGTGCGCCTCCCGCTCACGAAGGCAGCGAAGGCCGCGATGGCCCTGCCTGCGGGCTCAGGACGCCGTGAAGACCGCGACCGTACGGCCCGGGACCGTGAAGGTGCCCGTGGTGGCGTCGTAGGCGGACTTCTTCACCGTGGCGTCCGCGCCGCCCGCCTGCACCGGGTGCAGTGTGTGGGTGCCGCTCTGCGGCGGGGCGACGGTCTGGCGCTGGGTGGCCGGGGTCGCGTTGATGACGACCGTCAGTCTGCCCGCCCGCATGGTGAGGACGCCGGGCGTCTCCCCCTGCCCGGAGAGCGGGAAGGTCACCTTCGACTGGACCTCCGCCGCCGTCGCCAGCGCGAGGTCGGGCTCCGTGGTGCGGATCTTCAGCAGGTCCCGGTAGGCCGCCGAGGCTCCGTCGATCTCCGCACAGCCCGCCGTGAGCGCCGGATTGGTCAGCAGCGGCTTCCCGTAGGGCCACTTGGGCCGGTTGTCGGCCGCCATCGGCAGCCCCCGCCCGAAGCCGTTGCCGTCGCGGCAGTCCCAGTGGATGGCGTTGAACCAGTCCCCGCTGTCGTAGGAGTTGCGGTCCAGCGACTTGGAGCGCAGCAGGTCCGTGCCCGCCTGGGACAGCGAGGGCCCCTGGGAGAGGACGGCCGTCGCCATGGACAGGACCTGCATACGGGCCCGGTCGGCCGGTGACACGGTGGCGGGCAGCTTGAAGGCGAGCGAGTCGTACAGCGACTCGTTGTCGTGCGCGTCCGCGTAGGCGAGCGCGTCGCCGGGGGCGGCCGCGTATCCCGCCGGGGCCCCGTTGTAGTCGACCTCCGAGCCCTTGACCGTACGGCCGGAACTGTCGGTGAAGGAGTACGAGGCGAGGTTCCCGGTCAGCCCGACCTTGATCAGGTCCTGGTAGTGCAGCAGCCGGGCCCGCTGTTCGGCCGGAGTGCCGTTGCTCTTCGAGGAGTTGGGGTCGGTGAACAGTCCGCTGCCGAAGCCCTGGACGCCCGGGTCCTCGTCGAAGGGGCCGCCGCCGCGCACCGCGTCGCGCGAGCGGTCGGAGAAGGTCGCGATGCCGGTGCCCGCCATGTTCTTCTGGGTGGCCTGCTCGAAGCGGGCGTCGTCGGCGATCTCGCCGAAGTTCCAGCCCTCCCCGTACAGGATGATCGCCTTGCCGTCGACGCCGTCCTTGGCGACGGTCAGCGCGTCCAGCGCCTTGCGCACGGCCAGGATGTTGGCCTTGGGGTGGTGGCCCATCAGGTCGAAGCGGAAGCCGTCGACCTTGTACTCCCTGGCCCAGGTGACCAGGGAGTCCACGACCAGCTTGCCCATCATGGTGTTCTCGGGGGCGGTGTTGGCGCAGCAGGTGGAGGTGGCGACCGAGCCGTCGGGCATCAGCCGCTGGTAGTAGCCGGGCACGATCCGGTCGAGCACGGACTTGTCGCTCTGGCCGGAGGCGACGGTGTGGTTGTAGACGACGTCCATCACGGTCCGCAGCCCGGCGCCGTTGATGCCCTGCACCATCTGCCGGAACTCGACCGTCCGCTTGGTTCCCTCGGGGTCACTCGCGTACGAGCCCTCGGGCACGGTGTAGTGCAGCGGGTCGTACCCCCAGTTGAAGGCGTCCTTCGCGGCCACCTTCCCGACGCACGCCTGCTGCTCCTCGGAGTCGGGCGCCATCTTCGTCAGGTCGCAGGCGGGTGTGGCCTGTTCGGACTTCTTCTCGGGGATGGTGCCGATGTCGAAGACGGGCAGCAGATGGACGTACGAGGTCCCGGCCGAGGCCAGTTGCCGCAGGTGCCGCGATCCCTTGGACTCGCGGTCGGTGAACGCCAGGTACTCCCCCGGGTGCTGGGAGGTGCGGTCGGCGATCGAGAAGTCCCGTACGTGGAGCTCCTGGATCTGGGCGTCCTTGACCGGCTTCGCGGCGGGCTTCTTCAGCGTGCCCCACCCCTTGGGGGCCAGTTTCGGGTCGGTCAGGTCCACGACCAGGCTGCGTGCGGAGTCGGTGGTCAGGGCGGTCGAGTACGGGTCGGTGACCCTGTTCGTCACGACCTTGCGCACGCTGGGCGCCCACACGTCGACGACGTACCGGTACGGCTTGCCCGCCCAGGCGCGCTCGCCGGTCACCGACCAGACGCCGCTGCGGTCGTCGCGCCGCATGGGCACGGTCCGTCCGCCCAGCTCCAGGGCGACCTTGTGGGCGGTCGGCGCCCACACCGACAGGGTGGGCCTGCCGCCCCGGAAGACGGGGCCCAGGGCGGCCTTGGCGGCCTCGGTGCCGTAGGTGGCGTCGAGGACGCCCGGCAGCTGGACGCCGGTGGCTGCCAGCAGGGCGCCGTTGGCGGCGCGCTGGGTGGCGACGAGCTGGCCGCGCAGGGCGGCGTCGATCCGGTCCCGGTCGCGGGCGTCGACGGTGAAGGCCGGATGGTCCTTGAGGTGCGGGTACTTGGCCTTCTGCGCGTCGGTCAGCCGGCCGGGCGTGAGCCGCAGCCAGCGGCCCTCGTCGCTCAGCGCACCGTCGGCGATCCTGATGCCGCCGTCCTTGGCGTACACCAGCTGCTGGCTGGTCGCCTCGGTCGCCTTCACCTTCCACACGACGGTGTCGCGGTCGATCCACTGCGCCTCGGCCTTGGCGAGGTCGAGCGTGCCCGCCCCGCCGGCCTGCGGCAGCACGTACGTGGGCTGTCCGGCGAGCGCCCACACCTCGTTGCCGTAGGTGGCCAGGTCCAGGGACTGGTCGGTGGGCTGATCCTTCTCGTCGCCCTTGTGCAGGATGTAGCTGAGCGAGGTCGCCCCGGCGGCCAGGGGCACTTCGTAGGTGACGCCGAACGCGTCCTTGCGGACCGGCTGGAGGGGCTTGGCCCAGTCGGTCGGGTCCTTGGCGCCGGTCCAGGTGTGCAGGCCCCAGCCGTCGTAGTTCCCGTCGGGGCGCTGGTAGTGGAGGATCGCCTTGGTCTTGTCCTGCGGCGGGTAGGTGCCGTCGGGGGCCTTGGTGAGCTGGCCGTCCTGGCCCTGTTCGACCCAGACCTCACCGGTGACGCCGAGGTCGACGGTGCGGGCGGGGCCTTCGGCGGTGCCGTTCTTCTCGACGGTGTACGGGAAGGTGGTGGCGTCCTCGGGGAGTTTCACCCAGGCGAAGGCGCCGTAGGCGTCGCGTCCGGTGAACTCTCCTGTGCCTGCCGCCGACTTGAGCTGCCAGCCGGTGTAGTCGTTGTCGGCACGCCGGTAGTGGACGACCGCGTGGGTGCGGTCCCCGGCGCGCGGCTTCTCGGGCGGCGGGGTCTGCCCCGCCGTCGTGTCGGCGAGGGCACTGGCCGTGCGTCCGGCACTGTCGACCACGACTGCCTTGTACCGCAGTGCGGTCCCGGCATTCACGTCGGCGCCGAGGAACTGGGTGACCTTGTACGGGGCGTGGTCGGCGGAACCGAGGGTGCGCCAGGGGCCGTTGCCGACCTGGGCGGCGAAGACCACGCGGTTGAGCTGTCCACCGGTCGGGGCGGCCTCGATCTCGACGGTGCCGGTGGCTCCGGCGGCGGGCGCCTTGAGGGTGAGCGCGGGCTTGGACCCCGGGGCACCCAGCGGGTTCTCCGCCCGGAGTACGAGGCTGGAGAGCGCGGGCACGGTGACCTTCACCTTGCCGCCGCTGCCGGCCACCTGGGCGGAACCGCCGTAGACCGTACGGTAGTTGGCGGCGGAGGCCGGGATCTCGACCGTCCGCGCCACGGCCGCGCTGTTGGCGGCCACCAGGTACTCGACCTTGCGCCTGGCGTCCGTACGCGCGAAGGCGTACACGGATCCCTCGCTCAGCCGCTCCTCCTGGACGCCGTCGCGCAGGGCGGGGTGGTCCTTGGTGAGCCTGGAGAGGGCGGCGATGGAGCGGTAGACGGGGTGCGTGGTGTCGTAGGCGTCGCTCGCGTGGGTGCGGTCGGTGCCGAGCTGGTCGTCGTCGAGGTAGTCGGGGACCTTGGAGGCGAAGAGGGTCTGGCGTGAGTCCTTGTCGCCGCCCGCGCCGGTGAAGCCCTGCTCGTCGCCGGAGTAGATCACCGGGTTGCCGCGCCCGAGGAACATCAGCTCGTTGGTGAGCCTGGCACGTTGGACGAGTTCGGCGTCGCTCGCCTTCGGGTTGTCCTGCTTGAGGAAGGTGCCGATGCGGCCCATGTCGTGGTTGCCGGTGAAGGTCACCTGCTCGTACGCGTTGGCCTTGTCGGTGGTGTAGCGGTAGTCGGCGGCGAAGGCCTTGGCGAGCCGGTCGGCGCCCGCGCCCTGGGAGGCGTACCCGCGCAGCGCGTCCTGGACGGGGAAGTCGAGGGTGGCGTCGAGCCTGCCCCGGGTGACGTACGGGGCGGTGGCGGCCGGGTTGGAGTCGTAGACCTCGCCGAACATGAAGAAGTCGTCGCGGCCCCGCTTCTTGGCGTAGGCGTCCAGGGCGGTGGCCCACTGGGTCCAGAAGTCGAGGTCGACGTGTTTGACGGTGTCGATGCGGAATCCGTCGATGTCGAAGTCGCGGACCCACTTCTCGTAGATCCTCGCCATGCCGGAGACGACCTCGGGCCGCTCGGTCCACAGGTCGTCGAGCCCGGAGAAGTCGCCGTACTCGGCGCTCTCGCCCGCGAAGGTCGAGTCGCCCCGGTTGTGGTACATGGTGGGGTCGTTGAGCCAGGCCGGCGTCTTCCTCTCGCCCGCGCGCGGCACGGGTGTGTAGGGGAAGGAGTCGCGGTCGATCTTGGCGCTGCCGGGCTTCGTACGGTCGTCGAAGGGGCGGCCCGAGGAGTCGAGGTAGGGGTACGCGCCCTTGGGGCGGTAGCCGTACTTCTTCTCGGCGAAGTCGACGGTGTCGGCGGTGTGGTTGGTGATGACGTCGAAGAAGACCTTCATGCCCTTGGCGTGGGCCTTGTCGATCAGCGTCTCCAGGTCGGCGTTGGTGCCGAAGTGGGGGTCGACCTGGGTGAAGTCGGTGATCCAGTAGCCGTGGTACCCGGCGGAGGCGTCCTTGCCCGTCCCCTGCACGGGCTTGTTCCTGAAGATGGGCGCCATCCAGATGGCGGTGGTACCGAGGCCCTTGATGTAGTCGAGCTTCTGGGTGAGGCCCTTGAGGTCACCGCCCTGGTAGAAGCCCTTGTCGGTGGGGTCGTAGCCGTGCTCCAACCGCGAACCGGTCAGCCCTCCACGGTCGTTGGAGGCGTCCCCGTTCGCGAACCGGTCCGGCAGGACGAAGTAGAACTGGTCCCGGGTGAGGTCGTGCCGGGCGGGCTCGGCGGCCAGCTTGGCGTCGGACGGCGGCGCGGGGGGCCGGGGCGCCGGGGGCGCGGCGAAGGCGGGCACGGCGGCGGGCGCGAGCGCGGCGCACATCGCCACACTCACGACGCCGACGGCCGCTCTTCGCAGAGCGACGGCTCGGGGGCGGGGTATCACGGGCGGGGTCTCCTGGGCGGTGAGGGTGGGCGGGGGGTACTCGGTGGGTGGCCGGCTCAGCCGCCGGCCTCCGACCGCGGACGGCGCGGCTCGCCCGGGCTGAGCGCGGCTCGGGTCGGCCGGGTTGAGTGCGGCTCGGGTCGGCTGGGTTGAGTGCGGCTCGGGTCGGGTCAGGTCGGCTGAGCTGGGCGCGGCTCGGTTGGGCTGAGCTGGGCGACGGCTCGGTTGGACTCGGCTCGGCCGGGCTCGGCTCGGGTCGGCTGAACTCGGCTCGGCCGGGCTCGGCTTGGTTACGGGCGGAAGGTGGCGCCGGTCAGGGTGACGCGGCCGGTGGCCGGGACGGTCGCGGTGCGGTTGGTGCCGCTCTCCCAGGTGACGTTCCCCGCGGCGTCCTTGCGGACGTACTTGTAGGCGAAGGCGGTCCCGGCGGGCAGTGTCACCTCGCCCTTCCAGACGGGGTACGAGGCGGGGTCCAGCTTGGGTGCGGCGGCCGGGTTCCAGTTGCCGAGGGCGCTCTGGTCGCCGACGACGTGGATGTTCTGCCCGGGGGCGGTGGTGGCCGTGACGCCGAAGGTGGCGCCCGAACCACCCGTCTCGGTGCTCTTGCAGGTACGGGCGCCGGTGTGCAGGGCGACGGCGGTGCCGGCCGGGATGCTCGCCGTGAACTGGCCGCTCCCGTTGACGCTCACCGCGCGCCCGCTCTGGACGTCGCAGTAGTCGCCCGCCGCGAGTCCGGTCTGGAAGGTGCGGCTGAGGGTGGCACCGTCGTGGTTGAGGGCGACGTACGCCTTGTCGCCCCGGCCGAAGGCGATCTGGTTGCCGCCGTTGTCCCACCAGTGGGTGACGACCTGGCCCCGGGCGGTGTTGCGGAAGCCGACCATGGAGGCCACCTCGCGCCAGTCGTGCTGGCACTTCCACCCGTCGGCGTAACAGGCGTCGACCTGACCGCCCTTGGGCGCTCCGGCGTCCTTGTCGCTCCACTCGTAACCGGAATGCACGTCGGGCGCCCCGTAGGGCCAGGCCAGCATGAAGACGTTGGCGAGGGTGTAGGCGCTGCCCGCCTTGTAGTTGAGGGTGTCACCGCCGCGCTCGGTGTCGTGGTTGTCGACGAAGACCGCGGACTTCCCCGACTCCATGAACCCCCAGCCCTCCCCGAAGTTCTTGAGGCTCGCCAGACTCCCGCCCTGGAAGGCGGACTTGAGGCCCCGCCCGTAGCGGAACTCCTGGACGTCACCGTTGCCGAGGTACTCGGACGGGGAGACCGCCTCGCCGTCGCCGTGGATCGCCTCCTGCTTCCAGTGGACCTGGGGGTTGGTCAGCTTGCTCTTGATGGCGGCGAGGTCGGCGGCGGGCATGTGCTTGGCCGCGTCTATCCGGAACGCGTCGACGCCGAGCGAGAGCAGGTCGTTGAGGTATCCGGCGATCCTGGTGCGGACGTACTCCTCGCCCGTGTCGAGGTCGGCGAGTCCGACGAGTTCGCAGTTCTGGACGTTGGCCCGGTCCCGGTAGTTGCTGATCTGGGACCGGCAGTCGTCCATGTCGGCGCCCGAGTACAGGCCGGGGTAGCCGTACTTGGTGTACGAGGAGCCGCCCGTGCCCGTCCCGTCGCCCGCCGCCATGTGGTTGATGACGGAGTCGGCGACCACCTTGACCCCGGCGGCGTGGCAGGTGTCGACCATGGCCTTGAAGGCCGTCCGGTCCCCGAGCGGACCCGCGATCCGGTAGCTGACCGGCTGGTAGGCGGTCCACCACTGCGCGCCCTGGATCCGCTCCTGCGGCGGCGAGACCTGCACGTACCCGTATCCGGCGGGCCCCAGCCGGTCGGTGCAGGCCTTGGCCACCGAGCTGAACCTCCACTCGAAGAGGACGGCGGTGACGTCCTTCCCGCCGGGCGGGGCGGCCTGCGCAGCGGGAGCGGCCGGGCCGACGAGGAAGGTCGCGGCACCGGCCACGAGGGCGGAGGCGGCGGACAGCAGTCTGCTGCGGGTCATGGGTGTTCCTCCTGCATGGGGGGAGGTGGTGGGGGCGGCTCGGGCGCGGGTCCCGCCGCGCCCTGGAACGTTCCTGAATGTTCTTGCTGAATGTTCTTGCTGCAAGAATCCGGAACTTCTTGCGGAGTGACGCTACGAGGAGGGGTAAGGGCGGTCAACCCTTTGGACAGCAGCAGTTGTTCGAATTGAACGGGCAGGTCAGGGCAGGTCCGGACCTAACCGACGGACTCCGGTGTGCACCGGTTGACGCGGTACGCGGCCGGCACGCACAGGTTGGCCGCGACCGCGAGCGCGATCAGGGCCGCGCAGGTCAGCAGCACCGTCGACCGCTCCCACCCGTCGGCGGCCAGCGCCACGACGAGATAGCCCAGCGGAATGGCCAGTCGCTCTCCGGCACCGTTGAAGGCACTCATCCGCCCCTGCTCCGGCTGCGGGACGTGCTGCTGGAACGCGGTGTGACACGCCACCACCCCGATGTCCAGCGCGATGCCCGCCACCAGGGCAGTCAACAGCACGACCGGCAGCGGGAGTTCCAGCCCCAGCGCGGTCAGTGGCAGCGCCAGCCCGCCGCCCGCCGCCACCGCGACCACCAGCAGCCGGTACGGCTTCCAGCGCAGGCACACGAGGGTCCCGGCCAGCAGCCCGCCCGTGAACGCCGCCTGGACCAGGCCCCAGTCGCGCGCTCCCGCGTACCGCTGCTCGGCCACCAGCGGCCCGAGCAGCTGGAAGCCCGCCAGCCACGCCGCGACCAGCAGCGTCCCGGACAGGGTGTACGTCCACAGCCAGGTGCGCGAGCGGAAGCCGGACCAACCCTCGCGCAGGTCGGACAGCACGCCGCCGCGGGCGGGCATGGCGTCCAGCCGCAGGCCGAGCAGCAGTACGGCCGCGACGGCGAAGGTGAGGGCGTCCCAGGCCAGCGCCCAGGCCGCACCGCTCACGGCGATCACGATGCCGCCGACGGCCGGACCGGCCACCTTGACCGCGTTGGTCGGCAGCCGCAGGAACGCGTTGGCCCGCTGGAGGTGTTCCGCCGGGACGATCTGCGCCACGGCACCCTGCGCCGCGGGCCCGGTGAAGGCCGCCGCGGCCCCCGATACGAAGCCGCACACCGCGATCGAGGTCGTGGTCGCGTGGCCGGTGGCCACCGTCAGCGCCAGCGCGCCCTGTGCGAGGGCGGCCAGGAGGTTGCCCAGGAAGAGGATCCGGCTGCGCGAGAGCCGGTCCGCGAGCACCCCGCCCGCCAGGAGGAACACCACGGTCGGCACCGTGTTCGCGGCCAGTACGAGGCCCAGCGAACCGGCCCCGCCGCCCCGCTCGATGACCGAGTAGGCCAGGGCGAGGGGGGCCATCGCGGACCCGGTCGCCGAGATGAGGTTCGCCGCCACGAACCGCCGGAATCCCGCGACTTGCCACAGCCTGGTGCGGCTCTCCGGTGAACCGACGGCCGTCCTCATGCTCCCCCTCGTGCCCCCCTCGTACTCCCGTCGCGCTCCGCGCGGGAAGGCACGTTACGCCGTGCCCGCACCCCCGCCGCAGCCGGGCCGGGCTACTCTCCCCGCATGGTGCAGAGCAAGGCGGACAACGTCGACGACTACCTGACCGAGCAGTCCGAGCAGTCCCAGGGCCGCGGGGACGCCCTCACCGAGCGGCTCGCGGCGCAGGACATGGGCAAGGGCTGTCTGCGCTTCCGCAAGCCGGAGCACATCGACTACGGCCTGGTGCGGGACCTGCTGCGGGCCACGGCCGCCGCCCCCGGCACGGTCTGCTGACAGTCCCCGCGCTCACCCCCGCGCGTGCCCCGTGGACCCCCGTACCACCAGCTCCGGCTGGAACACGAACTCCGTGTGCTGCACCGGATTCCCGCCGATCTCCTCCAGCAGCGCCCCCACCGCGGCCGTCGCCATCGCCTGGACCGGCTGGCGGACCGTGGTCAGCGGCGGGTCCGTGAAGGGGATCAGCGGCGAGTCGTCGTAGCCGACCACCGAGACGTCCTGCGGTACCCGCAGCCCTCGGTCGCGGGCCGCGCGGATGACGCCGAGCGCCATCATGTCGCTGCCGCAGACGATGCCCGTGCAGCCCGCGTCGAGCAGGGCACCGGCGGCCACCTGGCCGCCCTCCACGCTGAACAGGGTGTGCTGGACCAGGTCCGGGGAGCCCGTCGCCTCGATGAACCCCTCGCGCTTGCGGTGGGAGGGCACGAAGCGGGCCGGGCCGACCGCGAGGCCGACCTTGCGGTGGCCCAGTTCGGTGAGGTGGGTGACCGCCATGCGGACCGCCGCGTGGTCGTCCGGTGAGACGAAGGGGGCGCTGATCGCCGGGTTGTAGCCGTTGATCAGGACGTACGGGACACCGCGTGCGGACAGCGCCGCGTAGCGCGCCGGGTCGGCGGACAGGTCGGCGTGCAGCCCGGAGAGGAAGACGATTCCGTCCACGCCCCGCTCCACCAGCTGCTCGACGAGTTCGTCCTCGACGGAGCCGCCGGGCATCTGGGTGCACAGGACCGGGGTGTAGCCGCGGCCCGCCAGGACCTGTTCCACGACCTGGGCGAACGCCGGGAAGATCGGGTTCGTCAGCTCCGGAATGACCAGCCCGACCAGGCCCGCGCTGCGCTGGCGCAGCCGGGTCGGGCGTTCGTAGCCGAGCACGTCGAGGGCGGCCAGGACCCGGTTGCGGGTGGCTTCCGCGACGCCCGCCTTGCCGTTGAGGACGCGGCTGACCGTCGCCTCGCTGACCTTGGCCTGCGCGGCGAGGTGGGCCAGTCGGGGGGCGGCGACGGGTGAGCCGCCGCCCCTCGGCTCGGGAACGGTCACACGGCCCACCAGACGGTGGTGTCGGCGGGCAGGGTCAGCTCGCCCTCGGTGAGCGTCACTTCGTCCGAGGCGAGCAGTACGCGGCCGGGTGCGGCGATGCGGACCGGCGCGCCGGTGGTGTTGGCCGTGCAGACGAAACCGTCGCGGGCGAAGGACAGCACCCCCTTCGGGGCGTCCTGGAGCCACTGGACCTCGGTGCCCGCGCCCAGGCCCCGGTGCTCGCGGCGCACCGCGAGCGCGGAGCGGTAGAGCTCCAGGGTGGACGTCGGGTCGCCCTGCTGGGCCTGCACCGACATGGCGCCCCAGCCGTCGGGCTGCGGCAGCCAGCTGCCGCCCGCGCCGAACCCGTACGACGAGCCCTCCACGGTCCAGGGGATCGGCACCCGGCAGCCGTCGCGGAAGCCGTCCTGGCCGGCCGCGCGGAAGAAGGACGGGTCCTGGCGGGCCTCGTCGGGGAGGTCGGTGACGTCGGGCAGGCCGAGCTCCTCGCCCTGGTAGACGTACGCCGATCCCGGCAGGGCCAGCATCAGGAGTGTGGCGGCGCGGGCGCGGCGCAGGCCGAGCTCGCGGTCGCCGGCGGTGCGGATCTGGGTGCCGAGTCCCGGCGGGTTGGCGAAGCGGGTGGCGTGCCGGGTGACGTCGTGGTTGGAGAGGACCCAGGTGGTCGGGGCGCCGACCGGGCGCATCGCGGCGAGCGAGGAGTCGATGACCTCGCGCAGGGCATCGGCGTCCCAGTGGGTGCCCAGGTACTGGAAGTTGAAGGCCTGGTGGAGCTCGTCGGGGCGGACGTAGTGCGCGGTGCGCTCGACGGTGGGGGTCCAGGCTTCGGCGACGCCGATGCGCTGACCCGGGTACTCGTCGAGGATCTGCCGCCAGGCGCGGTAGATGGCGTGCACGCCGTCCTGGTCGAAGAAGGGCATGACGTCGTTGCCGAGCAGCTTGAGCTGGTCGTGGGTGCCGAGGTCGGGCAGGCCCTCGGCCTTGACCAGACCGTGGGCCACGTCGATGCGGAAGCCGTCGACGCCCATGTCCAGCCAGAAGCGGAGGATGGAGCGGAACTCGTCGGCGACGGCCGGGTGCTCCCAGTTGAAGTCGGGCTGCTCGGGGGCGAAGAGGTGGAGGTACCAGTCGCCGGGGGTGCCGTCGGGGTCGGTGGTACGGGTCCAGGCCGGGCCGCCGAAGACGGACTCCCAGTCGTTCGGGGGGAGTTCGCCGTCGGCGCCCTTGCCGGGGCGGAAGTGGTAGCGGTCGCGGAGGGCGGATCCCGGGCCTTCGGCGAGGGCGCGCTTGAACCACTCGTGCTGGTCGGAGGAGTGGTTGGGGACGACGTCCGTGATGATGCGCAGGCCCAGTTCGTGGGCGTCGCGGATCAGGCCGTCGGCGTCGAGCAGGGTGCCGAACATGGGGTCGATGGCCCGGTAGTCGGCGACGTCGTAACCGGCGTCGGCCTGCGGGGAGGCGTAGAAGGGGCTCAGCCAGACGGCGTCCACGCCCAGGTCGCGGAGGTACGGGAGGCGGGCGCGGATGCCGGGGAGGTCGCCCATTCCGTCGCCGTTGCCGTCGGCGAAGCTGCGGGGGTAGACCTGGTAGATCACCGCGTCGCGCCACCACTCCGGGGTGGAGGGGGTGGTGGGGGTGGAGGGGGTGGCAGGGGCAGCGAGGTGCTGGGTCATGTCGTCCCTGGGTGGTCTGGGAGGTGAGGGGGTCGGGTGCGGGGTGGTCCGGCGGGTGGGCGGGGGCGGAGGTGGGGCGGGGGCGAGTTGTGCGGCTCCGCCGGGGGCCGCCCCCTTGCCCGCCCGTCCCGCCCCCGGGGGGCGGCCCCGCCGCCCAAGGAGGCGGGGTCAGCCCTTGGTGGCGCCGGCGGTCATTCCGGAGACCAGGTGGCGTTGGGCGAAGATGAAGACGATGCCCGCCGGGATGGCGATGAGTACCGAGGCGGCAGCCATCGGGCCCCACTGGCTGCTGTACTGGTTGACGAACTTCTGCAGGCCGCCCGCCAGGGTCATGTTCTCGTCGCCGACCAGGAAGGCCGAGGCGTACGCGACCTCGCCCCACGCGGTGATGAAGGAGTAGAAGGCGGTGACCGCCAGGCCGGGCTTGGCCAGCGGGAGGATCAGCCGCCAGAAGGTGCCGAACGGGGTCAGGCCGTCGACCTGGCCCGACTCGTCGATCTCCTGCGGGATCCCGTCGAAGAAGCCCTTCATCATCCAGGCGCAGAAGGGCACCGAGATGGTGAGGTAGGTGATCACCAGGCCCATCGGCTGGTTGAGCAGCCCCAGCTTCGCCATGATGTTGTAGATCGGCACGATCAGGACCGCGACCGGGAACATCTGGGTGACCAGCAGCGTCCACATCAGCCCGCGCTTGCCCGGGAAGCGGAACCGGCTGATCGCATAGCCCGTCGTCGCCGAGACGAAGACGCCGATGACGGTCGAGAGCGCCGCGATGAGCAGCGAGTTGCCGAACCAGGTGAGGAACGGGGTGTCGTTCAGCAGGCTCGTGTAGTTGGCGAGCGTCGTCTCGCGGACGAAGTCCGTGGTGGTCGCGTACTTCGCCGGCTTGAGCGAGGTCAGCAGGACCCACAGCACCGGGAAGACCGCGACGACCGACGCGACGATCAGGGTCGCGTGCAGCCCGAAGGACGCGAGGGGCGAACGGCGGTCGCGGCGCTGGACGTTGGCCGCCTGCCCCGTGCTCAGCATCGTCTCGGTGGTCACCAGACTTCTCCCTGCTTGCGGAGGACTCGCCGGTAGACCGCGGCGAAGATCATCAGGAGTACGAGGATCAGGACGCCCCAGGTGGACGACTGCGCGAAGTCGCGCGGGCTGATCTCGAAGGAGAACTTGTACGCCTGGGTGACGAGAATCTGGGTGGCCTCGCCGGGTCCGCCCCTGGTCAGCAGGAAGATCACCGGGAACATGTTGAAGGTCCAGATGGTGCTGAGCAGGATGACGGTGGTGGAGACCGGGCGCAGGCCGGGCATCGTGATGTGCCGGAACCGCTGCCAGGCCGAGGCGCCGTCCATCTCTGCGGCCTCGTACAGCTCGCCGGGGATGGACTGCAGCCCGCCGAGGAGGGCGACCATCATGAACGGGATGCCGAGCCAGACGTTCACGGAGATCACCGCGAACTTGGCCCAGGTCGGGTCGTTCAGCCACGGCACGGCGTCGATGCCGCCGCCCGCGAGGATCTTGTTGAGGAGCCCGTTGTCCTGGTTGTAGAGGAAGCGCCAGGCGAAGACGGAGACGAAGCCGGGGACCGCCCAGGGCAGCACCAGCATCACCCGGTAGAGACCGCGGCCGGCGATCTTCCGGTTGAGGATGTTGGCCAGGGCCATGCCGAGCGCGAAGGTGATCGACACACAGGCGACGGTCCACAGGACCGTCCAGCCGAGGGTGGCGATGAACTGGCTGCCGGTGAGCGCGTCGACGTAGTTGTCGAGGCCGACGAACTCGTAGGTCGCGGGCATGTGGTTGACGCCGATGGAACGCTCGACGTTCGCCTCGTTGGCGTTGGTCAGCGACAGGAAGATGCCCCGGAGCAGCGGGTATCCGATGATGACGCCGATGACGACCACCACGGGGGCGACCATCGTCCAGGCGTACCAGTGGGTGGAGAGGGACCGCCGGAAGCGTCCCGGGGTGTGGCCGGTGGTGTCCCTCGGGCCGTCTGCGCGGCTCCGGCCGCGGGCGGGGGTGTTCCCGCCCGCGGCCTTCCCCGTCGACCGGCCGGTGTCAGCAGCAGTCATCGGTGGTTCCTAGCTCCAGCCCTTGAGCAGCTTGCGGTACGCGTCACCGGTGTTCTTCACGCCCGCCTCGGGCTCGATCTGTCCGGTGAGGACCTTGGTGTACTCGGTGACCAGCGGGGCGAACAGGCTGCCGGTCTCCGGGATCCACGGGCGCTCGACGGCCTTCTCGACGACCGGCTTGAAGAACGTGACGATCTCGTTCTTGGCGACGTCCGGCTGGGAGTAGACCGAGGTGCGGGTCGGGAGCAGGTTGAGCTCCTTGGTGACCTGGGCCTGGACCTCGGGCGAGCTCATGTACTCGACGAAGGCGTACGAGGCGTCCAGGTTCTTGGAGCCCGCGTAGACGGCGAGGTTGTGGCCGCCCTGCGGGGCGCCCTGACCGGCCGAGCCTGCCGGGACGGGGGCGATGCCCAGGTTGCTCTTGTCCTTGAACTGGTCACCGGCGTAGGTGTCGGCGATCGCCCACGGGCCGTTGATCATCATCGCGACGTCGCCCGACTTGAACGCCTTCTGCATGTTGTCGAAGCCGTCGGTGGCGTCGGTCTTGGCGGCGCCGGAGGTCACCAGGTCCTTGGCGACCTTCATGGCCTTGACGCCGGCCTCGTTGTCGACGGTGATCTTCTTGTTCTTGGCGTCGACCAGGTCGCCGCCCTCGCCGTAGAGGAAGGAGAGGAACCAGTACGCGTCGTCGCCGCGCAGGTACATGCCGGTCTTGCCGGTCTTCTCCTTGATCTTGGTGGCGGCCGCCTTCAGCTCGGCGATGGTGCCCGGCACCTCGACGCCCGCGTCCTTCAGCATCTTCTTGTTGTAGAAGATGCCCATGGAGTCGATGACCTGCGGGACCGCGTAGGTCTTGTCCTTGAACTTCGTCGAGGCCGCGGCCTGCTTGAGGAAGTCGGCCTCGTTCTTCAGGGCGGTGGTGCCGTCCAGCGGGGCCAGGTAGCCGAGGTTCGCGAAGTCGGGGGTCCAGGCGACCTCGGAGCGGATCACGTCAGGAGCGCCGGAGCCCGCCTGGGCGGCGTTCTTGAACTTGTTCTGCGCGTCGCCGAAGGGCACGTTGACGTACTTGACGGTGACCTTGGGGTGCTTCTTCTTGAAGTCCTCGGCGATCTTCTTGAAGACCTTGTCCTCACTGCCGACCGTCGAGGTGTCCCACCAGGTGACCTCGCCGGCGAGCTCGCCGCCCGAACCCTTGGTCTGGCCGCCGTCACTGTCGCCGCCACAAGCGGTCGCCGCGAGCGCCAGGGTCGCGACCAGGGCGGTGGCTGCTATGCCACGTCGCATCTGAACTCCTTCAAGTGCCGTACCGCTCCGTCGCGGCGCCGGGTTGTGAGGGAACGTAACAAGCCTGAAAGAAGTCCGAAAGAGTTTGCGAGAAATTTCTGCAAGGCGAGCAGATCGTTACATCCACGTGTCCTGCCCATGTCCGTCGGACCCCTTGCGGCGCAGGTCGCAGGGCCTGTAACGGCCACACGGGGGCGGTTGTCCGGACCTTCGCAAGAACTTGCAAGGCTGTTACTTTCGAGGAGCACCGGCGTTGATCCCGTAGTTGCCGATACGAGAACACGCACGCAAGGAAGCGCCATGACACCCCCAGCCCCGCCCCGGACCACTTCCCCCACCACTGCCCCCTCCACCTCCGCCTCCGCCCCCGAAGGCAGGTCGTCGCAGTGGTGGCGCGATGCCGTCATCTATCAGGTGTACGTCCGGTCCTTCGCCGACAGCAATGGGGACGGCGTCGGGGATCTGCCCGGTATCCGCACACACCTGCCGTACCTGGCCGAGCTGGGCGTGGACGCGGTGTGGCTGACCCCCTTCTACGCCTCGCCCCAGGCGGACGGCGGCTACGACGTGGCCGACTACCGGGCCGTCGACCCGCTCTTCGGCACCCTCCAGGACGCGACCGAACTCATCGACACCGCCCACGAGTTGGGCCTGCGCATCATCATGGACGTGGTGCCTAACCACACCTCCGACGCGCACGAGTGGTTCCGCGCGGCCCTGGCGGGCGGCCCGGAGCGGGACCTCTACCACTTCCGCCCCGGCAAGGGCGCCGACGGCGAACTCCCCCCGAACGACTGGGAGTCCGTCTTCGGCGGCCCGGCCTGGACCCGTACCACCGACCCCGACGGCACCCCCGGCGACTGGTACCTCCACCTCTTCGCCCCCGAGCAGCCCGACCTCAACTGGGAAAACCCGGCGGTGCACGCCGAGTTCGACTCGATCCTGCGGTTCTGGCTGGACCGCGGCGTGGACGGCTTCCGCGTCGACGTCGCGCACGGCATGGTCAAGGCGCCCTCGATGCCCGACATCGGGGCCCGCGAGCAGGCCAAGATGATCGGCTCCCAGGTGCTGCCGTTCTTCGACCAGGACGGGGTGCACGCCATCCACCGGCAGTGGCGGCGGCTGCTCGACTCGTACGACGGTGACCGCATCGGCGTCGCCGAGGCCTGGGCGCCCTCCGCCGAGCGGCTCGCCCTGTACGTGCGCGGCGACGAACTGCACCAGGCCTTCAACTTCCAGTTCCTGACCTGCCCCTGGGACGCGGCGGCGATGCGCGCCGTCGTCGACGCCTCGCTCGCCGCGACCGGCTCGGTCGGCGCCCCCACCACCTGGGTGCTGTCCAACCACGACGTGGTCCGCCACCTCACCCGGTACGGCGCCGGCGACCACGGACTCGGTCTGCACAGGGCGCGGGCCGCCGCGCTGCTGATGCTGGCCCTGCCCGGGTCGACGTACCTCTACCAGGGCGAGGAACTGGGGCTGCCCGAGGTCACCGACCTGCCCGACGCGGCCCGCCAGGACCCCTCCTTCTTCCGCAGCGACGGGCAGGACGGGCTGCGCGACGGCTGCCGCGTACCGATTCCGTGGGCGGGGGACCTGCCGCCGTACGGCTTCGGCAGCGGCGAGGGACGGGCGGGCAGCTGGCTGCCGCAGCCGGACTCCTGGCAGCGGTGGAGCGTGGCCGCCCAGACCGGCGACCCGGGCTCGACCCTGGAGCTGTACCGTGCGGCGCTCGCCGTACGCAGGGAGCTGCCGGGGCTCGGCGACGGGGAGATGGTGTGGCAGCAGTCAGCGCCCGAACTGCTCGACTTCGTCCGGCCCGGCTTCCGCTGCACCCTCAACGCCGGGCCGGGACCCCTTCAACTCCCCACCCCAGGACGCCTCCTGCTGTCCTCCTTCGGTCTCGCGGCGGACGGCGAAACCGTCACCCTTCCGGCCGATTCCTGTGCTTGGTGGGCAATCTGACATGCGCCCGGTAAGGTCCCACGTCATGACCGCACGGCTAGCCGACATCGCAGCCCAGGCGGGGGTCAGCGAAGCGACGGTCAGCCGGGTCCTGAACGGCAAGCCGGGTGTTGCCTCGGCCACCCGCGAATCCGTACTCGCCGCACTCGACGTCCTCGGGTACGAGCGGCCGGTCCGGCTGCGCCGGCTCAGCGCCGGCCTCGTCGGGCTGATAACCCCCGAGCTCGACAACCCGATCTTCCCGGCGCTCGCCCAGGTGATAGGCCAGGCGCTGACCCGCCAGGGCTACACCCCGGTGCTCGCCACCCAGACCCCCGGCGGCTCCACCGAGGACGAGCTCACCGAGATGCTCGTGGCGCGCGGCGTCTCCGGCATCATCTTCGTCTCCGGCCTGCACGCGGACACCACGGCCGACATGCAGCGCTACGAGCAGCTGCGGGCCCAGGGCGTCCCCTTCGTACTCGTCGACGGTTTCTCGCCGAAAGTGCAGGCGCCGTTCATCTCGCCGGACGACCGGGCGGCGATGCGCCTGGCGGTCACCCACCTCGCGGCGCTCGGCCACACCCGGATAGGCCTTGCGGTCGGTCCGAAGCGGTTCGTGCCCGTGCTCCGCAAGATCGAGGGCTTCCGCTCCAGCATGCTGGAGCGGTACGCAATGCCCGCCGAGGAGGCGGACGATCTCGTGCAGCACTCCCTCTACACCCTGGAGGGCGGCCAGGCCGCCGCCTCCGCGCTGATCGAGCGGGGCTGCACGGCCGTGGTCTGCGCCAGCGACATGATGGCGCTCGGCGCGATAAGGGCGGCGCGGCGGCTGGGCCTGGAGGTGCCGCGCGACGTGTCGGTGGTCGGCTTCGACGACTCCCCCCTCATAGCGTTCACCGACCCGCCGCTCACCACCATCCGCAAACCGGTCACCGCGATGG
Organism: Streptomyces sp. NPDC032721; assembly: GCF_055579625.1. Lineage (NCBI taxonomy): Bacteria > Bacillati > Actinomycetota > Actinomycetes > Kitasatosporales > Streptomycetaceae > Streptomyces > Streptomyces sp. NPDC032721. The sequence goes on along the minus strand of NZ_JBVIMX010000006.1, from coordinate 115,201 downwards.
GCCAGGCGGCGGTCCGGGCCCTGCTCGAAGAGGTCGGCGGGACCCCCGCACCGCACAGCGAGTTCGTCTTCATGCCGGAGCTGGTCGTACGGGGGTCAACCGCCTCGGGACCTCGTCCTTGAGGGGGATACGGGCCGGTCTTAAACCCACCCGAGGATGATCGGTGCCGGATAACGATCTGGCAGACTTCCGTCCCATGGGTGAAGCGACTACGAGAACCGAGGCAGGCCACAGGGCCACCACTGCGTCACCCACGGTGACCGGGGAGGGGTCCTCACCGGCCCGTCCTTCGCTGCTCCGGCGCATCAGGTCACCCCGCCGGCCGCGCGTCTGGTTCGAGATCCTGCTGATCGCGGTCAGCTACTGGATCTACTCGATGATCCGCAACGCCGTCCCCGAGCAGAAGGCGAAGGCGCTCGCCAACGCCGACTGGATCTGGAAGGTCGAGCAGGACCTCGGGATCGCCGTCGAGAAGTCGATCAACCATGCCATCGACTCGGTGACCTGGCTCATCGTGTCGATGAACTACTACTACGCGACCCTGCACTTCCTGGTCACCCTGGGTGTGCTGGTGTGGCTGTTCAAGTGGCAGCCCGGCCGGTACGCGGCCTCCCGGACCATCCTCTTCGCCACCACGGGGGTCGCCCTCGTCGGCTACTACCTGTACCCGCTGGCGCCGCCCCGGCTGATGAACGGGGGCGGCTTCGTCGACACGGTCCTGGTGCACCACACCTGGGGGTCGATGGCGTCCGGCGACCTCAAGCACATGACGAACCAGTACGCGGCGATGCCCTCGATGCACATCGGGTGGTCCACCTGGGCCGGCCTGACGATCTTCTTCCTGGCGTCGGCGCCCTGGGCCCGCGTCCTGGGGCTGCTGTACCCCACCCTGACACTGGTCGTCATCGTGGCCACCGCGAACCACTTCTGGCTCGACGCGGTCGGCGGCGTGCTCTGCCTCGCCTTCGGCTACGCGGTCGCCTACGCCTGGTACGGCTCGCTCCCCCACCGGCTGCCCAAGCTGGTCGGCACGGGAGGCGGCGGCCGGGCCCTGCTGCCTGCCGGGGCCTAGGGTCGGACTCGTACCGTGCACATCGGCAGTCGTACCGTGCACTGTGAGCGAGCGAGAGGGCGGGGAACCGCGAATGACCGTGCCAGGCCGCCGTAGCAGCACCTTCACTCGTCTCATCCGGCACGGGTTCACCGACCCCGCCACCTCCGAACGGCTCCTGCACGAGGACGCCCTCGCCTCCGTCCGCACCGATCCCGTACTCCTCGACGCCCTCGGCGCGACCGCCGACCCCGACCTCGCCCTGCTGGGCCTCGTACGGCTCGCGGAGGCACAGTCCGACGAGGAGGAGCGGCAGGAGTTCCTGCGTACCCTCGTCTCCGCCAAGCCGCTGCGCGACCGGCTGCTCGGCGTCATGGGCGCCTCCGAGGCGCTCGCCGACCACCTCGCCCGGCACCCCGGCGACTGGCACGCGCTGCTCACGTACGAGGCCGCCGACCTGCACCCCGGGGTGCCTGAGTTCGAGCACGGGCTCGCCGCCGCCGAGGATCCGGTGGCGCTGCGGGTCGCCTACCGGCGGTGCCTGCTGTCGATCGCGGCACGGGACGTGTGCGGCACGACCGACGTCGCCGAGACCGCCGCCGAGCTCGCCGACCTCGCGACGGCCACCCTGCGCGCCGCGCTGTCCATCGCCCGCCGGGCCGCCCCCGACGACGCCGCGCTCTGCCGCCTCGCGGTGATCGCGATGGGCAAGTGCGGCGGGCACGAGCTGAACTACATCTCGGACGTCGACGTCATCTTCGTCGGCGAGGCGGTGGACGGCGCCGACGAGGACAAGGCGATGCGGGCCGCGACCCGGCTCGCCTCGCACCTGATGCGGATCTGCTCGGAGACCACCGTCGAGGGCACCATCTGGCCGGTCGACGCCAACCTGCGCCCCGAGGGCCGCAACGGCCCCCTCGTGCGCACCCTGTCCAGCCATGTCGCCTACTACCAGCGGTGGGCCAAGACCTGGGAGTTCCAGGCGCTGCTGAAGGCCCGCCCGGTGGCCGGGGACCTCGCCCTGGGCGAGGAGTACATCGAGGCCCTGTCGCCCATGGTGTGGCAGGCCGCCGAGCGCGAGAACTTCGTTCCTGACGTGCAGAAGATGCGCCGCCGGGTCGTCGACAACATCCCGCCGGGACAGCTGGAGCGCGAGCTGAAACTGGGGCCCGGCGGGCTGCGGGACGTCGAATTCGCCGTACAGCTCCTGCAGTTGGTGCACGGGCGCAGCGACGCGTCGCTGCACAGCGGTACGACACTGGAGGCGTTGCGGGCGCTGGCCGCCGGGGGGTACGTGGGCCGGGCGGACGCCGCCCAGCTCGACGAGGCGTACCGCTTCCTGCGCCGGATGGAGCACCGCATCCAGCTCTACCGGCTGCGCCGCACCCACCTGGTCCCGGAGTCCGAGGCCGACCTGCGGCGGCTGGGCCGTTCGCTGGGGCTGCGCGGCGAGCCGGTCACCGAGCTGCAGGCCGTCTGGAAGCGTCATTCGTCGGTCGTACGACGCCTCCACGAGAAGCTCTTCTACCGGCCGCTGCTCGACGCGGTCGCCCAACTCGCCCCTGGCGAGACCCGGTTGAGCCCGCGTGCGGCCGGTCAGCGGCTGGAGGCGCTGGGGTACGCGGACCCGGTGGGCGCGCTGCGCCACCTGGAGGCCCTCTCCTCGGGCGTCACCCGCAAGGCCGCCATCCAGCGGACCCTGCTGCCCGTGCTGCTGGGGTGGTTCGCCGACTCCGCCGACCCCGACGCGGGCCTGCTCGGCTTCCGCAAGGTGTCGGACGCGCTCGGCAAGACGCCCTGGTACCTGCGGCTGCTGCGGGACGAGGGTGCCGCCGCGGAGAACCTCGCCCGGGTGCTCTCCGCCGGGCGCCTCGCCCCCGACCTGCTGCTGCGCGCACCGGAGGCGGTGGCGATCCTCGGCGATCCCAAGGGCCTCAACCCGCGCGGGCGCGAGCACCTGGAGCAGGAGGTGCTGGCCGCGGTGGGCCGCGCGGACGGGGCCGAGGCGGCGGTGGCGGCCGCGCGCGGGGTGCGGCGGCGGGAGCTGTTCCGTACCACCGCCGCCGACATCATCGGCTCGTACGGTACGGAGGAGAGTCCCGCCGAGTCCGACCCGGGCGCACTGGTCGACCGGGTCGGCGGCGCGGTGACCGCGCTGAACGCGGCGACGATCGCGGGGGCGCTGCGGGCGGCGGTCCGCGAGCAGTGGGGCGACGAGCTGCCGACCCGTTTCGCGGTGATCGGCATGGGCCGCTTCGGCGGGCACGAGCTGGGTTACGGCTCCGACGCGGACGTGCTGTTCGTGCACGAGCCCCGCGAGGGCGTCGACGAACAGGAGGCCTCGCGCGCCGCCGCCAAGGTCGTCTCCGAAATGCGCAGGCTCCTCCAACTTCCCACCGCTGACCCGCCGTTGCTCATCGACGCGGATCTGCGTCCGGAGGGCAAGAGCGGCCCCCTGGCCCGCACCCTGAAGTCGTACGAGGCGTACTACCGGCGCTGGTCGCTGGTCTGGGAGAGCCAGGCGCTGCTGCGGGCGTACCCGATGGCCGGGGACGCGGACCTCGGGCAGCGCTTCATCGACCTGATCGACTCGCTCCGCTACCCGGTGGAGGGCCTGGGCGAGGACGCGGTCCGCGAGATCCGCCGCCTCAAGGCGCGCATGGAGTCGGAGCGGATGCCGCGCGGCGCCGACCCGACCCTGCACACCAAGCTGGGCCGGGGCGGGCTGAGCGACGTGGAGTGGACGGTCCAGCTCCTCCAGATGCAGCACGGCTGGGCCGAACCGGGCCTGCGCACCACCCGCACCCGCGAGGCCCTGGCCGCCGCGCACGCGGCGGGCCTGATCCCGACCGAGGAGGCCGCCATCCTCGACGAGGCGTGGGTCCTGGCGAGCCGGGTGCGCAACGGGGTGATGCTGGTACGCGGCCGCGCCGGCGACACCTTCCCGTCGGACGGCCGCGAACTGGCGGCGATGGGACGCTACTTGGGTTACGACACGGGCCACGTCGGGGACATGCTGGACGACTACCGACGAATCACCCGACGGGCCCGGGGCGTGGTGGAGGAGCTCTTCTACGGGGCGGCGTAGGGGCGCGGGGCGGGTCGCGCCTGCGGCGGACCAGTGCCCCTCCCCGCCCCTTCCCACTGCGCTCAATCTGCGGCTGCCGCCGCGTGGCGCTGGGAGCGTTGGGCGGTGTCGCGCCTGCGGCGGGCGATGCCCCTCCCCGCCCCTTCACCTAAACCGCTCCGCGGGGCCAGGGGTTGTTACCCGCGGGTCGAGTGTGGTTGCTCGCGCAGTTCCCCGCGCCCCCAATCCGACTACTCGCGCCAAGCACCACACAGCTCCCGGCGCCCGTCAGCGACGAGTACTTCAGGGGCGCGGGGAACTGCGCGGCCAGCCACGCACACACCCGCACTGTGACCACCGGCCGTGGCCGGGCCCGCCACCTGGGGTCTGGGGCGGAGCCCCAGTTCGGGAAGGGGCGGGGAGGGGAAATGGCGCCGCAGGCAGCCCCGGCCGCCCACCCGGCCCGGTGGGCTCAGCCTTCCGTGCGGCGCAGAACCAGCGTGTGGAAGCCAAAGCTGTCGCGGTAGCCCCGCAGCCACTCGGACCGGTGCAGAGCGGCCTTGGCGAGCGCCTCGGCGCTGTCCGGGTCGTCCGGGTGGTCGAGGGCCCAGGCGGACAGCGATCCCGTCCAGTTCCACTCGTAGTCGTCGAGTTCGTGGCGGGTGGAGAGGTGGCCGTAGACCGGGGTCCAGCCGGCGTCGGTGATCCGGTAGACGGTGGAGGCCAGGTCCTCGTACTCCCCCAGCATCTCGACCGCCTCGGACGAGGGCTCGGCCAGCCAGTACGCGTCACCGATGACGACCCGCCCGCCGGGCGCGAGGTGCTTGTGCGCGGCCTCCAGAGTGCCGAGCAGCCCGCCGAAGACGTGTGTGGAGCCGGAGCTGATGACGACGTCGAAGGGGGCGTCCGACGCGAAGGCGGCGGCGTCCGCCTCATGGAGAGCCAGCCGGTCACCGACACCCCGCGCGTCGGCCTGCCTGCGGCCCTCGGCCAGGGCATTGCCCGCGAGGTCGACGCCCTCGGCGGTGGTGCCCGGGTGTGCTTCCAGCGCCATGATCAGCCACTCGGCCTGCCCGCAGCCGAGGTCGAGGATGCGCTCGCCGCCCCGGTCGAGGGCGCGGGCAAGCACCCGCTCCAGCGAGGCGACGTCGAGCGGCGAGGCGATGGGGTGGTGCGCGTGTGCCAGTTGAGACATGAGTGATCGATCCATGTCCGGCACTCTCTCAGGGCGCCGGGCCCCCCGCACCGACTTTTGCCGAGGGCCCGACGCGCCTGCCGCTACAGCACCGGCAGATTCTTCCGCAGCTCGAACGCGGTCACCTCGGAGCGGTACTCCTCCCACTCCTGCTTCTTGTTCCTCAGGAAGAAGTCGAAGACGTGCTCGCCGAGGGTCTCGGCCACCAGCTCGCTGCGCTCCATCAGGGCGATGGCCTCACCGAGGTTCTGCGGCAGCGGCTCGATGCCCATGGCGCGCCGCTCGGCGTCCGAGAGCGCCCACACGTCGTCGTCGGCGCCCGGCGGAAGCTCGTACCCCTCCTCGATGCCCTTGAGACCTGCGGCCAGGAGCACCGCGTACGTCAGGTACGGATTCGCACCCGAGTCGATCGACCGGACCTCGACCCGCGAGGAGCCCGTCTTGCCGGGCTTGTACATGGGGACGCGGATGAGGGCGGAGCGGTTGTTGTGGCCCCAGCAGATGTACGAGGGGGCCTCGCCGCCGGAGCCCGCCGTGCGCGCGGAGCCGCCCCAGATGCGCTTGTAGGAGTTGACCCACTGGTTGGTGACGGCGGAGATCTCGGCGGCGTGCTTGAGCAGCCCCGCGATGAAGGAACGGCCGACCTTGGAGAGCTGGTACTCGGCGCCCGACTCGTAGAAGGCGTTGCGGTCGCCCTCGAAGAGGGAGAGGTGGGTGTGCATGCCCGAGCCGGGGAACTCGCTGAACGGCTTCGGCATGAAGGTGGCCTGCACGCCCTGCTCCAGCGCGACCTGCTTCATGACCAGGCGGAAGGTCATGATGTTGTCGGCGGTGGAGAGCGCGTCGGCGTAGCGCAGGTCGATCTCCTGCTGGCCGGGGGCGCCCTCGTGGTGGCTGAACTCGACCGAGATGCCCATCGATTCGAGCATGGTGATCGCCTGGCGGCGGAAGTCCATGCCGACGTTCTGCGGGGTGTGGTCGAAGTAGCCGGAGTTGTCGGCGGGGACCGGCTTGGAGCCGTCCAGCGGCTTGTCCTTGAGCAGGAAGAACTCGATCTCGGGGTGGGTGTAGAAGGTGAAGCCGAGGTCGGAGGTCTTGTTGAGGATGCGCTTGAGGACGTAGCGGGGGTCGGCGAAGGACGGCGAGCCGTCGGGCATCAGGATGTCGCAGAACATCCGGGCCGTACCGGGGGCCTCGGCGCGCCAGGGGAGGATCTGGAAGGTGCTGGGGTCCGGCTTGGCGATCATGTCCGACTCGTAGACCCGGGCGAAGCCCTCGATGGCGGAGCCGTCGAACCCGATGCCCTCGTCGAAGGCCTGCTCCAGCTCGGCCGGCGCCACGGCGACCGATTTCAGGAAGCCGAGCACATCGGTGAACCACAGGCGCACGAAGCGGATGTCCCGCTCCTCCAACGTACGGAGCACGAATTCCTGCTGCTTGTCCATTTTCACATCCATCCTTGCTGGTCAGGCCGCCTGCTCCGACGCCTCGGGACACACTGGGGGCTCCCCAGCATCCCACCACACGGTTTCCGGCAGGTTGCGCAGCGCCCCTCGTGAAGATGACGCGGGTGGCGGACGTGCCGGTCAGGGGGCCGGGTCAGGGGGCCGGTCGGCTGACGACGTACACGGTCCGCAGCAGTACCGCCGCCGAGAGGGCCAGCAGGTGGAAGCCGACGAGGCCGTACAGATTGAGCTTCTCGCTCATGGCCGGGCCGCCCTCCATGCCGACCAGTTGGAGGCCGGCCACGCCGAGGAAGATGCCGACGGCGGCGAGCACCACCCGGCCGACCAGGTCGCCCACGAAGCGCCGGTCGCGCGGGTCGGCGAGCAGGCGGACGTTCATCGAGAGGCGGCCCTCGGCGAGACTGCCGCTTATTCGGTCGAGGCGGCGGGGCAGCCGGCGCAGCACGGGCAGGAGGGCGAGCAGTTCGTGCTGGGCGGTGTCGCGGACGCTGCGCGGGGCCAGCCGGTCCTGGAACTGTTCGGTGGCGTACGTGCGGGCGGCGGCCAGCATGTCGAAGCCGGGCGAGAGCCGTACGAGGGTGCCTTCCAGGGTGGCCAGGGCGCGGAAGACGGCGGCCATTTCGGCGGGGACGGCGAGGCGGAAGTCGGCGACCAGGCGGAAGAGTTCGGTGAACATGGTGACGTCGGGGGCCGAGCCCCGGCCGAGGTGGCGGGCGCTGAAGCGGCCGAGTGCGCGCTGCAGCTGCTGTTCGTCGACGTCCTCGGGGCGGTCGGTGACTTCGAGGAGGGCGTCGCACAGGGCGGCCGCCTCGCCGCTCTCGACGGCGAGGAAGAGTCCGGCGAGGGAGTCGCGCAGTCCGGGGTCGATGCGGCCGACGGAGCCGAAGTCGAGGAGGGCGGGGGTGCCGTCGTCCTGGAGCAGGATGTTGCCGGGGTGCGGGTCGGCGTGGAAGACGCCGTCCAGCATGATCTGGTCGAGGAGGGCGTGCAGCAGGGCGTGGGCGATCCGGGCTCCGTGGTCGGCGTCGTCGGGGACGGCCTGGCCGAGGGGGGTGCCCTCGATGCGGCTCATCACCAGGACGCGCTCGGTGGAGAGGTGTTCGTGCAGTACGGGGACGGTGAGCGCGGCGGTGCCCGCGCGGGCTGTCGAGGCGGCGCGGACGGCCTTCATGTTGCGGGCTTCGACGCGGAAGTCGAGTTCCTCGCGCAGGGCCACGGCGAAGCCGCGGGCCAGGTCGGTGAGGCCGAGGCCGCGGCCCCAGTCGGTACGGGTGTGCAGGGCGGCGGCGAGTCGGCCGACGATGTCGAGGTCGCGCTCGACGAGCGGCAGGATGCCGGGGCGCTGGACCTTCACTATCGCCGGGGTGCCGTCGCTGAGGACGGCGGCGTGCACCTGGGCGATGGAGGCGGCTGCCAGCGGTTTTCGGTCGAACTCGGTGAAGACTTCCGCGACGGGTGCGCCGAGCTCGGCGGTGAGGGTGGCCTCGACCTCCGGCCAGGGGGCGGGCGGCACCTGGTCCTGGAGGCGGCTGAGCTCCTCGACGTACACCTCGGGGAGCAGGTCGCGGCGGGTCGACATCAGCTGGCCGAGCTTCACGAAGGTGGTGCCGCCGGCCTGGAGCGCCTGGCGCAGCTCCGTCGCGAGGAGTTCGTCGCGTACGTCGCCGGCGTGCCTGCGGCCCCGGAGGTAGGGGCCGAGGCCGTGCCGGGTGGCGATGCGCAGGACGCCGGAGTAGCGGCGGGCGCGGGCGATCCTGGCGCGCAGGGACTGGAGGCGGCCGAGGGGGCGCAGGCCGGTGGGGAGGACCAGGTCCAGGACGACGAGGACGGTCATCGACATGAGGACGCCGACGAGGGCCATCAGTGAGATGAACATCGGCTGGGGGGCGCCGTCCTTCGCCATGTAGGGGCCGACCAGCGCGCCGGACGCGGTGACGGCGACCAGCCCGGAGAGGACGACCCGGGACCTGACCGCGCGGACGCCGAGGAGGCGCCGGGCGAGTACGGCGGGGAGGACGACAACGACGACGAAGACAAGAACTGCGACCAACAGGCCCACGATCACCATGGAGGGAATTGTGCACCAACTCGCCAGCGTCAGAACGGAGTTGAAGATTCCGCCCGGTTGCCTGGTGACGTACGGCGAGGTGGCCATTACGATCCCCCCTCATGGGGGCCCTGCGGCACACCCGCAACAGTCGCATCAGGTGCACCGCGGACCGTGCGCACAGCGAGGGCATCGCGCGCGTCAGGCGCGGTGTGGCGCTCCTGTGTGCCGCGGCGGCCTTTCTCGGGGCGCTGCTGCTCTGCCTGGGCCCGGCTCCCGCCCATGCCACCGGCGGCGGACCCCATGCCGTGACGGCCGCGGTCTCCGCTCCCGCGTACAACTGCCCTTACGAGCAGGGGCATTGCGGGGTCTTCCCGCACCTGTCCCCCGCCGTCCTGACCGCACCCCCGCAGGACGCCACACCGGGGACGGTCCCGCTGCTGGTGCGGCGGGTGGACGACTCGGGGGTGGCGGGAGCGGCACGCGGGGGCGAGGCACGGGCGCGGGCGCCGGGGCCGCACGTCCTTCAGGTGCTGCGGAGGTAGGAGAGGTTCCCGTGCTCCGGGATCCCCCTCTCCCCCTTTCATCCTCCGTACTGCGTAAGGACGTTGCCGATCATGTCTGTCACCACTTCCCGCAAGGCCCGAATAGAGGAGATGCGGCGCGCCGAGAAGGCTCGCGACCGCCGCAACAAGGCGATCGCCCTGGTCACCGGCGGAGCCGTACTGGCCGGGCTGATCGGCTTCGGGGCGTACGTCTTCCTGAAGGAGTCCGACAAGAAGGAGGCCGCGACCGTCGCGGCCAAGGGACCCATCAAGGACGAGAAGGTCTGGGACGCCAAGAAGCTGGGCCGTACGCACGTCACCAAGGAGGTCACCTACCCGATGACCCCGCCGGTCGGCGGTGACCACCACCAGGCGTGGATGAACTGCCAGGGCGACGTCTACGACAAGCCGATACCGAACATGAACGCGGTGCACTCCCTGGAGCACGGCGCGGTGTGGGTGACGTACACCGACAAGGCGGCCAAGGGCGATCTGGACAAGCTCAAGGCCAAGGTGAAGAAGACCCAGTACTCGCTGATGAGCCCGGTGAACGAGCAGGCCGGGGCGATCATGCTGAGCGCGTGGGGCAAGCAGGTCACGGTGACCGGGGCGGACGACCCGCGGGTCAACCAGTTCTTCACCCAGTACGTGATGGGCCCGCAGACCCCGGAGCCCGGCGCGGCCTGCTCCAACGGGCTGACCCTGGACACGGTGGGCCAGAAGTGAGCAGGTCCCTGTGGGGTGCGGTGGGGGCGGTGGTGTTCGCCCTGGTGGTGGCGGTGGGAGCGGTGGTGGTGACCCGGGCCGCCTCGGCTCCGGCGGGGGACTCGTCCGACGTGTCCCCCGCGGCGTCCAGCAGGTCGTCGGTGCCCGCCGGGAACTCGGCGGACGCCGGGTTCGCCCGGGACATGGCGGCCCACCACCAGCAGGCCGTGGAGATGTCGTTCGTCGTACGGGACCGGACGCGGGACACCGACGTGCGCCGGCTGGCGTACGACATCGCCAATACGCAGGCCAATCAGCGCGGCATGCTGCTGGGCTGGCTGGACCTCTGGGGCCTGCCGAAGATCTCGCCGCCGGACGCGCCGCAGATGGCGTGGATGGGGCACTCGGGCACGGGCCACGCGGCCGGGCCGAAGCCGAAGGAGGAAGGGCTGATGCCGGGCATGGCGACCCGGGCCGAGCTCGCCGAACTGGGCAGGGCGGACGGCAGGCAGGCCGAGATCCGCTACCTGCGGCTGATGACCACCCACCACCAGGGCGGGGTCGCGATGGCCGAGGGCTGCGCGAAGCTGTGCACGGTACCGGCGGAACGGGCCCTCGCCCAGGGCATGGTCGACGCCCAGCAGTCCGAACTGGAGCTGATGGCCGACCTGTTGAAGGAGCGGGGCGCCCCGGTGCGCGGCGAGTAGCACCGGCCCGGCCGTACGTCATCCGCCCGCTCCCGTGTCCCAGGCGATACGGGGCGGGCGGACCGCCGCGCACAGCGGTTTGCCCTGGCCGTCGGTGAGCCCGAGCCGGCCCACCGCCAGGCCCGTGCCGAGGAGTCCGGCGGGCAGGTCGGCGAAGAAGATCTTGGCCCGGCGGAACATCTCGAACTCGCCGCCCTCCGGCAGCTCGCCCCAGGTCAGATAGAAGAACCGCTCGCCGGGCCGCCCCTGCACGAACGGCCCCTTGAAGTCCGGCTTGCCGTCCCTTCCGGTCACCACACGCACCGGGAAGTCCCAGACCGCTTCCGCCGCGTCGCCCCGCACCGGCCGGTCCGGCTCGCGGCCGCGCTGCACCGCCACGTGCACGTCCCGGAACTCCTCGCAGGTGAGTCCCGGCAGGTCGGTGCCGATGACGCGCACGGTCAGCTCCGACGGCGGGGCGGACGATGGTGCCGTCGATTTCGCCGTTCTCTTCGATGTCGCCGTTTTCTTCGATGCCTCGTGATCAGTCATGGATCCATGTGACCACGCGGGTCTGACAACCGCCCGTGACCAGCATTACGCACCGTGACGGACTCGCAGCACCGCCCTCGCGACCGCCTCCGGCCGGTCCAGCATCACCAAGTGCCCGGCGGGCACTGCCGGTTCGAAGCGGGCGCCGAGCAGGTCGGCCAGATCGCGCTGGCGCTCCAGCCACCGGACGGCGAGGAGACCCGGACGGCCGTCGTAGCCCGGCATGACCGTCACCGGGGCTCCGGCGGGCAGCGGGTGGGTGGCGCGCAGGGCGAGGAGTTCGGCGGCCACCGCCATGTAGTGGGTGTTGTCCAGGAGCGCCCCGTCGAGCACCCGCGCGGTGCGGTAGGTGCGGCGTACGAGTTCCGTGGGCGCCGGGTCGGCCGCGCCGTCCGCCCGGGAGGCGCGGACCACCGCGCGACGGGTCGCGGGACCGAGCGCGGCCGGGGCGCCGACGGCGGTCAGCGCGGCGGCCAGTCCGCGCGCGAGGGCCGTGCGGACGGCGGGCGCCGCGGGCACGCGCGCGTGGGGCTCGACGCTGGAGTCCAGCAGGAGCACCCCCGCCGTGCGCGCCGGGTACAGCCGCGCGAACGCCTCCGCGTGGAATCCGGCGATCGAATGGCCGACGACCGTGGCGGGTCCCGCCGATCCGGTGCCCAGGCCGAGCGCGTCGAGCAGGGCGGCGATGCGGTGCGCCTCACCGGCGGCGGTCGGCGGGACCGCGGCGGGCTCCGAGAGACCGTGGCCCGGCCGGTCGAAGCACACCACGGTGCGGCGCGGGGCGAGCAGCCGTACCACCGGCTCCCAGTCGAACCAGCTCATCGCCAGTCCCGCGCTCAGCACGCACACCGGGCCGCTGCCCTCGACGACCACGTGGTGCGCGACACCACCGATCCGTACGAACAACTCATTCGCGTCAGTCACGGGGACAGCTTCTCGCGCCACACCGACCGTGCGAGCACCGCCAGCCAGATCGCCACCAGCAGCACTTGCAGCCGCTGCCCGGCCCCGAGCAGATAAGTGCCCCTCCCGGCCTGGAAGGCGGCTACGGAGGCCAGGGTCCAGGCGGTGGCGGCCAGTTCGAGGGCGACCAGGGCGGGGCCGCTGCGGGCGAGCGGCGTCCACTGCCGGTAGCGGCGTGCGGCGACGGTGAGCGCGACGATCCCGGCCAGCGCGCCCACGATGGCGAGGCTGCTGCTCCAGGCGTGCGCGGTGTGGGTCGCCGGGACCAGACCCGCGGTCTCCCTGGCCGCGCACTCCGGGTCGGCGGTGGGCGCGCAGCTCAGCGGAAGCCGGGAGTCCGCGACGGTCGCCCCGCCGAACAGAACCAGCCCCGCCCAGCCCGCCACCAGCCACGGCCTGCGCGGCGTGCGCGCCAGCGCCCACAGCGCGCCGAGGAACAGCAGCGAGCCCGCCACCAGGTCGGTGGCGCGGAAGAGTCCGCCCAAGGGCTGGTCCGCGGCGGCCAGTTCACTGACGTACGTACGGATGGGATCGAGGCCGGTCCACAGGAGGACCTCGATCACCCATGTGGTGTACGCGGCGGCGCCGAGGCCGAGGAGAACGGCGAGAGGGCGAGTGCTGAATACGGACATAGTGGGATTGATGCTAATTCTTGCCGCATCCCACTTGCCGAGGCGATACCCGCCGGGGGTAAGGTGCCGGGCATGGTGACCAACGGACGGAGCGCGTGGGGCGGACGGCTGCTGCTGTTCGCCGCGCTCCTGTTCGGCATCTTCACGATGCACACGCTGGGACACCCCGCCGAGGAGCACGGAACCGGTCACGGGGACACCGGGACGGCCGTGAGCGCCCCCGCCGTGGCAGGCACGGCAGGCACGGCAGGCATGACGGGCGTGGCGGACATGACGGACGTGCCGGACACGGCAGGTACCGCCCACGCGATGACGGCGGCCCCGTCGCCCGAGCACGGCACGGCCGGAACTGCCGCCTCCGCACCCCAGGACCCCTCGCACGGCATGGACCCCATGTCCGTCTGCCTCGCCGTGCTCGGCGCCTGGGGCGTCGCCCTGCTCGGGGCGTGGCTGGTGGTCCGTCGCGCGGCCGCCCGGGACCTCGCGCGGTTCCTGCGCGGGGCCCTGCTGCGGGCCCTGTGGCCCCAGCCCCCGCCGCCCAGAACGGTTCTCGCCCGGCTGTCGGTACTGCGGATCTAGGAGCGGAGTCCCCTCAAGGGACGCCTTCTCGCTCCGGCGCGCGCGCACGCGTGCCCGCACTCGCCTTCACCGACACCACCACACGAGGACTTCTCCCATGGGTACCTACACCACGCGCCGCACCCTGCTCGGCGCCGCCGTCGCCGCCGCAGGCACCGGATTCCTGGCAGCCTGCTCGTCCGGTTCCTCCGGATCGGGCATGGACGGAATGGAAGGCATGGACCACTCCGGCGCCAGGCCCGGAGCCGGCACCGGCAGCGGCGGCCCCGCCCCGCAGGGCTTCATCGCGCCGTACGACAAGGAGGTCGCCGCCGCCGAGAAGGCCCGCGGCGCCACCGGACCGGTCCGCGACGTGAAGCTGACCGCGACCCCCGCCACCCTGGACCTCGGCGGCGGTACGACCGTCAAGTCCTGGGCGTACGGGGACGCGCTGCCCGGCAAGGAGGTACGGGTGACGGCGGGCGACACCCTCGCCCTGACCCTCGCCAACCACCTTCCCGCCGCGACCTCCCTGCACTGGCACGGTCTGGCCCTGCGCAACGACATGGACGGCGTGCCCGGTCTGACGCAGCAGGAGATCAAGCCGGGTGCGGAGTTCGCCTACCGGTTCGCGGTGCCGCACCCCGGTACGTACTGGTTCCACCCGCACTCGGGCGTGCAGCAGGACCGGGGGCTGTACGCGCCGCTGATCGTGGAGGACCCCAAGGAGCCGCTGAAGTACGACAAGGAGTGGGTCGTCGTCCTGGACGACTGGGTCGACGGCGTCGACGGGTCCACCCCGGAGGCGGTGCTGGCCGAACTCAGCAAGGGCATGGGCGGCATGGACCACGGCGGCGGCGACATGGGCGGGATGGACCACGGCGGCGACACGGGCTCCGGCGCCGCGGGCGGAAGCGGTGGCCACGAGGGCCACTCGATGCCCGCACCCGCACAGTCCTCCGCCAAGCCCGCCCCCAAACCCTCCGGGCCCTCGCGCATGATGATGGGCACCAAGAGCGACATCCTGGGCCCCGACACGGGCGACGTCGCCTACCCGCATTACCTCGTCAACGGCCGCACCCCCGAGGCCCCTTCGACGTACAGCGCCAAGCCCGGCGACCGGATCCGCATCCGGATCATCAACGCGGGCGGCGACACCGCCTTCCGCGTCGCGCTCGGCGGCCACCGCATGACGGTCACCCACACGGACGGCTTCCCGGTCCGGCACGCCACGACGGACGCGCTGCTGCTGGGCATGGGCGAGCGGTACGACGTCCTGGTCACCGCCAAGGACGGGGTCTTTCCGCTGACCGCGCTCGCCGAGGGCAAGAAGGCGGCGGCCATGGCGCTGCTGCGCACCGGTGGCGGTGCCGCGCCCGCCGCCTCCGTACGGCCGAAGGAACTGACCGGGAAGGTGCTGACGGCGGACAGGCTGTCGGCGGACGAGTCCGTCGCACTGCCGGCCCGCGAGCCGGACCGGACGGTGAGGATCCGGCTGACCGGCGGGATGGCGAAGTACGACTGGGCCTTCGACAGGAAGCCGTACTCGGCCGGCCAGCGGCACCCGGTGAAGGCGGGCGAGCGGGTCAGGCTCGACTTCACCAACGCGACGACGATGTGGCACCCGCTGCATCTGCACGGCCATACCTTCGCCCTGGCCAACAGCAAGAACGGCCCCCGCAAGGACACCGCGGTCATCCTGCCCAACGGGCGCCTGACGGTGGACTTCGACGCCGACAACCCGGGGCTGTGGATGATCCACTGCCACAACGTCTACCACTCGGAGGCCGGGATGATGACGGTGCTGGGCTACCGCCGCTGAGCCGACCGACAAGGTGGGTACGGGAGTTGCCGCCGCGCGGCGCTCCCGCACCCTCGGCGCACGGCGTGGGGAATTCGTGATCTTCCGGTAAAGGGCCTGTTAGTGTCGTCGAACTTGGATTCGATCACGCTCCGAGCGCCCCACCCCAGAACCCCGCCCGAGGATTCCGCATGTCCGCACCCACCCCTCCCGCAGACCAGAACCACTCCCCCGGCCAGGGGAAGAACCCGTGGGCCGCCCCGCCCCAGGAGGGGCACCAGGTCCCGGAACCGCCGACCGCGCCCATGGGCCCGCCCGATATGGGCCCGCCCACCATGGGCCCGCCGCCCGGCTACGGCTATCCCTACGGGTACGCGCCCCCACTGGGCCCGCTGGACCAGCCGCCCCGCAACGGCATGGGCATCGCCTCCCTGACCCTCGGCATCCTCGGCGTACTGCTGGGCGCGCTGGTCTTCCTCTTCTGGCTGACCTGGCTCCCGTCGCTGCTGGCCGTGGTCTTCGGCTTCGTCGCCCTCGGGCACGTCAAGAAGGGCACTGCCAGCAACCGGGTCATGGCCCTGTTCGGAATGGCCCTGGGCGGGCTCGGCATCATGATCGCGATAGGCACCGGCATCTTCGCCGTCACCGCGATCAAGGAAGGCGTCAAGGAGCTCGACCGCCAGGTGCAGGAGGCGGAGGCGTCCGAGAGCCGTTCGGCCGAGGCCAGGGACAAGGAGCTCTCGGCCGTGGACGAGGAGCGTGCGCGGGCCGAGGCGTCCGCGTCCGCCGAGGCGGCCGCCGAGGCCGAAGCCGCGAAGCCCAAGGCCTTCGGCACCACCTTCACCTACCCGGACGGCGTCTCGATCAAGATCGGGAAGCCGGTGCCGTACACCGCGAGTGACACCGCCGCGGGGCACACCGAGGGCTACCGGTCGTACACGGTGGAGATCACGCTGACGAACGGCTCCAAGGAGAAGTTCGACTCCCTGTACGCGATCCCGCACTTCAAGGACGCCGACGGCGCGGAGGTCGAGAAGGTCTTCGACGGGCGCGTGCCCACCTCGTTCCGAGGGGCCCTGCACCCGGGGAAGAGCAAGACCGGCACCTACGCCTTCGACCTGCCGCCGGAGGCCGCGGGGGCGGCGTCGGTGGAGATGTCCCCGGCCGTCGGCTACGACGACGCCGTCTGGTCCGGCCCGACCAAGTAACCCCCGGACCCCGGCCAGGAAGCCTCCGGACACCGGGGCGCGGCACGCCCGCCAGGACATCGCGTCAAGTAGACGATTAGAGTGGCGGGCGTGCCTCAACTACGTCTCGCTCTGAACCAGATCGACTCGACCGTCGGCGATCTCGCGGGCAACGCCCGGAGAATCGTCCACTGGACCCGGCACGCCGCCGAGCAGGGCGCGCATCTGATCGCGTTCCCCGAGATGGCGCTGACCGGGTACCCCGTGGAGGACCTGGCCCTGCGGTCGTCCTTCGTCGAGGCCTCCCGCGAAGCCGTGCGCGCGCTGGCGGCGCAGCTCGACGAGGAGGGCTTCGGGGACATCCCGGTCGTGGTCGGCTACCTCGACCGGGCCGCCGAGGCGCAACCGCGCTACGGCCAGCCTGCCGGGGCCCCGCAGGACGCCGCCGCCGTACTGCACCGGGGCAGGGTGGCGCTGTCCTTCGCCAAGCACCACCTCCCCAACTACGGCGTCTTCGACGAGTTCCGGTACTTCGTGCCGGGCGACTCGATGCCGGTGGTCCGGGTGCACGGGGTGGACGTCGCCCTCGCCATCTGCGAGGACCTCTGGCAGGACGGCGGCCGGGTGCCCGCAGCCCGCACCGCGCACGCCGGGCTGCTGCTCTCCATCAACGCCTCGCCGTACGAGGTCCACAAGGACGACAGCCGCCTCGACCTGGTGCGCAGGCGCGCGCGGGAGGCCGGCTGCACCACCGCGTACGTGGCGATGATCGGCGGCCAGGACGAGCTGGTCTACGACGGCGACTCGATCGTCTGCGACAAGGACGGCGAAGTGATCGCCCGCGCCCCGCAGTTCTCCGAGGGCAGCATGCTGCTCGACCTGGACCTGCCCGCCGCGAGCGACGACCCGGTGACCGGGACCGTCGACGACGGCCTGCACATCGACCGGGTGGTGCTGAGCGCCGACCCGCTGCCCGCGTACGACGCCGAACTGGCCGGGGGTTACTCGGAGCGGCTGGAGGACACCGAGGAGGTGTACACGGCGCTGGTGGTCGGGCTGCGCGCGTACCTCGCGAAGAACGGTTTCACCTCCGTACTGATCGGGCTGTCCGGCGGCATCGACTCCGCACTGGTCGCCGCCGTCGCCTGCGACGCGGTCGGCGCGCAGAACGTGTACGGCGTGTCCATGCCGTCGAAGTACAGCTCGGAGCACTCCAAGGACGACGCCGCCGAACTGGCCCGCCGTACCGGACTGAACTACCGCACCGTCGCCATCGGCCCGATGTTCGACGCGTACATGGACTCCCTGGCCCTGACCGGTCTCGCCGAGGAGAACCTCCAGTCCCGGCTGCGCGGCACCACCCTGATGGCGCTCTCCAACCAGGAGGGCCACCTGGTCCTCGCCCCGGGCAACAAGTCCGAGCTGGCGGTGGGCTATTCGACCCTCTACGGCGACTCGGTCGGCGCGTACGGTCCCATCAAGGACGTCTACAAGTCGTGGATCTTCGAGCTGGCCCGCTGGCGCAACAAGGCGGCCGAGGAGCGCGGGCAGACCCCGCCGATCCCGGAGAACTCGATCTCCAAGCCGCCCAGCGCCGAACTGCGCCCCGGCCAGGTCGACACGGACTCGCTGCCCGACTACGACGTCCTCGACAAGATCCTGGAGAGGTACGTCGACCGGGACCAGGGCCTGGAAGCGATCGTGGCGGCGGGCTTCGAGCGCGAGCTGGTGGCGAGGACGCTGCGGATGGTGGACACGGCGGAGTACAAGCGCCGCCAGTACCCGCCGGGCACGAAGATCTCCCCGAAGGGGTTCGGCAAGGACCGCAGGCTGCCGATCACCAACCGGTGGCGGGAGTCGGGCTGAGGTGCCCGGCCCCCGCCGGGGTGAGAACTTCACGCGTGCGCCAGGGCCAGGACTTCAGGCGTGCGCCGGACCTAGAACTTCACGCGTGCCGCGATCGGCAGGTGGTCGCTGGCCGTCTCCGGCAGGGTCCACGAGGACATCGGCTCGACGCCCTTGACCATGATCTGGTCGATGCGGGCCATCGGGAACGCGGCGGGCCAGCTGAAGCCGAAACCGTCGCCCGCGGCGCCCTGGGTGGAGCGCATCTGGGCGGTGATGCCGTTGAGGGCGCGGTCGTTCATGGTGCCGTTGAGGTCGCCGAGCAGCACGATGCGGCGCAGCGGTTCGCGGGCGATGGCCTCGCCCAGGGCGTCGGCGCTGGCATCGCGCTGACCTGCGGTGAAGCCCGACTTGAGCTTGACCCGGACGGACGGCATATGGGCCACGTAGACGGCCACCTCGCCCTTGGGGGTGGTCACCGTGGAGCGCATGGCGCGGGCCCAGCCGAGCTGGATGTCGACCTGGTGGCTGTCCGTCATCGGGTACTTGCTCCACAGGCCGACGGTGCCCTCGATGGCGTGGTACTTGTACGTCTTGCCCATGGCCTGCTGGTACGCGCCCACCCGGTCGCCCCTGATCTCCTCCAGGGCCACCACGTCGGCGCCGGAGTCCGCGAGGACGCGGACGGTGCCCTCGGGGTCGTTGTTCTCGGCGTTGACGTTGTGGGTGGCGACGGTGAGGTCGCCGCCGGGGGCCGACTTGTCGGAGTAGAGCCCGGCGAAGAGGTTGAGCCAGACGGCGGCCGGGAGGATCAGCGCGACCAGGGCGAGGGCCGAGCGGCGCAGCAGGGCGAGCACCAGCAGCAGCGGGATCGCCAGGCCGAACCAGGGCAGGAACGTCTCGGTGAGGCTGCCGAGGTTGCCGATGGTGTTGGGGATCTGGGCGTGGAAGATCATCACCAGCGCGACCAGCACGGCGATGACGGCGAGGAAGATGCCGCGCCGCCAGATCCGGGGGTCGCCGCGCCAGCCGGCCGTCATCCGGCCGAGACGCGATCCGGAACCCGAACCCGAACCCGGACCTGAACGCGAACCGGAGCCTGAACCTGAACCCCAACCGGAGCCTGCGGCGGTCGCGCCCGTGGCTCCGGGGCCGGTCCTGGAGGGTTCCGCCTCCGGGCCGTCGTTCCCGGTGTCCGGCCTGTACGCCTGCGCCATACCGCTGTCCTCACTTGCCTTGCTCGCTCACCGCCCGCCCCGCCCCTTGACCCTAGGCGATGACCGGTGTCCATCTCCGCCGCCATCCACAACGGCCGTACGGGGGTGAGGACGGCCGTGCCCGGTGGCGGGTTCCTGGTCAGCCCCCTGCCCCGCCCTCTGTGACGAAACGCGCACAAAAGGGCAGGTGGGGAGGGTGTCGTGTCGTCCCACTACCGGACTGGCGCCGGGGATGCCACCATGGATGCGGTCCGGAGACGCCGTAAGGGCGCTTCGAGATGACGAAGGAGCCGTTTCAGCCATGACGCTTCAGGCTGCCCAGAACGCTGCCCAGAACCCGGATTCCGCCGGGTCACCCACTGCCGCCCCGGTCGCGGCACCCACCGCTTCGGCACCCGCCACGCCGGCACCCGCCGCTCCGGCGCCCGCCGCCGGGAGCCGGGACCCGAAGTCACTCTACGGGGGTACCGGCACCCGCCGGATCACCGTTCACCAGATCGCCGCCGCCAAGGAGCGCGGCGAGAAGTGGCCTATGCTCACCGCGTACGACGCGATGACGGCCTCCGTGTTCGACGAGGCCGGGGTTCCGGTGCTGCTCGTCGGGGACTCCATGGGCAACTGCCACCTCGGCTACGAGACCACCGTGCCGGTCACCATGGACGAGATGGCCGTGCTGTCGGCCGCCGTCGTCCGAGGGACCCAGCGCGCCATGGTCGTCGCGGACCTGCCGTTCGGCTCGTACCAGGAGGGCCCCGTACAGGCCCTGCGCAACGCCACCCGGCTGATCAAGGAGTCGGGCGTCGGCGCGGTCAAGCTGGAGGGCGGCGAGCGCTCGCTGCCGCAGACCGAACTGCTGGTCTCCTCCGGCATCCCCGTGATGTCGCACCTGGGGCTGACCCCGCAGTCGGTGAACACGCTCGGCTACCGGGTGCAGGGGCGCGGCGACGAGGCCGCGCACCAGCTGCTGCGGGACGCCAAGGCCGCCGAGAACGCGGGCGCCTTCGCAGTGGTCCTGGAGCTGGTCCCGGCGGAGCTGGCGGCCGAGGTCACCCGCAGCCTGTCCATCCCGACCATCGGCATCGGCGCGGGCCCCGACACGGACGCGCAGGTCCTCGTCTACACCGACATGGTGGGGCTGACCGGCGGCAAGGTGCCGCGCTTCACCAAGCAGTACGCGAACCTGCGGCAGACCCTCGGGGACGCGGCGCGGGCGTTCGCGGACGAGGTCTCGGGCGGAACGTTCCCGCGCGAGGAGCACACCTTCCACTAGAGCCACTGCCCGCACGAAACGACGGCCCGCCGGCCTCCCCCACCGGCGGGCCGTCGTTGCTCTGTCATCGGTGCTCGTCATCGGCGGTCTGTCGGTGATCTGTCGGTGGGCCGCCGTCGCTGGATCCGCGCTGTAGGCGGATTGTCAGTGGCGGCTGCTCCAATGGTGGACATGACGCGACACGACAAGAAACCGGGCGGCTCCGGTACCCCCGCCATCCAGGTACGAGGCCTGGTCAAGCACTACGGAGAGACCAAGGCGCTGGACGGCGTGGACCTGGACGTCCGCGAGGGCACGGTCCTCGGCGTCCTGGGGCCCAACGGCGCGGGCAAGACCACGCTGGTGCGCTGCCTCTCCACCCTGATCCAGCCGGACTCCGGCACGGCGACCGTCGCCGGATACGACGTGGTCCGCCAGCCGAGGCAGCTGCGCCGCACGATAGGCCTGACCGGGCAGTACGCCTCGGTCGACGAGAAGCTCTCCGGCTGGGAGAACCTCTACATGATCGGGCGGCTGCTCGATCTGCCCCGCAAGGACGCCCGCAAGCGCGCGGACGACCTCCTGGAGCGGTTCTCGCTGACCGAGGCGGCGAAGAAGGCCGCCGCGACGTACTCCGGCGGCATGCGGCGCCGGCTCGACCTGGCGGCGTCCATGATCGGGCAGCCCGCCGTGCTCTACCTGGACGAGCCGACGACCGGCCTCGACCCGCGCACCCGCAACGAGGTGTGGGCGGAGGTGCAGCGGATGGTCGGCGAGGGCGTCACCGTGCTGCTCACCACGCAGTACATGGAGGAGGCCGAGCAGCTGGCCAGCGAGCTGACCGTGATCGACCGGGGCAAGGTCGTCGCGGAGGGCAAGGTCGACGAGCTCAAGGCCAAGGTCGGCGGGCGCACCCTGCAGATCCGCCCCTCCGACCCGGCCCAGCTGAACGCGATGGCGGGCACCCTGGCCGAGGCGGGCCTGGACGGCATCGCGGGCGCGCAGACCCGCGTCGACGAGGGCCTGCTGTACGTACCGATCCTCAGCGACGAGCAACTGACGGCCGTGATCGGCCTGTTGGGCTCGCGCGGGTTCGCCATCGCCGACATCGGCACCCATCTGCCCAGCCTGGACGAGGTGTTCCTGGCGATCACGGGCGAGAAGAGCAGCGAGGCGGACAACGCTCCCCCGCCGCAGGAGCAGATCCAGGACGAGGTCCGGGACCAGGTCCAGGACAAGGAAGAGGTAGCGGCATGAGTACGGCCACCCTGACCAAGCCGGAACCGGACCAGCGGCAGGTCCGCCCGGCGGCCGTCACCGACGAGGGCCGCATCGGCCTGCGCGCCAATCTGCGTCACATCAGCGCGCTCGCCCGGCGCAACGCGCTGCAGATCAAGCGGGACCCGGAGTCGTTGTTCGACGTCCTGTTCATGCCGATCATCTTCACCCTGCTGTTCACGTTCGTCTTCGGCGGTGCGATCTCCGGCCAGGGCAACCAGGACCAGTACGTCAGTTATCTGGTGCCCGGCCTGATGGCCATGATGGGCATGAACGTGTCGATGGCGGTCGGCACCGGTGTCAACGAGGACTTCCAGAAGGGAGTCATGGACCGGTTCCGGACGATGCCCATCGCCCGGTCCTCGGTGCTCATCGCGAAGATAGTCGTCGAGATCGGCCGGATGATGATCGCCTTCGCGATCCTGCTGACCGTCGGTCTCATCCTGGGCATGTCCATCACCACGTCGCCGCTGCACGTCCTCGCGGCGGTCGGTCTGTCGCTGTTCTTCGGCGCCGCACTGATGTGGATCTTCATCCTGATCGGTCTGACCGTCAAGACGGCACAGGCGGTGCAGGGCATGGCGATGATCGTGCTGATGCCGCTCCAGTTCGGCTCCTCGATCTTCACGCCGACGAAGACGATGCCGGGCTGGCTGCAGACCTTCACCGACTACAACCCGCTGTCCAACCTGGCGGACGCGGTGCGCGGGCTGTTCCTGGGCGGCCCGATCGCACAGGACGTGTGGATGGTGCTGGCCTGGTCCGTGGTGATCACCCTGGTGACGGCGCCGCTGGCGATCTCCAAGTTCCGCAGGAAGACCTGACCGGCGCTCAGGGGTGTTCCGCCCCGACGTCACCGTCGTCATCACTCCGGTACTGACCGCGTCGCGTCCGCACGAGGGCGGTGGCCTCCTCCAAGGAGAGGCCACCGCCTTCCGCGTACGCCGCCTCGTAGGCGGTGTCGCCCAGTGTTTCGCGGGCCAGACCGGCCGCGAAGTCCCGGCTCTCGGCCTCCTGGTCATTGACGAAGTAACCCGCGGGGAGGTGTTCGTGGTAGGTCCCGAGCAGCCGGGCCGCGTCCGCCGCCAGGGAGTCGTCCGTCGCGGCACCGGCCGTGGCGAGCCCTGCCAGCGAACCCGCCACGGTCATCAGATGCACGGCCGTCATCTGCGGGGCGATCATCCTGGACAGCGTGTCCTCGGCCAGGGCCAGGGCGCGGGCGCCCGTGGAGAGCCCCTCCTCGTACGCGCCCTCCAGGTTGGCCACCCAGGCGAGCAGGCCGAGCGAGATCCCCTCGAAGATCCTCAGGTTGCCGTTGTCGAAGCCCTCGCGCAGCAGCCTGAACTGCTCACGGGCCTCGGCCGGCCGGCCGGAGCGGGCCAGCCGGATACCGAGGAACAGCCGGGTGGGCGGCCCGGCTTCGGAGCCCAGGTGATCGGGGTCCGCCAGGCCCGCCCGCAGCAGGGCCTCGCCCTCGTCGCCCCGCCCTGCCTCGATGAGCGCACCGGCGAGCCGGGTCCGCAGCAACAGGACGTGCGGCTTCGCGTCGAGTGCCTCCGCGTGGGTGATCGCCTCCTCGTAAGCCTCGATGGCCCGGGCGAAGTCCCCGAACCGCTCGTGCGCCTCGCCCAGCGACGACAGGGCCTCGGCCGCTCCCCAGGCGTCGCCGATCCGCAGGAAGATCTCCAGGCTCTCCTCGCCGTCCCGGCGGGCGTCGCCGGCCCAGGCGGTGCGGTTGGCGAAGATCTTGGCCCGCATCTCCAGCGCGCAGGCCAGGTCCCACTCGTACCCGAAACCGCGGCAGGCGTCGACGCTCCGGTTGATCACCTCGCGCAGTTCCTCGTCGTCCTCGCCGGTCATCAGCAGTGCCAGGATCCAGAACGAGCCGGGGGCGCGGCAGGCCTGCGGCAGCTCGGGGCTGTAGGTGGCAACGACCCGGCGCAGCCAGTCCTTGGCCTCCGGGGTGTACCAGGCGTCCTTGTGGTGGTCCATGGTGACCACGTGCAGGATCCGGATGCCGCGCCTGGCTTCCTGGAGCACCTCGGGGCGCATCGGCGGGGGTGCGTCGGTGCAGCCCTCGAAGACGGCGGGGGCGCGCTCGACGGGGTCGACGAGGAACGGGTCCTCGCTCAGTTCCATGGTGACGGAGGTCCAGTGCCTGGCCTCGGTGAGCCGGTCGCGGACCTGCCAGTACCAGGCGAGGGAGTGCACCAGGCAGAGCGCCTCGTGCTCGTCCTTGGCGGCGACGGCGCGGCGCAGGGCGGCCCGCAGGTTCTCGTACTCGCGCTGGAAGCGGCCGACCCAGTGGAGCTGTGCCGGGCTGTGCAGCAACGGGTGCCCGGTGCGGGCGAGTTCGCGGAAGTGGACGAGGTGGCGGCGCTCCGCCTCGGTGCGGGCGCCGGACTCGGCGAGGCGTTCGGCCGCGTACTCCGAGACGGTTTCCAGCAGGTGGTAGCGCATCTCGCCGCCGCCGCCCGCGGCGTCTTCGGCGGGTGCGGCGACGACCAGGGACTTGTCGACGAGCGAGCCGAGCAGGTCGAGGGCGGCGGGTCCGCAGACGGCTTCGGCGGCGGCCAGGTCGCAGCCGCCCTGGAAGACGGAGAGTGCGGCCAGGGCCTGCCGTTCGTCCTGCTCCAGCAGTTCCCACGACCAGTCGACGACCGCGCGGAGCGTCTGCTGTCGGGGCAGTACGGTCCTGGCGCCCGCGGTCAGCAGCTTGAACCGGTCGTCCAGCCGGTCGGCGATCTGCCGGGGGGTGAGCATCCGCAGCCGGGCGGCGGCGAGTTCGATGGCGAGCGGCAGTCCGTCGAGGCGGCGGCAGATCTCGGCGGCGGCGGCCGGGTCGTCGTCGGTACGGAAGCCCGGCCGGGCGGCGGCGCCGCGCTCGGCGAACAGCCGCAGCGCGACGGGCGGCGGCAGCGGTTCCACCGGGCGCACCAACTCCCCCGGTACGCCCAGGGGTTCGCGGCTGGTGGCGAGGATCGTCAGCCCGGGGCAGTGCGCGAGGAGGTGCTCGGCGAGGTGGGCGGCGGCGGCCACCAGGTGCTCGCAGTTGTCGAGCAGGATCAGTACGCGGCGGCGGGCCAGGTACTCGGTGAGGCGGGCGAGGGGGTCGCCCGCGGTCCGGTCGGCGGCGCGCAGTTCCTCCGCGCCCGCGCCGCGCAGGAAGGTCTCCTGGGCGCCGAGTGCGGTGAGGACCGCCTCGGGGACGGTCTCCGGGTCGTCCACCGGGGCGAGTTCCACCATCCAGATGCCGTCGGCCCACGGCCCGGGGCCGACGCCCGCCGTCGTGGTGCCCGCCGTCCTGGTGCCCGCAGTCCTGGTGCCCGCCGTCCTGGCGGCCTCGGCGGCCTCCTGCGAGAGCCGCGTCTTGCCCGCGCCGCCGGGCCCGAGCAGCGTCACGAGCCTGGCCTGTGCGAGGTCGCCGCCGATGACGCCGATGTCCGTCTCGCGGCCGACGAAGGAGGTGAGCCGGGCGCGGAGGTTGCCGGTGGGCGGGGCGGGCGGGGCCGACGCGGGTGCGGCCGGTGGCGTCGGGGCTGCGTCCGGGGTCAGCAACTGGGCGTACAGGGCGCGGAGTTCGGCGGAGGGGTCGGTGCCGAGGCGGTCGGAGAGCTCGGTGCGCACCGTCTCGTACGCGGCCAGGGCCTCGGCGGTGCGGCCGGTGGCGTGCAGGGCGCGCAGCCGCAGTGCCTGGAGGGGTTCGTCCAGGGGGTGCTCGGCGCAGAGCGCGGTCAGTTCCGGCAGTGCCTCGGCGGCGGCGCCGAGGGCGAGCGAGGCGCTCAGCCGGGCGCGGCGCGCGTCGAGCAGGCGGGCGTCCCAGCGGGCCGAGTCGGCGGTGCGGGACGGCAGGTCGGCCAGGGCAGGACCGCCGCCGGCCCGCCAGAGGGCGAGTGCGTCGTCGAGCAGGGCCACGGCCTTGGTCGGATCGCCCTCGGCGGCGGCACGCAGGCCCTCGGTGGTGAGGGACTCGAAGCGGTGCAGGTCGATGTCGTCGGGGTCCGCGTCCAGTACGTAGCCGCCCGCAGCGGAGGTGACGGTGTCGCGGCCGATGCTCCTGCGCAGCCGGGCGATGAGCGCCTGGACGGCGCCGGGGGTGTCGGCGGGGGCGGTGTCGGAGTCGCCCCACAGGTCGTCGGCGAGCACCGCGACGGAGACGGGCCTGCCGGGGCGCAGGGCGAGCGCGGTCAGGAGTGCGCGCAGGCGGGGGCCGCCGAGGGGGACGGGGGTGCCGTCGTCGCGGAGGGCTCGGGCGGGGCCGAGGATCTGGTAGCGCACCGGGCCATTGTCCCTGGCCCGCCGGAAAGGGCACGAACGCCCCGGCCCGCCCCGGGAAGGGGCCCGCGGCCGGGGCCGGGGAACCTCACGGGTGGGGTCGGGCGTTGGGTGGGGTGTCGGGGGGTACGGTCGGCTGCGCGGCCGGGCCCGGCAGCATGTGTCACACCGTCCCAGGAGTCGCCCCCATGACCACCGCCATCAGCCGCCGGGACCGCCGCATCAGCCCGGTCTTCCTCGGCATCGTCGCCGTCATGGCGGTCACGGGCTGGGCCGTCTGGACGGACTTCGCCGCCTCCCCGGGGATCGCGGTCTTCCTCTTCGTGACCGCGGCCTGGGTGGTGTCCCTCTGCCTGCACGAGTACGCGCACGCCCGCACCGCCCTGCACAGCGGCGACATCAGCATCGGGGCCAAGGGCTATCTGACGCTCAATCCGCTCAAGTACACGCACGCGCTGCTCAGCATCGTGCTGCCGATCATCTTCGTGATCATGGGCGGCATCGGTCTTCCCGGCGGCGCCGTCTTCATCGAGCGGGGCCGCATCCAGGGGCGCTGGAAGCACAGCCTGATCTCGGCGGCCGGACCGCTCACCAACGTGGCGTTCGCGGTCATCTGCACCGCACCGTTCTGGCTGGACGCGCTGGACGGCGTCCCGCCCGCCTTCCGGTACGCGCTGGCGTTCCTGGCGCTGCTCCAGGTGTCGGCGGCGATCCTGAACTTCCTGCCCGTGCCCGGCCTCGACGGCTACGGGGTGATCGAGCCCTGGCTCTCGTACGGGATCCGCAGGCAGATCGAGCCGTACGCGCCCTTCGGGCTGCTGTTCGTGTTCGCCCTGCTGTGGGTGCCGAGCGTGAACCGGGTGTTCTTCGACGTGATCTACGCGATCACCGGCGGGCTCGGGGTGGACGAGCTGGAGAGCTACTGCGGGCGCAACCTGTTCCAGTTCTGGCAGGAGACGACGCCGCTCTGCGAGGCGGCCCGCTAGGGCGCGGCCCGGGGAATGGGCCCGCGCCGCTAGGCGGTCTGTGCTGCCGCCGCCTTCTCGGCCTTCGCCTTGCGCAGGTAGAACCAGGCCATGTTCGACGAGACACCGCCCAGCAGGATCCACACGATCCCCAGCAGGTTGCCCGCGACGAAGGAGACCACCGCCGCGGCGACCGACAGGGCGCAGACGACCAGGGCGTAGAGAGCGAGGCGGGGCATGGGGGACGGCTCCTGTCCGAGTGATCCGAGTGAGTGGGGACCTGCCCGTCCAGTGTCCCCCATGCCCGGATCGCCTTATACGTCGGTCACGCGCAGACCCGCGTGCGCCTTGTAGCGGCGGTTCACCGAGATCAGGTTGGCGACGAGGGACTCCACCTGGTGGGCGTTGCGCAGCCGGCCCGCGAAGACGCCGCGCATGCCGGGGATGCGGGCGGCCAGCGCCTGTACGAGGTCGGTGTCCGCACGCACCTCGCCGAGCACCATCACATCGGTGTCGATCTCCTCGACCGCCGGGTCCTGGAGAGTGACGGCGGAGAGGTGGTGGAAGGCGGCGGTGACGCGCGAGTCCGGGAGGAGCGCCTCGGCCTGCTGGGCGGCGCTGCCCTCCTCCGGCTTCAGGGCGTACGCGCCCTTCTTGTCGAAGCCGAGCGGGTTCACGCAGTCGATGACGAGCTTGCCCGCGAGCTCCTCGCGGAGCGATTCGAGGGTCTTGGCGTGGCCCTCCCACGGCACGGCGACGATGACGATGTCGCTGCGGCGCGCGCACTCGGCGTTGTCCGCGCCCTCGACGCCGAGGCCGAGCTCCTCGGCGGCCGTCTGCGCGCGCTCGGCGGCGCGCGAGCCGATGATCACCTTCTGGCCTGCCCTGGCCAGCCGGTACGCGAGGCCGCGGCCCTGGTCGCCCGTACCGCCGAGGACGCCGACGACGAGGCCCGAGACGTCGGGCAGGTCCCAGGGGTCCTTGGCGGGCTTGGCGGCCGGCTTGGGGGCGGAACTGTTGTCTGTGGTGGAAGTCATGGGCCGACCCTACTTCCCGGTAGTCCCCTCGTCCGGGTGAGCCCGGGGCCGTCCCGGGGACGCGGCGGGCCCGCGCCCGGCAGGCTTTCGCCCCATGGATGCCGTGAGAGTCGCACTGCTGCGGGAGGTCCTGGCCGGTACGGAGTGGCTGGGCGCGACGCGCAGGTTCGCCGGGGTGCTGCGAGCGTCGGTGGTGCCGCAGGGCAGCGGGCTGCTGCTGGTGGGGACGCGGCGGTACGAGCCGTGGCACCTGGCGGCGCACCTGATGGACGAGGCGGCCTGGTCGGGACTGCCCGCCCTGGCGCCGACGCTGGTGCGGCACGAGGTGCGCGGGGACGATCCGGCACATCTGTCGGTGGGGCTCGGGCGGCTGGCGGCGGCCGGGCGCGGGGAGACGCTGCTGGTGGTGGCGCCGGGCGAGGGGGACGCGGATGAGGGGCTGCTGGAGCGGGTGAGCGACGTACGGCGGGCCGGGGCCACGGTGCTGGCGCTGTCCGGGGACGCGGACGGGCGGGGCGAACTGGGCTCGCTGGCGCATGAGTTGCTGACGGCGCCGGAGGGCGGGGCGGTGGACCTGGACACGGTCCAGCACCTGGTGAGTGCGGCGGCCGGGGAGAACGTGCTGCCGGGGCCGCGCGGCGGGCGCCGGTTCCGGGACCGGCTGTCCCGGCTGGCGGACCGGCTGACGGCGCCGCCGCCGGAGCGGTGGTAGGGGAGGCAGTAGGGGCGGCTAGGGCCGGGGACGGCTGTCGCTGCTGGTGAGGCTGGCGAGGCTGGTTCCGGCGGCTTCGGCGATAACAAGTTGCACAGCCCACCCAGTCCCCCGCAGCATGACCCTTCGTGCCCCCCAAATCCGCCGGATTCTCCCTGGCATCCGTACTCCCCGATCTCTCCCCCTGGCGCTCATCGGCCGATTTCCGGCTGCTCTGGGTGCAGGGTCTCGTCGCGTTCTTCGGCAGCTCGATGGCGCTCATCGCGC
Organism: Streptomyces sp. NPDC032721; assembly: GCF_055579625.1. NCBI lineage: Bacteria > Bacillati > Actinomycetota > Actinomycetes > Kitasatosporales > Streptomycetaceae > Streptomyces > Streptomyces sp. NPDC032721. The sequence continues at coordinate 85,901 of NZ_JBVIMX010000006.1, read as the reverse complement.
TGCCGCTGCAGATCGCCAAGCTCACCGACTCGCCTCTCGCCGTCGGGGCGATCGGGGCCGTCGAGCTGGTTCCGCTGATCGTCTTCGGGCTGTACGGCGGGGCGCTCGCCGACTCGGCGGACCGCAAGCGGATCATCCTGCTCACCGAGGCGGGGCTCGGCGTGCTCGCCGTCGTACTGCTGGTGAACTCGCTCCTGCCGCAGCCCCTGCTGTGGCCGTTGTACGTGGTCGCCGCCGGGGTCGCCGCCCTCGCGGGGCTCCAGCGTCCGGCGCTGGACTCGCTGATGGCGCGGATCGTTCCGCACGACCAGCTCACCGCTGCCGCCGCGCTGAACGCCTTGCGCTGGCAGGTCGGCGCGATCGCGGGGCCCGCCCTCGCCGGTCTGGTCGTCGCGACGGCGGGCGCGGCGACGGCGTACACGGTCACCGTTCTCGGCTTCGCCGCCTCCGTGGTGATGTGTACGCGGCTCTCTCCCGCGCCGCCCTCGCACGACGCCCAGAAGCCGTCGCTGCGCGGCATAGCGGAGGGGGCGCGGTACGCGTGGAGCAAGCCGGTGCTGCTCGGGACGTACGCGATCGACCTGGCCGCGATGTTCCTGGCGTTCCCGAACGCGGTCTTCCCCTTCCTGGCGACGGCGCTGCACGCAGAGTGGGCGCTCGGGCTGATGTACGCGGCGATGCCGTTGGGGGCCTGTGTCATCGGGCTGACCAGCGGGTGGACGTCGAAGGTGCGCAGGCACGGCCGGATGGTGGTGTTCGGTGCGGCCGGCTGGGGGCTCGCGATGGCGGCCGTCGGCCTCACCACCAACATCTGGCTGGTGCTCCTGTGCATCACGCTCGCCGGGGCGGGCGACATGCTCAGTGGGCTCGGGCGTTCCACCATCTGGAACCAGACGATTCCCGAGGAGCTGCGGGGGCGGCTCGCGGGGATCGAGATCCTGTCGTACAGCTGCGGGCCGCAGCTGGGGCAGGTCAGGTCCGGGGCGGTCGCCGGGTGGACGGGGGTCCGGGGGGCCGTGTGGAGCGGGGGTGCGGCGTGTGTGGTCGCGGTGGGGCTTTTGGCGGTGGTGCTGCCGAAGCTGCTCTCGTACGACTCGGAGACGGATGAGGATGCGGTGCGGAGGCGGTCGCAGAAGGAGGTTGAGCGGGAGCAGGGGGTTGTGGGGTAGCCACTCCCTGGGGGCGGAGGTGGGGCGGGGGCGGAGGGTTCGGCTCCGCCGGGGGCCGCCCCCTTGCCCGCCCGTTCCGCCCCCGGGGGGCGGCCCCGCCGCCCAAGGAGGCGGGCGGCGTAGCGGCCCCGCCGCCCAAGGGGCGGGGCAGCGTGGGCGGCCGCGCCGGCCGAGGGGGGCAGGGGAGGTCAGGCGTCAGGATTTGAGGTCTGGTTTTTTTCGTGCCATTTGGGGTCGTTTTCCCATTGGAGGTTCTTTTCGCGGGCGGTTTCCATGGCGTGTTCCGCCTCCGTCCGGGTGGCGTAGGGGCCGAAGCGGTCCTTGGAGGGGCACTGGGGGCCCTCCTCGACCGTCTTGTGCTCCAGGCAGTAGAACCACTCGCCGGGCTTGCCGGTGGTGCGTCGTTTGAACAGGGCCATGACCGTGTCTCCTCGCGTCGTTCGTGCCGCCATAGTGCCCCCGTAGCGCTGACTACACTCGTCGGCATGTCTGGCCAGTCGCTGCTCGTACCAGGGGAGCTCTCTCCCATCCGTTCCGTCCCCGGCAACATCCGGCGCCCCGAGTACGTCGGGAAACCCGCGCCGACGCCGTACACAGGGCCCGAGGTCCAGGACTCCGACACCATCGAGCGGATGCGCATCGCGGGCCGCATCGCCGCGCAGGCGATGGAGGAGGCCGCCAAGCACATCGCGCCCGGCGTGACCACCGACGAGCTCGACCGGGTCGCGCACGAGTTCATGGTGGACCACGGGGCCTACCCCTCGACCCTGGGTTACAAGGGTTACCCGAAGTCGCTGTGCAGCTCGGTCAACGAGGTCATCTGCCACGGCATCCCCGACTCGACCGTGCTGCGCGACGGCGACATCGTGAACCTCGACGTCACCGCGTACCTCAACGGCGTGCACGGCGACAACAACGCCACGTACCTCTGCGGCAACGTGGACGAGGAGTCCAAGCTGCTGGTGGAGCGGACCCGGGAGGCCCTCAACCGGGCCATCAAGGCGGTCAAGCCCGGCCGCCAGATCAACATCATCGGCCGTGTCATCGAGTCGTACGCCAAGCGCTTCGGCTACGGCGTGGTCCGTGACTTCACCGGCCACGGCATCAACACGTCCTTCCACTCCGGCCTGATCGTGCCGCACTACGACAGCCCGCACGCGACGACCGTGATCCGGCCCGGCATGACGTTCACCATCGAGCCGATGCTGACGCTGGGCACGCACGAGTACGACATGTGGGAGGACGGCTGGACGGTCGTCACCAAGGACCGCAGGCGGACCGCCCAGTTCGAGCACACGCTGGTGGTGACGGAGACCGGGGCGGACATCCTCACGCTGCCGTAGCGGGGCGGGCGGGGCCGCCCGTCGGGAACCGGGAGTTTTTACCGACAGGTCGTCGGGAACAGGTTGACTTAGGTAAGCCTAAGCAACGAAGATCGGTGGTGGCAGGTGTCAGCGCTGTCACCACCGCTCTCTTTCCCGGTCCCTTCTGTCCCCGGAGGTCCGCTTTGGACACCACTTTCTCCACCCAGATCCGTGTGGCCTCGCACGAGCAGCACACGGAGGCGGAGACCTCGACGTTCATGAGCGATCTCCTCGGCGGCAAGCTGGGCGTGGACGCGTACACGCGCTACACCGAGCAGCTGTGGTTCGTCTACAAGGCCCTTGAGGACGCCGCCGATTCGCTGCGCGAGGACCCGGTCGCGGGCCCCTTCATACAGCCGGAGCTGATGCGCACCGCAGAGCTGGAGCGCGACCTGGCGCACCTGCGCGGCGAGAACTGGCGCGAGGGCCTGGTCGCCCTCCCCGCCACCCGGGCGTACGCGGACCGGGTCACCGAGTGTGCGGTGACCTGGCCCGGCGGGTACGTGGCGCACCACTACACCCGTTACCTGGGCGACCTGTCCGGCGGCCAGATCATCCGCGACAAGGCTGAGAAGACCTGGGGCTTCGCGCGCAAGGGCGACGGCGTGCGCTTCTACGTCTTCGAGCAGGTCTCCAACCCGGCCGCGTTCAAGCGGGGTTACCGGGAGCTGCTGGACGGCATCGCGGCGGACGAGCTGGAGAAGAAGCGCATCATCGACGAGTGCAAGCGGGCGTTCGACTTCAACGGGGCGGTCTTCCGCGAGCTGGGCGGGGAGTTCCCGCTCAGCGCCTAGTCCTTCGGCGGGGGTTCAGGGAGTTCAGGGGGTTCACGCCGGGTCGGCGTGGGCCCCCTGCGGCGTGTTCGCGGGTACGTGGGCGGGGACGTACGCGGGTACGTGGGCGGCGAACTCGTGCGCGGTGAAACGGACTCGGCCGCCGATCTCGATGAGGCCGTCCGGGCCGGGGGCGGTGAGGAGCTGGGAGCCCTTCCCCTGGGTGATGTTGAGGGCGCGGCCGAGCCGGGCGGTGAGCAGGAGTGCGGCGGCGCCGGTCGCCTCGTCCTCGTCGATGCCGTCGTCGCGCCGGGGGAACGCCCGGGCACGGACGCGGCCCGCCGCCTCGTCCTCCCACGCCCAGGCGTACAGCCAGCCCTCGCCCGGCGGCGGCGCGGGGAGGGCGTCGACCTCGGCCGGGGTCGCGTACTGCTGGAGCTCGCGCGGGGGTGCCCATTCGGCGCGGGCGGTGATCCAGGTGAACTCGCCGTCCTGGCGGGCGATCACCTCGCCGACGGCCAGTTCCAGCACCTCGATGTCGAGGAGCCAGGCGGTGCCGACGAGGGGGTGTCCGGCGAAGGGGAGGCGGGTGGTGGGCGTGTAGATGTCGACCGTTCCGCGCTCGGGGTCGTCGACGAACACGGTCTCGCTGTAGCCGAGTTGGCGTGCGTAGGCCTGTCGGACGGCGGGGGTGGGGTGCGTCCGGGGCGCGTCGCGGACCACGGCGAGGGTGTTGCCGCAGGAGCCGTCGGGGGCGCAGAAGACTTGGAGGAGGTCCACTTCGTTCACGGGCGGCATTGAAGCACGGGGCGGGGAACGGGGCGAAGCTGCCCCGTTCCTCGCCCCGTTGCCCGAGCTGGTGCGGTCGCGCACCAGCTGCCGGTCAGGCCCGGCTGCCCTTGCGACGGCGGGCCGCGAAGACCACCGCGCCGCCAGCGACCGCCAGGGCCCCGGCCGCGCCGAGGAGTGCGCCCGACGGCGCCGAGGAGCCGGTCGCCGCGAGGTTGCCGCCCACCGAGCCGCCGCCCACGGAGGAGCCGGCGCCGCCGACCGTGCCGCCGGTGGTGTCCGTACCGCCGGTGCTGGAGCCGCCCGTGGTGCCCGTGCCGCCCGTGGTGCCCGCCGTGCCCGCCGTGCCGCCGTCCGGCAGCTGTGCGTCCTTGTCGACCGAGACCGCGACGGTCAGGGCGTCCATGGCCTGGCCGGCCTCGTACATCCCGCCGAAGGCCTTGGACCCGCCCGCGGTGAGCTTCGCGGGGACGCCCGACAGCTTCACGACGCCGTCCACGACGGACAGTTCACCGTTCGGGGTGAGCGACGCGATGTCGAGCGCCTTGTAGGTCGCGACCTTCTTCGTACCGCGGTCCTTCGTCGAGACGTCGGCGATCAGGGTGCCCTTGCCGCCCTTGACCTCGACCTTGAGTGCGGAGAAGTTCAGGTCGAGGGTGTACGCCCCGTTCTCCTGGTGGCCGACGAAGCGGACCTTGCCGTCGAAGGAGGCGGAGAGGTTCTGCTTCTCGGCGTCGAAGTCGCCCTTGCCCTTCGGGAAGCGGAAGCCGTCGCCGGAGTTGGTCGCGCCGCCGGAGAGCTCGATCTTGCCGTGGGCGATCGGGCCCGTGACGTACTTGCGGAAGCGGTCCAGCACGCCCCAGTCGAGGTTGCCGTCGACGATCGCGCCCTGCTCGACACCGGTGGGCGGGGTCGTCGGCGCGGTGGTGGGCGGGGTGGTCGGCGGGGTGGTCGGCGGCTTCGTCGGGTCGACCGGGGGCTTGGTCGGGTCGACGGGGGGCTTCGTCGGGTCGACCGGCGGCTTGGTCGGGTCGACCGGCGGCTTCGTCGGCTTGCCGCCGCCCGCCGGCTTGACCGACAGGCTGGCCGCGTCCAGCTTGTCGCCCTCCTTGTACTGGCCGTTGAAGGCCGCTGAACCCGCCTTCGTCAGCGTGGCCGGGATGTCCTTGAAGAGCATCGCGCCGCCCACACCCTGGCCGGGCTTCACGGCGGACAGGTCCAGGGCCGCGAGCTGGACGTCGTCCTGTGTGACGAAGTCCTTGCCGCCCTGCGGCTTGGACTTGATGTCGGCGGTGATCGCACCGGTCTTGCCGGCCGTCGAGATCTTCAGGTCCGACAAGGTGATGTCGAGGACACCGTCGTGGGCGGTGAAGTGCACGCTGCCCTTGAAGGCGGTCTGCGTGCCGTGCGTCTTCATGTCGTACGTGCCGACACCGTCGACGAACGTGAACACGCCGTTGTTCGCGGCCTGCTTGGCGCCGCCCGCGACGGTGATCTTGCCGCCGGAGAACGGCGAGCCGAGGTACTTGCGGAAGGACTCCTTGAAGCCCCAGTCCAGCGTGCCGTCCTTCAGCTCGATGTTCGGACCGGCGGGAGCCGCCGGGACTGCGGCGGCCCCGGTGCCTTCGTCGGCCGCAACGGCAGGCAGGGCAAAGGCGGTGATCCCGACAGCAGCGGCCGTGGCTACGGCGGCGGCAAGGGCTATCGGTCGGCGGGTGACGGCCATGTTCAGGGGTCTCCTAGTACGGGAGGGGCGGGGGAGGTGGGTGAGGTGGAGGTGGGGCGGGAGTGCCTGGCGGGGCCCGGGGGGGAGGGTGGTCGGTGACCGGGGTGACCGGTTGACGGGGGCGACCGGTTGGCCACCCGACTGGTGGCCAACCGGGGTGACGGTTGGCCGCCCTACCGGTGGCCGAGTGGGCGGGGTGGGCCCGTTGGGCGGGGGGTCAGGCGGTGTTGTTGGTGGAGTCGGTGGGTTCGGTCGTGGTGCGCCTGCGGATCAGCAGGAAGGTGGCTGCGGCGATCGCCAGGGCTCCTGCGCCCACCGCCGCGTACAGCACGGTGTGGGAGGAGGAGGACGACGAAGCGGTGTTCGTCGTCTTCGGGGTCTCGGGCTTCTTCTTGTCCGGGTCCGCCGCCGGGGTCCTGGTGTCGCTGCCCAGGTCCGGCAGTGCGGGCAGCTTCGCCTTCGCGTCCACGGCGACCGCGAGGGACACCGGGTCCATCTCGGTGCCCGCCTTGTACATCGAGCCGAACGCCTTCGCGCCCTGTTCGGTCAGCGTCGCCGGGGCCTCGGTGAGGGCGGCCAGGCCGTCCTTGGCGGTGAGGGTCTTGGCCTCGAAGGTGACCAGCGGCACCCCGGCCGACCTGGTGGGCTTCTTCGTCCTGAGGTCCTGGCTCGCGACGTCCGCGAACAGGGTGCCCTTGCCGTCGGCGACCTTCACTCCCACCTTGGAGAGCGTCAGGTCGAGGTGGGCGCCGGAGAAGCGGACGCTGCCCGCGAAGGCGGCGTCCAGGGTCTTCTTCCCGCCGTCGTACGTGCCCTTCCCCTGCGGGAAGCGGAACAGTGCGCCACCGTCCAGCGCGCCTTCGGCCAGCTCCCACTTGCCCTTGGAGATGGGCCCGGTGACGTACTCGCGGAAGGTGCGGCGCACCCCCCAGTCGACGGCCCCGTCGGTGAAGGCGCCGGATGCCTTGGCGTCGTCCTTGGGTTCGTCCTTGGCGTCGCCCTTGGCCGCGTCCTCGTCCTTCGGGGCCGACGGCTTGGGCTCCGGGGGCTTGGCGCCCGCCGCCACGTCCGCCGACAGGCTGACCGGGTCGAGTGCCGTGCCCGCCGTGTAGTACCCGGCGAAGGCGCCGGCACCCTGCGAGGTCAGTGTCGCGGGGATGTTGTTGAGGGCGACCGGGCTGCCGCCGCCCTTCATGTTGATGCCGCCGACGGCCAGCGAGGCCAGCGGGATCTGGCTGCTCACGGTCACCTTGCCGGTGGCCTTGCTCTTGCTGGTGACGTCCGCGAACAGGGTGCCGCTGCCGCCGGAGATCCGCACGGTGGGGCGGCTGATGGTGAGGTCGAGCTCGTTCGTGCCGTCCGGCTTCTTGTGGCCGGTGAAGCGGATCCCGCCGGAGAAACCGGAGTTCAGGGCGCCGGTGTCCGGGTCGTAGGAGCCGCTCGCCGAGTGGAAGCGGAACTGGCTTCCGCCGACGGTCGCGGCACCGCTCAGCAGGGTGAAGCCGCCCTTGGCTATCGGGCCCGTGACGTAGCTCTGGAAGGAGGATTTGATCCCCCAGTCGAGCCTGCCGCCCTGTACGGTGCGCGCTGCCGCACTGGCTGCGGCGGCCGGGAGCAGCGCTCCCAGCACGGCCGCGATGAGCGCGACGGCGAACGCGCGGGCCGGTCTGGACGACAACATCAGGGTCCCTCCGAGGTCTAGCGAGCGAGGTAAGGCTAACCTAAGCTATGCCCGACCTGGTCCGGAACCCTTCCGGACCATTCATAAGCACCCCGAACCCCCCGGACCAGGGACGAACGTCCCCAACCGACAGAACACTTCGGCCCTTTCGGCCGGTCGTCACAGAACAGGACGGTGCACCCCGTGCGAACGCCAGCCGCGTCCCGGCGCCCCTCACGCCTGGCAGGTGCACTGATATCCGTGCTCGCCCTCGCCGCCGTCGCCACCGGCTGCGGCAGCGGTACGACGACGGCGGGTGCGCCCGCCGTGGAACCGAAGAAGGAGTCCGCCCCCGACCGGGTCGAGCCGCTGGCCGCCGCAGCGAAGCCGCAGCTTCCGGTCACCGTCGCGTCCGCCGACGGGAAGCAGGTGAAGGTCGCTTCGACCGACCGGATCGTGCCGCTGACCGGCAGTCTGAACGAGATCGTCTTCACACTCGGGCTCGGCGGGAACGTCGTCGCCAGGGACATCACCGCCACCTTCGAGCAGGCCAAGTCCCTCCCCGTGGTGACACGTGCGCACGACGTCTCCGCCGAGAGCGTCCTCTCGCTGAAGCCGACCGTCGTCCTCGCGGACACCACCACCGGCCCCGTCGAGGCCGTCCAGCAGATCCGCGACGCGGGCATTCCGCTGGTCGTGGTGAAGCCCGCGAAGGAGCTCGCCGACGTGGACCGGCGGATCGACGCGGTGGCCGGGGCGCTCGGGGTGAAGCCGGCCGGGGACGAGCTCAAGAAGCGCACCCAGGAGCGGATCGCCGCCGTACAGAAGGACATTCCGCAGCCCTCGGACGGCAAGAAGCCGCGCGTGACCTTCCTCTACCTGCGCGGTTCGGCGTCGGTCTATCTGCTGGGCGGGCGTGATTCCGGGGCGAGTTCGCTGCTGGAGGCGGCCGGGGCCGTCGACGCGGGCAAGGACTCCGGGCTGGCGAAGGACTTCACCGCGATCACCAGCGAGGCCCTGGTGAAGGCGGCGCCGGACGCGATCCTGGTGATGGGCAAGGGACTCGACTCGGTCAACGGCGTCGACGGCCTGCTCAAGGTGCCGGGCGTCGCCGAGACCCCGGCCGGGGTGGACCGCCGGATCGTCTCCGTCGACGACGGCGTGCTGCTGAACTACGGCCCGCGCACCGACCAGGTGCTGAAGTCCCTGGTCGATCAGCTCTACGGGACGGCGAAGAAGAAGTGAGCAGCGACCCTGTGACCGCCACCCCGAAGGCCCGCACGAAGACCCGCGCGGAACCCCGCACACAGCCCCGACACCCCACCGGGACAACGGACTTGCCGACCCCCCCGGACACCCCCGCCGCCCCGAAGGGGAAGCGGCGCGGCACCACCTTCACCCTCACCGTCGGCCTGTCCGCCGCCCTCCTCGTGCTCGCCCTGGTGTCCGCCGGGCTCGGCACGTACCACATCTCCCCCGGCGACGTACTGGCCTCCGTACAGCACCGGATCGGTCTCGGCGGCGCCTCCCTCGACCGGGTCGGCGAGAGCGTGCTGTGGAACATCCGGCTGCCCCGGGTCGTCCTCGCGCTCCTCGTCGGCGCCTCGCTCGGCTGCGCGGGCGCCCTGATGCAGGGCGTCTTCGGCAATCCGCTCGCCGAGCCCGGTGTCATCGGCATCTCGGCCGGTGCGGCGGTCGGCGCGGTCGCCTCGATCGCGCTGGGGCTGAGCTTCTTCGGCAACTGGACGGTGACGTTCTGCGCGTTCGTCGCCGGACTGATCACCGTGCTGCTGGTGTACGTGCTGTCCCGCTCGGGCGGCCGTACGGAGGTGGTCACGCTGATCCTCACCGGCATCGCGGTGAACGCCTTCGCGGGCGCCCTGATCGGCCTGTTCATATTCTTCGCGGACAACGCGCAGATCACCCAGATCACCTTCTGGCAGCTCGGCTCGCTCGCCCAGGCCACCTGGCCCAAGGTCCTCGCCGTCCTGCCGTGCGCACTGCTCGGTCTGCTGCTCGCCCCGTTCTACGCCCGCAAGCTGGACCTGCTCGCACTCGGCGAACGCCCGGCCAGGCACCTGGGGGTGGACGTCGAGAAGATGCGCATGGTGCTGGTGCTCGTGGTGGCGCTGCTGACCGCGGCCGCCGTCGCCGTGGCGGGCATCATCACCTTCGTCGGACTGCTCGTCCCGCACCTGCTGCGGATGGCGAACGGGCCCGGGCACCGCTTCCTGGTCCCCGGCAGCGCACTGGGCGGCGCGCTCGTGCTGCTCGCCGGTGACCTCGCGGCGCGCACCGTGGCCAGTCCGGCGGAGCTGCCGCTCGGTGTGCTGACCGCGCTGTTCGGCAGTCCGTTCTTCTTCTGGCTGCTGCGCCGGACCCGTCGCAAGCAGGGTGGTTGGGCATGAGCTCCTGGAAGTCCCTCTTCTCCCCGGCGGGCCGCCGCCGCGAGCTGCCCGCTCCGGTCGAACGGGGCACCGCCGCCGTCGAGGTGACCGGGCTGCACGTCAGGCTCGGGCAGCGCGAGGTGCTCTCCGGCATCGACCTGGCCGCCCGCGCGGGCGAGGTGCTGGCCCTGGTGGGGCCCAACGGGGCCGGGAAGTCGACCCTGCTGGCCGCCGTGGCCGCCGATCTGCCCGCAGCCGCCGGGACGGTACGGATCGACGGCCGTACGGTCGCCGACTGGAGCGCCCCCGACCTGGCGCTGCGCCGGGCCGTGCTGCCGCAGTCGGCGGCGCTGTCCTTCCCGTTCCCGGTCGAGGACGTCGTACGGATGGGACGCGCGCCCTGGGCCGGCACCGCGCACGAGGACCAGGACGACGCGGCGGTCGCCGAGGCGATGGCCGCGACGGAGGTCACCGGGTTCGGGCCGCGCCCCTTCTCCGCGCTGTCCGGCGGCGAGCGGGCCCGGGTCGCCCTGGCCCGCGTGCTGGCGCAGCGCGCCCCCGTACTGCTGCTGGACGAGCCGACGGCGGCGCTCGACCTGCGCCACCAGGAACTGGTGCTGCGGATCTGCCGCGCGCGGGCGGCGGCCGGTGACGCGGTCGTCGTCGTCCTGCACGACCTCGGGCTCGCCGCCGCGTACGCGGACCGGGCGGCCGTACTGCACGACGGGCGGATCGCCGCGTGCGGGCCGCCGGCCGAGGTGTTCGGCGAGGAGCTGCTGAGCCGGGTGTACCGGCAGCCGGTCGAGGTGCTGCCGCATCCGCGCACCGGGGCTCCGCTCGTCCTCCCGAAGCGCGAGCCGGTCTGATTTGACCTGGTCTTTACCGGACTACGAGGCGGTCATGGGGCTCCCGTGACCGCCTCGTACTCTTGCGGTCGAGGTGAGAGCGGAATCACTGCACGGGGGGGCTATGTCCGGAGTAAGGGGCGCTTAACTTAGGTAAGCCTCAGTAGACCCTGTGGGCCTCGTAGACCTTTCACCCCGTGTGGAGTCCCCTTATGCGTCCCCTCCGTCTCTCCGTCCTCACCGCCGTCGCCGCCGCGACCGCACTCACCGCCGTGACCGGCTGCGCCGAGAAGAGCGATCCCGGGGCGGCCGCCGACGGTGCCGTCCAGGTCGTGGCCACGGACGACTCCTGCGCGGTGTCGAAGAAGAGCTTCCCGGCGGGCAAGGTCGAGCTGGCGGTGGAGAACAAGGGCACCAAGGTCACCGAGGTCTACGTCCTCTTCCCCGACGGCCGCATCCTCACCGAGCGCGAGAACATCGGCCCGGGCACCAAGGCCGACCTCACCGCCGAGATCAAGGCGGGGGCGTACGAGATCGCCTGCAAGCCCGGCATGAAGGGTGACGGCATCCGCCAGAAGGTCGTCGCGTCCGGCAACGACAAGCCGGTGGCCCGCAACCCGGAGAAGGACGCCGCGGTCGCCGCGTACCGCACCTACGTCCAGCAGCAGGCGGAGGAGACGCTGCCCAAGGCGCAGGTCTTCGCCGACGCCGTGAAGGCGGGCGACCTCGAAGCCGCGAAGAAGGCGTACGCGCCCTCGCGGATCGGCTGGGAGCGCACCGAGCCGGTCGCCGAGTCGTTCGGCGACATCGACCCGATGGTCGACCTGCGCGAGGACGGCGTCGAGGAGACCGGCAAGCCGTGGACCGGCTGGCACCGCCTGGAGAAGGCGCTGTGGCAGGACAAGAAGATCGGGGCGGAGGAGAAGAAGCTCGCCGACACCCTGATGAAGGACCTGGGCGTCTGGGTGAAGAAGGTCGGCACCGCCGAGATCACCCCCTCCTCGATGGCCAACGGCGCCAAGGAGCTCCTCGACGAGGTCGCCACCGGCAAGGTCACCGGTGAGGAGGAGCGCTACAGCCACACCGACCTCGTCGACTTCAAGGCGAACGTCGAGGGCGCGGAGAAGGCGTACACCCTGCTCAAGCCGGTCGCCGCGAAGAACGACCCGAAGCTCTCCGGCGAGCTGGACAAGCAGTTCGCGGCGCTGAACAAGCTGCTCGACAAGCACCGCCCGGACACGTCCTCGTACGACTTCGTGTCGTACGACAAGGTCGGCAAGGACGACCGCAAGGCGCTGTCCGACGGGGTGAACGCGCTCGCGGAGCCGCTGTCGAAGCTGGCCGCCGCGGTCACCAAGTAGGCGCCCCGGTCCCGCGGAAGGAGCGACCCATGTCAGCTGACCCCCACTCCCCTGCTCCGTCCCGTCGTTCGGTGATCGGCTGGGGTGGCGCCGGGCTCGCGCTCGGAGCCGCCGCGGCGGGTGGTGCGGCGCTCGCGCTGAACCGTGACGAGGAGCCGTCCGCGCCCGCCGCGTCCGGCGGTGCGGCCGTCCCCTTCTACGGGGAGCACCAGGCCGGGATCGCGACCGCGGTCCCGGACCGGCTGCACTTCGCCGCGTTCGACGTGACGACGAAGGACCGGGCGGAGCTCGTCCAGCTCCTGAAGGACTGGACGGCCGCCGCCGCCCGGATGACGGCCGGGCACGCGGTCGGCGAGGGCGCGTTCGGCGGACTGCCCGAGGCGCCGCCGGACGACACGGGCGAGGCGCTCGGCCTCAAGCCGTCCCGGCTCACCCTGACGATCGGCTTCGGCCCCTCCCTCTTCGACGGCCGCTTCGGGCTGAAGGACAGGCGGCCGGCCGCCCTGGTCGACCTGCCGAAGTTCCCCGGCGACAACCTCGACAGGGCGCGCAGCGGCGGCGATCTGTGCGTCCAGGCGTGTGCGGACGACCCGCAGGTGGCGGTGCACGCCGTCCGCAACCTCGCCCGCATCGGCTTCGGCAAGGTCGCGGTGCGCTGGTCGCAGCTCGGCTTCGGCAAGACCTCGTCGACCACTCCCGACGCACAGACGCCCCGTAACCTCTTCGGTTTCAAGGACGGCACCCGCAACATCGCGGGCACCGACACCGGCACGCTCGACAAGCACGTGTGGGCGACGGAGAAGGACGGGGCCGCCTGGATGGCCGGGGGCTCCTACCTGGTCGCCCGCCGCATCCGGATGAACATCGAGACCTGGGACCGCACCCCGCTGGCCGAGCAGGAGGACATCTTCGGCCGCGACAAGGGCGAGGGCGCGGCCGTCGGCAGGTCCAAGGAGCACGACGAGCCGAACCTCAAGGCCATGCTGCCCACTTCGCACGTCAGGCTGGCCCACCCGGACAGCAACGCCGGGGCCCGGATGCTGCGGCGCGGCTACTCCTTCACCGACGGCACGGACGGGCTCGGCAGGCTCGACGCCGGGCTGTTCTTCCTGGCGTACCAGCGCGACGCCCGCGACGCGTTCATCCCCGTCCAGCGGAACCTGGCGCGCTCCGACGCGCTCAACGAGTACATCCAGCACGTGGGTTCGGCGCACTTCGCCGTTCCGCCGGGCGTCCGTGACAAGGGCGACTGGTGGGGCCGGGCGCTGTTCTCGTAACCCTGTTCTCGTAACCCTCACATGATCCTGAAAGGGCGGGGACCGACGTGTTCGCCAACTATCTGACCGGCCTGCGCGAAGGCCTCGAAGCCAGCCTGGTCGTCTGCATCCTGATCGCCTACCTGGTGAAGACCGGACGGCGGGACGCCCTGGTCCCGGTGTGGATCGGCATCGGGGTCGCGGTGCTGATCGCGCTCGGCTTCGGTGCCGGACTGACCTTCGGCTCCCAGGAGTTGACCTTCGAGGCGCAGGAGGCGCTGGGCGGCACGCTGTCGATCCTGGCGGTGGGCCTGGTCACCTGGATGGTGTTCTGGATGCGGCGCACCGCCCGGCACCTGAAGGCGGAGCTGCACGGAAAGCTGGACGCGGCACTCCAGTTGGGGACGGGGGCGCTGGTGGCGACCGCGTTCCTGGCGGTGGGGCGCGAAGGGCTGGAGACGGCGCTGTTCGTGTGGGCCTCGGTACGGGCCTCCGGCGACGGTACGCACGCGCCGCTGATCGGCGTGATCCTCGGGCTCGCGACGGCGCTGCTGCTGGGCTGGCTGTTCTACCGGGGTGCGGTGCGCATCAACCTGGCGAAGTTCTTCACCTGGACCGGCGGCATGCTGCTGGTCGTCGCGGCCGGGGTGCTGGCGTACGGCGTCCACGACCTTCAGGAGGCCCGCTTCCTGGGCGGTCTCGCCGACAAGGCCTTCGACATCAGCGAGCAGATCCCGCCGGACAGTTGGTACGGGACCCTGCTGAAGGGCGTCTTCAACTTCCAGCCGGACCCGACCGTCCTCCAGGTCACGGTGTGGGCGCTGTATCTGATCCCGATGCTGGTGCTCTTCTTCGCCCCGGTAGGGTTCCGGTCGTCGGCGACCGTGACACAGAAGGCGACCCATGGGCAGGCTGAGCACGAGACCCGCGCCGGGTCACAAGCGGCGAGCAGCGGCACTGGCGACAGCAGGGCTGCTGGCACTGACGGCGAGCGGGTGCGTGACGGTGCACGGCGAGACGGCGATCGTCCCGTCGGCGACCAGGGCTGAGGCCGCCCAGGCACTCAAGGACTTCACGGCCGCCTACAACAAGGCGGACAAGGCGTACGACCCGGCGCTCGCGGCGGGCCGGGTCACCGGCGCGCTGGGCGCGATCAACCAGGCAGGGCTGAAGGCCCGCCAGAAGCAGAGCCCCGGCGGCAACCCCGGCCACCAGGAACTCACGCTCTCCGACACCGAGTTCCTGATACCGAAGAAGGCGGGCTGGCCGCGCTGGTTCGTCGCGGACGCCGACAGCAACCGGGACACCGAGGGCGGCCGGGCCGACTCCCGCTGGCTGATCGTCTTCGTACGGGGCGGGGCCGACCAGCTCTGGGAGGCCTCGCACCTGCTGACGGTCTCCCCCGGCGAGGTGCCTGACTTCGACCTCGACGCGGACGGCCTCGCGAAGCCGGCCCCGGCGGACGGGTCGGGGCTCGCGGCCTCCCCTGCCGAACTGAGCGGGGCCTACGCCTCGTACCTCCAGAACAAGGGGCAGGGAGGTACCGGTTCCGGTTCCGTGTCCTTCGCGCCCGGCCGGGACACCACTCTGTGGCTGGACGCGCGCAAGCGGGCCTCGCAGCGCATCGGGCGTTCCATGCAGTACCTGGACCAGCCGCTGACCACGGGTGCCTTCGCCCCGGTGGCGCTGGCCACGAAGGACGGCGGCGCGTTCGTCTTCTTCGCCACCCGCCACTTCGAGAAGCAGACGGCCGCGCGCGGGGTGCCGCTGCTGGACCTCAACGCGGACGTACAGGCCCTGATGACCGGCACTCCCAAGTCGTCGCTGACCAAGGAGCGGGTGTCGAGTCAGGCGGCGCTGGTGCCGAAGAAGGGCGCGGCGCCGGGTGCGGTGGAGCTGGAGTCCCGGGTGCAGGGGCTGGTCGCGGCCTCGGGGTCGTAACTCCCGGCCGGGACCGGCGGGTTCAGCGGCCGACGGGGACCGGCGAGGACCGGTTGCCGGTTCAGCGGCCGACCGGCCAGGCCACCGCGTGCGGGTCGTGGTCGGCGTCGGTGTCCTCGTCGGCGGCGTACCTGGCGCAGGCGTCGGTGAGTGTTTCGAGGAGGGTCAGCGGGTCGGGCAGCTGGTGCTCCAGGCCGCGCACCCAGTGCACGTCGAGGTCACCGGCGAGCCGGGCGGGCGGTACGAGGACGTAGCTGCCCCGGCAGTGCCAGCGCAGTCCGGGGTGTTCGTCCATGGTCTCGGGGTGGCAGTCCAGCTCGCACGGCCACCACTCGTCCTCGTCCTCGGGGGTGCCCCGGGTCGCGGTGAAGAACAGCATGCGGGCCTCGGCCCCCGCCGCCCCTTCGGCGAACACGGCCACCGGGCCGACCTCGATCTCCGCGTCGAGCAGCCGCTGCAACGCACTGCGACCGGCCTCCAGCGGAACGTCCAGGACGTCGTGGACCATGCCGGTCGCGGTGATGAAGTTGGCCTGCGGCTGGGTGTTCGCCCAGCGGTCGATCTGTCCGCGGTCGGTGGTCGACTGCGTCTGCCAGGCGAAGGACACCGGATGGCGGGCGGGCGTCGGACAGCCGACGCGCTCGCAGGAACATCGATATCCGGCCGGATACGCGGCGGGGGCGAGCGGCAGTCCCGCGCCGGCGGCGGCGCGCAGCAGCGTCAGACGATCAGCGCCCGCGTCGGGCACGGGTTTGCCCCCGGCACGACGGCGCAACCACTGTGCGATGCGCCCCGACGATTTGGCCGTTCCCGACTCGAACCCCGCGCCCATCTGGCTCCTCACCCTCAACCTTGGCCCCCGGCGGACCTCACCATGCTCGCACCATCCTGCGCCCCGGGGGGCCGGTGTCCGTATCCGGGGTTGGTGAGATACCTCGCTCGGGATACGGGGAATGCGGCGGGGCACGGTGGCCGCAGGGCGCCGGGGGTCTGCCGGGGGGCCGGGCTCAGCGCGGGGCGAGGCCGTTCAGCGCGTAGTCGACGAGGCGGTCGGCGTACTCGTGGGTGAGAGGGCCTGTGCGCAGCATCCAGCGGCCGGAGAGGGGGCCGGTGAACAGTTCCACGGCGATGTCCAGGTCCAGCTCGGGGCGCAGGTCGCCCTGTGCGCGGGCGGCGGAGAGCCGGTCGACGTACAGCTGGAGGGAGGGGCGCAGCAGCTTCTCGACGTAGCTCGCGCAGAGTTCGGCGTCGACGATGCCCTCGGCGGCCAGCGCGCGGGTGGGCAGGTCGTACTTGGGATCGACGAGTTCGTCGACGGTCGCGCGCAGGACGAGCCGGAGGTCGGCGGCGAGGTCGCCGGTGTCGGGGAACGTCTGCGCGCCGCCCGCCGCCTCGGCGGCCTGCTCGCCGAGGTCGACGAAGGCCTCCAGGAGGACCGCACCCTTGGAGGGCCACCACCGGTAGATGGTCTGCTTGCCGACTCCGGCGCGGGCGGCAATGCCCTCGATGGTGGTCTTGGCGTACCCGGCCTCGACGACGAGGGCGAGCGCGGCATCGTAGATCGCACGCCGGGAGCGCTCGCTGCGCCGTGCGGAATCGGGGGTCCTGGTCTCTGGCATTCCCGTAATCTACCAGTCGCGAGACGTTTCGTCTCGCCTGGGTGTGCGCGGAGCGTGAACCACCCTTTCGGTGCACAGCGCAAAGCCCGCCGCAGCACCGACCATGGGCTCCACGGCAAGGCCTTTGCCACTCCCTCCTCCCGAAGGAGCCCTCATTGAGCCGACACGTTCGTGACGCAGCGCCCCGTCGCTACCTGATGTGCCCCCCGGAGCACTTCAGGGTCACGTACTCCATCAATCCCTGGATGGACCCCAGCAAGCCGGTCGAGCTGCCGCTCGCCCTCGCGCAGTGGGAAGACCTGCGCGACCGCTACCTCTCCCTCGGTCACACCGTCGAACTGCTCGACCCCCGCCCCGGACTGCCCGACATGGTGTTCGCCGCGAACGGCGCCACCGTCGTCGAAGGACGCGTCCTGGGGGCCCGGTTCGCCTACGCGGAGCGGACGCCGGAGGCCGAGGCGCACCGCGAGTGGTTCGCGGCGCACGGCTTCACCGACGTCCGCGAGCCGGAACACGTCAACGAGGGCGAGGGCGACTTCGCCGTCACCGCCTCGTGGGTGCTGGCCGGGCGCGGCTTCCGCTCGACGTCCGCCGCGCACGACGAGGCACAGGAGTTCTTCGGCCGCCCGGTGATCGGCCTGGACCTCGTCGACCCCCGCTACTACCACCTCGACACGGCACTCGCCGTCCTGGACGACCGTCACGACGAGGTCATGTACTACCCGGGCGCCTTCTCCCCCGGCAGCCGCGCCGTCCTCGCCCGGCTCTTCCCCGACGCGCTGATCGCCGAGGAGGCGGACGCCGCGGCGCTCGGCCTCAACGCGGTCAGCGACGGCCGCCACGTCCTGCTGCCGCAGGCGGCGACCGGCCTCTACGATCCGCTGCGCGAGCGGGGCTTCGAGCCGATCGGCATGGACCTGGGCGAGCTGCTCAAAGGCGGCGGCAGCGTGAAGTGCTGCACCCAGGAACTGCGCCCCTAGCCGACGGAGCTCCCCGGCGGAGGCGGCCACTCGTCGCCCCAGTCGGTGTCCCGGGCGGACCGGTACAGGTCGCCGTGTCGCTTCTTCGACACGTTCTCCCCGACCTGCTCACCGTCCGCCCGGCACAGCTCCAGCATCACGAGGCCCTTGCGGATCTGGGGCTTGCGCACGACGCGGGCGGCGGCCGGTACCGCCCCCGCCGCCGGCTCCCGTACGGCGGCGACGTAGGCGAACTTCTCGTCCTCGTACGGCAGTGAACCGCCCTTGACCTTGCGGTGCAGCGAGGAGCGGCTGACCCGGGCGGAGAAGTGGCACCAGTCCGTGCCGGCCGGGTCCAGCGGGCAGGCGGCGCTGTGCGGGCAGGGGGCGGCGATCCGCAGTCCGGCGGCGATCAGCCGGTCGCGGGCGGCGAGGATCCGCCGGTAGCCGTCGGGGGTGCCGGGCTCGACGATGACGACGGCGCCGGTCGCGGCGCGGGCGGCCTCGTCGACGAGGGTGTCGCGGTCCGTCTCGGTGAGTTCCTTGAGGACGTAGGAGACCGTGACGAGATCAGTGCTCTCGATGCTGAGCGCCGTTCCGATACGAGAGCGCTGCCACACCACGTTCCGCAGTGCGGGCACCCCCGACGCCTCCGCCAGCTCCCGCCCGAGCTCCAGCGCGGGCTCCGCCCAGTCCAGCACGGTGCTGCGCTGCGTCCCCCACGCCTGGGACACCGCCCAGCTCGCGGCCCCGGTCCCGCCCCCGACATCGGTGTGCGTCGCCGGCACCCAGTGCGGCGCGGCCTGCCGCAGTGCCCCGAGCGCGGACCGTACGGCCTCGAAGGTCGCGGGCATCCGGTACGCCGCGTAGGCGGCCACGTCCGAGCGGTCGCGCAGCACCGGGGCGTCGGTCGGGGTGGTCCCCCGGTAGTTGGCGATCAGCCGGTCGACGGCCTGGGTCGCCTGCTTGGGCGGCAGCCCGTCGAGCAGCCCGGCGAGCGCCGCGCGCAGCACGTCCGAGGTGGCTTCCGGGGCTGCTGCCGAGGTGGGGAAGGTGGAGTTCACCGAAAAAGTGTAGGGGGCAAAAAGGGGCATCGGTGAACTGCTGCGCATCCAGGGGCAGTTGCATACCCTGACAGCCGTTGACCATTTCCGGGGGCAATGCGTCGGGGGGAGAAGAGTGGGACAGCGGTTCATGCGCATCGCGCTGGTGGCAGGAGGGGCCGTGCTCGCCCTGCTCCTCCTGCTGGCCACCTGCGGCGGCGGCAAGGGCGAAGGCGACGGCGGCAAGGCCGGCACGGGCAAGGACGGCAAGCAGCCCGTGAAGGCCGCCACCCCGGCGCCGCCCGCCGTCCCGCGCCTGCCCGCCCCGGCCGCGTACGACAACGCCAGGGGCTGGCGGATCACCGGCGGCTCCACCGAGTACGCGCTCTCGCAGGAACCCGCGCTGGTCGGGCACGTGGAGCGGTCCGGCGCGGAGCGCTTCGTGCTCCGTACCTACGACGCCCGCAGCGGGAAGGCCGTCTGGACGGGCAAGCCGTGGCGCTCGCTGTCGGACCCGGCGTACTTCCCCAAGCTGCTCTCCGTCACCAAGGGCGACCGCCGTTTCTTCGTCACCTGGTCGTACGGGAAGGTCAGCGGCGCGGACGCGCTGTCGACCGGGGACTCGGTGATCGCGCTGGACATGTACGACGCCCGCGACGGCAGCCAGCTCCATGCCGAGCTGCCCTGGACCGGCGTCCCGGTGGTCTCCGGCACCGGCCCCGGCATCCTGATCACCGACGGCGCGGCGACCGCGACCGTGGTGGATCCGGTGACCGGGCGGACCACCCCGTACACCCAGAAGACCCTGGGCGCGCCCAAGGGCTGCAAGAACTGCGGGGTGCGCACCGAGGTGCGGGGCCTGACCGCGAAGGGGCCGCTGGTGAGCGGGCGCACCGAGTTCTGGGTGAAGGGCGGCTGGTACAGCAGGTCGGTGGCGCCGGGCGGCAGCGACCCGGCGTCCGGACAGCCCACCTCGGTGACCGCCACCGGGCAGATCCTGGCGAAGTGGCAGAAGAAGAAGCCGGACGGCTGGGACCGGTGGGCGGTGCACGACGCGGACACCGGCAAGGTCCTGGCGACGGTGGACTGCCGCAAGCCCGCCATAGAGCCGGGCGAGTACCCGAAGGCGGTGACCGCGCCCGGCGGCCACTACCTGGTCGCGGGCAACCTCGCCTTCGACCTGCGCACCCCCGCCCCCAAGGGCGCCAAGACCGGCCACTGCCTCCAGGAGAAGGAGGGCAGCAAGCCGGTCACCCTCACCTCGGTCACCGACGACGGCATCGCGTACGGCACCACCAGCCCCACCTCGGCGGCCGGCACCCCGGTCGAGGTCCCGCTCGCCACCGTCACGCCCGCCGCGCTCACGGACACCGCGCGGCTGCCGGAGGCGGAGCTGGCGGGGACGGGCCTGTTCCGCTGGACGGACCGGCAGGACCGCCCGTACCTGATCGGCTACCCGCGCCGCTGACCCGGCCGGGCGGTACGGACAACCGCTCTTGCGTTCTCCCTGGCGTACGGGCGTGAACTCGGCCACTCTGAGCGGATGTTGCTGCCCAGTGCACACGCGCAGACCGAGCTGGTCGAAGTCGTCCGCATCACCCCGGACGCCAACGACCCGCTGCCGAGAACCATGGCGGGCGAGGACGTGGCGATCTGGGACGCCGACCAGGCCCGGGAAGTGTTCGCCCTGGTCAAGGAGCTGCCCGGCAGCCAGCCCGGCCAGACGTTCCTGCCGGGCTGGGGGGTACGGGTGCACGGCGAGCGCGGGATGCTCTTCGAGATCGCCTTCTCCTACGACTGCCACGCCGCCCGGGTCTGGGGCCCGTCCGTCCCGCACAAGCAGGAGGGCATCTACAGCTTCGACCCGGACAGCGCTCCGGCCGTCGAACTGCTGCGCCGGTTCAGGGAGAGCGGATAGGGGCTACGCCTCCGAGGTCCGCTGCCACGGACGGCACAGCGCCACGAAGCACAGAATCGCGAGCACCGCGCACACCAGCTGCACGACCGCCATCGGCACCGCCGTGGCCTCGCCCGCGATGCCCACCAGCGGCGAGGCGACGGCGCCCACCAGGAACGAGGACGTACCGAGCAGCGCGGAGGCGGAACCGGCCGCGTGCGGGGTGCGCATCAGGGCCTGGGTGTTGGTGCTCGGCATGATCAGGCCCATCGCCGACATCAGCACGAAGAGCCCGCCCGCGACCGGCCACAGTCCGACCTCGCCGAAGACGCCACTGGTCATCAGCAGCAGTGCGGTGGCGGCGAGCGTGATGACGGCCAGGCCGAAGGCGAGCACCTTGTCGAGCCGGACCCGGCCGACCAGGACCTTGCCGTTGATCTGGCCGACGACGATCAGTCCGATCGAGTTCACGCCGAAGAGCAGGCTGAAGGTCTGCGGGGACGCCCCGTAGATCTCCTGGACGACGAACGGCGAGGCCGAGATGTACGCGAAGAGGACGGCGAAGGCGAGTCCGCCGGTGAGCATGTAGCCGGTGAAGACGCGGTCGGCGAGCAGGCCCTTCATGGTGCGCAGGGCCGCGCCGACGCCGCCGGTGTGCCGCCGCTCGGGGGGCAGCGTCTCGTGCAGCCACTTCCACACGACGAGGGTGAGGACCACCCCGACACCGGTCAGTACGTAGAAGACGCCGCGCCAGTCGGTGATGCGCAGCACCTGGCCGCCGATGACGGGGGCGATGACCGGTGCCACTCCGGAGATCAGCATCAGGGTGGCGAAGAAGCGCGCCATCTCCACGCCGTCGTACATGTCGCGGACCACCGCCCGGGCGATGACGATTCCGGCGGCGCCCGCCAGGCCCTGCAACAGGCGGAAGGCGATGAGGAGTTCGGCGTTCGGGGCCAGTGCGCAGATGGCGGTGGCCAGGACGTAGACGACCATGCCGACGAGCAGCGGGCGGCGGCGGCCGAGCTTGTCGCTGAGCGGTCCCACGACGAGCTGGCCGAGCGCCATGCCGGCCAGGCAGGCGGTCAGGGTGAGCTGGACGGTCGCGGCCGGGGACCGCAGCGCTTGGGTGACCTCCGGGAGGGCCGGGAGGTACATGTCCATGGAGAGCGGCGGGAGTGCGGTGAGGCCGCCGAGGACGAGGGTGACGAGAAGGCTGGTGCGGCGGACGGCTGCGGCGGGCTTGGCCGTGGCCGTTGCGGTGGCGGCGGGCGTGGTGGTTCCGGCCGTTGCGGTGGCGGCGGGGGTGGTTCCGGCGGTCGCGGTGGCGGCGGGCGTGGTGGTTCCGGCCGTCGCGGCGGTCGCGGACTCCGCCGCCGCCATGGCCTCCGCGCCCGCCTGGGGTATGTGGTCCTGCCCCGCCGTTCCCGCTGACTTCTGGCCGCTCTCCGGCATCATCGCTCCCATTTCGTTGAATACCGACCTATGCTCTCAGCTCTTCGGGAGCGTTCGAAACAGGCTTTCGGCCCGGAGGGGGAGCGCGGCAGGAGCACGGCAGGAGCACTGCGTGAACGGCGGGACCCGACCGGTGTGCGTTACACCTGCTTCAGCCCGGGATTCCCGGCCTCGGTGACGTACGAGGCGGCGGTGGTGACGGGTGCCCCGGGCGTGCTGACCGCCGCGACGGTCCTGAAGTCGGCCCTGGCCTGCTGCGTGCCGAGCGTGACCAGCGTGTAGCCGCGCCGCCCGTTGTAGAACTTCATGTGCGGGTTGGCGCCGGTGAGGGCGTCCCAGTTGGCGGGCTTGTCGGCGCCGTCCTTGCCGCTGCTGATCGAGGTGGTGACGATCTCGGTGCCGACGGTCCTGGACGCCGGGTCCCGGAAGTCCCGCTTGATGTCGAGCCCGTACGACACGTGGACGTCGCCGGTGAGCACCAGCAGGTTCCGCACGCCCGCGGACTCGGCCCCGGCGAGGATCCGCTCGCGGGAGGCGGGGTAGCCGTCCCAGGAGTCCATGCTGAGCTTGTGGCCCGGGGTGGCCCGGTCGCGCCGCTCGGCGAAGGTGACCTGCTGCGGGACGACGTTCCAGACGGGCCGCGCGCCCTGCCGCCATCCGTCGATCAGCCAGCGCTCCTGGGTGGCGCCGGTCATGGTCCGCGCCGGGTCCTCCGACTCGGGCCCCGGGACCTGCCAGCCGTCGCCGTACGCCTGGTCGGAGCGGTACTGGCGGGTGTCGAGGATGTCGAACTGGGCGAGCCGCCCGAACCTGAGGCGCCGGTAGAGCCGCATGTCGGCGCCGGTGGGGCGCTGCGGGACGCGCAGCGGCTGGTTCTCCCAGTACGCGCGGTAGGCGGCGGCGCGGCGCAGCAGGAACTCCTCGGGCGGTACGTCGTTCTCGGGGGTGCCGCCCGCGTAGTTGTTCTCGGTCTCGTGGTCGTCCCAGGTCACCACGAAGGGGTGTGCGGCGTGCGCGGCGCGCAGCTGGGGGTCGGACTTGTAGAGGGCGTACCGCAGCCGGTAGTCCTCCAGGGTCACGGTCTCGCGGTTGAAGTGGGCGGGCAGCCGCCGGTCGGTGTACTGGCGTGCGCCGCCGGTGGCGTTGACGGCGTACTCGTAGAGGTAGTCGCCGAGGTGGAAAACGGCGTCGACGTCCTCGCGGGCGAGGTGCTCGTAGGCGGTGTAGTACCCGTCGTGGTACGCCTGGCAGGAGACCACCCCGAGCCGCAGCTCGCTGTTGCGCGCGCCGCGCGCGGGGGCGGTGCGGGTGCGCCCGGTCGCGCTGACCCAGTTGCCCGCCCGGAAGCGGTAGTGGAAGACCCGGTCGCTGCCGAGCCCGTCGACCTCCACGTGCACGCTGTGGTGGAACTCCGGATGCGCGGTGACGCTGCCGCGCCGCACCACCCGCCGGAACCGCTCGTCGTGCGCGACCTCCCACTGCACCCGTACGCGGCTCTTGGGCAGACCGCTGTCCGTTTCGTACGGTCTGGGGGCGAGCCGGGTCCACAGGAGCACGGACTCCGGCAGCGGGTCGCCGGAGGCCACGCCCAGCGTGAACGGGTCCTCGGAGATCCGTCTCGCGTCGAAGTCACCGACGGACGCGGCGTGCGCCTCGGCGCCGCCCGTGCCGGGGAGGTTGGTGGCGAAGGCGAGTGCCGCGGCGGCGCCGGTGAGGGTCAGGAAGCGGCGCCGGCCCTGCGTCAAGTGACGGGCGGCGGCTCGGAGTTCGGGGGCGTGCTGGGCTGGTCCGGTGGCTGTCATGCGCGCAGTCCAGCCCTCGGGGACGGCACCACGTTGTCGCGTACACGTCCACCACATGACGGACAGATGATCTCCTGCCCGGCCGGGGTGACTACTCTCCCGGCCATGAGCACTCATGAGCAGGTCGCGGTGGTGACGGGAGCGGGCTCCGGCATCGGCCGGGCGGTGGCGGTGGAACTGGCCTCGGCGGGCTGGACGGTGGCCCTGGCGGGCCGCCGCGCACAGCCCCTGGCGGAAACGGCGGAGCTGGCGAGGGCCGCGGGCGGCGCCGCCCTTCCCGTCGTCACGGACGTGTCGTCCCCCGCCGAGGTGGACGCCCTCTTCGCGGCGGTCCGCGAGACCTACGGCCGCCTCGACCTGCTCTTCAACAACGCGGGCACCTTCGGCCCCGGCGGCGTCCGCACCGAGGAACTCACCTACGAGGACTGGCAGTCGGTGGTCCAGGTGAACGTCACCGGCGCCTTCCTCTGCGCCCAGGGCGCCTACCGCCAGATGAAGGACCAGACCCCCAGGGGCGGCCGCATCATCAACAACGGCTCCCTCTCCGCCCACACCCCACGCCCGCACTCGGTCGCCTACACCACCACCAAGCACGCGATGACGGGCCTGACCAAGTCACTGTCCCTGGACGGTCGCGCGCACGACATCGCGGTCGGACAGATCGACATCGGCAACGCGGCCACGGACATGACGCAACGCATGCAGACCGGCATCCTCCAGGCGAACGGTGAGCTGGCGGTGGAGCCGGTGATGGACGCACAGGAAGTCGCCCGCACTGTCCGCCACATGGCGGCCCTACCGCTGAACGCCAACATCCAGTTCGCCACAGTAATGGCCACAACCATGCCCTACGTAGGCCGCGGCTAACCCCACCAAGCCCCCCGGGACGGCACGACCGCGTGCCAAGGCCCCCCTCGGGCGGCCCGACCGCCCACCCCCTCGGGCGGCGAAGCCGCCCCTACTCCCTAGCCCCCTCCGGCAGCGCGGCCGCCCCGACCCCCGAGCCCCCTTGGGCGGCGGGGCCGCCCCCCGGGGGCGGAACGGGCGGGCAAGGGGGCGGCCCCCGGCGGAGCCGAACAACCCGCCCCCGCCCCACCTCCGCCATGGCCCCCACCCCCACCCCACCGGCCCTACGCCTGCCCCGTCTCGAACCGACTCACCTTCCCGTCCGCCACCACGAACTTCCACGCCGTCCGCATCGAACCCCACGTGTCGTTCCGGTAGTTGACGACCAGCTCCCGCCCGCCGTCCGCCTCGGACTCGACGTCCATGTGTCCGCCGTCCGAGAAGATCTCCTTGTTCACCCACTCCCCCAGATCCCGGTCGCTCCCGTCGTCCGACATGGTCGCGCCCGGCGCGAGCAGTGCGTCGAAGGCGACGCGGTCCCCCGCGTTCACCGCGGTGACGAAGTCCCGTACAACGGGATCACTGAGCTGATCAGCAGGTACACCCATTACCGGCTCTCTCTCACTGAGCTGGGCCCCGAGCCCTCCCACCATCCCCCGCCCCACCGACACCCGCACCTCGGCGCCCACACCAGCACGGGCCGCCCCTACCGCCCCAGGTCAGCGGAAACGTACGAGAACCACCCCTCGGCCTCCTCCCTCCCCAGCACCCGTTCGAGCTCCAGAGCGCCGCTCATGCCGGGGAAGTACCGGCCGGCCGGCCAGCTGCGGGCGTACGGTTCGGGGTCGAGCACCAGGACCCGGGTGCCGCGCACCACCGGAATGTCGGCGGGGTCGCCCTCGTTCCAGATCCAGGCTCCGTCGGCGCCGACGAGGTTGAACGAACCCTGGGTCAGCACCTGCCCCTCGACGTCCCGGCAGACGGCCACCGCTTCGGCCGAGGGCGCCTGTCCCGCAAGGTGACCGCCGCCCACCAGCGCGTCGGCGAGCAGGGTGTGCAGCTGGAAGTTGTCCCCGATGCCACCGATGCGTACGAGGAATCCGGCCCGGCTCTCGCGGTGGAGCACCACCAGCGGCTCCCCGTCGAGCACCCGGAGCGCGTACCGAAGCCCCTTGAGGGACGGTCCGCCGTTCTCCTCGCACGCCCACTCGATACGGGCGAGCAGAGCCAGCAGCTCCCGACGGCAGGAGACCTGCCGCCGCCCCGCCTCCTCGTTCAGCAGGGCGAAGCCGGCCATCTGCCACTGCGGGAGCGTCCACCAGGCAAGCGCGGGACCGAATCCGGTCCGCTCCCCCACCTCGTCGCCGGGCCCCTGCCCCTGCTCCTCCGGATCTGGGAGCTTCCCGCCCCCGCTCTCCTCCCACCGCGCACAGAATTCCGCGATCTCCTCGAAGGTGTCCCGCATTCCGGCGAACACCCCGGGCGCACACAGCCCCGGGTCCGCCCCGCGTTCCACGCACGCCCCGACGATCACCGCGATCACCGCACGTATCCCGTCGGGCACGGAGGTCAGCAGACCGGCCAGCCGAGGCCCGCACTCCCGGATCTCCTCCGGACCGGCGGCCCCGAAACTCCCCCGTATCGCGTCGAAACCGCGCCCCGTCAGCTCCGGGTCACGCGCGGCCACCCCTGCCTCGAACTCGGCGACAGCGCCGAGCAGTTCCCCACCCGTACCACTTGATCCAAAACCCATCCGTGCACCCTACCCACGGGGAGAAGAACAGCAGATGAGCCGACCTGTACGCCGGGTTCTGTCACTCGGCGACCTCGCGGTCGCCGAGGAGACGGTCATCCATCTAGGACCGGCGTTGCCGCCGGCCTCGTGCGGTCTACCCGCGAACTCGGGCGAGCAGCCCTCGAACGTTCGCGCAGGACCCTCTTTCGACGGTCCCTCTTGACCTTGCTCCGGGTGGGGTTTACCTAGCCGCCTGAGTCACCTCAGGCGCTGGTGGTCTCTTACACCACCGTTTCACCCTTACCTGGGACCGAAGTCCCGGGCGGTCTGTTTTCTGTGGCACTGTCCCGCGGGTCACCCCGGGTGGCTGTTGGCCACCACCCTGCTCTGTGGAGCCCGGACGTTCCTCGGGGAGCTCCCGGAGGAGTTCCACGCGACCGCCCAGTCGCCTCATCTGCTGTGCCGACCATGCTACCCGGCCGGGCGATCACGCTTGACCTTGTCGCAGCGTCAACGTTTCTACTGGGTGCATGCGGATCGGAGAGATCGCCGCACTCGTCGGGATCACCACGCGTGCGGTGCGGCACTACCACCACGTCGGGCTGCTGCCCGAGCCCGCGCGGAAGCCCAACGGGTACCGCGAGTACACCCTGCGCGATGCCGTCGTGCTCGCCCGGATCAGGCGGCTTACCGAGCTGGGGCTCGGGCTCGACGAGGTGCGGGACGTGGTCCGGGACGACGCGGGGCGCGAGCTGGCCGTCGTACTGGAGGAACTGGACGCGGACCTGGCCCGGCAGGAGGCGGAGATCCGGGGGCGCAGGCAGCGGATCGGGACGCTGCTCGCGCAGGCCAGGGTCGGGGAGCTGACGGCGGAGGGGCCGATCTCGCCCGAGCTCGGCGAGCTGCTGCGCGGGCTGCCCGCGCGCGGGGCGATGGCGGCGAAGGACCGCGAGCTGCTGGCACTCCTGGAGACCACCGCCCCGGAGGTCGCACGGGGGCCGATGGTGAACGCGCTCCGCGAGGCGGCGGCCCTGCCCGGGGCCTCGGAGCGGGCCCAGCACGCGTACGACCTGCTCGACGCGCTGGCCGACGCGGAGGCCGACGACCCGCGCGTGCTGACGGCCGCCAGGGCGCTCGCCTCGTGCATTCCTGACGGGATGTGGGACGGCGAGGCAGTGCCGGACGAGGACGACGCGTTCCTGCGCGCCTTCTTCGCGGACTTCGCACCGGCCCAGGCGGAAGCGGTACGGCAGTCCATCCGGATGGTGACGGAACGGGGAGGGGAAGGGCCGTGAAGGCGATGAAGGAGATGAAGCGGACAAAGGGCAAGAAAGTGCTCAGGGGGGTTGCTTATGCGGTGCTTCCCGCCGAAGTGACGCTCGTCGTCTGCCTGTTGGCGGGGGTGCGGGTGCCGGGTGCGGTGCTGCTGGCCGCCGAGGTGGTCGTGCTGGCGGTCGTCACCGCCGAGGTGTTCGCCTTCGTACGGCTGCGGCGGCAGGGGCTCAGCAGCCGGGAGGCCGTCGCCGAGCTGGTGCCGGAGGCCGTGCTGCGGCTGCTCGGCCACGAGCTGCGG
This sequence comes from Streptomyces sp. NPDC032721, assembly GCF_055579625.1. NCBI lineage: Bacteria > Bacillati > Actinomycetota > Actinomycetes > Kitasatosporales > Streptomycetaceae > Streptomyces > Streptomyces sp. NPDC032721. The sequence goes on along the minus strand of NZ_JBVIMX010000006.1, from coordinate 57,701 downwards.
GTCATGGTCTCGGTGGTGCGGTGGGCGGGACGGCGGCGGCACGGGGTGGGACCCGGCGACCGGGCGTTCGCGCACGCGGGGGCGCAGTCGGTGCTGCTGCTCGGCTTCGGGTTCGTGTGCGTCGTGGAGACGGTGGGACTGCACTTCCTGCTGGCCGGGGTGCCCGTGGTGCAGATGGTCTTCCTGGTGCTGGACGTGTACACGGTGGTGCTGATCCTGGGGCTGCACGCCGCTGCCGTGACCCGGCCCCATGTCGTACGGGCGGACGGCGGGCTGCGGGTGCGGTCCGGGGCGCATGTGGACCTGCTGCTGCCGGCCGAGCGGATCGTCTCCGTACGGTACGAACTGCGGCTGAATCCGGGGAAGGGCGAGGACGGTCTGCTGGAGCTGGCGGTGGCGTCGCAGACCAATGTGACCGTCCTGCTGGCCGAGCCGGTGGAGGCGGTGTCGCTGCTCGGGAAGCGGCGGCCGGTGACGAAGGTCTGCTTCCACGCGGACGATGCACGGGGGCTGGTGGGGGCGGTGCGGGCCGTGGGGGCTGGGGGCGACCTGGGCGACGTGCGGGTCGAGACGGTCCCGGCCGGGCCCGAGCCCATGCTCCAGCCCGCGCTCCAGCCCCTGCTCACGCCGGGGCGAACTGCACCTTCGCCGTCCCCGGGTCCGCGTGGGTCAGCCGCACCCTGATCCGTTCGCCGAGGGGGAGGCTGCCGCCGCCCGCCACCCGGGCGATGACCGCGAGGTCGCCGTCCAGCTGGACGGTGCCGACGGTCGGTTCGCGGTCCTTGACGTCGACGACGTGGGCGTCGAAGAGTTCGCCGATGCGGTCCTTGAGGAGGGCGGCCTCGACGATGTCGACGGACTCGCGTTCGACGGTGTTCTGGCGGCGGGTGCCCTCGGCCATCTCCCCGGGGAGTTCGGGGAGGGCCGCCATGACCCAGTCGGGCGGGTCCTGCCCCGCCACCGCCGCCACGCACAGCTCCCCCGCGTACCGGTCGACGAGGCGGCGCAGCGGGGCCGTGCAGTGGGTGTACGGGGCCGCCACCGCCGCGTGGACGGCCGGGTCGGGGACGCGGCCTTCGGTGAAGACGGTGTAGCCCGCCCCGCGCAGGAGGGTCGTGCACTCCTGGAGGAAGGCGGCGTGTGCCGGGTCCGCCGGGTCGAGGCTGCGGACGATCTCCGCGTACGAGGTGTGGTGCGGCCAGTCGATGTGCAGGGCTCGGGCGCTGCGGCGCAGCCGGGCCACCGCGCCGTCGGGGGCGGCGGGCAGGGTGCGCAGGATGCCGGTGCCGGAGGCGGTCATGAGGTCGGCGGCGGCCATTCCGGTCAGCAGGGAGATCTGCGCGTTCCAGCCGTCGGCGGGCAGCGGGGTGCGGCAGGTGAGGTGGTAGGCGCCGTCGCGGAGTTCGATCTCCTGCTCGGGGACGTTGAGGGAGATGCCGCCCCGGTCGCGTTCCCGCGCCTCGCGCAGGAGGCCGATGTCGCGGAGGAGGGCGAGGGGTGCCTCGGCGGTGCCCGCGTCGATCTGCGCCTGTACGCCCTCGTAGTCCAGCTTGGCGCGGCTGCGGACCATCGCGCGCCGTACGTCGGTGGCGACCGTCGCCCCGTCCGCGTCGAGGTCGATCCGCCAGAGCAGGGCCGGGCAGGTCTGGTCGGGCAGCAGGCTCGCGGCGCCTTCCGAGAGCAGCTGCGGGTGCAGCGGAACCTTCTCGTCCGGGAAGTAGAGGGTGGTCACGCGGCGGTGCGCCTCGGCGTCGAGCGCACCGCCGGGCGCGACGAAGGCGGCCACGTCGGCGATCGCGTAGTGCACCCGGAACCCGCCGCCCTCGCGCCGCGCCAGGTGCATGGCCTGGTCGAGGTCGGTGGAGGTGGGCGGGTCGATGGTGAAGAGGGCGAGGCCGGTGGCGTCGAACGGGTCGGCCGGGAGCAGCGGGTGCGCCGCCCGCTCCCGTGCCTCGGCCGTCACCTCGGGCGGGAAGGCGTCGTGGCCTGCCGGGTCGGCGGGCAGGTCGAGCGTCGTCCGCAGCTCGCGCAGGGCCTCCCGCAGGGGAGCGGCCTCGGCGGCGCCGGTCACGTGGATCTGGCGGCGGGGCATGGGTCGAGCGTAGGGCGGCAGGGGGGAAGTGGCACGGCGGAAGGGGTGGTTCTGGCGGGGATCGCGGCGGATTACCGTGGCCTGGTTCATCTCGTACGTACGAAGGAGTCACCCCGTGCTCGTGCTCTTGCCGCCGTCCGAAGGAAAGGCCGCTTCGGGGCGCGGCGCCCCGCTGAAGCCGGAGTCCCTGTCGCTGCCGGGGCTCGCCGACGCGCGGGCGGCCGTGCTGGCCGAGTTGGTCGAGCTGTGCCGGGGTGACGAGGAGAAGGCCCGTGAGGTGCTCGGGCTGAGCGAGGGGCTGCGCGGCGAGGTCGGCAAGAACGCGGAGCTGCTGACCGCCGGGACCCGTCCTGCCGGGGAGATCTACACGGGTGTGCTGTACGACGCCCTGGACCTGGCCTCGCTCGACGCGGCGGCCCGCAAGCGGGCGCGGCAGTGGCTGCTGGTGTTCTCGGGGCTGTGGGGGGCGGTGGGAGTCGGCGACCGGATCCCCTCCTACCGCTGCTCGATGGGGGTGAAGCTGCCGGGACTCGGGGCGCTGGGCGCGTACTGGCGGCCGGCGATGGCGCAGGTGCTGCCGGAGGCGGCGGGCGACGGGCTGGTGCTGGACCTGCGCTCCGCCGCGTACGCCTCGGCGTGGAAGCCGAAGGGCGAGGTCGCGGGGCGGACGGCGACGGTACGGGTCCTGCACGCGCAGACGGTGAACGGCGTGGAGAAGCGTTCGGTGGTCAGCCACTTCAACAAGGCGACGAAGGGCCGGATCGTACGGGACCTGCTGGTCGCGGGCGCGGCACCGCGCGACCCCGCCGAGCTGGTGGTGGCGCTGCGGGACCTGGGGCACGTGGTGGAGGCCGCGGAGCCGGCGGGGGCGGGGAAGGCGTGGGGGCTGGACGTGGTGGTGCGGCAGATCCACTGAGGGGTCCTCGGGCGTGCGGGGCACGGGGTTTATGCGCGTAGAGTGGAAAGGTTGTTTTTCCGACTTCTCGGTCTGCACCCTTCAATCCAGAGGAACTCCGTGCCCAGCTCTTTGTGCGACATATTGACCTCGGTGGCGCAGGGCCAGTACCCGCCACCGGACGGTCGCACGCTCGTCCTTCCGCAGCCGAGCCCCCGGGACGCCGGTGTGGTGGCCTTCACCGCGCACTCGGTGATCTTCTCGGACGAGGACCCGGAGTGGATCAGGACGCAGCTCGAAGCGGCCTGCCCCGACCCCTTCTCGGCGTCGCTGCACCCGGTGTTCCTGGCCGCGCTGATGACGCGGACGGGGCGGCGCATGGACACGGTGGGCTCGCTCACCCTGGCCCCGGCGCTGGACGGCCCGCCGCCGCTGGAACTGACTCCGCTGGAGGACCCGGAGCACCCCCGGGTGGCACGGGCGCGCAAGTACCGCGACGACGTACGGGTGTGGTCGTCGGAGGGCGGCGGGATCCTGGTCATCGGCCGCGGGCTGGCCGGCCGCTGGGAGACCGCGATCGAGGTCGACGAGGAGTCGCGGCACCGGGGACTGGGGCGGGCACTGGCGGAGTCGGCACGGCACATGATCCCGGCGGGCGAGGTGATCTGGTCCCAGCAGGCCCCGGGAAACGCGAGGAGCGTACGGGCGTTTCAGGCGGCGGGCTACCGGGCGGTAGGCGCGGAGGCCCTCCTCATCGCAGCGTAAGCGAACCTTCCCGCCCCGCCCCCTTGGGCGGCGGGGCCGCCCCACACCCCTACCCCCTAGCCCCCTTGGGCGGCGGGGCCGCCCCCCGGGGGCGGAACGGGCGGGCAAGGGGGCGGCCCCCGGCGGAGCCGAACCCTCCGGGCCCGCCCCGCCCCCGCCATGGCCCCCCACCCCCACCTATTGCACAGCACGCAACGCCCGTTGTGCAGAATGCTCACCCCAGGGCAGGATGGCGATATGCCCTCCCTCTTCGCCCTCGCCCCCGTGATCCCCGTCGTCGTGATCGAGGACCCCGAGCACGCCGTCCCGCTCGCCCGAGCCCTCGTCGCAGGCGGCCTGCCCGCCATCGAGGTGACCCTGCGGACACCGGCCGCCCTGGACGCGATCCGGGCCGTCGCCGCCGAGGTGCCGAAGGCGGTCGTCGGTGCCGGGACCGTGATCTCCCCCGCCGGGGTGGCCGATTCCGTGGCGGCCGGGGCGCAGTTCCTGGTCAGCCCGGGCTGGACGGACTCCCTGCTCGACGCGATGCGCGGCTCCGGGGTGCCGTTCCTGCCGGGGGTGTCGACCACCTCCGAGGTGGTCGCGCTCCTGGAGCGCGGCGTCACCGACATGAAGTTCTTCCCGGCCGAGGCCGCCGGTGGCACCGCGTACCTCAAGTCGCTCTCCGGCCCGCTCCCCCAGGCCCGGTTCTGCCCGACCGGAGGCATCTCCCTCGCCTCCGCCCCGTCCTACCTCTCGCTGCCCAACGTCGGCTGCGTGGGCGGCACTTGGATGCTCCCGGCGGACGCGCTCGCCGCGCGCGACTGGGACCGGGTGGAGAAGCTGGCCCGGGAGGCGGCAGGGCTGCGGTAACCCTCACGGACAAAGCCCCGGCCCCCACCCTGGACAAGGGAAAGGGGGCCGGGGCTTCACCGTGCCGGGGGGCGGACGCTCAGCGCAGGTGCGAGGTGTCGTTCAGCAGCCGCACCGAGGCGTTGCCGTCCGCGTAGTACGCGACCGCCGACAGCGACGCCGCCGACAGTTCCATCCGGAACAGCGCCTGAGGCGGCGCCCCGAGAGCGAGTCGCACCAGCGTCTTGACCGGGGTGACGTGCGTGACGACCAGCACCGTCCTGCCCGCATACTTTTCGGTCAGCCGGTCCCTGGCCGCCGCGACCCGCGTCGCCACCTCGGCGAAGCTCTCGCCGCCGCCGGTCGGGGCCGCGTCCGGGGACTCCAGCCAGTCGTCCAGGTCCTCGGCGTAGCGCTCCTTGACCTCGCCGAACGTCAGCCCCTCCCAGGCGCCGAAGTCCGTCTCCCGCAGGTCCTCCTCGACCTGTACGGGCAGACCGAGGCGGCGGGCCACCGCGTCCGCCGTCTCGCGGCAGCGCAGCAGCGGGGAGCTGACGATCGCCTGGACGGTGCCGCGCGCGGCGAGCGAGGCGGCGACGGCCTCGGCCTGCTTGCGGCCGACCGCGGAGAGCATGGGGTCGGAGCCGCCGCTGCCGGAGAAGCGCTTCTCCGGGGTGAGCAGGGTCTCGCCGTGCCGCAGCAGCACGAGGGTGGCGGGCTCGCCGAGGTCGGCGGCAACTCCCCATCCCACAGTGGGGGCTGACGAAGCCTCAGGAACCGCGACGGGCTCCTCGTCCAGCGCGAAAAGACCCTCGGCGGCGGGCGCCGCGGTCCGTGCGCCCGCCAGTGCCGCCCGCGCCTTCGCCGCACCGGCCGCCGCGTCCCCGACCACCCGGGGCGCCTCGACGACGGCGGCGGCAGCCGCGGCACGCACCGAAGCACCGGCAGCCGAAGCACCGGCGAAGGAACCCGAGGGCTCCCACTGCTTGCCCTTCTTGCCCGCGTCCATCGCCTCGTTCGCGAGCCGGTCCGCGTGCTTGTTCTTCTCGCGCGGAATCCACTCGTAGCGGACCTGGGCGCGCGGCAGGATCGTCGCCGCCTCGGCCGCGAGGGGCTTCATGTCGGGGTGCTTGATCTTCCAGCGGCCCGACATCTGCTCGACGACCAGCTTGGAGTCCATCCGCACGTGCACCCGGGCGTCCGGGAAGAGGTCGCGGGCCGCCTTCAGCCCGGCGATCAGCCCCTTGTACTCGGCGACGTTGTTCGTGGCGACACCGATGTACTCGGCGGCCTCGGCCAGCGTCTCCCCGGTCTGCGGGTCGAGGACGACCGCGCCGTAACCGGCGGGCCCCGGGTTGCCCCGGGAGCCCCCGTCGGCCTCGACGACGAGGCTGCGTACGGTCTGAGCCGTCGTCATCGCGGCCTACAGCCCCGACTCGGACGTACGGACCAGGATGCGGCGGCAGTTCTCGCAGCGCAGCACCGTGTCCGGGGCGGCGGCGCGGACCTCCATCACCTCGGTGATGTTGAGCTCCAGCTGGCAGCCCTCGCAGCGGCGCTGGTAGAGGCGGGCGGCGCCGACGCCACCGGACTGCGTGCGCAGCTTCTCGTACAGCTTGACCAGGTCGGCGGGGACCGAGGCCACCACGACCTCGCGCTCCTTGGCGACCTTCGCGGCCTCCTGGTCGAGCTCGGCGGTGGCGGCGTCGCGGCGCGCGGTGGCGTCGTCGGCCTTGGCCTGTACGGAGTCGACGCGCGCGGTCAGTTCGGCGGCGCGCTCCTGGGCGGACTCGCGGCGCTCCATGACCTCCAGGACGACGTCCTCCAGGTCACCCTGGCGCTTGGCCAGCGAGACGATCTCCTTCTGGAGGTTCTCCAGGTCCTTCGGGGAGGTGATGGCCCCGGAGTCGAGCCGCTGCTGGTTGCGGGTGGCGCGCTGACGGACCTGGTCGACGTCCTGCTCGGCCTTGGTCTGCTCGCGGGCGGTGTCGGACTCCTCGGTGGTCGCGGCGACCAGGAGGTCGCGCAGCTGGGTGAGGTCCTTGGTCAGCGACTCGATCTCGGCGTGTTCGGGCAGCGACTGGCGCTTGTGGGCGAGCTGGGACAGCCGTACGTCGAGGGCCTGGACGTCGAGAAGTCGGATCTGGTCGGCGGGCGCGGCGTTCAGTTGGGGGCTCCAGGAGAAGAGAAGGGGGCAGCGAAGTCGGTGGCGGACCCGGTGGCGGGCCCGGAGGCCAGCTGGGAGGTCCAGGGGTCGGTGACCGTCCGCGAGACATGGACCCGAAGGTTCCACCCCGCACGGTCGGAGATCGTTTCGAGCTGTCCGGCGGCCTGTTCGCACCAGGGCCACTCGGTGGCCCAGTGCGCGGCGTCGACCAGCGCGGGGGCCGGGGCGGTCTCACGGGCCTCGGAGACCGGGTGGTGCCGCAGGTCGGCGGTCAGGAAGGCGTCCACGCCCGCCGCCCTGACCTGCTCGAAGAGGCTGTCGCCTGATCCGCCGCTGACGGCGACGGTACGTACGGTGGCGTCCGGGTCGCCCGCGAAACGGATCCCCTGCGCGGTCCCCGGCAGCCGCTGGGCCGCACGCTCGGCGAACTCGCGCACGCTCTCGGGGTGGTCGAGCTCACAGATCCGGCCGAGCCCGCGCCGGCCGTGCGGATCGGACGCGTCCGGCACCAGCGGCCCCACGACGCGGAGGTCGAGGGCGGCGGCGAGGGCGTCCGAGACGCCGGGGTCGGCGGTGTCGGCGTTGGTGTGCGCGACGTGCAGGGCGATGTCGTTCTTGATGAGCGTGTGCACGACGCGGCCCTTGAAGTGGGTGGCCGCGACCGTCGTCGTACCGCGCAGATAGAGCGGGTGGTGGGTGACGATCAGATCGGCGCCCAGCTCGACGGCCTCGTCGGCGATCTCCTGAACGGGGTCGACGGCGAACAGCACCCGGCACACCTCGGTGTCCGGATCGCCACAGACCGTACCGACGGCGTCCCAGCTCTCGGCCCGCTCGGGGGGCCAGAGGGCGTCGAGGGCGGCGATGACTTCAGACAGACGGGGCACGGATGCAAGGCTACCTGCCGTCCGTACCCCGTATGCCTGACCGCCCGCCACTGACCACCGGCGGCCGCCTGTCCGCCCGCTCGGTTCGCTTGGCGGCTACTTGATCAGGAAGCCGCGGAGGTCCTTCAGGACCTCGTCCGCGGCGGCGGTGCCCAGGCCCAGGTACCAGGTTTCGTCCGGGACGTCCTTGGCCTGGCCCTTCTTGACCGCATCCAGCTTGTTCCACAGGGGGTTGGCCTCGGCCTTGTCGCGCTTGGTGGCCTTGGCGTCGCCGTACACGCCGGTGAAGATCCAGTCGGCGGCCGCCTCGTCGATCTTCTCCGGGCTGACCTCCGCCGCGAGGTCGTTGACCTGCTGGTTCTTCGGGCGGGGCAGGCCGGCGTCGTCGAGGATGGTGCCGATGAAGGAGGCCTTCGCGTACAGCCGGGTCTTCTCCGGCATGTAGCGCAGCATGGTGATCGTCGGCTTCTTGCCGCCGTTCGCGGCGGCCACGTCGGTGCCGAGCTGCTTGGCCTTCTTCTCGTACGCGGCGAGCTGGGCGTCGGCCTCGGCGCTCTTGTCCAGGGCGGCGGCGTTCAGCTTCAGGTTCTCCTTCCAAGTGAAGCCGGGGCGGATGGAGAAGACCGTCGGGGCGATCTGGGAGAGCAGCTTGTACTGCTTCTCCGCGCGCAGCTGGCTGCCCAGGATGAGGTCGGGCTTGAGTGCGTCGATCGCCTCCAGGTTGAGGCTGTTGATGGTGCCGACGTTCTTGGGGCTTCCCGCGCCCTTCTTCAGGTACGCGGGCAGCTCCTGCGAGCCCTCGGAGGGGGCCCAGCCGACCGGCTGCATGCCCAGCGACACGACGTTGTCCAGCTCGCCGACGTCGAGCACCACGACCCGCTTGGGCGCGGCCTTGAGCTCGGTCTTGCCCATGGCGTGGGTGACGGTGCGCGGGAACTGGCCGGGCTTGGCGTCCGTGCCGAGTGCGGCGGTCTTCGCCGCGGCGTCCCCGAAGTCCTTGCCGCCCTGGGCGACGGACTTCCCGCCGTCGGACTTCTTCTCGCCCTTGGCGTCGGCGTCGCCGCCCCCGCAGGCGGACAGGGCGAGCGCGGCGGTGACCGCCAGGGTGACTGCGGCGGTGGTGCGGCGGCGTATGGACGACGACATGGGAGGACTCGCTTCCGGGCAACGAACGGGGGCTTGCGACGAGGCCCGCGCGGACCGCCGCACGCGCCCCTCAAACACTTAGGCGAACCTAACCTTACGTCTCCCTGTGGACTCCCCCGAGCACACCCGTCCCGCCCTTATCGCTGGAACGACCGGACGGCCACCCTTATGTGTGAAGTGACGTGACTCGTGTTGTCCGGCGGGAAAGCCGAAAACTAGCGTCGCGGGCGGAGGTGACGGATCAATGACTGCCTGTGCCATCGAGACCGCCCCGGAGGGCGGTGCGGTGCGGCGCCCCGGGTGCACGATCGCCGCGGACGGTTCGTACGCGGCGCGCCTGGCCGGGAGCGGTGAGGCGTGGTTCCCGGAGCGGTGGACCCTGGACGGCCCCGAGCCGTACGCGGTGCCGCTCCCCGCCGACCAGCCCGAGGAGCCCGGCACCGAGCTGCTGCCGCTGGCCGACGGACGGGTGCTGATCCACCGCGAGGTGATGGGCAGGCACCTCTTCTCCCTCCTCTACCCCACGGGCCCCGCCACGGGTGAACTCCCGCTGGGCGCGATCGAGTTCGGCGCGGGCCCGCTCACCCTGCTCCCTCCCGCCCCGGGCGGCAGCGCGGCGTACGCGCTGGCCGTCGGCGCGCACTCGACCGCCCTGTGGCTGGTCGCGGGCGGCGCCTTCGGCCCGGAGCACGTGGCCGAGGTACCGGGCCGCTGCACGGGCGGGGTGTGGCTGGACCGTACGGGGCGGATGCTCGCGCTGGACCGGGAGACCCCGGGGCCGGGCGGCCCGGTGGTCAAGTCCGTCGCCGTGGACCTGGAGCGCGGCGGCGAGGCGACCCCGCTGCTGCAGATCGCGGAGCACAGCAACGACCGGCTGCTGCTCGCCGACCCGGACAGCGGGCTGCTGGTGATCCGCTCGGACGCACCCGGCGAGGACCGCCTCGGCTGGGGCGTGCTGGGCAGCACCCGCCCGGTCCGCTTCCCGGAGTCCCTGCGGGTGGGCGCTTGTACGGTGACGCCCTTCGCCGCGCAGCCCGGGCAGGTGCTGATGCCGGAGTCGTGTGCGGTGGCGGTACGGATCGACCGGGCGGACCGGTCCGCCACCCCGGCCGCGAGCTGGGTCGGACTGTGGCGCCCCACGGACGGCAGGCTCCACCAACTGGCGGCGCCCGTCGGCTGGTTGGCGGGCGCGGGGCTGTGGACACGGGAGGGCGTGCTGCGGCTGCCGTTCTCTACGGACGAGGTGCCGTGCGGGGTCGCGGAGGTGTGCTCGCCGTCGGCGGAGGAGGAAGCGGAGGCAGAAGCGGAGACCGGTGCGGCAGGGCAGGGGGCGGCGGAGGGTGCGCCCGACAGGAACGGTGCGGACCGGGAGACTTCGGCCGCCTGGAGGCCCGTACCTCTTCAACAGGCAACGCTGACGGGGCGGCTGCACCGGATCGGGACCCGGCCCAGGACGCCGGTAGCGACGGAGGCGGAGGGTCCGGCCCCGGCGCCCGTCCCGGCTGCGGCCCCAGCCGCCCCCGCGCCGCCCGCGCCGACCGCGCCCCGCACCCCGCCCGCCGTCTCCCTCGCCGTACCGGCGTCGGGTTCTCCGTCGGCGCACGCGGCTGCTCCGGAGATGGTGCGGATGACCGTTCCGGTGCGGATTCCGGTGCCCGTGCCGACCCTGCCGGCCGAGGGGACAACCCCCATGACCGAGCCGAGGACGGGCGATTAGACTCGCGGGCCCGGGGGCAGGCGGACCTGGGCGTACGTATGTAAGCGATTTGTTGACGGGGTGAATTTCCCAGATGTCCGAAACCCTCACCGACCCCACCCAGGTGCGACCGCAGACCACGGTTCCCGCGCAGGGCGGGCCGGTCGGTCCAGGCAAGCACCGGGGCGAATCCGCCCCGAAGGAGGAGCCGACGGCTCCGGCACACGGACGCCACAGGCGCGACGCCTAGGCATCCGAGCACGAGCGTGTGTGACGGCGGGGGGGGGGGGGGGGGGGGGGGGGGGGGGCGGGGGAGGGGGGGGTTGGGGGGGGGGGGGGGGGGGAGCCAAGCAGGAGCAGGCGGGGCCGGACGGCGGCGCCGCGGTGGGCGGCGAG
>NZ_JBVIMX010000006.1:0-46818 GCF_055579625.1 Streptomyces sp. NPDC032721 | reverse complement strand
CGCGCAGCACACACACCGGGCCCGGGGGGGGAAAAGAAGGTGGGGGGAGGGGGGACCCCCCCCCCCCCCCCCCCAACCCCCCCCCCCCCCCCCCCCTCTCCCCCCTCCCCCCCCCCCCCTCCCCCCCCCCCCCCCCCCCCCCCCCCGCCGTCGTACGTGCGGTGCGCGGCACAGGCGGTACGGCTGGCGCGGACCGCGCGGACCGCGCAGGCGGCACCGGCCGACGGGGGTCAGCCCTTCTTGAGGCCCAGTACCTCTCCCGCGCCGAAGGTCTCGCCCTCGGGGCGGCCCGCGAAGAAGCCGCTCAGTGCCTCGTCCAGCTCCTCGTAGCTGAAGACGTCCTTCGCCGTGTCGAACTTGGCGGCGACCTTCGGCCGTTCCATGACGGCGACCATGCCGCCGTGCACCACGAGGAGCTGCCCGTTCGCGCGGGCGGACGCCGGGGAGGCGAGGTAGCCGACCAGCGGAGCGACGTGTTCCGGGGAGAGCGGGTCGAGCTGGCCGGGGGCCGACGGCTCCTGGTAGCCCGCGAAGACGTCCTCGGTCATCCGGGTGCGGGCGCGCGGGCAGATCGCGTTCGCGGTGACGCCGTACTTGGCGAGGGCGAGCGCGGTGGAGGTGGTCAGGCCGACGATGCCGCCCTTGGCCGCCGCGTAGTTGGGCTGACCGGCCGAGCCCGCCAGGTACGCCTCGGAGGAGGTGTTGATGACACGGCCGTAGACCGGGCCGCCCGCCGCCTTGGAGCGTTCGCGCCAGTGGACGGAGGCGAAGTGGGTGGTGTTGAAGTGGCCCTTGAGGTGGACGTGGATGACCGAGTCCCACTCCTCCTCGCTCATCGAGAAGACCATCCGGTCGCGCAGGATCCCGGCGTTGTTGACCAGGATGTCCAGCTTGCCGAACTCCGCGACGGCCAGCTCGACCAGCTCGCGGGCCTGCCCGAAGTCGGCGACGTCGCCCCGGTGGGCGACGGCGGTGCCGCCCGCCGCACGGATCTCGGCGGCCACCTCCTCGGCGGGGGTGGCGGACGCGGCACCGGAGCCGTCGCGCCCCGGCTGCCCGAAGTCGTTGACGACCACGGACGCGCCGAGCCGGGCGAGTTCGAGCGCCTCGGCGCGCCCGAGGCCGCGCCCGGCCCCGGTGACGATCGCGGACAGTCCTTCAAGCGGCAGGGGCATGGACGGCTCCTTCGGTACGGAGGGGCGGAGGAACAGAGGGGCGGAAGAGGGGAGGGTCAGAGGGAGATGGACGTGCGCAGGGCCACACCCGTCCGCATCTGCTCCAACGCGTCGTTGATCTCGGCCAGTTGGACCCGGTGCGTGATCATCGATTCGAGGTCGATCCGGCCCGCCCGCCAGAGCGCGACGGCCCGCTCGTACGAACGGAGCACGTCTCCGCCGCCGTACATCGAGGGCAGGATCCGCTTCTCGTCGAAGAACAGCTCGAACATGTTGAGCTGGAAGTGGTCGTCCATCGCGCCCGCGCCGACCACGCAGAGGGTGCCACCGCGCCGCGTCGTGTCGTACGCGACCCTGGCGGTGGCGGACTTGCCGACGACCTCGAAGACGTAGTCGAAGCCCTCGCCCGAGGTGATCCGCTGTTTGGCGTCGGGGAGTTCGTCCGGCGAGACGGCCTCGGTGGCGCCGAAGCGCAGTGCGGCCTCCCTGCGGGACGCGACCGGGTCGACGGCGATGATCTGGGCGGCGCCCTGCACCCGGGCGCCCTGGATCGCGGAGATCCCGACGCCGCCGCAGCCGATCACGGCGACCGACGAACCGGCTTCCACCTGGGCGGTGTTGATGGCCGCACCGAGCCCGGTGGTGACCCCGCAGCCGATCAGCGCGGCGATCTCGAACGGCACGTCGTCGGGGATCGGCACCGCGCACCCTGCGGCGACCACGACCTCCTCGGTGAAGGTCCCGGTCCCGGCGAAGCCGAAGACGTCGCCGTCGCCCCGCTTGAAGTTGGGGGTGCCGGCGTTCATGAACCCGGCGAGGCACAGCTGCGTCTGGCCGCGCTTGCAGGCCGGACAGGTGCCGCAGGCGGGCAGCCAGCAGACCAGCACCCGGTCGCCCGCCGAGAGACCGGTGACGCCGTCACCCACGTCCATGATCTCGCCCGCGCCCTCGTGGCCCGGGATGAACGGGGCGGGCTGCGGGAGCACGCCGCTCATCGCGGAGACGTCGGAGTGGCACAGGCCGGTGGCCCGTACCCGGATCCTCACCTTGCCGGGGCCGAAGCCCACCGCCTCGATGTCGTCGTGGACCTCCAGCTTGTCCTGGCCTATCTCGTGCAGTACGGCTGCGCGCATGGCATGACTCCCCTCACGAGGTGCGGATTCTTCGTTGCGCGTGGTGATGCGTGGTGGCGTACGGCTACGCGTGGTTACGCGTGCTCGACCACGGTGTCGGCGAGTACGGGCGCGTCGTCCCGCTCGGCCGCCGTCACCGTCAGCTGGGTCCGCCCCTCCCCCGTCCACATGCGGATACGGAGCGTCTCGCCGGGGAAGACGATCCCGGCGAAGCGGGTGCTGTACGAGGTCACCTTGGCCACGTCCCCGCCGAGCACCGTGTCGACGACGGCCTTGAGCGCCATCCCGTACGAGCACAGCCCGTGCAGGATCGGCCGCTCGAAGCCCGCCAGCTTCGCGAACTCGGGGTCGGCGTGCAGCGGGTTCCAGTCGCCGGACAGCCGGTAGAGCAGCGCCTGCTCCTCACGGATGGGCCGCTCCACCGTGAACTCGGGCTCCCGGGAAGGGACTTCGAGGCGTACGGAGGGCCCGCGGTCGCCGCCGAAGCCGCCCTCGCCCCGTACGAAGATGGAGGAGTCGCTCGTCCAGAGCGGACCTTCCGCGTCCGAGGCCTCGGAGCGCAGCACGATCACGGCTGCCTTGCCCTTGTCGTACACGGCGCTGACGCGCGAGGTCTGGGTCGCCTCGCCGCTGACCGGGATCGGCCGGTGCAGGGTCACGGTCTGCCCGCCGTGCAGCACGGCGGCGAGGTCGATCTCGATGCCGGGCGCCGCCAGCCCGCTCATCCCGGTCATGCCCGCGCCCGCGACGGTGGCGAAGCTGGGCAGGACGTGCAGCCGGCTTTCGAGGGTGTAGCGCAGCTCGGCGGGGTCGGTGGGCGGGACACCCGCGCCGAGTCCCAGGTGGTAGAGCTGGACGTCCTTGTGGCCCCAGGAGAGGGGGGACGTCCGGGGGTCGGCGGCGAGTGCCTTCGCGACATCAATGGGCATGGGCGCAAAGCTCCTTGAACGTCCGGAAAACTCCGGAAAACTCCGGAGGAGAAGACCCCGGCGCGGCCGTCCGCACCGTCGGCCGCACCGGGGTCGTACGGGAGGGCCCGTCACGCACCCACTTCTAGAACGCGTTCTAGGCCGATGGCCCCATGTATAACGCACCCCGCGCGGGTTGGGAAGAAGATGCGTGACGATCCGTCAGATCACCGGTGCCGGTGGCCGTGACATTTGTACTGCCCGACCGAGTACATGCCTTACTACTGCGCGACTCCCCTGCTCCGTAGCGTCTTCGGCATGAGTCACACAGCCAAGGAAGCCGCACCCCCGGCGGTCCGCTTCACCGCCGTCACCAAGGTCTACGGCCCGGTGCGCGCGGTGGACGGCGTCGATCTCGCCATCGCCCCCGGCGAGACCACCGCCCTGCTCGGCCGCAACGGCGCGGGCAAGTCCACCACCATCAACCTCCTGCTCGGCCTGGACGACCCCACCTCGGGCGACGTCCGCCTCTTCGGCGGCACCCCGGCCGACGCGGTGCGGGCGGGCCGGGTCGGCGCGATGCTCCAGGACGGCCGGCCGATCCCCCGGGTCACCGTCCGCGAGATGGTCACCTTCGTCTCGAAGACGTACCCCTCCCCCCTGCCGGTCGACGAGGCCCTGGACCTGGCGGGGATACGGGAGTTCGGCTCCCGCCGCGCGGACCGGCTGTCCGGCGGGCAGATCCAGCGGGTGCGCTTCGCCGTCGCCCTGGTCGGCAACCCGGAGCTGATCGTGCTCGACGAGCCGACCGCCGCGCTGGACGTGGAGGCGCGCCGCGCCCTGTGGGACTCGATGCGGCGGTTCGCGGCCCGGGGGAACACCGTCCTGTTCTCCACCCACTACCTCACCGAGGCCGACGAGAACGCGGACCGGATCGTGGTCGTCGACCGGGGCCGGATCGTCGCCGACGGCAGCAGCGAGACGCTCAAGCGGACGGCCGGCGGCAACCTGGTCTCCCTCGACCTGGCGGGCCGTCCCACCGAGGGCCTGGCCCTGCTGCCCGGCGTGCGCGAGGTCGAGGTACGGGGCGACCGCGCCAGGCTCCGTACCGACGACTCGGACGCCACCGTCGTCGCCCTGGCCGAGCAGGGTGCGATACGCGGCCTGGAGGTCGCCCGGGCCACCCTGGAGGACGCGTTCCTCCAGCTCACCGACCCGGACCGGGCGTGTGCCGACGCCGAGTCCGGCCCCGATTCCTCCGCTCTCACCAAGGAGACCGTGTGATGGCCCTCGTAGTCGACTACGTCGCCCTGGAGACCCGGCGCACCCTGCGCGACACCGGGTTCGTCGTCTTCGGCATCGGGATGCCGGTGCTGATGTATCTGCTGTTCACCAACATCGGCGGCGAAGCGGCCGCCGAGTGGAAGACCGCGTCGATGATCGGCATGGCCGCCTACGGCGCGCTCGGCGCGGCGATGTCCGCGGGCACCGGGGTCGCCGAGGACAAGGCGCTCGGCTGGCTGCGCCAGCTGCGGATCACCCCGATGACCCCGGCGCAGGTGGTGCTGGGCCGGGCGCTGACCGCCTCGGTGGTCGTGCTGCCCGCGATCCTGGCGGTGCTGGCGGTGGGCGGGCTGATCAACGGGGTGAGCCTGGCCGTCTGGCAGTGGGCGCTGCTCGTGGTCCTGCTGTGGCTGGGTTCGCTGCCCTTCACCCTGCTGGGCATCGGCAACGGCTACCGGCTCTCCGCACAGAGCACCGGCGTGGTGAACGTGGGCTGCAACCTGGGCCTGTCGATCCTGGGCGGCCTGTGGTTCCCGACCCAGTTCTTCCCCGGCTGGCTCCAGGGCATCTCCACGTACACCCCGACGAAGGCGATCTCCGGGATCGGCGTGTCCATCGGTGCGGGCGAGGCCCCCGGGCTCCTGGCCCTCGTGGTGCTCACCGTATGGCTGCTGGTCTTCGGCTCGTACGCTTCCCTCTCGTACCGCAAGGCCGCGCGGACGGCGTGACCACGCACAAAAGGCCTGACCAGTGGACACGGACCTCGGAGGTGGCACGGTGAAGGACAACCGGCTCGCGCGGGCCTGGCGCCGGAGGCCACGGCCCGGCGCCGCCGAGGACGCGCACTACTCCGAGCGGATGGGCCCGCCCAACGGTTTCGCCCTGCTGCCCTGGCTGCTGATGGGCATGGGCGCCTTCTCGCACCTCTTCCAGGGCAAGACCGACAACCCGTGGATCGGCGGCGGCTTCCTCCTCGCCTTCAACTCCCTCTACATCTATGTGGTGTTCAGGGCCTTCGACAAGAAGTCGCGGGAGGCGCGCAGCACCAGGCTGGCCCTCGTCGGCCTCGGCCTGATGACCGGCTTCGTGTCCGGCTGGTACGGCGGCCCCTGGCTGCTCTTCTGGCCGCTGCTCGGCCTGGCCACCGGTGCGGTGCTGCGCGGCCCGAAGGTCGGGCGGGCGATGCTCCTGCTGGCCGTGCTGGCGGGCGCGGTCGCCGGGGTGCGGGACGGCTGGGGCGCGATCAACGTCGCGTACGGGACGCTGCTGTCCGGCCTGGTCACCTCGGCCATCCTGAGCCTCGCCGAGACGGTCAAGGAGCTCCGCGAGACCCGTCAGGAACTGGCCCGCACCGCGGTCGAGAAGGAACGCCTCCGCTTCTCCCGCGACCTGCACGATCTGCTCGGCCACACCCTCTCGGTCATCGTCGTGAAGTCGGAGGCCGCCCGCCGGCTGGCCCCGCGCGACCTCCGGGCGGCGCTCGCCCAGGTCGACGACATCGAGTCGGTCGGCCGCCAGGCCCTCACCGAGATCCGCGAGGCGGTCACCGGCTACCGCGAGGGCAGCCTCAACACCGAGCTCGACGGCGCCCGTTCGGCCCTGTCGGCGGCCGGCATCGAACCGGTCGTACGCCAGTCGGGCCCGCCCCTGGAGCCGCAGCCGGAATCGCTCCTGGGCTGGGTGGTCAGGGAGGCCGTCACCAATGTCGTACGGCACGGCGAGGGCGCGAGCCGCTGCACGATCACGGTGTCGGGCAACGCGGAACGGGTCCTGCTGGAGATCGAGGACGACGGCCGCACCGTACGATCCGACCAGGACGGATCCAGGAACGGCCGCACCACCGGCTCCGGCTCCGGTCCGGGCCCCGGCCCGGCCGGTGTCCGCGCCGGTACGGGCCTCAAGGGCCTCACCGAACGCCTCGCGGCGGCCGGTGGCTCGCTCACCGCGGGGCCGGGTGCCCGGGGCGGTTTCCTGGTGAGGGCCGAACTGCCGGTCGACACCTCGATTCCCCCACTGGAGCTGACCCGATGATCCGAGTTCTCCTCGCCGAGGACCAAGGCATGATGCGCGGCGCCCTCGCCCTCCTGCTCGGCCTGGAGGAGGACATGGAGGTCGTCGCCCAGGTGGCCGCCGGTGACGAGATCGTCGACGCGGCCCTGCTCGCCCGCCCCGACGTGGCCCTCCTGGACATCGAGCTTCCGGGCATGACGGGACTGGACGCCGCCGCCCTGCTGCGCACCGAGGCCCCCGACTGCAAGGTCATGATCCTCACGACCTTCGGCCGCCCCGGCTATCTGCGCCGGGCGATGGACGCGGGCGCGGTCGGCTTCCTGGTCAAGGACGGCCCGGTGGAGGAACTCGCCGCCTCGATCCGCCGCGTCCTCACCGGCGAGACGGTCATCGACCCGGCCCTGGCGGTCGCCGCCCTGAGCTCGGGCCCGAGCCCCCTGACGGCCCGCGAGTGCGACGTGCTGAACGCGGCGGTGGACGGTGCGACGGTCGCCGACATCGCCGCCAGACTCCACCTGTCGGAGTCCACGGTCCGCAACTACCTGTCCTCCGCCATCGGCAAGACGGGCACCCGCAACCGTATGGAAGCGGTCCGCTCGGCACGTCAGCAGGGCTGGCTGTGAGGACGCGCCCGCCCCGCCGGCCGTGAGGGCGCGCCGGTCGACCGGCGTGCGGGCGCGCCACTCGACCGGCCGTTGCGGGCGCGCCCGCCGCCGTCAGGCGTGCAGGGTGGCCAGGGCGGTGTCCGTCCGGCTGCCGTCGGGCAGCGAGAGCGGGCCGACGAGGTGGCCGAGGGCGTCCTCGGGAAGGGCGGCGGGCTGGGTGCGCGGCAGCCGCAGCACCGCGCCGCCCGCCAGCCGCACCTCGGTGGCGTCCGCCGAGTGGGAGGTGGTGAACTCCCCTGCCTCCAGCGGGACTTCACCCTCGTACGTCCGGGTGAATCCCTCCGCGAGGGTGTCGCTGACGCTCTGCGCCTGGATCTTCGCCCGGCCCTCGATCGCGGCGAGCAGCTGCGCGACGGCGACCGGGTCGTGGGTCGCGTCGTACACCCAGCGCTTGCCCAGTTCCCCGTGCTCCAGGGTGCCGACGAGGGCGTCGTCCGGGGCACCGGGCAGGGGTGCGCCCCGGTAGGTGACGGGCACCAGGTAGACGGTGGACCCCTCGGCGATCAGGTGGAACTCGATGCCGACCTCGCCCGCCGGGTCGTCCAGCCGGAAGCCGGGCGTCGGGGTCAGCTCCGGTGTACTGGAGGTGCCCCGGTACCAGGGCCGGGTGGGCAGCCACGCCGCGAGCAGCTCCGGCTTGGACGGCTTGAGGGTGGTGTCGTAGATGAACGCCATGCCGGGTGTGCTCCTCCGTTGCGCAGGGGTGGTGCGGATCCCCACCACTGTGCCACCAGTGATCACCCGGCTCACAGCGCCCCGCTCACAACTCCCTTGCGTACGGCGGCTCCGCGCCCGCCCGCGAGCAGGTGACGGCCGCCGCCCGGGCCGCGAAGCCGAGGATCTCCTGCCACTCCGCACCGCTCACCCCGGACAGGGCTCCCGGCGCCAGCAGCTCCCGCTCGGCGAGCGCGTGCAGCAGGGCGGCGTTCACCGTGTCGCCCGCGCCGATCGTGTCGACGACGTCGGCCTTCCCGCCGGGCACCGACCACTCCCCTCCCCCGCGCACGAAGACCGTCAGCCCGTCCCCGCCCCGGGTGAGGACCACCGCCGCGGGACCCGCCGCCAGCCATCCGGGTACGTCGGCACCCAGCCACTCGGCGTCCTCCTCGCTCAGCTTGAGCAGCGAGAGCGACGGCAGCCAGGAGCGGAAGCGGGCGCGGTAGGCGGCCGGGTCGTCGATCAGCCCGGCGCGGATGTTCGGGTCCAGGGCGACGAACACGCCCCGCGCCGCCTCCCTCCGCAGCAGTTCCTCGTACGCACTCGCCCCCGGCTCCAGCACGAGCGAACACGTCCCGACCGACAACGCCCGTACGCCGTCCGGCAGTCGGGGCGGGAGGGCGAAGAGGCGGTCGGCGCTCCCGTTCACGTAGAAGGTGTACGAGGCGGAGCCCGCCGCGTCGAGGGCGGCCAGCGCGAGGGTGCTGGGCTCGGACCCGCGCTGCACCAGATCGGTCCCCACGCCCTCCTCGCCGAGGCGCGCCACCAGCGACGTACCGAAGGCATCCGTGGAGACGCGCGAGCAGAAGGAGACCCGCGCACCGAGTCTGCCCAGCGCCACGGCCGTGTTGTACGGACCGCCGCCGCGCGCGGGCAGCAGCGGCGCCAGTGCGTCGCCGCCGCGCTGCGGAACCAGGTCGATCAGGGCCTCACCGGCGACGACGATCACGGGGCGGTTCCTCACGTTGGCGGGGGCTGGGGACACGGGTTGCGCGGGGTACGGAGGAGGTCCCTCCGTACCTACTCCACCGTCACTACCCTCTTCTCCCCCTTCGGCAGCCACACCATCGCCAGTACGACGCCCGCCAGGATGACGCCCGCGCCGATCCGGAAGGCCAGGGCATAGCCCGCCGTCAGGGACTCGGGGTCGGTGCCGCCGTTGGTGCGGGCGGCGGCGAAGGTGGAGAGGACGGCGAGGCCCAGTGCGCCGCCCATGGTGCGGGAGGTGTTGATGAGGCCGGAGACCAGGCCCGCGTCGCCGGGGGCGGCGCCCGAGGTGGCGAGGGCGGCCAGCGGGGTGGAGGAGAGGCCGGCGCCGAACATCATCAGGATGCCGGGGAAGAGGATCGCGGTGGCGTACGTGCCGTCGGCGGACATGGTGGACTGCCAGCCGAAGCCGGTGGCGGCGATCAGGCTGCCGAGCACGACCAGGGGGCGGGGGCCGACGGCCGCCATCAGGCGGGGCGCCAGCTTGGAGCCGGTGACGATGGCGAGGGAGCTGGGGACCAGGGCCAGGCCCGCGCCGAGCGGGGTGTAGCCGAGGACGTTCTGCGCGTACAGGGTCATGAAGAACCACATGCAGAACATCGCCGAGCCGTTGATGAACATCGCCGCGTTCGCCGCCGACACCGAGCGGACGCGGAAGAGCTTCAGCGGCATCAGCGGGGCGCGGGTGCGGGATTCGACGAAGAGGAAGAGGAGCAGGAGCAGGATGCCGCCGCACAGCGGGACCAGGGTGGCCGCCGCCGTCCAGCCCGCGTCCTCGGTCTGGACGATGCCGTACGCGAGGGTGGCGAGCCCGGCCGTGGCCAGGACCGCGCCCGGCAGGTCCAGGCGGCGGCCCTCGCGGGCGTGGCTCTCGGAGAGGTAGAAGAAGGCGCCGACGAGTACCAGCGCGCCCACCGGCACGTTGATCAGCAGGGTCCAGCGCCAGGAGAGGGTGTCGGTGAGCACACCGCCGACGAAGCCGCCCGCCGCGCCGCCGCCCGCGCCCACCGCCGACCAGGTGCCGATCGCACGGGCGCGGGCCGCGCCCTCGGGGACGGCCGAGGTGAGGAGGGTGAGGGTGGCCGGGGCGAGGATCGCGGCGCCCAGGCCCTGGACGGCGCGGGCCGCGACGATCTGCCACCCCTCCTGGGCGAGGCCGCCCGCCAGCGAGGCGGCCGTGAAGACGGCGAGGCCGACGAGGAAGGCGCGCTTGCGGCCGTAGATGTCGGCGGCCCGGCCGCCGAGCAGCATGAATCCGGCGAAGGCGATCGAGTACGCGTTGAGCACCCACTGCAGGCCGGTGGAGCTCAGTCCCAGTTCGGCGCGCATGGAGGGCAGGGCCACATTGACCACTGACACGTCGAGGACGACCAGGAACTGTCCGGCGCAGGCGAGGAAGACCACCGCCCAGGTGGGGACGGGGCGGCGGCTGCGGGCCGGGGATATGTGACCGTCTGCGTCGCTACGGGGGTCGCTGTCGGTATCGGTGGGGGCTTGGTGGACCATGCCTGTCATGGTCGCAGGTACCGGGTGCCCCGTACATCCGCGTTTCGGCGCATGGGTCCCCGGCCCCTGGACCTAGGACCTATCCCTTGCGCAGGACGGTAATGACCGCCGCCCCGCCGAGGCCGATGTTGTGGGCGAGCCCCACCCGTGCGCCCGGTACCTGGCGGCCGTCCGCCTCGCCGCGGAGTTGCCAGGTCAGCTCGGCGGCCTGGGCGATTCCGGTGGCGCCCAGCGGGTGGCCCTTGGAGATCAGGCCGCCGGACGGGTTGACGACCCAGCGCCCCCCGTACGTCGTCGCGCCGGACTCGACCAGCTTGCCGGAGCCGCCCTCGGGGCACATGCCCAGGGCTTCGTAGGTCAGCAGCTCGTTGATGGAGAAGCAGTCGTGGAGCTCGATCACGTCGATGTCCTCGATGCCGAGGCCGGCGGCCGCGTACACCTGGCGGGCCGCCTCCCGCGACATGGGCTGTCCGACGACGTCGATGCAGGATCCCGAGGCGAAGGACTCCTCGGTGTCGGTGGTCATGGCCTGGGCGGCGATCTCGACGGCCGCCTCGTGCAGGCCGTGCTCGACGACGAAGCGCTCGGACACGACGACGGCCGCGGCGGCGCCGTCGGAGGTCGGGGAGCACTGGAGCTTGGTGAGGGGCCGGTGGATGGTCTTCGCCGCGAGGATCTCGTCGACCGTGTACGGGTCCTGGAACTGGGCGTACGGGTTGGCCTGCGAGTGCTTGTGGTTCTTCGCCGCGACCGCAGCGAGCTGTGCCTCGGTGGTGCCGTACCGCTCCATGTGCTCGCGGGCGGCGTCGCCGAAGATCTGGGCGGTGGGCGGGGTCATCTCGAAACCGTGCCGCGCGGCCATGATGCCGTAGTGGCGGGCGACGGGTGAGGTGGCGAAGTCCCCGCCGTCGCTGCCGCCGCCGAGCGCCCCGCGCTTCATCTTCTCGAAGCCGAGCGCCAGCACGCAGTCGGCGATGCCGCCCTCGACGAACTGGCGCGCCATCATCAGCGCGGTCGAGCCCGTCGCGCAGTTGTTGTTGACGTTGTAGACGGGGATGCCGGTCAGGCCGAGTTCGTACGTGGCGCGCTGGCCTGCGGTGGAGGCCTGGAAGCAGTAGCCGACGGGGACCTGCTGGACCTGGCCGTACTCGACCCCCGCGTCGGCGAGCGCGGCGGAGCCCGCCTCCTTGGCCATGTCCCAGTACTGCCAGTCGCGCGATTCGGGCTTCTCGAACTTGGTCATGCCGACACCGACGATGTACGCCTTCATGTCCGTCCTCTTCCTTGATCCTTGATCCTTGGCCGTGGATCCTCAGTCGCGCGGGAGGCCGAGGATGCGCTCGGCGACGACGTTGAGCTGGACCTGGGTGGTGCCGCCCGCGATGGTCAGACAGCGGGACATCAGGAACCCGTGCACGGCCCGCTCCCCCGCCCCCTCCCTCAAAGCCCCTTCGGGGCCGAGGAGTTCGAGGGCGAGTTCGGCGATCCGCTGCTGGTGCGGGGTCTGGACCAGCTTGCGGATGCTCGCCCCGGCGCCCGCCTCCAGGCCGTCCACGCGCTGGAGGGTGGTGCGCAGCGAGATGCAGGCGAGGGCGTGCGCCTCGGCGGCGAGGGCGCCGAGGCGGGCGCGGGTGGCGCCGTCGAGGTCGGCGCACCGGGTGATCAGCGCCTCCAGGCCGGTGTCGAAGGCGACCTGGTCGGCCATGTGGACGCGCTCGTTGCCGAGGGTGTTGCGGGCGACCTTCCAGCCCCCGGTCTCCTCCCCCACCAGGGCGTCCGCGGGCAGCAGGACGTCGTCGAAGTACACCTCGTTGAAGAGGGAGTCGCCGGTGATCTCCTTGAGGGGGCGGATGTCGATGCCGGGGGTGTTCTTCATGTCGACGACGAAGAAGCCGAGCCCTTGATGGCGGGTGGGGGCGGCGGGGTCGGTACGGGCGAGCAGGATGCCGAAGTCGGCCCACTGGGCGGCCGAGGTCCACACCTTCTGCCCGTTGATCCGCCACTGCCCGTCGTCGGTCTTCTCGGCGCGGGTGCGCAAGGAGGCGAGATCGGACCCGGCGTCCGGCTCCGAAAACAGCTGACACCACATCACATCACCACGCAGGGTGGCCGGTACGAACCTCTCCTGCTGCTCCTTCGACCCGTGCGCGAGGAGCGAGGGAACGACCCAGGTGGCAATGCCGAGGCCGCTGAGAGAAACCCCGGCAGCACTCAACGCCCTCTGCACCGCGAGCTGTTGTACGGGCCCGGCGCCGAGTCCGTACGGTTCGGGCAGGTGCGGTGCCGCGTAGCCGGTGGGGGCGAGTACGCGGCGGGCGGCGGCGGGGTCGAGCCCCCGGGCAGCTTCGACGGCCTCGCGGGCCCGGGCGCGGTAGGCGTCCGCCTCGGCGGGAAGTTCGGTACGCAGCTCACGCCGGGCCCCGGCGGCGGCGAGCCGCACGGCCCGCAGGCGGTGGCCGTCCCCGTTGCCGAGCAACTGCCGTGCGACGAGGGCGCGCCGGAGGTGGAGGTGGGCGTCGTGCTCCCAGGTGAAGCCGATGCCGCCGAGGATCTGGATGCAGTCCTTGGCGCAGGACCAGGCGGCGTCGAGGGCGGAGCCTGCGGCGAGGGCGGCGGTGAGCCCGCGCACGTCGGGCGCCTCGTCGACGGCGTTGGCCGCGTCCCAGACCAGGGCGCGGGCCTGTTCCACCCGTACGAGCATGTCGGCGCAGAGGTGCTTCACGGCCTGGAACTGCCCGATGGGCCGGCCGAACTGTTCGCGGGTCCTGGCGTAGGAGGTCGCGGTGTCGAGCGCCCAGGCGGCGGTGCCGCAGGCTTCGGCGGCGTACAGGACGGCGGCGACGTCGGTCACCAGGGCGGTGGTGAGGGCGAGTTCGCGCCCGCCGGGCACCTGGACGCCGTCGGCGGTGACCTCGCCGGTGGGTCGGGTCGGATCGGCCGAGGTCTGCACGCGTATCGCCAGGCCGGAGGCGTCGACCGCGAGCCAGACGGTGCCGTGGGCGGCTTCGGCGGCGAGGAGGACGAGGTCGGCGTCGGGGGTGGCGGCGAGGACGGGGGGCGCGGTGCCGTCGAGGACGTAGCCGCCGCCCTCGACGGCCACGGCGGTGAGGGTGCCGGGGCCGGTGGCGACGGCGGCGACGGGGTGCCCGGCGGCGAGCTCGGGGCGGCCGCCGCGGTGGAGGAGGCCGGCGGCGAGGACGCTGGGGAGGAAGGGGCCGGGGAGGGCCCCTCGCCCGGTCTCCTCCAGGACGACGGCGAGGTCGAGGAGGGTGCCGTCGCCGGCGCCGGGGAGGTGGACGTCGAGGAGGCCCATGGAGGCGGCGCCGTCCCAGTACCCGGGACGACCGCTCTCCGGCGCCTCCCCGTCGAGGAGCTTGCGTACGTCCTGCGGCGACGCCACCCGCCCGACCCAGCCGCGTACCGCTTCGGCCAGCTCGCGGTGTTCGCGTGTGATTCCGATGCCCATGGTCGGGCAGAGTAGAACACGTTCCATTCTGACGGAAGGTCAGATGCCGGATTGACGGGCGGGGGTCCGCTGCGGGCGCGACCCGCTCGACGCGCCCGTACGGCCATGCGGCAGCATGACCCCAGCTCAGCCAGCACCCCGCCCCGGCCCACCCCGCCCCCCGAGGAGTCGACACATGTCCGCCCCCACGCCCCACACCCTCACCGCCTTCGAGGCCGCCAAGGGCTTCATGCCCCTCGGCGAAGGGCTCGCGCTCCACGCCGCCGCCGTCGAGGTGGCCGGGCGGCTCGGGCTGCCGTTGCTTGAGGTGGGGACGTACTGCGGGCGGTCCACGCTCCTGCTCGCCGACGCCGCCCGCGAGGCCGGGGTGACGGTCGTGACCGTCGACCACCACCGGGGCAGCGAGGAGCAGCAGCCGGGGTGGGAGTACCACGACCCGACGACGGTCGACCCCGAGCTGGGGGTCATGGACACGCTGCCGACCTTCCGCCGCACCCTGCACAGGGCCGGACTGGAGGACCGGGTTCTCGCGCTCGTCGGACGTTCGCCGCAGGCCGCCCGGATCTGGGGCAGCCCCCTCGGCCTCGTCTTCATCGACGGCGGACACACCGACGAGCACGCCACCAACGACTACGAGGGCTGGGCCCCGCACCTCGCCCCCGAGGGCCTCCTCGTCATCCACGACGTGTTCCCGGACCCGGCCGACGGCGGCCAGGCCCCGTACCGCGTGTACCTTCGCGCCCTCGCGTCCGGCGCGTTCACCGAGGTCTCGGTGACCGACTCGCTGCGCGTACTGCGGCGTACGGGCTCGGGGATCTGAGCGGCCCGCATAGCATCGCCCTGTGTCGTACGACGGTCAGTACCCCCACGTGTCCCCGCCCGAGCCGACCCCGCGCCGAGGTCGCGGCAACACCCTGATCGTGGTCGCCGCGCTGGTGCCCACCGCCCTGGCGGGCTGGCTCATCTGGCAGGCGATGAGCGGCCCGGGCGGGGAGCAGGCCCCGCAGGTGCTGCCCCTGCCCGGCCAGTCGGCCACCCACGCGACGACCCCGGCCCCCCGGAGCCCGAGGGCCACGGCCCCCACCCCGGCCCCCAAGCCCACCAAGAGCGCCGAGAACACCGGGGGCACCACCGCCCCGCCCCGCCCCAGCACCCCCGGCCCCCTCTCCGGACGCACCGTCGTCGTCGACCCCGGACACAACCTCGGCAATTTCCGGCACACCCGCGAAATCAATCGCCAAGTGAATATCGGAACCAACCGCAAGGAATGCGACACCACCGGTACGGCGAGCAATGCGGGTTACACCGAGGCGGAATTCACACTCGACGTTTCGCGCCGCCTGAAAGCAATTCTCGAAAAGCAGGGCGCAACCGTCCAATTCACCCAGAACGGCGACCGTCCGTTCGGCCCGTGCATCGACGAGCGCGCCCGTATCGGAAACGAGGCGAAGGCGGACGCGGTGGTCTCCGTCCATGCGGACGGTTCGTCCGCCGGTCACCGCGGGTTCCATGTGATCCTGCCCGCACGGGTGAACTCCGGGGACGCGGACACCTCTTCGATCGTCGGCCCCTCACGCGATCTCGGCGAGCGCATCGTGGGAAATTTCGTACGGGTCACCGGTGACGCCCCCGCCAACTACCTCGGCGGCAGGACCGGTTTGGTGGTCCGCGACGACCTCGGCGGGCTCAATCTCTCGACCGTTCCCAAGGTGTTCATCGAGTGCGGCAACATGCGCGATCCGCAGGACATCGCACTGCTGTCGAGTGCCTCCTGGCGGCAGAAGGCCGCCCAGGGCATGGCCGACGGCATCAGCAGCTTCCTGAAGGGGTAGGACTCTCCCCCGTCCGACCCGTCGGGCACGTCCGGCAGTTCGACGGTTCGACGGTTGGGCACAGTCGCGGGGTCGGCCAACATCACGTTCGGGAAGTACGCCTGGTTACCGTCCGGCAACCATGGGGACGCCCCCGGGGATCGGACGATACATTCATCCGTACGATGGGGAGCCACCCCCGAGCTTCGCACCAGTCTTAGCGAGCACTGTTCGCAAGGACCGTTTCGCGAGTACCGCGCAAATCGGCGCAGCGACAGCCGCCCCGAAGAGACGACTGATAAAGGACTTTACGTGAACATCCGCTCACTCACACGTGGTGATGGCGTGGTGATCGGAGCAGCGGTGGTGCTGTTCATCGCCTCGTTCCTCAGCCTGGTCTCCGCTCCCGCGTGCACCGGCCAGTTCTGCCCCAGGGACACCTCGACCTTCAACGCCTGGGATTCCCTCGGGCTTCTGATGAGCATGTTTCTCGCCGGGGTGATTGCCGCGGCGCTGATCGTCGTGGCGCGCGGGCTGCCGGCTCCGCGCAAGGTGGCGGGCATCGAGCTCGGGCAGTTCGGCGTGGCCCTGGCGGTCTTCGCGGCCTGGACCGCGTTCTGGACGATCATCGACGCGGGCAGCGCGGGCGCGGGCATGATCCTCGGCCTGATCGCCGCCCTGGTGCTCGCCGGCGGTGCGGTCGCCTCCCCGCTGGTGCCGGCCCTCAAGGCCCCGCTGATGGGTGCCCCGAAGCCGCCCAACCCGTACGGCGCCCAGCCGGGCCAGCCCGGTGCCGGTTACGGCTACCCGGCCGGTCAGCAGCAGCCGTCGTACGGCGGCCAGCCCGCCCCCGGCGGCTACGGCTACCCGGGCGGCGCCACCCAGGACCCGCAGGCCACCGGCCAGGCCCCGGCCACCGGCCAGGCCCCGGCCGCCGGTCAGCCCGACCAGGGCGCCCAGCCGGCCCCGGCCGCCGACGCCTCCGGGTTCGCCCCGTTCTGGTTCGCGGTCCCGGTCGCCCGTCCGCTGTACCCGGAGGACGGTGCGCCCACGCCGATCGCCGAACTGGCGCCCGGCACCTGGTACCTGGCGGTGGACCAGCGCGGTCCCGGCCTGGTCGCCCAGACCCAGGACGGCCGTCGCGGCCTGCTCCAGGACACCACGGGGATCCAGCGCGGCTGACCGCTCCCCCGCTCGGCGCGGCGGCGGCCCTCGCCTCCCCCACCGGGGAAGCGGGGGCCGCCGCCGTTTGCCCATGGCCTCCGCGGGTCGGACCCCGTACAGTCCCTGACGCCCCATCAGATACGTCGGTACGTCAACAGGAGGCCCAGGCATGCGACTTGGACTCGCTCTCGGCTACTGGGGCCGCGGCCCGGACCCCGGCACGCTGGAACTCGTACAGGAGGCGGAGCGGCTCGGCTACGACTCGGTGTGGACGTCCGAGGCCTGGGGCTCCGATGCCTTCACGCCGCTGACCTGGTACGCGGCTCACACCAGCCGGATCAGGCTCGGTACCGCGATCGTGCAGATGGCGGCCCGTACGCCGACCGCGACGGCGATGCACGCACTGACCCTGGACCACATGTCGGGCGGGCGGATGATGCTCGGACTCGGCCTTTCCGGGCCGCAGGTGGTGGAGGGGTGGTACGGCCGGCCGTTCCCGCGCAGTCCGCTGACCGCGACCAGGGAGTACGTCGAGGTGGTGCGCCAAGTGCTGCGCCGCGAGGGCCCGGTGGAGCTGGACGGGCGCTTCCACCAACACCCGTACCGGGGCACCGACGGCACCGGGATCGGCAAGCCGCTGAAGCCGATCACCCACCCGCTGCGGGCCGACCTGCCGATCCTGCTCGGCGCCGAGGGCCCCAAGAACATCGCCCAGACCACCCGCATCGCGGACGGCTGGCTGCCGCTGTACTGGTCGCCGACCCGCCCGGACGTCTACCGGCTCACCGACGTACCCAAGGACTTCATGGTGGCGCCGATGGCGCGTGCGCACGTCTGCGACGACGTGGCGGAAGGGCTGCTGCCGGTGAAGGCGATGCTCGGCTTCTACATCGGCGGGATGGGGCACGCGGCGAAGAACTTCCACGCCGACCTGATGGCGCGGATGGGGTACGAGGCCGAGGCCCGCCGCATCCAGGAGCTGTTCCTCGCCGGACGCAAACAGGAGGCGGTACTGGCCGTACCGGACGCCTTCGCCGACGAGATCTCGCTGGTCGGGCCGCGCGAGCGGATCGCGGAGCGGCTGGAGCTGTGGCGCGCGGGCCCGGTGACCGACCTGCTGGTCACCGCACCGGACCCGCACACCCTGCGCACGCTCGCCGAGCTCAACTCCTAGACATGGCAAGTCAGATGAGGGTGCGTCAGTCGAAGGCGATCTGACCGAGCCACTGGTCGAGCAGCGCGCGGTCGCCCAGCACCTCCACGTTCCCGGCGTCCGGCGACTGCCGCCGGTAGAACACCTGGAGGATGTCGGTGAGCGGTCCGCGCAGGGCGACGGCGGCCTTCTCGTGACCACGCCGCCACTCGATCGCCTCACCGGTGAAGTCGATGGTCCACTCGGCGTTCAGGGCGGGCTCGGTGTCGGTGGCGTGGAAGTGGACGGTGCGGCCATCGCCGAAGAGTTCGCGCAGCTCGGGGCGCTGCTGAAGGGTCTGCGGCAGCGCGCCGATCCACATCCACTCGTCGATGGCGTCGGCCGCGACCTCCGGGTCCACCTCGTAGGAAGCCTTGACCGCCAGCGCGGCGTCCGCGCGGTGCACGACCGTCTCGTGGGTCATCCGGCGGGCCCAGAACAGGGTCGGGCGGTCGGTGGGCGCCCAGGTCCACACCTGTACGTCGGGTCCCGCCTCGCGCAGTACGGAGGCGCACATCTCGGCACCCTCGGCCAGCCAGGCGTCGAGGGCGGCGGGGTCGTCGGTGCCGGGGCCGTCGGCGTTCTGCACGGACTCGGGAGGTATCACCTCGGCGGACCGCTTCGACACGGTCTCGTACACCCAGCGGTGCGCCCAGCCGGTGTGTTGGAGCAGGTCGCGCAAGGTCCACTCGGGACAGGACGGCACCTTCGCCCCGAGGTCCGCACCGAGGACCGCCGCGCGCATGCGGGCGGTCTCCTCGATGATCTGGTCGCAGTAACGGTCATGGTCAAGAAGCGTCATGGCCGCACTCTAGGCGGGCGGCCACCCGCCGCCAACGGCTTATCCGTCGCTCGCCGCACGGCCGTTGGCGGGCAACTCCCGCTGCGCGGGCTGCCCTGCCGGGGAGCCGCCCTTGGCCAGTTCGCCCGCGGACGGCACCTTGTCCACCACCTGGGCACCGGCATCCTTGCCCGCGTCCTTGACGCCCCCGATGACCTTCTCGAAGAGCCCGACCTCACCGGCGCCCACGGTGCCCGCCGCCAGCTTCGTACCCAGCCCCTTGAGGGACTCGATGCCCTGGGAGAGCGGGGCGACCGCCTTGGAGAGGAGCTCGTCGCCCTTGGCGTTGTTCACCGCGGCCTTCAGCCTGTTGTACGTGAAGGCGCCCGCGAGCCCGGCCTTGACCATGGCGAACTTCCGCCCGTCGGCGCCGCTCTGGAACTTGCCCGCCTTGAAGGGCTTCACGATCCACTGGTACGCGGCCCCGGCGGCCAGCGACGCGTTGGCGACGAACCGGGTCTTGGCCAGTTTCTGCTTCTCGGCCTGGGTGCTGGGCGAGGCGGTGCCCGTCGCGTTGGCCGCCGTGCTGGTCGCCGCGTTCTTGTCCTTGTCGTTGCACGCCGCGAGCGGCACCAGCAGTGCGCAGGTCAGCGGCACCGCGACGAGTGCGCGACGGGCGGGGGTGGCGGTGAGGGTACGGGGCACAGCGGGCCTCCCGGGGCCTGGGCGACGACAGTGACGTGAGCGCACTTCCCCGCAGCGTCGCCCGCGCCCCGCCCGCCCACCACCAGGACAGGGCCATCCGGGTTTGACGCACGTCAAATCGGCAACATGTTCGGCATGTCCACACGAACCCGCACCGGAAATCCCGCGGCCACCCTGATCGCCGTCGTCGCGGACATCGCCGCTCTCATCCTCGGCCTGTGGATCCTCTTCTACCTGCTGGACGCCAACCAGGGGAACGCCCTGGTCGGGTTCATCAAGGACGCCGCGCACTTCCTGGCCGGCTGGTCCTACGACCTGTTCACCTTCGACGAGGAGTGGGCGCGCGTGGTGGCGGGCTACGGGCTGCCCGCCGTGGTCTACCTGTTCGTGGGGCACGCCCTCGCGGGCGCCGTGCGCCGGCGCTGACGTACCCCTCTCAGGGCCGGGCCTCAGCAGCAGTCCGGGTCAAGGCCCAGCGGCAGCCGCTCACCGCTGAAGACCGCGCAGGTGGCCTCCTCGCCGCCGAGCGCGGCCACCGCGAGGAGCAGAGAGCCGGCCGTCCAGGTGGTGAGTTCCCTCGGCCAGATCGCCTCGTCCTCGAAGACGTAGCCCGTCCAGTACATGCCGCTGCCGTCGTCCGCGCGCAGGTGCTGGATGGACTGGAGGATCTCCAGGGCGCGGTCGGACTCCCCCATCACCCAGAGGGCCAGGGCGAGTTCGCAGCTCTCGCCGCCGGTCACCCAGGGGTTGGGCAGTACGCAGCGCACGCCCAGGTCCGGTACGACGAAGGCGTCCCAGTCGTTCTCGACGCGCTCCTTGGCGGCCGGTCCGGTGATCGCTCCGGCGAGGATCGGGTAGTACCAGTCCATCGAGTAGCGGGACTTGTCGAGGAACCGCTCGGGGTGCTTCTGGATCGCGTGCCGCAGCGCGCCGACCGCCAACTCCCAGTCGGGCTGCGGTTCTTCACGCTGTTCGGCGATGGCGAGCGCGCAGCGCAGCGCCTGGTGGACGGACGAACTCCCGGTCAGCAGCGCGTCGTTGACGGGGGTTCCGTCGTCCTCGCGCTTCCAGCCGATCTGCCCGCCCGGCTGCTGGAGGGCGAGCACGAACTCGACGGCCGCGTACACGGCGGGCCACATCCGGTCGATGAACGCGTCGTCGCCGGTGGCCAGGTAGTGGTGCCAGACGCCGACGGCTATGTACGCGCAGAAGTTGGTCTCGCGGGAGCGGTCGGTGGGGCG
This sequence comes from Streptomyces sp. NPDC032721, assembly GCF_055579625.1. Taxonomy (NCBI): domain Bacteria; kingdom Bacillati; phylum Actinomycetota; class Actinomycetes; order Kitasatosporales; family Streptomycetaceae; genus Streptomyces; species Streptomyces sp. NPDC032721. Next base: position 26,073 of record NZ_JBVIMX010000006.1, on the reverse strand, counting down.
GGTGTGGTCGCCGTCGTCGTACGCCGCGTACCAGGAGCCGTCCGGGTTCTGGTGCTCGGCCAGCCAGTCGTACGCCCGGGCCGCCGCCTCGTGCTCGCCCGCCGCGTCCAGCGCCATCGCGGCCTCGGTGTGGTCCCACGGGTCGAGGTGGTGGCCGCGGAACCACGGGATGGCGCCGTCCTCGCGCTGTCCGGCGAGGATGCCCGCGACGGTCTCGGCGGCCTGATCGGCCGTCAGGACGCCGGGCAGGACGAGGTGTTCGGTGTAGCCGGGGCTCGTCACTTGGTGTCCGTACCGGACTTGGTGTCCGCAGCGGACCGGGCTTCCGTACCGGCGGTCGCGGCGTCGGCCGGCAGGTGCGGCTTGGTGGCGTACGCGACGAAGCTCTTGCCGATGACCGGGTTGAGGGCCTGCTCGGCGACCTTGGTGAGCAGCGGCTTCTTCATGATGTCCCAGACCAGGAGCTTGTGGTACGCCTTGACCGGCAGCGCCTTGTCGTTGTCGACGCCGAAGGCGCACTTGAGCCACCAGTACGGCGAGTGCAGGGCGTGCGCGTGGTGCTGGCCGTACGGCTTGAGGCCCGCCTCGCGCATCTTGCCGAGCAGTTCGTCGGCCTTGTAGATGCGGATGTGGCCGCCCTCGACCTCGTGGTACGCGTCCGAGAGCGCCCAGCAGACCTTCTCGGGTCCGTAGCGCGGCACGGTCACGGCGATCCGGCCGCCGGGCCGCAGGACCCGGACCATCTCGGCGAGCACGCCCTTGTCGTCCGGTATGTGCTCCATGACCTCGGAGATGATCACGACGTCGAAGGAGGCGTCCGGGAAGGGGAGGTTGAGCGCGTCGCCCTCCATGGCGGTGGCGGTGGCGCCCTCGGGGGCCTCGCCCGCCTCCTTCATGGCGGCGAACCACTTGGCGACCTCGCGGATCTCGTCGCCGTTCTGGTCCAGGGCCACCACCTGGGCACCGCGCCGGTAGCACTCGAAGGCGTGCCGTCCGGCGCCGCAGCCCAGGTCGAGGACGCGGTCGCCCGGGGCGAGCGGGAAGCGGGAAAAGTCCACGGTCAGCACGGGGGCTCAGCTTTCATCCGGCGGTGGGGGTGGTTCGGTCACGTCTGCGTCGGTACTTCGTGGGCGTTACGTCAAGTGGCGTGCGGCGCCTATGGCTTGAGGGAGCCCTGCCGTACGGCCGCCCGGGCCGCGATGGCCTCGCGGTAGCGCTCGGCGGTGCCGATGGCGGCCTGCTTCCAGGTGAACCTGGCGAGCACCCGGGCGCGTCCGGCCGCACCGAGGCGGCTGCGCAGGTCCGCGTCGCCGAGCAGCCGCGCGAGCTGTCCGGCGAGCGCGTCGGCGTCGCCCGGCGGCACGGCGAGGCAGGTCTCGCCGTCGGGGCCCGCGACCTCGGGGATGGCGCCGCCGGTGGTGGCGACGAGCGGGGTGCCGGTGGCCATGGCCTCGGCGGCGGGCAGCGAGAACCCCTCGTACAGCGACGGTACGCAGGCGATCTGCGCGCCGCGCACGAGGTCGACCAGTTCCTGGTCGGTGATGCCCTTGACGAACTCGATGGCGTCCTGGAGCCCGTACCGCTCGATCGCCCGGGCGACGGGGCCGTCCTCGGCGCGCTTGCCTACGACGACCAGGTGCGCCTCGGGCCGCTCGGCGCGGAGCTTGGCGAGCGCCTCGACGAGGTGGACCAGGCCCTTGAGGGGGACGTCGGCGCTGGAGGTGGTGACGATCCGGCCGGGGACCTCGGCGACGGAGGGGTCGGGCGACCACAGCTCCGTGTCGGCGCCGATGTGCACGACGTGGACCCGGTCGCGGCGTACGCCCAGGTGCTCGACGATCTCGGCCTGCGAGGAGCCGGAGACGGTGAGCACGGACGGCAGCCGGCGCGCGACCCGCTTCTGCATGCGGGTGAACCCGTACCAGCGGCGGACCGAGAGCTGCTTGAGCCGGGTCGCGGCGGCGTCGAGGTCGAGCTGCCGGTCGACGGTGATGGGGTGGTGAATGGTCGTCACGAGCGGGGCGCCGAGGTCGCCCAACAGCCCGTAGCCGAGCGTCTGGTTGTCGTGCACGACGTCGAACTCGCCGCGCCTGGCGGCCAGATGGCGCTTCGCCCGCAGCGAGAAGGTCAGCGGCTCGGGGAACCCGCCGGTGCGCATCGTCGCGAACTCGACCGCGTCGACCCAGTCCCGGAACTCGCCCCGCCGGGGGGTGCGGAACGGGTCGGGGCTGCGGTAGAGGTCCAGGCTGGGCAGCTCGGTGAGCGGTACGCCCTCGTCGAGCACGGGGTACGGCTGGGCGCCGAGCACCTCGACGCTGTGCCCGAGCCGGGCGAGCTCACGGGAGAGATGGCGGACGTAGACGCCCTGGCCGCCGCAGAACGGGTTCCCCTTGTACGAGAGGAGCGCGATGCGCAGCGGGCGCTCCCCGGCTCCGGTGGCGGCTTCCACGCTCTTGGCGTCCCCTGCACGGGGGTCCGCTTGTATGGCCTCAGCGGTCACTCTCGGCCCCCTTCTTGACGCACTTCCGCCGGAGCGTAGCCGCTGGCGCTAATCTAGAACAAGTTCCAGAGTTGATCGAACACGGAGCTTTGAATCTACCGGCACCAAGCGGCGGCGTAAGGTCCGGATCAGGTGATTCGCGCCACGGCTCTCGGGCGGGAGCGCGTGGAGCGCACGGGGCACCCAGGGAACACACGGAACACGGGGACAGGCATGAAAGCGGAAGCCAGAACGGCGGGCGCCGGAAGCACGGGGCGGAGCGCGGGGGCGGGGGCCGGGCGGAGCGCGGGTGCCGGGTCTGGGCGGAGCACCGGTGGTCTCGGCAACGCTGCCGGGCGGCTCGGCGGCGGCAGCGGCCCCGGCGCTGCCGCTCCTCCCCTGACCGAACGCCAGGAGGCCCGCCGCCGCCGGATCCTGCACGCCAGCGCGCAGCTGGCCAGCCGGGGCGGGTTCGACGCGGTCCAGATGCGCGAGGTCGCGGAGGAGGCGGGCGTCGCACTGGGCACGCTCTACCGCTACTTCCCCTCCAAGGTGCACCTGCTGGTCGCCACCATGCAGGACCAGCTCCAGCACATGCACACCACTCTGCGCAAACACCCCCCGGCGGCCGCCTCGTCCTCGGAGCGCGTCGCGGAGACCCTGATGCGCGCCTTCCGCGCCCTGCAGCGCGAACCCAACCTGGCCGACGCGATGGTCCGCGCGCTGACCTTCGCCGACCGTTCGGTCAGCCCGGAGGTGGACACGGTCTCCCGCCAGACCACCGCGATCATCCTTGACGCGATGGGCCTCTCGGACCCCCAGGACCGCCCCACCCCGGAGCAGCTCTCGGCGGTCCGCGTCATCGAGCACACCTGGCACTCGGCCCTGATCACCTGGCTCTCGGGGCGGGCCTCGATCGCCCAGGTCAAGATCGACATCGAGACGGTGTGCCGGCTGATCGACGTGACGTCGGCGGAGCGGCCGGCGGAGCAGTAACGGGGCCGGGCGGGCCGGGCCGATTCCCGGGCCCGCCCCTGCCCGCGCTGCCACTCCCCGCGCCGCCCCTGCCCGCGCCGCCCCTCCCGGCCCCGCCACTCCCCGTACTCGTACCGCCGTTACTCCTCCGGCGGGAACACCGGCTCCCCGGTCTCCCGCAGCGCGATCACGATCGCCTCCACCGGGCAGCTCTCCGCCGCCGCCAGTACGTCCTCGTCGGCGTCGACGTCCGGGGTGACCGGGTGCGACTGGCGGGCGGAGTCCAGGCGGAAGGCGGTGGGGGCCGTACCGGCGCACATGCCCGAGCCGATGCAGACGGAGCGGTCGACCTCGACGTGCCAGCGGTCACCCATCAGGCGTCCTGACCCGCGCCCTGGGCCTCGCCCTGCTCCTCGCCCTGGGCCTTGGTCTCGTGACCGGCGGGCAGGTGGATCATCTTGTGCTCCAGGTACTCGCCGTAACCCTCGGGGCCGAACTCGCGGCCCAGGCCGGAGTCCTTGTAGCCGCCGAAGGGGCCCATCATGTCCATGCTGAAGGTGTTGACCGAGTAGGTGCCGGTGCGGACGCGGCGGGCGAGGTCGATGCCGTGCTCGACGTCCGCCGTCCAGACGCTGCCGCTCAGGCCGTAGTCGGAGTCGTTGGCGATGCGGACCGCTTCCGCCTCGTCCTCGTACGGCAGCAGGCAGATCACCGGGCCGAAGATCTCCTCGCGGGCCACGCGCATGGAGTTGTCGACGCCGCCGAAGAGGGTGGGCTCGACGTACCAGCCCTTCTGGTACGAGGCCGGACGCCCGCCGCCCGCCAGGATCTTGGCCCCCTCCTCCTGGCCGATGCGGATGTAGTCGAGGGAGCGCTGCTGCTGGCGCTGGGCGACCAGGGGGCCGACCTCGGTGGCCGGGTCCATCGGGTCGCCGACCTTGAGCGCGCTCGCGGCGGCGGCGAAGGCCTCGGCGTACTCGTCGTAGCGGGAGCGCGGGGCCAGGATGCGCGACTGGGCCACGCACGCCTGACCGTTGAGCATCCAGGCGAAGGGGACGATGCCCGCGACCGTGGACTCCAGGTCGGCGTCGGGGAGGATCACGGCGGCCGACTTGCCGCCGAGTTCGAGGGTGACGCGGGTGAGGTTGCGGGAGGCGACCTCCATCACGCGCTTGCCCGCCGCGACCGAGCCGGTGAAGGACACCTTGTCGACGCCGGGGTGCGAGACCAGGTACTCGCTGACCTCGCGCTGGGCGGGGAGGATGGACAGGACGCCCTCCGGAAGGCCCGCCTCCGTGCAGATCTCGGCGAGGAGGTAGCCGTCGAGCGGGGTCTCGGGGGAGGTCTTCAGTACGGCGGTACAGCCGCTGAGCAGGGCCGGGGCCAGCTTGGCCGCCGCCGTGAACTGCGGGACGTTCCACGGGACGATCGCCGCGACGACGCCGACCGGCTCGCGCCGTACGAGCAGATTGCCCAGGACGCCGGTGCGGCGCGTCTCCACCGGGAAGTCCTGCGCGACCTTGATCGTCGAGTCCCACACCATCATCGCGGCGAGCGCCTGCATCATGATGCTCGCGGTGTACGGGGTGCCGTTCTGCGAGGTGATGACGCGGGCGATCTCCTCGTGGCGCACCGCGATGGCGTCCTTGATGCGGGTGACGACGGCGATCCGCTCGTCCAGCGGCATCCGGGGCCAGGGGCTCTCGTCGAAGGCGCGCCGGGCCGCCGCGACCGCCCGGTCCACGTCCGCCTCACTGGCGTGCGGGACCCGGCCGATGACCTGCTCGGTGTGCGGGGAGACCACCTCGATGACGTCCGAACCGAGCGGCTCGACCAACTTCCCCGCGATGAAGAGCTGTTGGTGTTCGACGAGTTCGGTCATGACTGTCGCCTCCCGCAAGTCCGGCCCGGTGCACCATTGCTGACGCTCTATCAGCTACTGCTGTCCCCGAACTGATACCAGTTCTAGTTCGTACGGGGAAGGGGCCCGACGCGGCCGGCCAGGAGGAGCGGGGTGAACGCGGCCAGGAAGCAGAGGCCGCCCAGGGAGAGGAGGTCGAGGTTCACGGCCATGCAGACGGTGCCGAGGACCAGGGCGGACACCATGACGATCCGGGTGCGGGCGGGGGCCGCGATCAGGGCCGCGAGGACGATCAGACCGAGGAAGAAGAACTGCGGGACGATCCCGTAGACGACCGGCTCGACCCCGGGGACGGCCTTGACCTGGCGGAAGATCTCGCGCATCGCGGGACGGTCCTCGGCCATCAGCCCCGCGGTCAGGTCGATCGCCGCCTGTGCGACGGTCGCGACGAGCCCCGCGCCCGTCACCACCAGGGCGGCCGAGGCCACCGGGCGCCTCGACGCGGGGGCCGAGCGGTGCAGGTGGCGCAGGACCGGCACGAAGAGCAGCACTCCGGCCAGCATGGCGAGGTGGCCCAGCGTCCAGCCGATGCCCGGGGTGCCGCGCTCGCTGAGCAGGCGGATGGCGCCGTACGCGACGAGGGCCGCGGGGGCGGCGACGAGGGCGAACCGGGTGGGACGGGAGAGGGGTGCGAGGGGGGCGGCGGTGTGCGAGGCCGGCTCGGCGTGCTTGGTACGTGTGGTGTGCGTGGTGTGTGTGGTGTGTGTGGTGTGCGCCGTGTTCGTCATGCCCCGATCTTGTCCGCGTACAGCCATCCGGCCCATCCGGGACAACCAGGGGCCGACCCCTACAACAACCCCTAGAGACCTGGGGGTTGGCAGGCGCCTCGTCCCCGACCTCGCACTGGAACCCGTTCTAGTTATAGTGACGGCACGGCAAGTCCCGCACCACTCGCGACAGTTGGGGGAACCATGACGACTCCGGCGCCACGGACGACCGAGCACGGCGGCGGCGTCTGGAGCATCAAGGTCCCGATCCCGGACAACCCCCTCGGCCACACCCTCGTACACCTCGTGGACACCGGCCTCGGCCCCGTCCTGATCGACACCGGCTGGGACGACCCCACCTCCTGGGACACCCTCACGGCGGGGCTGGCCGCCCTCGACGTGCGGGTCGAGGACATCCACGGCGTGGTCATCACCCACCACCACCCCGACCACCACGGCCTCTCCGGGCAGGTGCGGGACGCCTCCGGGGCGTGGATCGCGATGCACGCCGCCGACACCGAGGTGGTCCGCCGCACCCGCGACGCCGAACCGGACGTCTGGCTCGACTACCTGACCGCCAAACTGGCCTCCGCCGGAGCCCCCGAGGACCACCTCGGCCCGCTCAGGGCGGCCCGCGAGTCGGGGCGGATGCGCACACTGCCGGGGCTGCGGGCGGCGCTGCCCGACCGCGAGATCGTGCCCGGGGAGCTGCTGCCGCTGGCGGGCCGTGCGCTGCGCGCCGTATGGACCCCCGGCCACACGCCCGGGCATGTGTGCCTGCACCTGGAGGAGGAGCACCCGGCCGGCCTCCCCGGGAACGGCCGCCTCTTCTCCGGCGACCACCTCCTCCCCGGCATCACCCCGCACATCGGCCTCTACGAGGACCCCGACGACGCCACCGTCACCGATCCCCTCGGCGACTACCTCGCCTCCCTGGAGCGCATCGCCCGGCTGGGCGCCGCCGAGGTGCTCCCCGCCCACCAGCACCCCTTCACCAAGCCGGGCGAACGCGTCGAGGAGCTCCTCGCCCACCACGAGGAACGCCTCGCCCAGCTGCGCACCCTGCTCGCCACTCCCCTGACCCCGTGGGAACTCGCGGTGCGCATGGAGTGGAACAGGCCCTGGGACCAGATCCCCTACGGCTCGCGCAACATCGCGGTCTCGGAGGCCGAGGCACATCTGCGCCGCCTGGTGAAACTGGGGCACGCGGAGGCGGTCCCGGGCAGCGACCCGGTGACGTACACGGCGGCCTGACGACGCACCGGCCCCGGCCCGATCGCCGGAACTCGGGACTTCCGGCGCCCTGAACAGGGCCTTTGTCCCCCCGGGCTCGCACCTGCGGATCACGAGCATGAGAGGGTTGCCCCCGTTTCGTCCCACAGAGAGCGACAGCACCTCCATGTCCTACGCCGCACCGCCCCCGCCTTCTCCCGACGCCCCGTACGGCTACGACCGGTTCGGGCGCCCGTACTCCGAGAAGTCGAAGATCGCGGCCGGTCTGCTCCAGCTCTTCCTCGGCTGCTTCGGCGTCGGGCGCTTCTACACCGGGCACATCGGCATGGGCGTCGCCCAGCTGCTGACCTGCGGTGGCCTCGGCGTCTGGGCGCTGATCGACGCCATCCTGCTGCTGGTCACCGACAACAAGACCGATGCCCAGGGCCGGGTCCTGCGCACCTGACCTGCCGTGACGACCGCTCCCTCCCGCCGCCCCGTGCGCCCGCTGGCCGTGCGCCCGCTGCCCGTGCGTCTGCTGCCCGTGCTCGTCACGGCGGCCGGGCTCGCGGGGCTCTGGTACGTGTATCTGCACAGCCCGTACGACCCCGGCCAGGTGTTCCTGCGCTGCCCGTGGAAGGCGGTGACCGGGCTGGACTGCCCGGGCTGCGGCGGCACCCGTATGACGTACAGCCTGCTGCACGGCGATCCGTCCGGCGCGTTCCGCGCCAACCCGGTGCTGCTGCTCGCCGCCCCGTGGGCGCTGTGGCTGTACGGGCGGTGGGGTGCGGCCACGCTGCGCGGGGAGCGCTACCGGCCGGCGCTCGGCGGGCGCGGAGCGGTCGCGCTCGTGACGGTGGCCGCGCTCTGGACCCTCGTACGGAATCTGTAGGAGGGCGCCGCCCGCCCGGCCCCAGCGGCGGGCCCGCTCCCCCACGGGTCGGTAGAGTGTGCGAGTCGTCATCATGCCCGTACGGGAGAAGCCGGTGCGAATCCGGCACTGACCCGCAACCGTGATTCCCCTCGCGCGAGAACCCTCGCCGGGGTGCGAAGAGTCGGAACACCCGGCCCGCATGACTGGCTCGGCACCGTCGAGGTAGAGGTATACGGGGCCGGTGCCGCGGTGCCTTTCGCAGGGGTCCGTGCCCGGCCGCCCTTCAGGAGAGGCACCACCGACATGACCCTTCGCCGCAGCGCCGCAGCGCTCGCCGCCGCCGCCGTCCTCGGTGCGGTGGCCGCTCCGGCCGCCTTCGCCGCGCCGGCCCCGACGCCGGTGGCGATCCCCTCCGGGCTGTACGGCAAGGGCGACCCGACGTACGACGGTGTCTTCCGGCAGTCCCTGGCCCTGCTCGCGCAGAACAGCGTCGGGGTGAAACCCGCCGCGAAGGCCGTGGACTGGCTGGTGGGGCAGCAGTGCGACAACGGCGGCTTCGCCGCCTTCCGCGCGGACGCGGGCAAGGCCTGTGACGCCAAGACGATGCTGGACACCAACGCGACGGCCGCCGCCGTGCAGACGCTGACCGCGCTCGGCGGGCAGGACGCCGCCGTGCAGAAGGCCGTGACCTGGCTGAAGTCCGTCCAGAACAAGGACGGCGGCTGGCCCTACGTACCGGGAACGCCGAGCGACGCCAACTCCACCTCGCTCGTGACCGGCGCGCTGCTGTCCGCCGGTGAGAAGCCCAAGGACGTCAAGGGCAAGGACTGGAAGTCGCCGCTCGACGCCCTGCTGACGTTCCAGGTGCCGTGCGACGGCGACCTCAAGAACCAGGGCTCCTTCGCCTTCCAGGCGGACAAGTCCGGAAAGCTCTTCCCGAACGCCGACGCGACCGCCGCCGTGGTCACCGCGTTCTCCGAGAAGGTGCCGGTCATCACGCCGGCGAAGAACAACGAGGCGCTCAAGCCCGCCTCCGCCTGCGGGGAGGGCATGACCACCCCGGAGGCGGCCGTGGACGGCGGCTCCGACTACCTCGCCAGGACGCTGGAGAAGAACGGCTCGCACCTGATGTCGGCGATGCCCGGCGCCGAGGCCAAGCCCGACTTCGGCAACACCGCCGATGCCGTGGTGGCGCTGGCCGCCGCCGGTCACAAGGACGCGGCCGCCAAGCCCGCCGAGTGGCTGTCCAAGAACTCCGCCGCCTGGGCGAAGACCAGCGGCCCCGCCGCGTACGCCCAGCTGATCCTCGCCGCGAAGGCCACCGGCATGGACCCGCGCGCCTTCGGCGGCGCCGACCTCGTCGAGCAGCTGAACGCGACCGGGCCCGCGCCGCAGGTGAAGAAGGACGCCGACGACACGAAGAAGGACGAGGCCAAGAAGGACGACGGCGGCGGTTCGTCCGCCACCTGGTGGATCGTCGGCGTCGCGTTCGTGGCGAGCATGGGCGCGGGCTTCCTGATCAGCGGCCGCAACAAGAAGAACCAGCAGCTGTGACGCGGCCCGCGAAACGGCCCGTGCAGCGGCCCGCGAGGTGCTCCGCACTGCTGCTCGTACTGACAGTGGCGCTTGGCATCCTGCTGCCCACGGGCTCCGCTGCCGCGGCGGACTCGGCCTCCGGCTACCGGTACTGGTCGTTCTGGGAGCGCGACGGCTCGAAGTGGACGTACGCGACCCAGGGCGCCGCCACCACCCGTCCGGCCGACGGCTCCGTCCAGGGATTCCGGTTCTCGGTGAGCAAGGACTCGCAGGACGCCGCCAAGCCGCGCGGGGAGGCCGCTTTCGCCGCGGTCTGTGCGAAGACCCCGGCCCAGGAGGGCACCAAGCGGGTCGCTCTCGTCCTGGACTTCGGCACCCCCCAGGACGCTCCGGACGGTGAGGTTCCGCCCGCGCCGCGCAGCGTGTGCGCACAGGTGGACAAGGACGCGACGTCCGCCGAGGCACTGGCCGAGGTGGCCAAGCCGCTGCGCTACAACCACACGGCCCTGCTGTGCGCCATCGCCGGCTACCCGAAGTCCGGGTGCGCGGAGCAGGTCGCGGGGAACTCCTCCCAGGCATCGGACCCGGCCACCCCCAGCCCTGCCACCTCCCGTTCCGTTTCGGCCTCGGACGACGGTGAGGGCTCGGGCCCGTCGGCCGGGGTGATCGTCGGTCTCGCCGCGGTTCTGGCGCTGGGCGCCGCTGCCGTGTGGCAGGCACGCCGCCGCCGGGGATGAGCCGCGACGCACTGCGGGCCCCCGCCGCCAGCCGCAGCAACGCACTGCACGCCGGGGCCTGGTGGCTGTGGGCGCTGGGGCTGGCCACCGCCGCCTCCCGCACCACCAACCCGCTGCTGCTCGGGCTGATCGTCGCGGTGGCCGGGTACGTGGTCGCGGCGCGGCGTACGGACGCGCCGTGGGCGCGCTCGTACGGGGCGTTCGTCAAGCTGGGCCTGATGGTGCTGGTGATCCGGCTGGTGTTCTCGGTGTTCCTCGGCTCGCCGATCCCGGGCCAGCACGTGCTCTTCACCCTGCCCGAAGTACCGCTCCCTGACTGGGCGCAAGGGGTACGGATCGGCGGGAAGGTCACCGCGGAACAGCTCGTCTTCGCCCTGTACGACGGCCTCAAGCTGGCCACCCTGCTCATCTGCGTGGGCGCGGCGAACGCGCTGGCCAACCCGGCCCGGCTGCTCAAGTCGCTGCCGGGCGCGCTGTACGAGGCGGGGGTGGCGGTCGTCGTCGCGATGACGTTCGCCCCGAACATGGTCTCCGACGTCGTACGGCTGCGGACCGCCCGGCGGCTGCGCGGCCGTCCCACCGGCGGGGTGAAGGCGCTGCTCCAGATCGGCCTGCCGGTACTGGAGGGCGCGCTGGAACGGTCCGTGGCCCTCGCCGCCTCGATGGACGCCCGGGGATACGGCCGCACCGCCCAGGTGCCGCCCCGGGTACGGCACCTGACGACGGCGCTCACCCTCGGCGGGCTGCTCGGCGTCTGCGCCGGTGCGTACGGACTGCTCGCCGCGCAGGGTGCCGGGTACGGGCTTCCCGTGCTGCTGATCGGGCTGGCGGCCGCGATGGCGGGGCTGCGGCTGGGCGGGCGGCGCAGTGTGCGCACCCGGTACCGGCCGGACCGCTGGGGAGTACGGGCCTGGCTGGTCGCGGGGTCGGGGATGGTGGTGGCCGCGTCGATGATCTGGGCCGGTTCGTACGCTCCACAGGCCCTGCATCCGGGGGTGCTGCCGCTGGTGGCACCGCAGTTCCCGCTGTGGCCCGCGCTGTCGGTGCTGGTGGGGCTGCTGCCCGCCTTCGTGGCCCCGGTGCCGCCGATCGCCACCCCGGCGTCCACCGCCTCCGCGCCTCCCGCTGTCACTGTCCCTGTCAGAGGAAAGCAAAAGTGATCCGGTTCGAGAACGTCTCCGTGCGGTACGAGGGTGCTGCCGCGCCCGCCCTCCAGGGCGTCGATCTGACGGTCCCCGAGGGCGAGTTGGTGCTGCTCGTGGGCCCGTCCGGGGTCGGCAAGTCGACGTTGCTCGGGGCGGTCTCCGGGCTGGTGCCGCACTTCACCGGGGGCGTGCTGAGCGGGCGGGTCACCGTCGACGGCCGGGACACCCGCACCCACAAGCCGCGCGAACTGGCGGACCTGGTCGGCACCGTGGGCCAGGACCCGCTGTCGCACTTCGTCACCGACACCGTCGAGGACGAGCTCGCGTACGGCATGGAGTCGCTCGGCATCGCCCCGGACGTGATGCGCCGCCGGGTCGAGGAGACCCTCGACCTGCTGGGCCTCGCCGATCTGCGCGACCGTCCGATCGCCACCCTGTCCGGCGGGCAGCAGCAGCGCGTGGCCATCGGCTCGGTGCTGACCAGTCACCCCAAGGTCCTCGTCCTGGACGAGCCGACGTCCGCCCTGGACCCGGCCGCCGCCGAGGAGGTCCTGGCGGTGCTGCAACGTCTGGTGCACGATCTCGGCACCACCGTCCTGATGGCCGAGCACCGCTTGGAGCGGGTGGTGCAGTACGCCGATCAAGTCGTCCTCCTTCCTGGTCCGGGACTCGCCCCCGTGATGGGCGAGCCCGCCGAAGTGATGGCCGTGTCCCCCGTCCACCCTCCGGTGGTGGGGCTCGGCCAGCTGGCCGGCTGGTCCCCGCTGCCGCTGTCGGTACGGGACGCCCGGCGCCGGGCCGCCCCGCTGCGTTCCGAGCTCGCGGACCTCGCCCCGGCCCCGGTCCCGGAGCCGCCCGCCGCTCCCCCGGTCGCCGAGGCCGGGGGCCTGGTGCTGCGCAGGGGCCGCATCGAAGCCCTGCGGCACGTCTCCCTGTCCGTACGCCCCGGCGAGACCCTCGCCCTCATGGGCCGCAACGGGGCAGGCAAATCAACCCTGTTGAACGCCCTGGTCGGCATGCACCGCCCGACCTCCGGCCGCATCCTGGTCGGCGGGAAGACCCCCGCGACGACGGCGCCGCGCGAGATGGTCCGCCTGGTGGGCCTCGTCCCGCAGGAGCCGCGCGATCTGCTGTACGCGGACACCGTCGCCGCCGAGTGCGCGGCGGCCGACCACGACGCGGGCGCGGACCCGGGCACCTGCCGTGCGCTGGTGACCGCGCTGCTGCCGGACGTCCCCGACTCCACCCACCCCCGCGACCTGTCGGAGGGGCAGCGCCTCGCGCTCGCCCTGGCGCTGGTGCTGACCGGGAAGCCGCCGCTGCTCCTGCTCGACGAACCGACGCGCGGTCTGGACTACGCGGCCAAGGCCCGGCTGATCGGCATCCTGCGCGGTCTGGCGGCGGACGGGCACGCGATCGTACTGGCCACCCACGATGTGGAGCTGGCCGCCGAACTGGCGCACCGGGTGGTGATCCTCGCCGACGGTGAGGTCGTCGCGGACGGCCCGACGCCCGAGGTGGTGGTCTCCTCTCCTTCCTTCGCCCCGCAGGTGGCGAAGATCCTGGCCCCGCAGCAGTGGCTGACCGTGCCCCAGGTCCGCGAAGCACTCGCCACCACCCGCCCCGACGGCACGACGTCCGACAGCACGACATCCGACAGCACGACATCCGGCGGCACGGAGTGAAGGACTCGGTGAAGGGCTCGGTGAAGGACTCCCCCGGCTCCGCCCGTCCCGGCACGGCCCGCCCCGTCCGGCTCGGGCCCAAGTCGGTGGCCGCGCTCGCGCTGATCAGCGGCGTCGGAGTGATCGCCTTCGGGTGGCCGCTGCTCGCGGACTCCGCCGCCGGTCTCGCCCACTCCAAGGACGCGCCCTGGCTGTTCGCCGCACTGCTGCCGCTGCTGGTCGCGGTGGTGGTGGCGACGATCTCCGACTCGGGTCTGGACGCCAAGGCCGTCGCGATGCTGGGCGTGCTGGCCGCGGTGGGCGCGGCACTGCGACCGCTCGGGGCGGGAACGGCCGGCCTGGAGCCGATGTTCTTCCTCATGGTGCTGAGCGGGCGGGTACTGGGGCCCGGCTTCGGTTTCGTCCTCGGGTCGGTCACGATCTTCGCCTCCGCTCTGCTCACGGGTGGGGTGGGGCCCTGGATGCCGTTCCAGATGCTGGCCATGGGCTGGTTCACGATGGGTGCCGGGCTGCTGCCCGGCTGGCAGCGGCTGCGCGGCCGGGCCGAGCTGGTGATGCTCGCGCTGTACGGTGCGGCTGCCGCCTTCTTCTACGGCACGGTCATGAACCTCCAGGGCTGGACCTACATCGGCGGGCTCTCCACCGGTGTCTCCTTCGTGCCGGGCGATCCGGTGCACGAGAACCTCGTCCGTTTCCTCGCCTACTGCCTGGCCACCTCGGTCGGCTGGGACCTCGGCAGGGCCGTCCTCACGGTCGTCCTGACGCTGACGGTCGGCCCCGCCCTCCTGAAGGCGCTGCGCCGGGCCACCCGGCGGGCCGCCTTCGAGGCCCCGGTCTCCTTCGAGAGCGCCACCCCGGCTCCGGCACCTCCCCCGGCTCCGGCAGCACCTCCGCAGCCGTAGCGCTCCCCTCGCTCTCCGTACGGAACGGGGTCCCGGCGGTGTGAACCGGCGCATAGGACCTTGGTCCTCCACTACCGCGGGTCGTAGCTCCTCCGGCCTGCGGGACGACCCTGCAGCACCGCCCCTGACCTGCTCCTTCACCCCTCTCCCCGGACCGGGCCGTTCTGCCCGCCGTACCGCCTCCACTAGTAAGCGGGGTGTTTGCGGGGCCGGTGTGCGGCTGCTCTATTGGTGGAGCCGCAGGGCGCCGGACAGCTTCCGCTTCCGCCGTGGTGCCCCTCCCCCTGGTTCTCGGACCTGTGCGGCCTCCCCCGTCCCCGGCGTTAGGTTCCCCGTGTCGTCGTCCGCCCTCATCAGCCGCTTCACCGCCCGCCGCAATGCCGCTGTCGTCGGCGCCACCGCCCTGCTGGGTGCCGCGGGTGCCGTGCTGGGAATGTCCTCCCCGGCGGCCGCGGCGCCGGCGTCCGCCAAGGACACCGCCCGGCAGATGATGTCCTCCGCGCAGTTCCAGTGCTTCAGCAACATCGTTTCCCACGAGTCCGGCTGGAACCACCACGCCACCAACGCCTCCTCCGGCGCCTACGGCCTGGTCCAGGCGCTGCCCGCGTCGAAGATGTCCTCGGCGGGATCCGACTGGCGGGAGAACCCCGCCACCCAGATCGAGTGGGGCCTGGACTACATGAACTCCCGCTACGGCAGCCCCTGCGGCGCCTGGAAGTTCTGGCAGAACAACCACTGGTACTGAGCCCCCCCGCCCGTGAGCCGAGCCGCCACCGGCCCCGAGCCCTCAGTCCAGCGCGACGAACCACCGGGCTATCTCCGGTGCGGACTTCTTGAAGGCCCCGAAGTGGTCGACCTGTCCCTGGTCGACCGTCGGGGCCTTCACCCCGTTGTCGGCCAGGTCGGCGGCGCAGGCGCGCGTGTTGCCGATGGGTACGTCGGTGTCGCCGGAGGCGGTGTAGAGCCGGACGGGCACCCTCGGCTTCCAGTCGCACGTCCCGTCGTTGGCCTCGATCACCGCGCGGAGCGTGCCCGTGGGGTGCCGCATCTGCTCGTAGAAGCCGGGGGTGAGGAGTTCCTCGACCGAGCCGGGGAGGTTCCTGACGACGTCCTCCTCGGTGTGACGGGTGTCGAAGAGCTGATCGACGACCTTGGCGTACGGCTGCCGGAACACCTCGGCCGGGTCCTTGTAGAGCGGGTGGAGCTTGTTCTGCGCGGTCAGGAAGTACGCGGTGTAGAAGAGGCCGCTGACGGGGTTGACCCGGCCGTCGTACAGCGCCGGTATCTCCGTGCCGCTCAGGTCGTACGGTCCGCTGACCGGAGCCACGGCCCTGAGCCGGAAGTGCGTGCCGCTCCGGCCGCCGCTCAGTTCACGGCCGACGGCCATCGCGACCTGACCGCCCTGCGAGAAGCCGGTGGCGTAGACGTCGCCGGTCAGCTTCCGGCCGAGCCGCTGCACCGCCCGGTCGGAGGCACGCAGCATGTCGACGGTGGCGGTGACGGCGGACCTGGTGTCCATGTACGGGTGCGGTCCCGGCCCCTTGCCGAGGCCGAGGTAGTCGGGGGCCGCGACGGCCCGCCCCGTACTCGCGTACAGGAACGGCGAGAGCCGGCCGAAGTCCTCGCCGACGGAGGGTGCGTAGTCGCGGTGGACCATCGTGCCGTGGGTGTCGGAGACGAGGGAGAGCCGCCGGTCACCGCCCTGGGGCAGCACGAGCAGTCCGCTGGCCGTGGTCGGCGCGCCCTGTGGAGTCACGGTGCGGTAGACCAACCGGTACGCCTTGATGCCGTGCCGCACCAGGTCACGGCCGGCCTCGACCCCGCCCTTGGCCACGAACGCGGCCACCTCGCCCCTGCCGAGGTCGGCGACGGGGGTGACGGAGAGCAGCGTTCCCCGCCCGGTGTGCGCGGTCGTGGAAGCAGTGGGCGCAGTCGTGGGCGCGGTGGGTGAGGCGGCCGGGGCGGCCACGGGGGTCGTGGCCGCTATCGCCGGTGCGGCGGCGAGCCCGGTGAGCGCGGCGGCGGCGGCCACCGCGGTGACCCGAAGGCTGGTGCTCCTGGCGGTAGTTGGCCGCCGCGACGTGATAGCCGTGCGCGTCTGTGTCATATCTCGACAGTAGGCAGATCACCACCCGCCCACCATGCGGCTGACCGCACTCCTGGGGTGCGCTCAGCACCACCCCTCACCCTGCGGTGTACCGCACCCCTGAGGTGGTGCTGGACGGTGCCGGCCTCCGCCCTCTCACAGCCGCTGAATGATCGTTCCCGTCGCCAGCGCCCCACCCGCGCACATGGTGATCAGCGCGAACTCCTTGTCCCTGCGCTCCAGTTCGTGCAGCGCGGTGGTGATCAGCCGCGCCCCCGTGGCACCCACCGGGTGTCCGAGCGCGATGGCTCCGCCGTTCACATTGACCTTCTCCAGGTCCTGCTCGAAGACCTGGCCCCAGCTCAGCACCACCGACGCGAACGCCTCGTTGATCTCGACCAGGTCAATGTCCTTCAGCGACATCCCGGCCTTGCCGAGCACGGCGCGCGTCGCGTCGATCGGGCCGTCCAGGTGGAAGTGCGGGTCGGAGCCGACCAGCGCCTGTGCGACGATCCGGGCCCGCGCCTTCAGCTTCAGGGCCCGCGCCATCCGCTTCGACGCCCACATCAGGGCGGACGCGCCGTCGGATATCTGCGAGGAGTTCCCGGCCGTGTGGACGGCGGTCGGCATCACCGGTTTCAGCCCTCCCAGGGCCTCCATCGACGTGTCGCGCAGCCCTTCGTCACGGTCGACGAGCCGCCACATGCCCTGCCCCGCCGCCTGTTCGTCCTCGGTCGTCGGCACCTGCACGGCGAAGGTCTCCCGCTTGAAGCGCTCCTCCGCCCACGCGGTGGCCGCCCGCTCCTGCGACAACAGGCCCAGCGAGTCGACCCGTTCACGTGTCAGCCCCCGGTTCCTGGCGATCCGCTCGGCCGCCTCGAACTGGTTGGGCAGGTCCACGTTCCACTCGTCCGGGAAGGGCTTGCCCGGTCCGTGCCGCGAGCCGCTGCCGAGCGGCACCCGGCTCATCGCCTCGACGCCGCAGCCGATGCCGATGTCGATGACCCCGGCCGCGATCATGTTCGCGACCATGTGGTTCGCCTGCTGCGAGGAACCGCACTGGCAGTCGACGGTGGTCGCCGCGGTCTCGTACGGCAGGCCCATGGCCAGCCACGCGTTGCGCACCGGGTTCATCGACTGCTCGCCCGCGTGGGTGACCGTACCGCCGACGACCTGCTCGACGCAGTCGGCGGGGATCCCGGTGCGGCCGAGGAGTTCGCGGTACGTCTCCCCCAGCAGATACGCGGGATGGAGATTGGCGAGCGCCCCGCCCCGCTTGCCGATGGGCGTTCGTACGGCTTCGACGATGACGGGTTCCGCGGCCATGAGCTCGTCCTCTTCTCACCAGATACCGACTGCCGGCTGTTCCGGATACCGAGTTCTCTGCAGAATTAGTACGCGTTCTAGTTCTTCGGTCAGTCTCGTGAAGAACGGCCCGTCAGCGCAAGGGTCTTGCCACTTGTAGAACTCGTTACTACCTTGCGGGACAACTTCTGATGGACCGTCAGAGAGTGTGCGAGCCAGACGATCGAGACGATCTGGAGTTGCCGATGTCCTGTCCCGTACTACCCGAGGGTTTCGACTTCACCGATCCCGACGTCCTCCAAACCGGTGTCCCGCTGCCCGAGTTCGCGGCACTTCGGCAGACCGCCCCGGTGTGGTGGTGCGCCCAGCGGCGCGGAATCTCGGGCTTCGACGACGAGGGCTACTGGGTGGTGACGCGGCACGAGGACGTCAAGTACGTCTCCACGCACCCCGAGCTGTTCTCCGCGAACACCAACACCGCCGTGATCCGTTTCAACGAGTCGATCAGCCGCGACCAGATCGACGTCCAGAAGCTGATCATGCTCAACATGGACCCGCCGGAGCACACCCGGGTCCGCCAGATCGTGCAGCGCGGCTTCACCCCGCGCGCCATCCGCTCACTGGAGAACGCCCTGCGCGACCGGGCGCACCGGATCGTCGAGGCGGCGACGGCCGAGGCCGAGAAGGGCGACGGCAGCTTCGACTTCGTCACCAACATCGCCGTGGAACTTCCCCTCCAGGCGATAGCCGAGCTGATCGGCGTGCCTCAGGAGGACCGGTCGAAGATCTTCGACTGGTCCAACAAGATGGCGGCGTACGACGATCCGGAGTACGCGATCACCGAAGAGGTCGGCTCCGAGGCGGCCATGGAGATCGTCTCGTACGCGATGAACCTGGCGGCGGCCCGCAAGGAGTGCCCGGCCAAGGACATCGTGTCCCAGCTGGTGGCGGCGGAGGACGACGGGAACCTGGGCTCGGACGAGTTCGGCTTCTTCGTGATCATCCTGGCGGTGGCAGGCAACGAGACCACCCGCAATGCCATCAGTCACGGCATGCACGCCTTCCTCACCCACCCCGAGCAGTGGGAGCTGTACAAGAGGGAGCGCCCGGAGACGACCGCCGAGGAGATCGTGCGCTGGGCGACGCCCGTGGTGTCCTTCCAGCGGACCGCGACCCAGGACCTGGAGCTGGGCGGGCAACGAATCAAGAAGGGCGACCGGGTGGGGATGTTCTACTCGTCCGCCAACCACGACCCGGAGGTCTTCACGGATCCCGGGAAGTTCGACATCACCCGCGACCCCAACCCGCATCTGGGCTTCGGCGGCGGCGGTCCGCACTTCTGCCTGGGCAAGTCCCTCGCGGTCCTGGAGATCAACCTGATCTTCAACGCGATCGCGGACGCACTGCCCGACCTGCGGCTGACCGGCGATCCGCGACGGCTGCGCTCGGCCTGGCTGAACGGGATCAAGGAACTGCGGGTGAGCCGGGGCTGACCCGGGCCGATCGCACGAGCACGAGGTGGCAGCGCGGGTGAGGCGGTCGGCCCGCCCGCGCCTTCACTCATGCACAGTGCGTTCAGTGGGTACGGCGGTAGCTGCTGCCGTCCTTGGTACGGGCCAGGAATCCGCCTTCGACGAGGTAGCGGCGCAGCGCCGAGCAGTCCTCGTGGACGGTCCGGATCGCGTCGTTGACCTCGCGCTCGGTGTACTCGCGGCCGTCCTCGAAGAGCGTACGGGTCAGATGGCCGAGCAACTCCGCCCGGCGGGCCGGCTTGCGCGGTACGGAAGTGAGCCGCCCGTCCGAGAAGAACGCCTCTACGCCTTGACCCGCCACCGGGAACTCCCACTCTCCACACCGAACACGAGCCTCCGTTCTACCCGCCCGGCGCTCCTTCCTGCCACGCAATAAACAACGGCACCTCGCCGGTCGCGTCGAGTACGACGACCCCGAAGGGCCGGTCGAAGCGGATCGTCTCCCTGCGCTTCGGTGGCGGCGGTGCTCCGCCGGGCGCCATCATCACCGCGCTCACGGCAGCGGCCTCCACCCCTTCCTCCGCCACCTTGAGCACCGCTTCCTGTACCACCCGCGAGACGGCGAGCGGCTCCGGCGACATCCCGGAGAAGTCCGCCAGGTCGGTGGTGGCCAAGTGGATTCCCCAGCCGGGCAGTTCGTCGGTCACTTCGACGGTGGTACGCAGGGACAGGCGCGGCAACGCGATCTCCACGAGGTCCGTGTCGAGCCGGGTCCGCCCGCCGGGCCCCGCCCACCCGGCGGGCAGTACGTCCGCAGGGCCCGCGCCTTCGGTCCCGAGCAGGAACCGCACCCGGGCAGGCCCGCCTCCCCCGCCCGCCGGGGCGACCGGCCCGACCGGCGCGACCTGCTCCGCCCGGCAGCGCAGCTCCACCACTCTTGTCGCCCCGACCGCCCAGGCGTCCGCGAGCGGAACCCTCTTGTGCATGGTCGGCACCCGGTGGAGCGCCCCGGCTCCATCGATGAAGTCCCGGTCGACGGTCCGGCGCGGCAGGAACGGGGATTCCCAATGGGCCTTCAGCGCCAGGGCGTTGACCACCGCGAGGATGATGTCGTCGGCGATCCGCACCGGCAGCCGCTCGATCAGGCCGTCGGTGGCGTCCCGCACCCAGGCGTCGATCGCCTCCGGGTCGAGGTGCCCCACGGCCACTCCCGGCAGCGCCTCCTGGAACTCCCGGTACACCGGCACCTTGCTCCACACGCAGGTGGCCACGCCGAGCGCGTCGGTCTCCGCCAACGCCCGGCTCGCCGCGCCCACCGCCTTGGCCGCGTCGTCCCCTGCGAACCCGAGCAACTCCCGTATCTCCTCGGCGGTCCCGCCCTTGGCCCCGGCGGCAACCACTCCCAGCGCCAGCCACAGCCCGGCGGGCGACCGGACGAAGTCCCTTCCCGGGCACCCGCCCTGAGCACCCCCGCCGGCACCCCCGTGCGCCGTCCAGCGCGCGGCGAACCGCCGGATCTCCGCAGCCCCCTCCATGGTTCTCCCCCCTCTTGTTCTCTCTACCTCTCCAGCGCGGCGGCGGTCGCCTTCGCGAAGCCGTCCACGTTGTCCAGCATGATGTTGTGCCCGCAGTCGGGGACGGCCACCACACTGACCCCGGCCGCCGTCAGTTCGTCGCCGCCCCGGAAGTCCGGATCGCCCTCCGGCAGCAGGTACGTTCGCGGAATCTTCAAGTCGAGCAGGAGCTCGCGCATCACGGGCACGCTCCCCCGGGTCAGCCCGACCGCGCTGCGGTACAGCGCCTGGGGTCCGCCCGTCTTCATGGTCGACCACCAGGTTTCCCCGACCGTCGCGCGCAGCGAGTCCCAGCCGGTGGCCAGGAACTCGGCCTCGCTGCCGTACCCGGCGATGCCGCCGCTGCCCGGCGCACCCCTGGCAGGGGTGATCGGATCGAGGTTGGCGTCCACCAGCACCAGCCGGGAGACCAGTTCCGGATACCGGTCGGCGAGCACCAGCGCCACCGAGCCGCCCATGCTGTGCGCGATCACCTCGGCACCGGCGACCTCCGCTGCCGTCAACAGCGCGGCCAGGGCGTCGGCGTGGGATTCGAGGCCGTAGTCGAAGTCGAGCGGACGGTCGCTGGTGCCGAACCCCAGCAGGTCCACCAGCAGTGTCCGCCGCCCGGCCAGCAGCGGATGGACGGCCGCCTCCACGAACAGCCCGGAGGCCCCGCCGAGCCCGTGCACATACACCCGGCACGGCTCCTCGCCCGGCAGCTCGACCCATCGCATCCGGTCCCCGCCGGATGTCACGACCGCCTCGTGCATGACCTGTCCCCCGTCCCAAGATCCCTGGACCCACGACAGTAACGGCCACCACTGACAACGCCCCTGGGACCCGGTGCCCCCGCCTCTTCCCGCCCCGCCGCCCACGCCGTCCGTTTGTCGGTCCCGTACGGCAGGATGGAACGCATGAGCATCGTGAAGATCAACGCACTGACCGTGCCCGCCGAGCAGCGGGAGGTCCTGGAGAAGCGGTTCGCGTCGCGGGCCGGGACCGTGGAGAACTCCGACGGGTTCGAGTGGTTCGAGCTGCTGCGGCCGGTCGAGGGCACCGACAAGTACCTCGTGTACACGCGCTGGCGCGACGAGGACGCGTTCAAGGCGTGGATGGAGGGCCCGATGAAGGCCGCCCACCAGCAGGGGCCCGGTGCGGGCGGCCCGGGTGCGGGCGGTCAGGTCGGCGGCCCGGGTGCGGGCAGCGCGGAAGGCGGCGAGCGTCCCAGGCCCGCCGCCTCCGACTCCACGGTGTGGTCCTTCGAGGTGGTCCAGCAGGCGGCCCCGAAGGCCGGCTAGCGACTGGTCCCCGAAGTACGGGTGTCACATCCGGAGCAGCAGCTCCGCCAGCTCGCGGTACCTGCGCAGGGCGACCCGCAGTTCCTCCGTCTCCGTCCCCCGGCCCTGGTCCTCCCAGGAGCTGCGGAGCGAACGGCGTTGCCCGGCAAGGGCCTCCGCGATCTGCCGGGTGGCCTCCTCCAGTACGCGGTCGGCCTCCTCGACCGCGCGGCGCGGCTCGTCGACGAACTGGTTGACGGCCTGCTGGAGCCGCAGCCCCAGCTTGTCCCGCTCACCGTGCGGCAGGAGTTGCGCGGAGGCTGCGCCAGGTGCGGTCGCTGCGCCGGCTGCGGTCGCTGCGCCGGGCGCGGTGGCCGGGGCGCCGCCCTGGTGGCCCGTCGCTGTGGTGTGCGTGGCCGCCGCCGGGTCGGCCGCGCGCTCGGCGGCGCCGCCGTACCGCACGTCCGTGCCGCGCTGCGCCCCGGAGGCCGGACCCGGCCCCTGTCCGGCCTGTCCTATGCCCCGTTCCTCCTCGGAGAGCTCCGCATCGGTCCCTGTGCCCGGTGCGCCGGCAGTCCTCGGGTCGGCCCCACGAGGGGCTGACCTGCCCCGTTCCTGTGCCCCCGGGGGTTGCCGCAGCGGGCCGACCTCGTCCGATCCACCCGCCCCCGTCACCCCGAAGTCCCTTGCCGTACGGCTGCGTTCGGCCCGCACCGGGTCGTGCAGCGCGTCCGGTTCGGCATCCACGCCGCGTTCCGAGGGGGTCGCTACGCGGGGCACCGCTCCCTCGCCGCCGCGCCCCTGCCTGTCGTTTCCGGCCTGATCGCTCATGTCAGACTCCAGTCCCCTTGGCGTGCCGCCCCAGCGTGCGCGGCCGCTGCGAACCGTGCTTGTCGCCCGGTAGGTCCCCGTGCTGCCCGCCCTCGTGGGCGTGTGTGCCGTCACCCCTGCCGCGCTCGCCGACCACGGCCTCGAACAGCGCCCTGGCCTCGACGATCGCCTCCCGCATCTGCTCCGTACCGCCCTCGCCGCGCGCCGCGCGCCGGACCCTGCGGAAGCCGTCGACGTGCGTGGCATGGTGCACGGACAGGGCGTCCAGCTGCTCGCCCTCGCTCTCCGGGTAGCCACGGTCCACGGCGACCCTGGCCAGCAGCCGGTCGGCCTCCGCGACCGCCTTCTGCGGGGAGTCGACGAACTGCTCCTGTACGCCCGCCCACTGGGCGACGTAACTCTCGTGGCGCTCCGGCGACAGTGCGCGCGGTTGCAGGGCGCCGTGCCGCTTCACCCGCTCCGCCAACTCGTGCTCGGCTGCCTTGGTGTCGCCGTCGTGCCGCGCGACCACCCGTTCGTACTCGGGGCCGAACCGGCGCTTCAGGTTCCCTCCGCCCATCCGGCCCCGGCCGGAGCCGAGGAAGACGACGGCCGCCGCGATGGCGACCACGACCACCACGATCAACACGATGATCAGGACTGTGGACATGCTCTGCCTTTCCGGTGCTGGGGAAACCTGGCCTCTCGCCCACCGGGTAGCCCGTAATCCGTTGGCCAAACGGCCGCCGCGTCCGGTACAGAGACCGCATGACCTGGATCATCAGCGCCGAGAGGCCCGACACCCCGGACGCGACGACCCTGCGCCGCGACTACTACGACGAGGTCGCGAGCCGCTACTGGGGCCGCCCCGCCACCGAGCGGGAAATCGACGAGGGCCTGACCGACGACGGCACGAACCTGCTGGTCCCGCCGACGGGCGCGTTCGTCGTCGGCCGCTACGAGGGCAAGCCGTCCGCCTGTGCCGGGCTGGTCGTCGTGGGTCCCGAACTCGCCGAGCTGACAAGGGTGTTCGTACGCCCCGAGGTGCGCGGCACGGGCGGCGGCGGGCTGCTGCTGAAGTCGGTGGAGGATACGGCGCGCGCGTACGGCATCCGGCGTATCCGGCTCGACACCCGCAACGACCTGGTGGAGGCGCGCGGCCTGTACGCCAAGCACGGGTACCGCGAGGTCCCGGCTCACAACTCGGGACCGTACGCCGAGCACTGGTTCGCGAAGGACCTCACCTCGTAGGGGCGTGACCCCAGAAGTACGACCCCTCCCTTCGCCCGCTCTGTGCGGGTATGCGCCCGCCCGGAATGCCCTGCCCATTGGGACCTCGGGCACGGGTCTGCATAATCGCTGGCAGTTCAAGGGAGGGGACCCCATGGAAAACGGACACCTATGTCCTGAATGCGGTACAGAACGGGCAGCACCGGACGGAAACAGACCCGGCCCCGGCGCACCTGCCTGTGACTGCGCCCGCCGTGCGGCGGAAGCGCACCACGCGGACCGTACGGCGGAGATGGCGAACGCGGAGGACTTCAACCCCCTGCGCATCCGCCCGTACGTCAACCTGGCCCGGCCGGACGACGAGGGATCCCCCTCGGCCCCGCCGGAGTTCGAGGAACAGGGCGCCGGGAGCGATCAGCCCCCGCACGACAGCACACCCGGACCCGCGCAGACCATGTCCCTGCACCCGGTCCCCGCAGGAACCGCAGGGCCCACAGGACCCGCCGCGTACGGCTCCTACGGCGGTACGGGCGACGCCCCCTCCGGCGACCCGTACGCCGCACACCCCAACGCACACACCGACACACCCGCGCCGCGCCGCACCCGCACCGTCCTCCTCGCCGCCGCTGCCGCCGTGGTCGTGGTGGCCGGCGCAGCCTTCGCCACCGGCACCTTCGACAGCGCACCGGACGCCCCCCTCGCACTTCCCGCGACCAGCTCGACCGCCCCCGCCCTGGTCACCGAGTCGGCCGCCGCGAGCACTCCCTCCCCCACGAAGGCCTCGCCCTCGGCCACGGCGACGCGCACCACCCGGCCGACCCCGGTCCGCACCACCCGCTCGGCATCCCCGAGCCGGACGCCCGTCTCCAGCCCCTCGAAGCGCCCGACGCCGACCGCCACCACACCGGCGGTCCGTCCGACGACCCCGAAGCCCCCGGAGAACACCGTGCCGCCCGGCACACTCGCGGAGGGCTCCAGCGGCCCCGAGGTGAGGGAGCTCCAGGACCGGCTGTCCCAGGAGTGGATGTACAACGGGCCGATCAACGGCCGGTACACCTCCCGCGTGACCGATGCGGTCGCCCTGTTCCAGTCGTACATGAGCATCGAGGAGGACCCGGAGGGCGTGTACGGGCCGGCGACCCGCGCCGCTCTGGAAGCCAGGACGAGGGAGCCGTAGGCACACGTCCGGGACCTGCGGAGGGGGTGGGGTGGCGCGAACCCCCTCATGTTTTGTATCGTGAAAGAACAAAGTGGTTCCGTCCGCATACCCTGGCCGGTGGACGGAACCGCTTGTTTCTTTTACGCGCCCTCGATTTTCCGCGCCCTCTATCAGCGCCCAGGAGTCCGCATGCCGGCCGCCACCCCCACCACCACCGTCCTGCCCTTCAAGGCTCTGCTGCTCGACATGGACGGCACCCTCGTCAACTCCGACGCGGTGGTCGAGCGCTGCTGGCGGGAGTGGGCGATCGAGCACGGCCTGGACCCGGCCGAGGCGCTCAAGGTGGTGCACGGCCGCCAGGGCTACGCCACCATGGCCGTCCTCCTGCCGGACCGCCCGAAGGAGCAGAACCACGCCGACAACCGTGTGATGCTCGCCAAGGAGACCGCCGACACCGACGGCGTCGTCCCGGTCCCCGGCGCACCCGAGTTCATGGCAGCGCTCGCGAACCTGCCGCACGCCCTGGTCACCTCGGCCGACGAGAAGCTGGCGCAGGCCCGGATGACGGCCGCCGCGCTGCCCATGCCGCAGCGCCGGGTGACCGCCGAACTGGTCTCCGCGAGCAAGCCGGACCCGGAGGGCTTCCTCAAGGGCGCGGCAGAGCTGGGCTTCGACGCGGCGGACTGCATCGTCTTCGAGGACTCGGGTGCGGGCATCGCGGCGGGCAAGGCGGCCGGGATGCGGGTCCTCGGCATCGGCCCGCGCGCCGGCGAGCACGAGCCCACGGCACTGGTCCGCGATCTGACGCAGGTCCGCGTCGTGACCGCCGACGACGGCTCGACGGCACTGCACATCACGGCCTGACCGTACGTTTATTCGCGCACTACGTGAGAGGGGCGGGGGGGAAACACCCCCCCCACCCCCCCCCCCCCCCCCCCCCCCCCCCCCCCCCCCCCCCCCCCCCCCCCCCCCCCCCCCCCCCCCCCCCCCCCCCCCCCCCCCCCC
>NZ_JBVIMX010000005.1:411702-431307 GCF_055579625.1 Streptomyces sp. NPDC032721 | reverse complement strand
TGCAGGGGGGACCCTGTGGGAGAGTAGGACGCCGCCGAACAATCATTGTGGGAAAGCCCCGCACCTTATGGTGCGGGGCTTTTCTGCGTTTACGGCGCCTTCCTCCCTGACGGATCTACGAAATCCGCGAATTGAGCCGCGCCGCCTGGCGCGTCAGATGGTCGCGCTCCGCCAGGTTCGGTGCCTTTCGGGCCGCCTCCGCGTACAGCCGTGCCGCCGTCACCAGTTCGCCGTCGCGCTCGTGGAGATACGCCGCCACAGCGGCATGACGGGGTACCGATTCGTCCAGCAGCCCCAGTGCCGCCAGGCCGGCGCGCGGTCCGTCCGCCTCGCCGACGGCCACCGCACGGTTCAGTCTTACGACAGGGCTGTCCGTCAGGCGGGCGAGCTCGTCGTACCACTCGACGATCTGAACCCAGTCCGTCTCCTCGGCGGTGGGCGCGTCCGCGTGCAGGGCAGCCACCGCTGCCTGGGCCTGGAACTCGCCCAGCCGGTCGCGGGCCAGCGCGGTCTGCAGGATTTCGATGCCTTCGGCGATGAGCCCGGTGTCCCACCGGCCCCGGTCCTGCTCGGCGAGTGGCACCAGGCTCCCGTCGGGCGCGGTCCTGGCGGGACGCCGGGCGTGGTGGAGCAGCATCAGTGCGAGCAGCCCCGACACCTCGGGGTGGTCGATCGCGGCCGCGAGCCGACGGGTGAGCCGGATGGCTTCGGAGGCCAGGTCGACGTCGCCCGAGTAGCCCTCGTTGAAGACCAGATAGAGGACGCGCAGCACGGTGGAGACGTCGCCGGGCCGGTCGAAGCGGACGCCGGAGACGGTGCGCTTCGCCCGGCTGATGCGCTGGGCCATCGTGGCCTCCGGCACTAGGTACGCCAGGGCGATCTGGCGGGTGGTGAGCCCGCCGACGGCCCGCAGCGTCAGCGCGACCGCCGAGGCCGGTGTCAGCGACGGGTGGGCGCACAGGAAGTAGAGCTGGAGGGTGTCGTCCACCGCGGGCACGGCCCCGGGCTCCGGCTCCTCGTCGACGCGGTCCTCGCGGCGGCGGCGGGCGGTGTCCGCGCGGGTGGCGTCGAGGAACCGGCGCCAGGCCACGGTGATCAGCCAGCCCTTGGCGTCCTTCGGCGGATCCGCAGGCCATGCGCGGACCGCCTCCACGAGCGCGTCCTGCACCGCGTCCTCGGCCGCCGCGAAGTCGGCTCCGCGGCGAACGAGGACGGCGAGCACCTGCGGTGTGAGGCTCCTGAGGAGGACCTCGTCCATCGGTTTCATCACTCCGTGAGGGTGGATCGACGAGTGAGTGGGTGAGGGGGCGGGTTACTCCGTGATGGTCGGCGGCTCGGACAGGAACGGGCGGAGCTCCAGCCACTCGTGGATCGGCTCGCCGCCCGCGCCGGGAGCAGCCGACAGTTCACCGGCCAGCTCCACCGCGCGCTCGTAGCTGTCGACGTCGATCACCATCCACCCGGCGATGAGGTCCTTGGTCTCGGCGAACGGACCGTCGGTGACCGGCGGGCGGCCCTCGCCGTCGTACCGCACCCAGGTGCCCTCGGGGGCGAGCGCCTGGCCGTCGACGTACTCGCCGGTGCCTTCGAGACGGGTCGCGAAGTCCCGCATGTACTGCACGTGGGCCGAGATCTCGGCGGGCGTCCACTTCTCCATCGGTACGTCGTTGGCACAGGCCGGGGCGCCGCGGTAGTGCTTGAGAAGCAGGTACTTGGCCATGATGGGTTCTCTCCTCGTTACTGGTGCCGGTACTGGTGCCGACACCTCGTGGTCGCTCTCACCACGGGGACGGAGCCGGTCACGCGTTCTCGACATCAGGTGCGCCATTGGTCGGAAAACTTTTTCGCCGGAAGCCTAGGTCCATCGGCCCCGCTGCTTGGGACCGTTGGCCGATCCCGGGCCGCAGGTCCCCAACTAGCTTGATCCGTATGCGAATTGCACTCATCGGTACAGGAAATGTCGCCCGCGCGCTCGCTCCCCGCTGGGCCGGGGCCGGCCATCAGGTGGTCTTCGGATCCCGTCGGCCCGAGGAGCGGGCGCCCGATCTCCCACTGCCCGTCCGCCAACTGTCCGCGGCCGTCGCCGACGCGGACGTCATCGTCAACGCAACTCCCGGCGGGGAGTCCACGGCGCTCTTCCAGAAGGAGATCGGGGCTTCGGCCCTCGCCGGGAAGATCCTGTTGGACGTCGGGGTGGGCTTCACCGCCGAGGGACTCTCCCACCCCAACCACAGTCTGGGGGAGGAGCTCCAGGCCGCGTTCCCCGGCACCGCCGTCGTCAAGACGCTGGCCACGATGGACTCCACCGTGATGGTCGACCCCGCGGGGCTCGACGGTGAGAGCACCGTCTTCCTCTCCGGCGACCAGGACGCGGCGAAGGACACCGTGCGCGGGCTGCTCGTCGACCTGGGCTGGGCCGAGGACGCCGTGTTCGACCTCGGTGGCATCGGGACGGCACGCGGGCAGGAGCACTTCGCGCTGCTGTTCATCGGCATCGCGGAGTCGCTCGGGGCGCACGACTTCAACATTCGGGTGGTCAGGTCCTCCCGTACGCCCTGATCGTCAGCGCAGGGCGTCCCACAGGGCGCGTTCGTCCAGGGCCTGCGGCGTACGGGACGCCCAGGAAGGCGTGCACCTGGCCGTCACGGCCCTTTGATTCTGTACGACGACGGCGGCGGCTAGCGGCTTCTCCGATGCGGGGAAGCTACGTGGGCGAATACGTGCGGTCATGGGTGCAATCGCTCAGGTTTTAGATTGGCCTGCTGGGGCGCCCGGGCCCGTTGTAGAGTGCCGTGACGCCTTTGACCTGCACGAAGCAGGCAGGGAGCGGAACCCAAGGAGCGCTTCATGCTGCGTACTCTGTTCAAATCCAAGATCCACCGTGCCACGGTCACCCAGGCCGACCTGCACTACGTCGGATCGGTC
This sequence comes from Streptomyces sp. NPDC032721, assembly GCF_055579625.1. Classification (NCBI taxonomy): domain Bacteria; kingdom Bacillati; phylum Actinomycetota; class Actinomycetes; order Kitasatosporales; family Streptomycetaceae; genus Streptomyces; species Streptomyces sp. NPDC032721. The sequence continues at coordinate 428,382 of NZ_JBVIMX010000005.1, read as the reverse complement.
ACCGTCGACGTCGAACTCATGGAAGCCGCCGACCTGTTGCCCGGCGAGCTCGTGCACATCGTGGACATCACGAATGGCGCCCGGCTGGAGACGTACGTCATCGAGGGCGAGCGGGGGTCCGGAGTCATCGGGATCAACGGCGCCGCCGCCCATCTCGTACACCCCGGTGACCTGGTGATCCTGATCAGCTACGCCCAGGTCGACGACGCCGAGGCACGGTCCTTCGTGCCGCGCATCGTCCATGTGGGCGAAGGCAACCGGATCGTGGCGGAAGGCGCCGACCTCGCCGAGCCGGTACCGGGCAGCGGGGACGGGCAGCGGCGGAACCCGCTGGCCGTCGCGGTGGGTGTGGACTCCGCAGGCGTGGGAAGCCGCACCGGGAGAGAGTGAGGACCAGCCGCTCCTCGCGACGCGGCGTCCGACACTCGACCAGACTTCACCATCTGGAGGTCGATCAGGCATGACCCAGCCGTTCCCCGATCCCGTACCGCCCGCGCCGACCCCGCCGCCGGGGCCGACCGGACCGGACCCGGGGCCGCTGCCCGGCCCCCTTCCGGGGCCCACCCCGGTTCCGCCGGGGCCTGCACCGTCCCCGATCCCGCCGATGCCGGAGCCCGACCCCGTACCGCCGGGACCCGGGCCCGACCCGACCCCCGAGCCCGCGCCGGGACCGGCGAGCTGACAGAGCCCGAAGGGGCCCACAGAGCGGGAAAAGGACTGGACCCGGGGCGCACCCGCTTCATAAGGTGCGTCCCGTGTCCAGTCCCGAGGCGTCAAGACTCTAGCCACCGGTCGTCCGGTGGCCTTTTCGCGTGGTCGCGCACCCCTGGCAGCGCCGGGTGCGCCGATGACCGCTGCCCGCCACCGGACCGCCGGCGTCGTCAAGGCTGATTTACGAATCACGACGTCGTTGTGGGGTCTTTGCTGTGCCGTTCGCTCTCCACCTGCTCGGGCTCGCCGTCTTCGCCCAGGGCACATCGGAATTCATGCTGTCCGGGCTCGGCCCGGAAATCGCCGCGGACATGGGAGTCTCCCTGTCCGCCGCCGGGGCGCTGACCTCGGCATTCGCTGTCGGAATGGTGGTCGGGGCGCCCTTGATGGCGGCCCTCAGCCTGCGCTGGTCGCGGCGCGCCGCGCTGCTCGGTTTCCTCGGGGTGTTCCTGCTCGTCCACGTACTGGCCGCCGTCACGGACAGCTTCACGGTGCTGCTCGCCAGTCGGGTCGTCGGAGCGCTCGCGAACGCCGGATTCCTGGCGGTCGCCCTCGTGACCGCCACCTCGATGGTCGGGCCAGGCGAGAAGGGCCGGGCCACCTCCGCCCTCCTCGGCGGGGTCACCCTCGCCTGTGTGGTGGGGGTGCCCGCCGGGGCGCTGATCGGTCAACTCTGGGGCTGGCGCGCGGCGTTCTGGGTGGTCGCACTGCTGGCTCTGCCCGCCTTCGCGGGAATCCTGCACTCCGTACCCGGGGGTGCCGCGGGCACCGGCGGGGCCGGGGTCCGACGGGAACTGCGGGCGCTGCGCGACGGGCGGCTGCTGCTGACGCTGCTCCTGGGGGCGCTGGTCAACGGGGCGACCTTCTGCACCTTCACCTACCTCTCGCCGCTGTTCACCCGGGTCACCGGGTTCGGGGAAGGGTGGGTGCCCGTCGTGCTCGCACTCTTCGGGGTGGGCTCGTTCGTCGGCGTCGCGGTCGGCGGTCGGATCGCCGACCGGCGGCCCGTACCGCTGCTGGCCGGCGGCGGGGCGGCGCTGCTCGTGGGCTGGGTGCTGTTCGCGCTGGTGGCCCAGCAGCCGGTCGCCGCACTCGTCCTCGTACTGGTCCAGGGAGCGCTGTCGTTCGCGGTGGGATCCACGCTGATCGCGCAGGTGCTGTACGCGGCGGCCGGCGCGCCGACGCTGGCCGGGGGCTTCGCGACCGCCGCCTTCAACGTCGGCGCGGCGGTGGGGCCCTGGGCCGGCGGTGTCGCGCTGGGGGCCGGGCTGGGGTTCCGGTCGCCGCTCGGGGTGAGCGCGCTGCTGGTGGCGCTCGCCCTCGTCAGTGCGGGTGCCGGGCGCCGGGTGTGGCGGTCGCGGGCGGATTCCGCTTCAACAGTGGTACGGGGCAGTTGAGTTGGGGCCCTTGTCATGGCCTGTGCCAAGCCCGTACTTTTGCCGATTGCTACGTGTCCGACAGTGCGAGTGGAGGAAGCGAGACATGGCCTCAACCGGTCGTCACCGGCGGTATCAGCCGAGCCGCATCAACAGCGCCTCGCTGACGGCCGCGGCGGGCGGCGTCGGCATGGCGCTCCCGCTCGTCGCCTCAGGAACGGCCGAAGCCGCTCCCGTGGACATCTGGGACAAGGTCGCCGCCTGCGAGTCGACCAACAACTGGAAGATCAACACCGGCAACGGCTACTACGGCGGCCTCCAGTTCCGCCAGTCGACCTGGCAGTCGTACGGCGGCCAGGCCTACGCGCCGCGCGCCGACCTGGCCACCAAGGACGAGCAGATCGCCGTGGCCGAACGGGTGTTGAAGGGGCAGGGCCCCACCGCCTGGCCGGTCTGTTCGGTCAAGGCAGGGCTGGTACGGGGCGGAGACGCGCCGGACATCACGATCACCACCCAGAACAAGGGCCAGGGCAACGGTCAGGGGCGGAAGACCGATCCGCCGCCCGAGAAGAAGGACCCCGCCCCGCCCACCCGGCAGACGCCCCCGCCCAGGACCGACCCCGAGCCGACGCGCCCGGCGCCCGCCCCGGCCCCCGCACCCGGCCCGGTCGGCACGAAGGACACGTACACCGTCGCCAGCGGGGACACCCTCTCCGGCATCGCGCAGACGGAGCGGGTCACCGGCGGCTGGCAGCGGCTGTACGAGAGCAACCGGCAGGTCATCGGTGGTGACCCGGACGTCATCAAGCCGGGCCAGCGGCTGCTGGTACGCATCGGAATGCCGCCGAAGCCCGACCCGGCGGGCGGTACCGACAAGGCGCGCGGTACCGACAGAGCGGGCCAGGACAGGGTGGGCCAGGACAAGGCGGGCCAGGAAAGGGCCGGGCAGGACACCCGTACCGGTGCCGAGGCCGAGAAGGCCAGAGCCGCCGCCGAGCGTACGAAGAAGGCGGAGGAGGCGCGCAAGGCCGAGCGGGCCAGGCAGGCCGAGCAGGCCGAGAAGGCGGAGCGGGAGAAGAAGCAGCGGGAGGCCGAGAAGAAGAAGTCCCGTACCGAGACGGTCTCCTCGCGCTCCGAGCGCAAGTCCGGGCTGAGCGCCCCGGTGGACGCGGGCGCCAGCACGCCCTACCGGGCGGCCGGCTCCTCCTGGTCGAAGGGCTACCACACGGGAGTCGACTTCCCGGTGCCCACGGGAACCTCCGTGAAGTCCGTCGGAGCGGGCAGTGTCGTCTCCGCCGGATACGCGGGCTCGTACGGCTACCAGGTGATCGTCCGGCACGCGGACGGCAAGTACACCCAGTACGCGCACCTGTCCGCGCTGACCGTCCGCGAAGGGCAGAAGGTCGACTCGGGGCAGCGCATCGGACGCTCCGGTTCCACCGGCAACAGCACCGGACCCCACCTGCACTTCGAGGTGCGGACCGGACCCGGCTTCGGCTCGGACGTCGACCCGGTCGCCTATCTGAGGGCGGGCGGCGTCACCGTCTGATCCGGCCCGGTGCCGGGACGCGGCCCGGCCTCCGGCCCGGTCGACGCTTCCGGTTCCGGTTCGGTCACCCGGCTCGGCTGCACGGGTACGCCGGGGAGGAGTCCCGCAGGGGATTCCTCCCCGGCGTACCGCTGTGCGGGAGCGGGGCGCTTCGGCGGGTGCCCCGCCGTCAGCAGGACCAGGCCCGTCGCCGCGACGAGCGCCGAGACCGCGGCGAGGAGCATGCCTGTCGTGCCGTACCGGAAGGACTCCCCGAACAGGACGAGGCCGACGACCGAGGCGACCACCGGGTTCACCACGGTCACCGTGGCCAGCGGCGCGGTCAGCCCGGCGCCCCGGTACGCCGCCTGCGACAGCAGTACGCCCATGGCCGCGAACGCCACGATCGCGGGAGCGGCCTGCCACTGCCCGGCCAGTCCGTACGAACTCCAGCCCTCGGCAAGGGACTTGATGAACACGGACGCGATGCCGAACGAGATCCCCGCCGCCCCGGCCAGCAGCGTGCTGCGCAGGACGGGACGGCGCACCGCGTGCGCCCCCGCGAAGAGTGCCGCCATGGCGGCGAGCGAGGCCCCGGCGACCGCCAGCTGCTCGCCGCCCGTCAGCGCCTCGCCGTGGGCGGCACCCGTCAGCGAGAGCAGCCCGGCCAGACCGAGCGTCGCCAGCAGCGCACCGCGCCAGGCCATGGCGCCCGCCCGGCGCCGTACGAATACCGCCGCGATCGGCAGCGCGAACACGATGGTCAGCGCGCCCATCGGCTGGACCAGGCTGAGCGGCCCGTAGGCCAGCGCGCCGACGTGCAGCACCGCGCCGACGCCGTTGAGCACGGTGGCAGCCCACCAGACGGGCTGCCGCACCGGGAAGTACAGACCGCTGCGGCCGGTGGCCGCGACGCGCTCCTGGAGGACGGCACCCACCGCGTACGCCACCGCCGACACCAGGGCGAGCAGCACGGAAAGCGCAAGGGGACTCATGTACTCCACGATGGCCCGCGGGAGCGTTCACGTCATCGTCCGCGAGCAGGCATTGGGGGCTACTGCGGGTGCAGTACGTAGGTACAGCGGGTGCGGTACGCCTGGCCGTGGGGGCGGGGAAGGGCCCGGGTACGGTATTCGTCTTTCATGGTCACTCCGTCATGGATGCGGTGGTGGGGTATGGGTCGCGCCGTATTTACTGCGAAATCGGTTCCTGTGGGTGAAAGGCGTCATCGTGGATTTTGTGGAGCTCGGCTCGGTGAACGGGTTCTTCGCGCTGAGGGCGGGGGAGCCGACGGCCGGGAGCGGCCATGTCCCGCTGTCCAGGGTGTACGCGGGTGAGGCAGGCGGGATCGGCGGGGCGGACGGGGGTGCCGCCGCGGACCCGCTGGCGTTCCGCATCGACAAGGTGTCCGCCCGGCTGCGGGCGCCCGAGCGGCGCGTCGCCGCCTCCATCGCCCATCTGGGGATCGTGGCCCGGCTCTGGTCGGTGGCGCTCGGGTCGGCCGCGCTGTACGACGAGGTGCCCGACCTGGCCGCCGACGGGTTGTACTGGGACCCAGACGGCAGCACCCCGGACGACCTGCTGCTGACCGGGGCGGGCCCGGCGCTGCCCGCCACCGCCGAGACGCTGCGCGAGACGGTCCAGTACGGCCACCTGGTCCCGCTGGCCGAGGCCTTCCGCCGGGACGGGAACATCTCCCCGCAACTGCTGTGGGGCAACGCCGGATCCGCACTCGCCGCCGCCGTCTCCCAACTCCGCTTGTGGGCGAGGGACAAGGAGCGGCCCGAGGTGGGCAAGCGGGCGGCGGTGATCGCGCACGAGCTGTTCGCCCACCCCGACCTCCGCTCCACCGGGTCCCTCAGGGGTGGAGCGTTCCGCCGCAACAGCTGCTGCCTGTACTACCGCTGCCCGAACGGCGGACTGTGCGGCGACTGCGTCTTCGACACCCCGCCCGAGCGGCGGCGGTCCAACGCGGGCGTACGGCGGTCTTCCCCGCAGCCCGTATCTGAGTGACCATCAAGGGGTGAAGGTGGGGCTGCTCACGCGCGAGTATCCGCCGGACGTCTACGGAGGCGCCGGCGTCCATGTGGAGTTCCTGGCCCGGGAGTTACGGGCCCTGGCCGAGGTCGAGGTGCACTGCTGGGGCACCTCGGGGAGCGGCGGCGGTACGGAGCCCGGAGTCGTCAGGCACCCCGCGGCCCCCGGCCTGGACGGTGCCAACGACGCGCTGCGCACCTTCTCCGTCGACCTCTCCATGGCCGCCGCACTCGCGGACCGCGAGATCGTCCACTCGCACACCTGGTACGCCAACCTCGCCGGTCACCTCGCCAAACTCCTGCACGGCATACCGCATGTGATGACCTGTCACTCGCTGGAGCCGCTGCGCCCGTGGAAGGCCGAGCAGCTCGGCGGCGGCTACGCCCTCTCCGGCTGGGCCGAGCGCACCGCCGTCGAGTCCGCCGACGCGGTCATCGCCGTCTCCCGGGGCATGCGCGCCGACATCCTCGACTGCTACCCGGCGCTCGACCCCGCCAGGGTCCGCGTCGTGCACAACGGCATCGACACCTCGCTCTACCGGCCCACGGACGGCACCGACGTCCTGGAGCGCATCGGCATCGACCCCGAGCGGCCCTACGTCCTGTTCGTGGGGCGCGTCACCCGGCAGAAGGGCGTCCCGCACCTGCTGCGCGCGGCCCGCGCCCTCGACCCGGCCGCCCAGCTCGTGCTGTGCGCGGGAGCGCCGGACACCCCGGAGCTCGGGCATGAGTTCCGGTCACTGGTGGGGGAGCTGGAGCAGGCCAGGGACGGGGTGTTCTGGATCCCGGAGATGCTGCCGCGCCCCGAGGTGATCCAACTCCTCACCCACGCCACGGTGTTCGCCTGCCCCTCGGTGTACGAGCCGCTGGGCATCGTCAACCTGGAGGCCATGGCGTGCGGCACCGCCGTCGTCGCCTCCTCGGTGGGCGGCATCCCCGAGGTCGTCGACGACGGGCGCACCGGGCTGCTCGTACCGTACGAGAAGAAGCGCGCGCTGCGGCACCCGGAGGAGTTCGAGGACGGTCTCACCGAAGCGCTGAACCGGGTTCTCGACGAACCGGACGAGGCGCGGCGTATGGGGGAGGCCGGGCGGGTACGCGCGGTCCAGGAATTCGGGTGGGACGCCGTCGCACGGCGGACCGCCGAGGTGTACGCGGAGTTGGTCAAGTGACCCTTGCTGGTTGACCCTTGGGGGCGGCGATGCGCGGTGGACCTTCGGTGCTCGGGATCGTACTGGCAGGCGGGGAGGGCAAACGGCTGATGCCGCTCACCGCCGACCGGGCCAAACCGGCGGTGGTCTTCGGGGGGACGTACCGCCTCGTCGACTTCGTACTCTCGAACCTCGTCAACGGCGACATCCTGCGCAACTGCGTCCTCACCCAGTACAAGTCGCACTCGCTGGACCGGCACGTCACCACCACCTGGCGGATGTCCAGCCTGCTCGGCAACTACGTCACCCCGGTCCCCGCGCAGCAGCGGCTCGGCCCGCGCTGGTACCTGGGCAGCGCCGACGCGATCCTCCAGTCGCTCAACCTCGTCCACGACGAACAGCCCGACTTCATCGCGGTGTTCGGCGCCGACCACGTGTACCGGATGGACCCCAGGCACATGCTCCAGCAGCACATCGACAGCGGCGCCGGGGTAACCGTCGCCGGGATCAGGGTGCCGCGCAAGGAAGCGTCCTCGTTCGGGATCATCACCCCGGCGTCCGACGGACGGCGGATCGAGCAGTTCCTGGAGAAGCCCAGCGACCCGCCGGGGCTGCCCGGCGACCCGCGCCGGGTCTTCGCGTCCATGGGCAACTACATCTTCACCACCAAGGTACTGGTCGACGCCCTGATCAGGGACGCCGAGGACGAGGACTCGGTGCACGACATGGGCGGCAGCATCCTGCCCCAGCTCACCGAGCGCGGCACCGCCCAGGTCTACGACTTCGACGACAACCACGTCCCCGGCGAGACCGCCCGCGACCACGGCTACTGGCGGGACGTCGGCACCCTCGACACGTACTACGACGCCCACATGGACCTGGTCGCCGAACAGCCCGAGTTCAACCTCTTCAACCGGCGCTGGCCGATCTACACCCACTTCGGACAGTTACCGCCCGCCCGGTTCTGCTCGGCGGGCATCGCCAGCGAGGCGATCGTCGGCCCCGGCTGCGTGATCAGCGGACAGGTCACCGGGTCCGTGCTGTCGCCCGGGGTGGTCGTGGAGCCGGGGGCCGTCGTCCAGGGCTCCGTGCTCCACGACAACGTGCGGATAGGGCGCGGGGCGGTCGTCAGGGGTGCGATCCTCGACAAGAACGTGGACGTACCGCCGGGGGCCACCATCGGCGTCAATCCGGAGCGCGACGCCGAGCTGTACACGGTGTCGCGCAACGGGGTGATCGCCCTGGGCAAGGGGCAGCAGGTCAGCTGACCCCGGCCCACGCGGAGGGCGGGCACCGTAGCGGACCGTCACGCTGCGTGCCCGTACACCTCGCGGTTTGTCGCACTCGCCCCTGCCTCCGTACGATTCCCCTTTTGAGGACTTCCAGCAGACACCCGCGGGCTCCCGGCCCGCGCGGCGTGAACGAGAGACGGCAGCGGCGATGACGGTGACAGAGGGCAGCCCGGTGCACGGCGACGGCGAGCCCACCCAGGAGACTCCCCCCGTGGAGCAGGGCCCCGCGGACTTCGGCCCCGGCATCGACCCCGAGCGCATGGCGCTGGTCCTCGCCGTCCTCGCCGAGCTCGACGAACTCGATGTCGACCACCCCGACGCCATCACCATCCGCCGGGCCACCGCGGGCGTCTACCGCACGGTCAAGCAGCGCCGCCGCCAGGAGCGCCGGGCCGCCAAGACCGCCAACGACAAGGCCGTCACCGAGGCCACCGCCACCGGCTCCGCCGAGCGCATCGACGACGAGACCGAGGGCCTGCTGCCGAAGTCGGCCACCGAGGAGGGCCGGATCGCCGGGATACTCCAGCGGCCCCGCTCCTGCTACATCTGCAAGACCAGGTACGTCGAGGTCGACTACTTCTACCACCAGCTCTGCCAGCCCTGCGCCGCCCTGAACCGGGCCAGGCGCGACGCCCGCGCCGACCTCACCGGCAAGCGCGCCCTGCTCACCGGCGGCCGCGCCAAGATCGGCATGTACATCGCGCTGCGGCTGCTGCGCGACGGCGCGCACACCACCGTCACCACCCGCTTCCCCAAGGACGCCATCCGCCGCTTCAAGGCGATGGAGGACTCCTCGGACTGGCTGCACCGCCTGGAGGTCGTCGGCATCGACCTGCGCGACCCCGCGCAGGCCGTCGCCCTGGCCGAGCGGGTCGCCGAGGCGGGCCCGCTGGACATCCTGATCAACAACGCCACCCAGACCGTGCGCCGGCTGCCCTCCGCGTACGCCGCCCTGGTCGACGGCGAGAACGCACCGCTGCCCCCCGGCGAGCTGCCCGCCCACCAGGTGATCGGCGCGTTCAACTCCGGAGCCGTCGACGGCCTGGCCGCACTGCCGCTCGGCGTCAGCGGCCTGGACGCCCAGCAGGTCGCCGACCTGGCCCTGGTCGCGGGCAACGCCAGCGTCGAACGGCACCGCGACGGCAGCGCCATCGACGCGGGCGGGCTCGTCCCCGACGTCGTCGACACCAACACCTGGGTGCAGACCATCGAGCAGATCTCGCCCGTCGAGCTCCTCGAAACCCAGCTGTGCAACTACACGTCGCCGTTCATCCTGATCAGCCAGCTGCGCTCCGCGATGGCCGACGCCGCGCGCAAGGCGCGCAGCGGGCGCGCCCACGTCGTCAACGTCTCCGCGATGGAGGGCGTCTTCGGCCGTGGCTACAAGGGTGCGGGACACCCCAACACCAACGCCGCCAAGGCCGCCATGAACATGGTGACGCGGACCAGCGCCCAGGAGATGTTCCAGACCGACGGCATCCTGATGACCTCCGTCGACACCGGCTGGATCACCGACGAGCGCCCGCACTTCGACAAGCTCCGGCTCGCCGAGGAGGGCTTCCACGCCCCCCTCGACCTGGTCGACGGTGCTGCGCGCGTCTACGACCCGGTCGTCAGGGGCGAGGCCGGCGAGGACCTCTACGGCATCTTCCTCAAGGACTACGCGCCCGCCAACTGGTAGGCGGGCAGGCCCCGTTGGGGCTCCTGCGTCGACTGTGACCCCCGGGTGCCCCCGGCCCCGCCCGGGGGCAGGCCGAAAGTCGACGAAATCCATCGAGCGCGGGGGCGCTCATATGGGTAGTCTGTTCGTCACGGACAGAGCGACACCCTCGGCCCGTACCGGGAAGCGGCCCACCACCACGGCTGCTCCCGAACGAGTAACACCGGCGCCACCGCGACCGAAGAGTCTTTTCCTTCCTGCCCTTAGGGGGGTCCGGCGGCCCGGCAGAGGACCGCTCGGCACCGTCCGAAGGGTTACGCGACACAAAGGAGTGCGCGGTGACACCAAAGATGACCCATCAGGACCAACGACGGTCGGAGCGTTCGGCGAGCTACAAGTCCGGAGGCGACGGCCGGGCGGGCAAGCCGAAGAAGATCGGCAACCTCGAAGTGTGGGCCAGGTCGGCACCGATCCGGCTCGCCGGATACGAGGACGACCTCGCGGAGCCGCACATCCTGCCCGGCGTCGACTGACCGACTGGTCGGCAGACCGGCAGAGCGGTCGGACCGATCCACCGACCTGTCCGGGTCCTGTACGAGTGACGCATCGAGCCGTACCCCCTCACCCAAGGGGGTACGGCTCGTTCGTCCAGGGCGGCCTAGCGAGTACGGTTCGCCGCCTCCGCGGTGGCCGCCGCCTCCTCCTCGGCCGCGCCCACCACCAGCACGCCCCGCTCCGACAGCTCCCCGCCGCACTCCCCGCACACCAGCCGGGCCCTGAACTCCCGCCCGCAGCCCCGGTGTTCGGACACCAGCGCCGGTCCTTCGGGCGACACGTACCACCGCTGGGCCCAGTCGATCAGGGTCATGACGACCGGGAAGAACGCCCGCCCCTTGCGGGTCAGCCGGTACGTCCCGGAGTCCGCGGCCAGCACCCCCAGCGCGGTGAACGTCCGCAGCCGGTCCGCGACCATCGACGGCGGCGCGCCCAGCCGCCGCTGGAACTCGCCGAACCGGCGCGTCCCCAGGAAAGCGGCCCCGAGCAGCGCCACCGACCAGCGGTTGCCGAGCAGCGCCATGGTCTCCGGGAACAGCCCGGCCGCCGCACCGCCCTCGCCCCCGTCGCCCGCAGTGCTGCGCCTGCGGGTCGCCGAGGAGGGGATCGACCGGCCGTCGCCGCCGCTCGGCCCCCACTCGCTGCGCACGTCACGCGGCTGGACCGGATCCCCGCAGCCGCCGCACACCAATACCGGTTCCATGTGCCGCCCGCACCCGGCGTGCCGCATCCACGGCAGTTCCTCGCGGTGCGTGGCCACCCACCGGTACTCCCAGCCCCACACGGCGACCAGTACCGGCCACACCGCGCGGCCCCGCTCGGTCAGCCGGTACTCGTGCCGGACCGGACGCTCCTGGTAGGCGACCCGCACCAGGAGGCCCTGCCCGGCCAGCCGGGTCAGCCTGGCGGTGAGCACCGCGTCGGAGATCGGCAGCCGGGCCCGCCAGTCGGCATAGCGGCGCACGCCCTGGAGCGCGTACCGCAGGATCAGCAGCGCCCACTCGTCGCCGAGGAGGCCGAACGCGGCGGCGATGGCGTTGGGGCCGCCGGCGGGCAGCGGGGTCGGGTGCTGCTGCGCGTCGGCGGTCACCGGGCTCCTTCAGCGCTCACCGGTGGCCAGCGGCACCGGATTCCTACAGGGCCGGCGGCCCGTCGTGCCAGCCGTGGAGCGCCGAGCCCGGGGCCCAGGTCGCGTGCGTGCCGCTGGAGATCCGCTCGGGGAGCCGGATGCGGGCGAGAGGTCCGTCGGACAGGCGCGCCGCGTCGAAGACCAGGCACTCGGAACGGTCGGCGGTCATGTCGGTCGTCAGCGTAACAAGGTAGCCGTCGTCCTCCGCCCGCCCGCCCGCGCGCGGGGCCAGGGTGGCCTCGCTGCCGAACACGCCGTCGCCGTACGCGTACCGCTCCTCGGAGCCGGTGTGCAGATCGTGCTTGACGATGCCGTCCATCAGGAACCAGCCCGGCTTCTGGGTGGCGGCGTAGGTGTAGCGGTACGGGCGGGTCGCCGCCTGCGGGTTGATCACCCCGAACTCCGTGTAACGGCCGCTGAGTTGCTCCTCGCGGACCTTGCCCGTGGACAGGTTCAGCCGCCACCGCCACAGCGTCGTCTCCATCCGCTCCAGGGCCAGGAAGCGGAACATCCGCTGGTACACGCCCTCGCCGCGCGGGTCGGGCGGCTCGGGGCAGCCCTGCCGGAAGCCGTCGAGGACGATCTCGTCGCCCTCCTCGTACGCGTTGGTGAAGTGCAGGACGTACGTCGGATCGGCCTCGAACCAGCGGACCTCCGAGCCCAGGCGCGGCACGACCGCGAAGCGCGACGGGATGTCCCGGTGGAAGCGGGAGGCGTACTTGCCCCGGTCGATCAGCGCCTGGTCCCAGAAGAGCGGGAAGTCGTTGAGGATCGCGTAGTGCTCGGTGAACGCCATGTCGTGCGGCAGGCGCGGCCCGGGGAGGGGGATGTCGGTGAGGTGCTTGAGGCGGTTGTCGGGGCCGACGACGCCGTAGCGCAGGTACGGGGCCTCGGTGGCGTACGAGAAGAAGAGGAGCTCGCCGGTCCGTTCGTCCACCTTGGTGTGTGCGGAGACGCCCCAGTCGGGGGCCCACGCGGACTTGCCGAGGGTGTCCAGGGTGAGCGGGTCCAGACGGTAGAGGTCGCCGCACTGCCAGAAGCTGGACAGGGCCCGGCCGGCGTGGACCACGATGTCGGTGCTGGAGGCGTCCTTCATCCGGGTCCGCGCACCCCAGCCGTCCGCACGCTTCGCGATGCTCGGCCGCTCGGCGATCCCCGCCCACAGGGACTCGCCCGCCTCCTGCTCGGCGAGGAAGCCGTCGGTGCGCACGAAACGGTTGCGGTAGAAGGCCTTCCCCTCGCGGAAGCCGACGACATGGACCATGCCGTCACCGTCGAAGGGGTGGTAGAGCCTGGCCGCCGGGTGGACCGGGTTCTCGGTGTTGCGCAGGTAGACCCCGTCGAGGTCGGCCGGGATCTCCCCGACGACATCGAGGTCCTCGGCCTTCCACTCGGTGCTCTGCGGGCGCCACGGGCCCGTGCGGTACGGGTGGTCGTCGTCCTCGGGGAGCGTGGACAGGGCGCGTCCGACGATCTCAACGTCCATGGGTGTCCTCCCCCTCCACGACGAAGCCGACCGTGGTGGTCGTGCTGCCGCCGATGTTCAGCGTGGCGAAGCGCCGGGCACCCGCCACCTGGAACTCGCCTGCCGAGCCGGTGACTTGGCGGCTCGCGTCGAGCAGCATACGGACCCCGGTCGCGCCGACCGGATGGCCGCCGCCGATGAGTCCGCCGGACGGATTGACGGGCATCCGGCCGCCGATCTCCAGGTCCCCGGCCTCCACGGCCCGCCAGCTCTCGCCGGGCGGGGTGATGCCGACGTGGTCGATCGCCAGGTACTCGGACATGGCGAAGCAGTCGTGGGTCTCCAGGCCGTCGACGTCGTCGATGCCGGAGAGGGACGCCCGGGCGAAGGCGTCCTGGACGGCCTCGCGGACGTGCGGGAGGACGTAGGGGTCGTCCTTGCTGCGCTCCGTCTTGCGGGCGAGCGGCAGACCGGCCGTGCGGTGGCCCCACCCGGCGATCCTGGCGAGGCGGGCGGGTGTGACGGTACGGCGCCGCTCCAGCCAGCGGTCCGAGACCAGGACGACACCGCTGGCGCCGTCGGTCATCCGGCTGCACTCCTGGCGGCGGACCCGGCCCTCGACGAGCGGATTGGCCTCGTCGTCGGCGCTGAAGCTCGCGTCGGTGAGTTTCCAATTACGGGTCTGGGCCAGGGGGTTGGCGCGGGCGTTGCGGTGGTTGAGCTCCGCGATGGCGCGCAGATGGGCGTCGTCGAGTCCGTAGCGTGCGTCGTACTCGTCGGCCAGTGCGGAGAACATGTACGGCCACATGAAGCGGGCGTCCTGCCCCTCGTGCCCGGCCCAGGCCGCCGCGCCCAGATGGCGGGCCGCCACATCGCCCGGCACGGTCTTCTCCAGCTCGGCCCCGAGAACCAGCGCACAGTCGTAGCGCCCCGATTCGAGATCGGCCATCGCGGACAGCACCGCGATCGAGCCGGACGCGCACGCCGCCTCGTGCCGGGAGGCGGGCACGCCCCACAGGCCCTCCTCGACCGTGGCGGGCATGCCGCCCAACTGGCCCTGACCGGTGAAGAGTTGACCGAAGGCGTTGCCGACGTGGATCACGCCGACGTCACCGGGGCCGACGCCCGCCGCGTCCAGGGTGCCGTGCACCGTCTCCCGTACGAGATCGGCGAATTCGAGGCCCTCGCGGGCGAAGTTCCGTGCGAAGTCGGTCTGGAAGCCGCCCAGTACCCACGTATTCATGAAGCACCTCCCTCGGGAGGCTACAACTAACAGAGTCACTCGGTGAAGGGGAGCGACCGTGCGGAACGCGATGAGTGGTGACGGTGGGGGAGTTCGCCCGAGGCGTACGTCCGATAATCGGTAATCCCTTGTTGGTGGCTACACGCAGCGGGCAGGATGATCGGCATGGCTGAAACCCCTCGGGAAACCACCACTTTTCATGACCTGTCGGCATTCTTCGCGTCGCCGCGAGTGGGCTCTCTCGCCCTGTCGCCCGACGGAAGCCGCCTCGTCGCCGCTGTGCAGCAGCTCAACGCCGAAGGCACCGGATACGTCTCCGGCCTCTGGGACATCGACCCCTCGGGCGAGACCGAGGCGCGGCGCCTGACCCGGTCGCTCAAGGGTGAGTCCGGGCCCGCGTTCGCCCCCGACGGCACCCTGCTCTTCGTCTCCGGGCGCGAGGAAACCGACCCCGCCGCCGAGAAGGGCGACGGCAAGAGCGGCGCGACCCTCTGGGCCCTGCCGGAGCGTGGCGAGGCCGAGCTGATCGCCTCCCACCCGGGCGGCATCGGCAGCTTCGGGGTCGCGCGCGACACCGGCGTACTCGCGTACAGCGGTGGACTCCTGCCGGGTGCCCAGGACGCCGAGGCGCACGAGAAGCTCCGCAAGGAGCGCGAGAAGGCCAAGGTCACGGCGATCCTGTACGAGGCCGGGCCGACCCGCCACTGGGACAGCGACCTCGGGCCCGAGGAGCCGCACGTCTTCGTCCGCGCCCTCGGCAAGGACGCCGCCGCGGCCGCCGTGGTGGCCGGCGGGCAGGGCGTCGCCGGTGACGAGGGCGTCGCGCTGTCCCCCGACGGCACGCGCGTCGCGTACAGCCGCGCCGTCATCGGCCGGGTGCCGGCCGAGAACCGCGAGGCCGTGGTGATCGCGGACGCGGCCACCGGCGAGCAGCTCCGGGTCGTCGACCGCCTCGGCTTCCAGTACTCGGGGGCGAGCTTCACCGCCGACGGCTCGGCGGTCGTCTGCCACCGGCTCCTGGAGGAGACGTACGAGACGCCGTACGACACGACGCTGGTGCGCGTCGACGTGGCGACGGGCGAGGAGACCGACCTCCTGCCCGAGTTCGACAACTGGCCCGGCTCCTTCGTGCTCTCGCCCGTCGCGGGCGACGACGTTCTGTGGTTCACCGCAGACGAGCAGGGGCACTGCCCCGTCTTCCGGCGCGACGCGGACGGCACGGTCACACGTCTGACGGCTTCGGGAGCGTACGGCGCCCTCGTGGTCTCGCCCGACGCACGCACCCTCTACACGGTGGCGACCCCCATCGACGCCGCGCCCCGGCCGGTCCGGCTGGACGCGGCCGGTGACGCCGGCCAGACGCCGACGCCGCTGCGCGCACCCGGCGACGACCTGGGCGCCCTGCCCGGCACGCTGACCGAGGTGCACACCACCGGCGACGACGGCTTCCCGCTGCGGTCCTGGCTGGCGGTGCCGGAGGGTGCTTCGGCGGACAACCCCGCGCCGCTGCTGGTCTTCGTGCACGGCGGCCCGCAGAACTCGTGGAACGCGTGGACCTGGCGCTGGAACCCGTGGCCGTTCGTGGCCCGGGGTTACGCCGTGCTGCTGCCCGACCCGGCACTGTCGACGGGCTACGGGCAGCAGATGCACGAGCGTGGCTGGGGCCAGTGGGGCGGACAGCCGTACCGCGACCTGATGGACCTCACGGACGTCACCGTCGCGCGCCCGGAGATCGACGAGACCCGCACCGGTCTCGCCGGTGGCTCCTACGGCGGCTACATGGCCAACCGGGTCGCGACCAGCACCGACCGCTTCAAGGCGATCATGTCGCACGCGGGGCTGTGGGACCTGGGCTCCTTCGCCCGCGACACCGACGGCTCGTGGTTCTTCCAGCGGATCTTCGGCGACCCGCTGACGCAGCCGGAGCGCTACCGGGAGAACTCGCCGTCGCTGGGGGTGGAGCGGGTGCGCACCCCGATGCTGATCATCCACGGGGCGAAGGACTACCGGGTGCCGGTGGGGCAGGGCATGTCGCTCTTCCAGGACCTGCAGAAGTTCGAGACGCCTGCGAAGTACCTGTACTTCCCGGACGAGAACCATTGGATCCTGAAGCCGAACCATTCGAAGGTCTGGTACTCGGCGGTGCTGAACTTCTTTGATCACCATGTGAGGGGGGAGGAGTGGGTGCGGCCTGAGATGGTGTGAGGGGTGGGGGTGAGGGGCGACGTGAGCGGTGCGATCCACCTGCGGCGGGCCGGGTGCGAGGGGGCGCGCCGGAGGACGTTCCTTCCCGCTGTGCTGGATTTGCGGCTGCCGCCGCGTGGCGCCGGCAGTGCGAGCTGGTGGGCGGGGTCGCGCCTGCGGCGGGCTTTGCCCCTCCCCGCCCCTTCCCTAAACCGCTCCGCGGGGCCAGGGGTTCGGACCTGCGGGCCGGTGAGTGGTTGCTCGCGCAGTTCCCCGCGCCCCTGAGTACTCAGGGGCGCGGGGAACTGCGCGGTCAAATACTCTGCGAATGTACACGGCCAACTGTGGTG
>NZ_JBVIMX010000005.1:391617-411692 GCF_055579625.1 Streptomyces sp. NPDC032721 | reverse complement strand
TCCACTGTTTTCCGTCGCCTCCAGGGCTGGCGGGGGCGGGGGAACCCCCACGGCCAGCCACTTCGCACCTGCACATGACCACCGGCGGTGGCCGGGCCCGCCACCTGCCCGCCCACCCACTGGCCCGCACGGGCCGGGGTCCGGGGCGGAGCCCCAGTTTCGGGAAGGGGCGGGGAGGGGAAATGCCCGCGCAGCGGACCCCGCGAGGAGGTCCTCCCTCGCCAGCAGCATCGTCAGCAGGGCCGGCGGTGCCACCGTGTACGTCGCCCGCTCCTGCGCTATCTGCCGCAGGAACACCGGCACGCAGCCGACCCGCAGCCACGGCAGGAACAGCCCCGCGTACCCCAACCGCTCGGCCGCGAGCGCGGTGGTGATCGCCTCCTGCGGAAGGTGTGGCGTGCGGGGGTCCCCCGGGATGCGCGACGAGGTTCACGCAGCGGAAACTGCAATAGGCAGAGTTACTTGAACAGGTGTCGTGCGGCAGTTCGTTCCCACGGCTTCGCTGCCTCGATGCGCGCCGCCAGGGCCAGCAGCCGGTGCTCGCCGCCGGGCCGGGTCACCAGCTGTACGGCACAGGGCACGGCGGAGCCGGGGAGGGTGCCGAAGGGGAGCGTGAGGGCGGGCCAGCCCGCCAGGTTCCACGGCGGAGTCGTGGGCGCGTAGGCCGTGTTGACCACGACGTTGCGCAGCCAGCCGCGCTCGTGCCACGGCGCGGCAGCCGGACCGCGCCGGGCCAGTGCGGGCATGACCAGGACGTCGTACCGCTCGAAGAACGGGGTGAGGCGCTCGCGCAGCAGCTCCCGCTGATCGGTGCGCAGCAGTGGCGTCCGGGCGAAGAGGCGTCCGGCGGCGGCGTGGCGGCGGGTGCGCGGGGCGAGCAGCTTCTGGTCCAGCCCGGCCGCGTCCTTCGCCGTGCCGGCCGTCCAGCGGGCCAGTGAGGTGGTGGCCAGGGAGAGCGGGTACGGCGGGTCGTCGTGCCGGACCGTGTGGCCGTCGTCGACCAGCAGGCGGGTGGCGGCGCGGACGGCGTCGGCGTACGGGCGGGTGATGGGGACGCCGGTGAGGGGGGAGCGGGTGGAGGCGGCGATGCGGAGGTGGTGTGTGGTGGTGGGAGTGGTCTGAGTGGTCTGACTCGGTTGAGTGGCGGTTGTGGTGTCGTTCTGTTCCTCGGCCGCCAGGACCTCGAACATCAGGCGGGCGTCCTCCACCGTCGTGGCCAGCGGGCCGTTCTCCGACATGCCGTACCAGTCGCCGTCGCCGATGCCCGCGGGCACCCGGCCGTAACCCGGTTTCAGTCCGATCACCCCGCAGTTCGCGGCGGGTATGCGAAGCGATCCCATGCCGTCGTTGCCGAGCGCTATCGGGACCATCCCGGACGCGACCGCCGCAGCGCTGCCGCCGGAGGAGCCGCCCGCGGTGCGGGAGAGGTCCCAGGGGTTGCGGGCGATGCCGTGCACCGAGTCGGACGTACCGAAGACGCACAGTTCGGGGACGTGGGTGAGCCCGACGACGATCGCACCGGCGGCGCGGAGCCGGGCGACGGTCTCGTGGTCGGCGGTCGCGGGGGTGGTGGAAGTGGCCGCGGACCCGATCCGGGTGGACTCGCCCTGTACCGCCAGATTGTCCTTCACTGCCAACGGGACGCCTGCGAGGGGGAGTTGGTCCAGGTCGGCCCGCGCGGCCAGTGCGTCGGCCTCGGCCAGGGCCTGTGCCGTACGGACCACGCGGAAGGCGCCGACGCGTGGGTCGAGGGCGTCGATCCGGGCCAGCGCGGCGGCGACCGCCTCGCGGGGCGTGACGTCCTTGGCGCGGACGGCCGTGGCGAGCGCGACGGCGGTGTCGGGCAGCGAGGAGGAGGCGGACGCGGGGGTGGGGGTGGTCGTCATGCGGGTCACTGTGCCGGGTGGGGGTGGCGGCGTCGAGGGGGTGTCGCGCCCCGTGATGCGCGGGGCAGAGGTGCGGGCAGAGGTTGCGTGCGGTGGTGCCGTCCGGTTGCGGAGCGTCCCGATGTGCGGCACACATGGAGGGACACGAGTTGCTGTACGCGCCGCGCGAGACGCGCGCACGAGGACGGGAGGGTCGCGTGCCGGCATCCACGCGTCACCGCACCGCCGCCCCGGCCGACACCACCCCGGCCGGTGGCTGAGCTGCCCGAACGTGCGCAGGACGGACCGGCCGACGACTGGCCCGTCCGTCCCGAGACGGGTCTCGCGCTCAACCGGATGGGCATCTTCGACTGGGACCTCGCCCAGTCCCACCTCCATCTCGACCCCTCCGCCCTGGAGGTGTTCGACCTGCGGCCGGAGGAGTTCGACGGCGACCCGACCACCCTCTCCCGCCGCGTCACCGCCGCCGAGGGCCAGCACCTCGACGCCATGGTCTCGCAGGCGCTGAAGAGCGGCGAGTCCTCGTACGGTGCCTACTTCCGGATCCGCCGCGCCGACGGCACGCTCCGCTGGACCCACACCCAGGGTTCCATCCGGCGCGACGCCTCGGGACGCCCGTACCGGATCATCGGGGTGGTCCGCGACGCCACCCAGGAGATCAGCGCCTTCGCCGCGCGCGGCGAGCAGCGGGAGGAGGGCGGCGGCCGGGGCGGCACCGGCGTCGTCGCGCAGACGACCGCCGCGCTCGCGCTCGCCCGTACCGTCCGGGACGTCATCGACGTCCTCCAGGACACCCACGACCTCGGCAGGTTCGAGTCGTCGTCGATGGTGATGGGGCTGGTGGAGGCGGGGCGGATCAGGCTGGTCGCCGAGGGGCCGCTGTTCATGCCCGGTTCGCGGTACACCCGGATCGACGACCCCGAGTTCCCGATGAGCGAGGTGGTGCGGACCCTGCGGCCCCGGTTCATCGGGTCGGCGGAGGAGTTCGCCGCCTCGTACCCCCGCCTCTGGGAGCACGTGCGGACGTTCGGCACCACCTCGGCCGCCTATCTGCCGCTGATCGCGCAGGCCCGCCCGATCGGCGCCCTGGGGTTTCTCTACAGCGGGCGCGTCGGCTTCGACAGCGACGAGTGCAACCTCCTCATCGCGCTCGGCAGCAGCGTCGCCCAGAGCGTCAAGCGGGCCATGCTCTACGAGCAGGAGAAGGACCTCGCGGAAGGCCTCCAGCAGGCCATGCTGCCGCGCCGGGTCCCCGACGTACCCGGTGCGCACATCGCCGTCCGCTACCGCTCGGCGCGCGACGGGCAGGACGTGGGCGGCGACTGGTACGACGTGATCCCGCTGCCCGGCGGCCGGGTGGGCGCCGTCATCGGCGACGTACAGGGGCACGACACGCACGCCGCCGCCGTGATGGGCCAGCTGCGGATCGTCCTGCGGGCGTACGCGGCCGAAGGACACGCGCCCGCGACCGTGATGGCCCGGGCCTCCGTCTTCCTGCACGAACTCGACACCGACCGCTTCGCCACCTGCACGTACGCCGAGATCGAACTGACCACCGGAGTCGTCCAGCTGGTACGCGCCGGGCACATGGAGCCACTCGTACGGCTCGACGACGGCAGCTGCCGCCGGGTGCCCGTCGAGGGCGGGCTGCCGCTCGGCCTGTCCGCCGAGTTCGGCGAGCTCGAATACCCGGTCAGCACAGCCGAGTTGGAGCCGGGACAGACCCTGCTCCTCTACACCGACGGGTTGATCGAGCAGCCGGGCAGCGACCTCGGCGAAGGGCTGCGCGCACTCGTCGACCTGGTCCGTGACGCCCCCCGGGACCTGCAGCAGCTGGCCGACCGGCTCTGCGCGACCGTCGACGAACGCGGCGGCGAGGACGACGTGGCCCTGCTGCTCCTGCGCCGCCGCGCCACCGCCGACGCGCCCCGCGTGGGCCGCCGCCTCCAGCAGCACGTCGCCCCGGGCGACCCGGAGGCGCTGGCCGAGGCCCGGCACATGATCCGCGCGGCGGTACGGGCCTGGGGTGCCCAGAGCCGCGCCGACGAGATCGAACTCGCCGCGGACGAGCTGATGGTGAACGCGCTCATGCACACCGACGGGGGTGCCGTCCTCACCGTACGGATGCTGACCGTGCCCCAGCGCCGGCTGCGCGTCGAGGTCGCGGACACCTCCAGCGCCCTGCCGCGCCGCCGGGAGGCGGGGGAAGGAGAGGTGTCCGGGCGGGGGCTGCTGCTGGTGGACCGGCTCGCGGACGTGTGGGGAGTGGAGCCGAGAGGGCAGGGCAAAGTGCTGTGGTGCGAGTTCATCGTCCCGCCGCGTTGGTAACTGTCCGCTCACTGGATGTACTTGACCGTAACCGACCATTCGCGATTGACTGCGTCCTTTGCTGGCCACCGACGACGTGAGGGCTCCTTGAGCACCGAGCTTCTGGCACCGCTTGACCTGGCGTTCTGGCACCTCGAATCCCCCGCGCATCCGATGCACCTCGGTGCGCTCGCCTTCTTCGGGGGCGGGCCGGGTTCCCCCGACGGGGAGGAGCTCCTCGGGCTGCTCGCCGGGCGTGCCGCCGCGATTCCCCGTCTCCACCTCGTCGTACGCAAGGTGTGGCTGCCCCTCGGCGGCTCCGAGTGGGCGGTCGCCGAGGACTTCGACGTACAGCGCCACGTGCGCCGCATCCTGCTCCCCGCCGACGGCTTCGCCGCCGAAGCCACCCTGCTCGCCGGGGAACTGATGGAACGTCCGCTCGCCCGGGGGCTGCCGCCCTGGGAGATGTACGTCCTGAGTGCCGACGGCGGCGGCGAGTGCGCCGTCCTGGTCAAGCTCCACCACGCCCTGGCCGACGGCATGCGGGCCGTGGCGATCGGCGCGGGCATCTTCGACCAGATCGCCGGTACGCGCCCGGCCGCCGTACCCAAGGACGGCGTCGAGTGCGGCGGATCCTCCTGGCTGGGCGGTCCGGGGCGGGCGGTGGGTCTCGCCAAGGAGCGGCTCGGCGACGTCGGCCAGGTGCTGGGCATCGGCGCCTCGGTGGTACGGGCCGGCCGGCTGCGGCCCCTGCTGCCGCTGGCCGGCACCCCCGACGCGCTGAGCGCGGACTCCAGCGGGACCCGCAGCCTGGCCACGGCCGTACTCGACCTGGACGACGTCCACCGGGTCCGGCGGGCCTGCGGCGGCACCGCCAACGACGTCCTCCTCGCGGTGGTCGCGGGCGCGCTGCGCCGCTGGACCGCCGACCGGGACGACCCGGTGACCGGCGACCCCCGGGCCCTGGTTCCGGTCTCCCGCCGACGGCCGGGCCGTACGGGCACCGGCCACGGCAACCGGCTGTCCGCCTACCTGCTCGACCTGCCCGTCTCCGAGCCGGACCCGGGGGCGAGGGTGGCCGCCGTGCGCGACGCCATGGCCCGCAACAAGGCGGCGGGGCCGCACCGCGGCGCCGGAGCGGTGGCCCTCCTCGCGGACCAGCTGCCCGCCTTCGCCAGCAAATGGGGTGCGCCGTTGGCGGGCGGGGCGGCCCGGGCGCTGTTCGACATCCTGGTCACCAGCGTGCCGCTGCCGCGCACGGCCCTCTCGCTCGGCGGACGGCCACTGCGCGCGATCTATCCGATGGCACCGCTGGCCAGGGGCCAGTCCCTGGCCATCGCCCTGTCGACGTACGGAGGTCGGGTGAACGTCGGCCTGGTCGCCGACGCGAAGGCCGTACCGGACGCGGAGGGACTGGCGGGGGCGGTGGGGGAGGAGATGCGGATGCTGGTGGGAGCGGTGGAGGGCTGAGGAAGGTGGAGGGCTGAGGGGCGGTGGAGGGCTGAGGAAGGTGGCGTGCGGGCGCGGCCACGTGCGCCCGCCCCGCCTCCTGCCCAGCCGCGCCCGCCCGTACGGGACCGGGCCGCACCGGCACCCCGCCCCTCCCCGTAACGTGTCCCCATGCTCCGCGCCCTCGCCGTCGACGACGAAAAGCCCGCCCTGGAGGAACTCCTCTACCTCCTGCGCGCCGACCCCCGAGTCCGGAGCGCCGAAGGCGCCACCGACGCCACCGAGGCCCTGCTCAGGATCAACCGGGCCCTGGACTCGGGCCCCGACGGCGACGACGCCATCGACGTCGTCTTCCTCGACATCCACATGGCGGGACTCACCGGGCTCGACGTCGCCCGGCTGCTGGCCGGGTTCGCCCGCCCGCCGCTCATCGTCTTCGTCACGGCCCACGAGGGCTTCGCGGTGCAGGCGTTCGACCTGAAGGCCGTCGACTACGTCCTCAAGCCGGTCCGCCGCGAACGGCTCGCCGAAGCGGTCCGGCGGGTGGCCGAAGGGGTTGCCGCCGGGGCACGGGAGGTGCCGCCCGCCCTGACGACGGGCCCGGCGCCCGGAGCGGGGCCCGGAGCGGGGCCCGGATCGACGGCACACCAGGCGACTCCTGCCTCCCCCGCCACCCCCTCCGCCCAGGACCAGATCCCCGTCGAGCTCGGCGGCATCACCCGCTTCGTGCCCATCGCCGACATCGCCTACGTCGAGGCCCACGGCGACTACGCCCGCCTGCACACCGCCACCCCCGGCCCGGGCGGCAGCACCGGCCACCTCGTCCGCATCCCCCTCTCCACCCTGGAGGAACGCTGGGCCTCCCGGGGCTTCGTACGCATACACCGGCGCCACCTCGTCGCCCTCCACCGCATCGAGGAGCTCCGCCTCGACGCGGGCACCACGACGGTCCGGGTCGCCGACGCGGAACTCGTGGTCAGCCGCCGTCACGCACGCGAGCTCCGCGACCTGCTGATGCGTCAGGCGGGCCGGCGCTGAGCACCGCCCGTCGCACCCCGCCCACCGTTCGCCGACGTACGGCCGCCGCAGGGCGACCGGTCGCCGGGCCGCCCCGCGCCGGGCCTCCCGGGGACCTACGCTGACCGGATGTCAGAAGTGGAAGCGCTGCTGGCGGAGCTCCGCGCACTGCCCGGAATCCATCCCTCCGCCCCGCACGAGCTCGACGAGCTGCTCCAGCGGGTCAAGAGCGCCGCCGCCCGCTGGGCCGACGTGCTCTACGAGGTCCAGGAATCCGCCCAGCCCTTCGCCACCCCGCGCGCCGCCGCCGCGCTGGAGGTCGCCTTCCGGCGGGCCGAGGAGTCCTACGTGGAGCTGGAGATCGCGCTGGAAGACACCGTCCGCCGCTGACCCGGCCCCGGCCCCCGCCCCGACCTGGGCCTATCTTCGGACCGGCCGCGCTGCGTAGACTCCAGCCTCCGTACGTATCAGCACACCCCGGAGCACCCCGCCATGTCCGCAGCCCCGCGCCCCCGCCGCGAGACCGTGACCGGCGTGCCCCGTCAGGGCCGTGGCGGCGGTGCGCGCGGGTCCCGGGCCCCCGGGTACGCGCCCGCCCGCTCCGAGATCAGCGAGCAGACCACCCTCGGCACCACCTACGTCCGCTCCCTGATGCGCAGCCAGCTGCGCACCGCGCTCCTCGGGCTCGGGGCGCTCGCCCTGCTGGTGGGGGCGCTGCCGCTGCTGTTCATGCTGCCCAGGGTGCTCACCGGTGGGCTGCCCGCGCCGGGGCCGTACCTGTGGGTGGTGCTGGGGGTCGTCGTCTACCCCGTGATGTGGCTGATCGCCCGGTGGTACGTGCGGCGTGCCGAGCGCAACGAGCGCGACTTCCGCGGCCTCGTGGAAGGCCGCTGACGGCACGTCCATGAACCACCTCTACGCCGTCGCGGCCGTCACCGTCGTCGTCCTGGTCACCCTCCTCATCGGGGCGCTCGGCCTGCGGATATCCCGTACCACCTCCGACTTCTACGTGGCCTCTCGCACGGTCGGGCCCCGGCTCAACGCCGCCGCGATCAGCGGCGAGTACCTCTCCGCCGCCTCGTTCCTCGGCGTCGCGGGCCTGGTCCTGGTCCAGGGGCCCGAGATGCTCTGGTACCCGGTCGGGTACACCGCCGGCTATCTGGTGCTGCTGCTCCTGGTGGCCGCCCCGCTGCGCCGGTCCGGGGCGTACACGCTCTCCGACTTCGCCGAGGCCCGGCTGGAATCCGTGCAGGTGCGGCGCCTCGCGAGCCTCTTCGTCGTCGGGATCGGGTGGCTCTACCTGCTGCCCCAACTCCAGGGCGCCGGGCTGACCCTGGAGATCCTGACCGGGGCGCCCGCCTGGGTCGGCGCGCTGGTGGTGGCGGTGGTCGTCACCGGGGCCGTCGCGGCCGGGGGCATGCGCAGCATCACCTTCGTACAGGCCTTCCAGTACTGGCTGAAGCTGACCGCGCTGCTGGTGCCCGCGCTCTTCCTGCTCGGCGCCTGGTTCGGGGACGACGCCCCGCGCGCCCGGTTCGACGCCCCCGCGACCTTCCGCGAGCACACGGCCGTCACCTTCCAGGACACCGTACGCATCGACCTCGACGGGCCACTCACCCTGGCCGTCACCGGCACCGTCGACGGGCGGACCCACCACGGCCGCGAACTCGCCCTGGCGGCGGGCACCCACCGCGTCGCGGGCGGCACCACCCTGCGCTTCCCGGCCGGTGCCGAGGTCCCCGAACAGCACGACCCCCGGGCCGCCGGGGCCTCCACCTGGTCCGAGCCGCTCGCCGACAGCCGCGAGGAGCACCCGCTCTACGCCACGTACGGCCTGATCCTCGCCACCTTCCTCGGCACCATGGGACTCCCGCACGTCGCCGTCCGCTTCTACACCAGCCCCAACGGCACCGCCGCCCGGCGCACCACCCTCGTCGTCCTCGGCCTCATCGGTGCCTTCTATCTGCTGCCGCCCGTGTACGGGGCGCTCGGCCGGATCTACGCCCCCGAACTGGCTCTCACCGGGCACGCGGACGCGGCCGTGCTCGTGCTGCCCGAGCGGCTGATCGGCGGGGTCGGCGGCGATCTGCTGGGGGCGCTGCTCGCGGGCGGGGCGTTCGCCGCGTTCCTGTCGACCGCCTCCGGGGTGACCATGGCGGTCGCCGGGGTGCTCACCCAGGACGTGCTTCCCTCGCGCGGGGTACGGCACTTCAGGCTCGCCACGCTCCTCGCCATCGCCGTACCGCTCGGGGTCAGCGTGCTCGCCGCCACCGTGCCGGTCGCGGACGCGGTCGGGCTGGCCTTCGCGGTGTCCGCCTCGTCGTTCTGCCCCCTGCTGGTGCTGGGGATCTGGTGGCGGGGGCTGACCCCGCCGGGGGCGGTGGCCGGGCTGGTCGTCGGGGGAGGGGCGGCGCTGACGGCGGTCATGGCGACCCGGGCCGGGCTGCCGGTGTCGGGGTGGGCGCACACGCTGCTGGCCTGGCCCGCCGTGTGGTCCGTACCGCTTGGCTTCCTGACCATGGTGCTCGTCTCGCTCGCCACCCGGGACCGGATACCGGCGGGCACCGCGGCCCTCCTCGCCCGGCTGCACCTGCCGGAGGAACTGACGATGCCCCTCAAGGAGCAAGAGCGGTGACCGCATTGGAGATCGCTGTTCTCGCGGCGACCGGAGCACTGCTCCTCGCTGCGGGCACTGCTCTCGGCCGGCTCAGCGCCCGCCGCGACGGAAAGAACCTCGACCTCGGTACGCCGGTGGAGCGGGCCACCTTCCACACCCTGCACACCGCCTCCCTCGCCGCGCCCCCGCTGCGCGCCGGACTCAACCAGGACACCGCCCGCAAGGCCGCCCGCCGCCTGCGCACCCTGCTCGGCACCGAGACGCTCTGTCTCACCAGCCGCACCGCCGTCCTGGCCTGGGACGGGCCCGGCGCCGGGCACCACCAGGAGAAGGTGATGCTCAAGGTGACCGAGATGCTCGAATCGGGCCGCAGTCTGAGTGTCCACACCTCGTGCGACGACCCGTCGTGTCCGCTGCGGTGGGCGGTGATCGCCCCGCTCACCGACGAGGACGGGGTGCTCGGCGCGCTCGTCGCCTACGGTTCGCGCGAGTCGGCCGTGCTGGTCAGGGCAGCCACCGAGGTCGCCCGCTGGGTCTCCGTACAGCTGGAGCTCGCGGAGCTGGACCGCTCCCGCACCCGTATCGTCGAGGCCGAGATCCGTGCCCTGCGCGCCCAGATCTCCCCGCACTTCATCTTCAACTCGCTCGCCGCGATCGCCTCGTTCGTCCGCACCGACCCCGAACGGGCCCGCGAACTCCTGCTGGAATTCGCCGACTTCACCCGCTACTCGTTCCGCAGACACGGCGACTTCACCCAGCTCGCCGACGAACTCCGCTGCATCGAACAGTACTTGGCGCTGGCCGGGGCCCGCTTCGGCGACCGCCTCAAGGTGACCCTCCAGATCGCCCCCGAGGTACTGCCCGTCGCCCTGCCCTTCCTCTGCCTGCAGCCCCTCGTCGAGAACGCCGTCAAGCACGGCCTGGAGGACTCCCGCGAGGACTGTCGCATCACCCTCGCCGCCCAGGACGCGGGCGCCGAGGCGATCGTCACCATCGAGGACGACGGCGTCGGCATGGACCCGGACCGGCTGCGCCGCATCCTCGCCGGACAGGAGCCCGCCGCCACGGCGGGCATCGGACTGTCCAACGTGGACGAGCGGCTGCGCCAGGTGTACGGCGACGATCACGGTCTGGTCATCGAGACGGGCGTCGGCGCCGGAATGAAGATCACCGTACGGCTGCCCAAGTACCGTGCGGGCGTGCACAGTTCACCGCCCGCCGCCGGCTGAGGGGCCCGCCAACGGCTGAGAGACCCGCTGCGGCAATTCAGAAGAGGTGCACGGAGAGGTGCCCCAGCGGCAGCCCCAGCTGCCACGCCGGAAGCCACACCCGGGCGCTCTCGTCCACCCGGTCCACCCCGTCCAGCAGGTCGGGGTCCACGGCCTCCTCGCCCTCCACGCCCGTCCCGCCCAGGTCCGTGGCCAGCAGCTCCGTCGACTCCAGCCACTTCCAGGACGCCCGCGCCAGCAGGACGTCGGGGCTCTCGGCGTCGGCGCGGGCCGCGAACCGCTCCCGTACCCACCGCTCCCACGGATGGCCGTACGCGGTCAGCGACAGCCACTCGTCGAGCTGGGAGATCACCCCGACCCCGGACAGCTCGTCCGTCGAGTCCGACAGGTAGACGGTCAGGGCGAGCGCCTCCCTTCCGGCGCGGAACTCCAGCGTGCCGGGCGGGATCAACTGCCCCGTGCGCAGCAGCTCGTCGGCGATGTACTCGGCGTACAGCCAGGCCATCGGAACGGCAAGACTGCTTCCACCGGTGCCATTGGCGCTCTCGGGCAGCACAGCATTCCACCTTCTCCGGTCGTGCTTTCGGTAGGCGGGACTCCGGACCGGGGCCCCAGGCGAAGAGCTTTCACGCTGAGAGGGGTTTGGCGGGGCATCTTTACTGAACTTGACGCCGCGCTTTCGAAATAGTCTCGCCTGCCCCGTGGCGCGGGGGGAAGGGGTGTACCGGCGGTACGTGTGTGACGTGGGCGGTCTCGTCCCGCTCTCGGGCAAGGCACCGTCCTCGGCCACCCGCCGGCTCCGTCCCGCGCGTCAGGCGGCACCCCGGCCGAACCCCTCCTCGTACCCCGGGAGCACCCCGCGCAGTGCCCGCAGCGCGTAGTACGTACGGGATTTGACGGTTCCCTCCGGAATGCCCAGCTCCGACGACGCCTCCGCCACCGAGCGCCCCCTGAAGTACACCTGCACCAGCACCTCGCGGTGCTCCGTGCGCAGGGCCCGCAGTGCCTCGCGCACATCGAGTTCGGTGGCCGAGCGCTCGGCGAGGTCGTCCGGCGCCGCCGACTGCGCGAGCACCTCGGAGCCCACCTCGTTCGGCCGGGCCCGGCGCGCGCGCCGGGCGTCGATCGCGAGCCGCCGGCCCACCGTGAACAGCCACGGGCGCATCGAGTCGTGGTCGCTGGCCAGCGCCTCCGGGTGCTGCCAGGCCCGGACGAAGGTCTCCTGGACCAGGTCCTCGGCCCGCTGCCGGTCGCCCTGGGTGAGGCCGAGCAGGAAGCCGAGGAGCGCGGTGCCGTGCTCCTCCTGGAGTGCGGCCAGGTCGCGTTCGTCGGTGCGGGGGGCGAGCGGGAGGGAGGTGGTCACCGTTGACGCTCCTTCGGGCGGGGGAGGCGGCTCCCGGCGGTGAGTGACGGCGGTCACAGCCGGGTCGAGTTCAGGGGCGAAGATAACCGTCCGTACCCGCTTCCGCTGACCCCGCCGCGCACTGCGTGCTAACGGGCGGCCGGTGCGTGCGGCGAACGGTCGACGAGCGCGACGAGCGGTACGACGAGCGGTCCGCCGAGTGGTCGCCGGGCGGTCGCCAGGTGGCACGGCGAGCGGTCGCCGCCGGGCGGACAGCGGCCCGACGTGCACAAACCCCCGGTGGGGGCTGTTGGGGCGGGATTGCCCCGAGTTGGCGGTAAAGGTCCTTGACTTCACCGGCCTGCCCGGATGGATTCTCTTTGCGCATATCCGGCGCATGTTCGAGACATTTCCACCACGAGGGAAGCCGGTCCGATGACGAAGCGCACTGTGACACCGCAGAGGTACGGGGCGGCGGCCGTGGCGGCCCTGCTGCTCGCCGCCGCCACGGCCTGCTCGGCCGGACCGGGCAACCCCCCGCGCCCCGCCGGTTCCGTGACCGGCGGCCAGGGCGCACCCAAGGCGGGCTCGCCCCAGGCCGGTGCCCCCGCCCCGGCGCAGCGCGGCTTCACCCTGGTCGCCACCGGTGACGTCCTGCCGCACGAGTCGATCATCCGGCAGGGCCGCACCGACGCGGACGGCGACGGCTACGACTTCGCGCCGATGCTCGCGGGCGTGAAGTCAGTGATCACCAAGGCCGACCTGGCGATCTGCCACATGGAGACGGTCTACGGCCCGGCCGGCGGCCCCTTCAGCGGCTACCCGGCGTTCGTCTCGCCGCCGCAGGTCGCCGCCGGGCTCCGGGCCACCGGCTACGACTCCTGCTCCACCGCGTCGAACCACACCCTCGACGACGGCCGGGCCGGAATCCGCCGCACCCTCGACGCCTTCGACAAGGCGGGCATCGCGCACGCCGGTTCGGCCCGCACCGCCCGCGAGGCCGCCCGCCCCGCCCTCCTGAAGGCGGGCACCGCCAAGGTCGCCCAACTCGCCTACACGTACGGCACCAACGGCTACCCGCTGCCCGAAGGACAGCCCTGGGCGGTCAACCTCATCGACCGCAAGAAGATCGTCGCCGACGCCCGCGCCGCCCGGAAGGCAGGCGCGGACGTGGTCGTCGTAAGCCTGCACTGGGGTACGGAGTGGCAGGACGAGCCGGACGCGAAACAGCTCTCCCTCGGCCGCGCCCTCACCGCGTCGGCCACCGCCGGACGCCCGGACATCGACCTGATCCTGGGCACCCATGCCCACGTCCCGCAGGCCTACGAGAAGGTCAACGGCACGTACATCCTCTACGGGATGGGCGACCAGATCGCGGGCACCATGTTCAACCACTCCGGCGCCCAGGACGACCGGGGCAACATGAGCACCATCGGCCGCTTCACCTTCGCCCCGCCCGCCGCCCCGGGCAAGCGCTGGGAGGTCCGCAAGGCCGAGTTCGTCCCGCAGTTCTTCGACCTCGGATCGAACCGCGTCCTCAACCTCGGCGCACCGGGAGCCGGCTACCCCGAGACGCGCGACCGCATCCGGCGCGTGGTGCTCAGCCGGGGAGCGGCCAAGGACGGCCTCACGATGGGCCGTTGAGTGGCCGGCCGGTTACGGCACGACCGTGACCGGCCACCGCCCCGCCTTCACCAGCCGGACCGCCACCGACCCCACGAACCGGTGCCCGGCCGACTCCGACGCGCCCACCACCACCGCGTCCGCCGTCAACTGGTCGGCCGCCGTCACCAGCCCGTTGTACGGGTCACCCCGGAAGGTGTGGAATTCCCAGCGCACCTGGAATATGTCCTTCACCCGCTCCGCCGACGACCGGATCTCCCGCATCAGGTCCTCGGCGACCTCCTCGGTGGTCCCGGCCACCGGAGCACCCAGGGCCGCACCCGTCGGAATCAGCGGCTGTACGTAGACCAGGGCCAGCAGCGCGTTCTGCCGCCTGGCGAGCCCCGCCGCGTAGGCGACCGCGCGCAGCGAGGACTCGGAACCGTCCATTCCGGCGACGATCACCTTGGGGCCGTCGGTACCGCGTTCGAAGGCGTGGCGCTGCTGTTCGGGCTGTTCGGTCACAGAGCGGAGGTTATCCCGTGCGGCGCGCGGGCCGGAAACCAGCGCCGCGAGGTGCCCCGAACCGGCCGGAAATCCGTCCGCTACCAGGTGAAAGGCCCTACCCCGGGAGGCGTCGGGGCGCAGAGATCCCTAGAGTGCCCCCCATGAGTGTCAGCGTGGAGGAGACTCCCACCACCCGCAACCGCTTCCTCAGTCGGGTGCCCGACGGGTTCGCGGCCTTTTTCGGACTGCTCGGCCTGTACTGTGCCCTGCTCGCGATCAGCATGCCCCTGCGCAGACTGGTCCGGCCGTTCACCGAGCTGCTGGAATTCCTCACCGTCCCGGTGAGCGCGAACCTGGCGTACGCCGTGTTCTTCTTCCTGCTCGCCGCGGCCGTCGGCGCGCGCAAGAAGGTCGCGTGGTGGCTGGTCGTCGGTTATCTGATCCTGCTGCTGGTCGGCGACGTCCTCTACATCTTCCTGGAGGACTGGGAGGCACTGGCCTCCACGGTGGTGTGCCTGGCCGCACTGGTGGTGCTGATCCTCGCCCGCAAGGAGTTCTACGCGGCCTCCCGGCACGGCGCCGTCCGCCGTGCGCTGGGCGTGCTCGTCGCGTCCCTGGTGGCGGCCGTGCTCGTCGGCTGGGGCCTGATCTCGCTGTTCCCCGGCACGCTGGTGCCCGCCGACCGGCTGCCCTGGGTGATCGTCCGGGTCTTCGGCGGCGTGCTGTACGGAGAGTTCGACGGCCACGGCCCCCGCTTCCTCTACTTCCTCTTCGGCCTCTTCGGCGCGCTCGCCCTGCTGGCCGCCGCCGCGACCCTCTTCCGCTCGCAGCGCATGGAGTCCTCCCTGCACGGCGACGAGGAACCGCGCATCCGGGCGCTGCTCGGCGCGTACGGCGCCCAGGACTCGCTCGGCTACTTCGCCACCCGCCGCGACAAGGCCGTCGTCTTCGCCCCCAGCGGCAAGGCCGCCGTCACCTACCGCGTCGAGGCCGGCGTGTCCCTCGCCTCCGGCGACCCGGTCGGCGACAAGGAAGCCTGGCCGCAGGCGATCGAGGCCTGGCTGGACATGGCCAAGCGGTACGCCTGGGCACCCGCCGTCATGGGCGCCTCCGAGGAAGGCGCCACCGCCTTCGCCCGCGCCGGACTCAGCGCCATCCAGCTCGGCGACGAAGCCATCCTCGACGTCGCGGCCTTCGACCTCGACGGCCGTGACATGCGCGTCACCCGCCAGGCCGTCAACCGGGTCCGCCGCACCGGCGCCACCACCCGCATCCGCCGCCACTCCGCGCTCTCCGACGCGGAGATGGAGCAGATCATCGACCGCGCCGACGCCTGGCGCGGCACCGAGACCGAACGCGGCTTCTCCATGGCGCTCGACCGGCTCGGCGACCCCGAGGACGGCGACTGCCTCCTCGTCGAGGCGTTCGACGCCGACAGCAAGCTGATCGCCCTGCTCTCCTTCGTCCCCTGGGGCAAGGACGGCATCTCGCTGGACCTGATGCGCCGCGACCGGGGCGCACCCAACGGCGTCATGGAGTTCATGGTCGCGGAGATCTGCGCCCAGGTCCCCAAGCTGGGCATCCGCCGGATCTCCCTGAACTTCGCGGTGTTCCGCTCCGCCTTCGAGGAGGGCGCCAGGATCGGCGCCGGACCGGTGCTGCGGCTGTGGCGCAAGCTGCTGCTGTTCTTCTCCAAGTGGTGGCAGCTCGAAGCGCTCTACCGCTCCAACGTCAAGTACCAGCCCACCTGGTACCCCCGCTTCCTCTGCTACGGCGACGCCGGCTCGCTCGCCCGGGTCTCGCTCGCCTCCGGCATCGCCGAGGGCTTCGTCGCCGTACCCAGCCTGCGCAAGCTCTGGGGCCGGGGACACACCCCGCGCCGCACCTTCACCAACCCGGCCAGCACCGCGGGCCTGCCCTCCATCGAGGCGCTCGGCCTGCTCGCCCCGGCCGCCGACGCGAACGCCGACCCCACCGCGCACCTGCCCGAGCAGATCCGCATCCGGCACCGCAAGCTGGCCAGGCTGCGCGCCGAGGGCACCGACCCGTACCCCGTCGGTGTCCCCGCGGCCACCCACACCCTGGCCGCGATCCGCACCGCCCACCCGGTGGTGGCACCCGGCTCCCGCAGCGGCGACGAGGCCACCGTCAGCGGGCGCGTCATGGTCGTCCGCGACTTCGGCGGCGTCGTCTTCGCCGACCTGCGCGACTGGTCGGGCGACCTCCAGATCGCCTTCACCCGGGACGGCTCCGGCAGCGACATCCTGGACCGCTTCACCGCCGACGTCGACTTCGGCGACCTGGTGTCGGTCACCGGCGAGATCGGCGCCACCGACCTCGGCGAACTGACCCTGTTCGTCACCGCCTGGCAGCTCACCGGCAAGTGCCTGCGCCCGCTCCCCGACAAGCGCCTGGGCCTCTCGGACCCCGAGGCGAAGGTGCGCCGCAGGTACGTAGACCTGGTGGCCAGCCCGGACGCCCGCGAGGTCGTCCGCTCGCGCTCCGCCGTCGTCCAGGGCCTGCGCCAGGGACTGCTGGAACGCGGCTACCTGGAGGTCGAGACCCCGATGCTCCAGCAGATTCACGGCGGCGCCAACGCCCGCCCCTTCACCACCCACATCAACGCCTACGACCTCGACCTCTACCTGCGCATCGCCCCCGAGCTCTACCTCAAGCGGCTCTGCGTCGGCGGCATGGAGAAGGTCTTCGAAATGGGCCGCACCTTCCGCAACGAAGGCGTCTCCTACAAGCACAACCCCGAGTTCACGATGCTGGAGGCCTACCAGGCGTACGCCGACTACGACGTGATGCTCGACCTCACCCGCGAGCTCATCCAGGGCGCCGCCACCGCCGCCTTCGGCGCTCCGATCGCCCGCAAGACCGACGCCGACGGCAAGGTCGTCGAGCACGACATCTCCGGGATCTGGCCGGTCAAGACGCTCTACGGAGCCGTCTCCGAAGCCCTCGGCGAGGAGATCGACGCCGACACCGAGGAGCCGCTGCTGCGCAGGCTCTGCGACCGCTCGGGAGTCCCGCACACCCCGGAGAACACCCGCGGCGACCTCGTCCTGGAGATGTACGAACGCCTCGTCGAGGAGCGCACCACACTGCCCACCTTCTACAAGGACTTCCCCACCGACGTCTCCCCGCTCACCCGCCAGCACCGCAAGGACCCGCGCCTCGCGGAGCGCTGGGACCTGGTCGCCTTCGGTACCGAACTGGGCACCGCCTACTCGGAGTTGACCGACCCGGTCGAGCAGCGCCGCCGTCTGATGGCCCAGTCGCTGCTCGCGGCCGGGGGTGACCCGGAGGCCATGGAGGTCGACGAGGACTTCCTCGACGCCCTGGAGTACGCGATGCCGCCCACCGGCGGCCTCGGCATCGGCGTGGACCGCCTGGTCATGTTCCTCACCGGCCGCACGATCCGCGAGACCCTGCCGTTCCCGCTGGTACGCCGCTGAGGTCCGAAAGGTAGTGCCAACGGGTGCAATCGCGGGCCGCACCCGGAGTGGATGAATGCCTCGCACGTCACGGCGTGCGAGGCATTCATCATGAAAGAAGATCAGCAGTCGATCCTGGGCCGCCGGGGACTCCTCCGCTTCGCCGCCTGCGTCGGGGCCGCGGCCACCGTGCACGTGCTGACCGCGGATCCGGCCCTGACCCCGGACTCCCCGGCGCAGCCCCGGCCCGCCGCCGGTCCGCCCCGGGCCCCGGTACCGCTCAAGCCGTCCGCGTACCGGCTGCGCCCGATGACCGCGTACGCACCGCCGGAACTCAAGCCCGCGCGCCCGCCGGTGCGCCGCAAGCCCTTCCTGCGGATGGACGCCCCCGGCCGCACCATGGTCCTCACCTTCGACGACGGCCCCGACCCCCGCTACACCCCGGACATCCTCAGGACGCTGCGCCGGCACGGGGTGCGCGCGATGTTCTTCGTCTGCGGCGAGATGGCCGTCGACAACCAGGACCTGCTGCGCGAGATGGCCGACGACGGGCACGTCATCGGCAACCACTCCTGGTCGCACCCGCTCGTCCCCAAGCTGTCCCGCTCCCGCATCCGCGACCAGCTCGGCTCCACCTGCGAGGTGATCGAGAGGGCGGTGGGCGAGCCGCCCCGCTGGTACCGGGCCCCGTACGGCGCCTGGAACCGCGCCTCCTTCGAGATCGGCGCCGACCTCGGCATGGAACCCCTCGGCTGGACCGTCGACACCCTCGACTGGACCGAACCCGGCACCTCCACCATCATCGGCCGGGTCCGGGCCGGAGCGGGCCCCGGCGTCGTCGTCCTCTCGCACGACGCGGGCGGCAACCGCACCCAGAGCGTCCGCGCCCTGCGCACGTACCTCCCCGAACTCCTCGACGAGGGCTACCGGATCACCGTCCCGCACGTCTGAGCCGCCGCCGGTGGCCGCCCGGACCTCAGCGGGTGGCCACCAGACGGGCGTAGACGACCACGTTGCCCGCGTAGCCGCTGTCCTTGGAGTAGCCGCCGCCGCAGGTGATCACCCGCAGCTCGGGCCGCCCGGAGTCGCCGTACACCCGGGCGCCGGGGAAGTCCTCCTTGGCGTACACCTCCACCCCGTACACCTCGAAGACCGCGGTGCGCCCGTCGAAGCGGTCCACCTCCACGCGCTGGCCCTTCTTCGCCGAGCCGAGCCCGTAGAAGACCGCAGGACCCGTGGAGTTGTCGACGTGGCCGACGATGACGGAGGTGCCGTTCTGACCGGGGGCGATGCCGTTCTGGTACCAGCCCGCGAGGTTGGCGTCCTGCGGGGGAGGCGCCTCGATCCAGCCCTCCTGGTCGAGCCCGACGTCCACCATCGGGGCGTCGACCTTCACCGAGGGGATACGGATCCGGGCGGCCGGCGCGTACGGCAGGGCGGCGGCCCCGGCCTGTCGCCGTCCCGCCGACGACCCGTCAGAACCGTTGTCCCGCGCGGCCGCCGCCGCGGGCTGCGGGGGACCGAAGCCGACGTCGGTGCCGTTGCGCATCAGGGCGAGCCCGGTGAGCATCGCCAGCGCCAGGGCCCCCCACGGCGCACGCTTCCTCGGGTGCGCCCCGCGCCATTCCTGCCCCATGTTGCTGCTCCCTTCGTCGCGTCCCGCCCGGTCGTCGTCCCCGGGTGCCACCCGTCCTCTACGGACGCTAAGCGCGAGGCGATACGGCGGCGAGGCACGGAGTGCGAACGGGTGGCGGAGCTGATTTCTGATGCCAAATCAGAATCGTGAGTGTGGAACGGCGATCGGGGTCTGACGCTCACTCAGAAGCCGTCGGGGGCCCGTCGAGGGCACCCCGTGACCCATCCGCGTCAAGGTCGCCCAAAATCTTGACAGGTCCCTCGGAAACCCCGTGACCTGCGGGTCCGTCAGATCCGGGGGCACCGGAACGGCATGTCCCGTCACCGGTCCGGCTCAGTGTGAAATGCGGTATGTGCAGGGCCAAGTGAGGGTTCGTCATGGGAGGCGTACTCGTCGAATTTCCCGGGGCACCGCCCCGGAGCGTCTTCCGATGGAGGTTCTACGATGCGTGCTTCACGCGCCTGTGCGGCGACCGCCCTCGCCTGCGCCGCGGTCGGACTCACCGCCCCCACGGCCGCCGCCACCAACGGACCGAGCGATGTCACGGTCAACCCCTACTCGGTCCACCAGGGCAGCACGATCTCGGTCGCGGCGACCGGCTGCGGCCACGGCGGAACGGTGACGTCCAACGCCTTCCCGCAGGCCAGCCTGTCGGCGGGTGCCAAGGGGTATGCGTCGGCCCGGATCAATGACCATGCCACCCCCGGCCACTACAACCTCGCCGTGAAGTGCAACGACAACGCGATGGTGGCCACCCACCAGTTCACCGTGCTCGCCGGGCGCGGTGCGCACGGCGGTCTCGGCGGCTCGGTGGGCCCGAGCGACACGGACGTGGCGGTCGGCGCCGGACTGGTCGCCTCGGCGGCGCTCGGCGGTGCGATCTTCGTGGCCCGCCGCAGGAACGCGGCGAGCAACAAGGTCTGAGGGGCCCTTCTCTTCTCGGGGTGATACGCCGGTGGGGGGGAGGGAGGGGGCCGGAGAAGCGGGAAGGCAGAGTGGGGGGTGGGGTGTGTGCGCAGTGGGGGGGGGGGGCGGCGTGAGAG
>NZ_JBVIMX010000005.1:116563-391607 GCF_055579625.1 Streptomyces sp. NPDC032721 | reverse complement strand
GGTGACAATTTGGGACGCCACCAGGAGGAGGGGTGGGGGAAGAGGGTGGGGGGGTTTCTTCTTTTGTGTGGGGGGAGCCGATGGGCCCCCCTCCCCCCTCCCACCCCCCCCCCCCCACCGGCGTGCTGTGGCCGCCGCGCGCTCAGTGGCGGTGGCCGTTCGCCGCCCGGCGGCGCACCGCGTAGAGCGAACCGCCGATCGCCAGCGCCACCAGTACCGCGCCACCCGCGACCTGGGTGGGGTCCATGCCGCCGATGCTGCCGCCGAGCCCGCCCCGTACGCCTCGGGCGGAGATCACCGGAGAGGCGGACCTGATGGGCGAGGCGGACGTGACGGGCGAGGGGGACGTGGCGGGGGAGGCGGAGGTGACCGGGGACGGCAGGGAGGTCGAGCTGGTCGTCGGCAGGCCGGAGCCCACCACGGTCAGCGAGACGGATCCCTTGGTGCCGTTGCTGCCGCAGGTGAAGGCCACGTCGTACAGGGCGCCCGGATCGGCGCGCTGACTGACCGTCGCCCTGGCGGGCTGCCCGGGTGGGACGGTGACGGTGCCGAAGGCCGCCGACGAAGCGGTGGCGGTGCCCGGGCAGCCACCGGCGCTGAGCGTGACCTGGCCACCGGCCACGATGCCGGAGGGCGTCACGCTGAACCCGTTGGCGGCACCGCCCGCCCCTGTGTCCGTGACCGCGCCGCCGACGTCGGCGGCGGCCGCCCAGGACTGCGTACCGAGGCCGGTGAGGGCGAGGGCGCAGAGTGCTGCCGCCGCCGAGGTGGACGCGAGGCGTATCGCGCGCATGGTGCTCCTTATGGGGTCCCCGAGGAGCACAGCTGCGGAACCCGTTTCCGCATATACCAGGAAATGCACCTCGATGACCGCGACGCTAGGAGCGCCCGGTGAGCCCCGCGATCACAGTCGCGCGAATGGGGGACGTATGTCCCCCGGTTGGTCCCGGCAGCGCCCGACGGGCGGTCATGGGCGGCTGCCCGGGGAAGGCTTGGGGGATGAGCAGCGTATTCGACGACATCGCGGAGCTGTACGACCGCGCCCGGCCCGCGTATCCGTCCTCGGCGGTCAACGCGCTGGTGGCCGCGACAGGGCTGGTGGACGGCTGTCAGGTACTCGAAGTCGGCCCGGGAACAGGGCAGTTGACACTTCCGCTGGTCCAGATGGGGTGCGCCGTGACGGCGGTCGAGCTGGGTCCCGGACTCGCGGCCGTCGCCCGCCGGAAGCTGGCCGCCTATCCGGCGGCCGAGGTCGTCGTCGCGGACTTCGAGACCTGGCCGCTGCCGCCGGACCCGTACGACGCGGTCGTCAGCGCGACGGCCTGGCACTGGAGCGACCCGGCGCTGCGGGTGCCGAAGGCGGCGCGGGCGCTGCGGCCCGGCGGGCACCTGGCGGTGATCACCACGCACCACGTGGCGGGCGGCAGTGCCCGCTTCTTCGACGAGGTGCAGGCCTCCTACCTGCGCCGGGACCCGGCAACGGTCCCGGGCGCCCGCCTCCCCGAACCGGCCGAGGCCCGCACGGACCTGACCGAACTCACCGCCTCTCCCGCCTTCGGCCCCCCGGTGGTCGCACGCTTCCTCCGCGAGGTCGGCTACACGGCCGAGGAGTACCGGGAGGTGCTCCGCACCCACTCGGGGCCCCTCGCCCTGACGGAGCCGTCGCGCGAAGCGCTGCTCGACGACATCGCCGCACTGATCGACGCCGGTCACGGCGGCCGGGTGACCAAGCTCTACCTCCACGAGGTGATCACCGCCGAACGAAAATAACTTTACCGAGTTGCTTTTCTTCCTCGGTCACGATTTCCTTGTCCCTGTCGACGTCGACCGGAATCCAAGGAGTGGGCATGAGTGGAGTGAGCGGCTTGAACAGCGTGCTGATCGTGGGATCCGGCCCGACCGGACTGACCCTGGCGTGCGACCTCGCCCGGCGTGGCGTGCCGGTCCGCATCGTCGACAAGTCCCCGGAGTTTCCCCGGAGTTCGCGGGCCAAGGGCCCCAATCCACGCAGCCTGGAGGTGCTGGAGGACCTGGGCGTGCTGGACCGGGTGCTCGCCGCGTCGAGCGCGCCGCTGGTGATGCGCAAGTACCGGGACGGAGTGGCCGTCGCCGACACCGACCCGCACGCGGGACAGCGGCCGACGCCCTCGGCCCCGTACGACAGGGGCCGCCTGATCGCCCAGTGGACGCTGGAGGAGATCCTCCGGGACCGGCTGGCCGAGTACGGCGTACGGGTCGAGCTGGGCACGGAGATCGTGTCGTACGAGCAGAACGCCGGCCGGATCACCGCCCGCACAAGCTCGGGCACGGACATCGACGCCGCGTACCTGGTCGGCTGCGACGGCGGCCACAGCTCGATCCGCAAGCTGATGGGCGCCACCTTCGAGGGCACCACCCAGGACACCCAGGTCATGGTCACCGGCGACGTCGAGCTGACCGGCGCGGACGGCCTGTCCCGGGACCACTGGCACCAGTGGTTCGACGAGGACGGCGCCGTGATGCTCTGTCCGATCCCGGGCACGGAGCGGGGCTGGTGGTTCCAGGCCGGAGCGGAGTCCGGGCCCGACGGCGCCCCCCAACTGCCGACCCGCGAGAGCTTCCAGCGGCTCCTCGACCGGCACGCCCGGCTGCCCGGGGTCCGGCTGACCGAGGCCGCGCTGCTCTCCACGTACCGCGTCAACGTGCGCATGGTCGACCGCTACCGCAGCGGCCGGGCGCTGCTGGCCGGTGACGCCGCGCACGTGCACCCGATCGCGGGCGGCCTCGGCATGAACACCGGCATCCAGGACGCCTTCAACCTGGGCTGGAAGCTGGCCGCCGTCCTCACCGGGCAGGCCGGTGCCGCACTCCTCGACACGTACGAGGAGGAACGGCTGCCGATCGCCGCCTGGACCCTGGACACCTCCTCGGACCGGCTCGCCGCGGTCATGGCGGCGATCCGCGAACCCGGCGGCGGACTGGACGCGGGCATCACCGAGGAGACCACGGCCCTGGCCCTCGGCTACCGCTGGAGCTCACTGGCCCGGCCGGGAGCAGCGGACGACGCCCCGCTCAGGGCGGGCGACCGCGCACCGGACGCCCCTTGTCTGAATGCCGCGACAGGCACCCCGACCCGCCTCTTCGACCTCTTCGCGGGACCGCACTTCACCCTGCTGGGCTTCGGCGGGAAGTCGGCCGGGACACTGCGCGAGGTGGCCGCCGCGGCCGGGGACACCGTACGGGCCCACGGGGTGGACGCCGCCCCGGACTCCGGCCTGATCGACGACGAGGGGCACGCCAGGGCCGCGTACGGCATCGACGGCGACGCCCTGGTCCTGGTCCGCCCCGACAACCACGTGGCGCTGGTCACCACTGCCGGGGACGGTGCCGGGGTGCTCGACTACCTCCGGGGGCTGGGGAGTTGACCGGTGCGAGGTGATACGGCCCGAGTCCCGCGCCACGCACCGAGCAGGGCGGTGCCGGTCGTGGTCAGGCCCGCCAGGGCCGCCGCTTCGG
Source organism: Streptomyces sp. NPDC032721 (assembly GCF_055579625.1). Taxonomy (NCBI): domain Bacteria; kingdom Bacillati; phylum Actinomycetota; class Actinomycetes; order Kitasatosporales; family Streptomycetaceae; genus Streptomyces; species Streptomyces sp. NPDC032721. The sequence continues at coordinate 388,112 of NZ_JBVIMX010000005.1, read as the reverse complement.
CGACCTCGCCCGGATCGAGGAAGCCGGGCCTGCCCGCGACCGGGGTGAGGACCCAGACGAAGCCGTCCTCGGGGAGAGGGGCCGCGGCCTCCTGAAGTTCGTCCGCGAGGTCGCCGTCCCCCTCCCGCCACCACAGCAGTACGGCCTGAACGGCTTCGTCGGTGGCCCAGTCCACCATCGCCCTGCCGGTGGCCCGCTCGATGTCGGCGCGGATCAAGTCGTCGGTGTCGTCGTCCGGGCCCAGCTCCTGGACCACCATGGACCTCGGCACGCCCAACTGCCGTGCGTAGTCGTGTACTTCGTTCATCGCCGCGGCCTCCCTCGCCCCCTCGCCGAACGCCTGCCCTTTCCCGGCCCAAGAGTGCCCTCGGCACCGGAACATGGAAAGGCGCCCGCAGTGCCGCCCCGTCGGACAGGGCTGCACTGCGGGCGCCTCGGTGCCCCGGGTGTGCCGGGGGTCAGCCGGTGTTCGGCAGAAGGTCGACGAAGGGATCGGGGGTGGCCGCGATGCCGTGCCCGAACGGTGCGTCGAGATCCCAGATGAGGAAGAGCAGGAACGCGATCATCACGCTGAACAGCCCCGCCAGGAGGAGTTCGCGCGCGGTGCGGCGGATCTGCAGGGTGAAGATCAGGCCGACCGTGATGAGCGCACCGGTGATGAGACCGAACCAGACGATGGTCGGCATGGTCGCCTCGGTGCTCTCGGCGCGGGTGCTGCGCGCGTCGTCGGCCGCGGCGACCTGGTCGACCAGCGGCTGGTACGCCTGGCCCTCCAGATCGGTCTTGGGCTCGTAGAGGGTGACGTCGTGGCGGACCCGCTCCAGGAGTTCGTCGCCCCGCTCGGAGACGGAGCTCTCGTCGACCATGTACTGCCACTCGGTGTCCACGACATAGGTGACGTAGGCCTCGATGTCCGAGCGGATACGGGCGCGGACCTCGGCCGGATAGACCTCGGCGCGGGCGCTGACCTCGTGCAGCGCCTGGGCCTCCTGGCGTACGGACTCCTGGGCGGCGCCCCGGCCCTCCCAGACTCCGGCGATGGCCAGGCCGAGGACGATCGCGTAGATCACGCCGATCATCATCGTCATGTATTCGAGGACGTCCGGGGTTTGGGTGGGGTCGTCGTCCTCGCCGACCCTCCGGTTGTTGATGACCACGATGGTGAGGACGATCGCGCAGGCCGAGGCCATCGCGATGGTCAGAACAAGCCATTCCGACATGGGTACCTCCGTCGGTGGAACCGCATCAGCGGGAGGAACGGGGACGCAGTACCGCGACGGCGAAGACCGCGGGCGCTGTGATCAGGAGCGTGAGGGTGAGCATCGAGGTGCGGCCCTTGGGGGGCTTGCGGACCGGCTTGCGATAGCTCGGCAGGGCGATTGACCCGGCGGCAGGCGGAACCGGCCGCGTGGACGGCGGGGGCGGGGGTGCGGGCGCGGGCGCCGGGACTTCGGGCGCGGGCAGCGGCTCGGGCGCGACCGGTGCGCGAAGGGGCGGCGGGGCCGGTGGCGCGGGTACGGGGGCAGGGGGAGGCGCGGGCGCGGGCGGAGCCGGTTTCACGGGCGGGGGCTTCGGCCTGGGGGCGGGAGCCGGCGGCTTCGGATCCGGCGGGATCGGCGTCGGCGGTGGGGGCGGCGGAGGTGCCGGCGGCGGGGGAGGCGGCGGCGCGGGCGGCGGCCAGCAGGCGGCCTCGTCACCGCCCGCCACCGCGACCGCCGTCGTCGTCCCGTCGCCCTGGCCCGTGGAGGCGTAGGCGCAACTGTCGGCCGAGGCGGGCACCGAGCCGACCAGCAGCCAGCACAGGGCGGCCGAGGAGAGCAGACGTACGAGGAGCGGACCGGGCTTCCGGCGTGATCCGTACACGAGGGGCATCATGAGTCTGCTAACGAGCGGCACGCGGCAGAAGTATGGGATTCCCCTGATAGATGCAGCCTTCCCGGATTTGCGTTCGGAACGGGATCAGGTGTCCAGGGGTCGCGCTCGGAGGGCGTACGGAGGCCGTGCGAAGTTTTTTCGGCAGGTGTTGAACACGGTGGCGTCTCCCGTACGTACCTAGGGCCGAGCGACGCACTCCGGCGTCGCGCACAGCCCTTCGGGAACCTTCGGGACACGGGAGTCGACATGAACAGCTGGCGGAACGTCTCGCTCGCGCTGACGGCGGCAGCAGTGCTCGCACTGACCACGGCATGCGGGCAGGACACCGGATCCGGCTCGCAGTCCGTCGGCAACGCCGCACCTGCGGGAGCGCCCGCCGACGACGGGTACGGCGGCGGCGACGCGTACGGCGGGAACGAGGCCGCCGCACCCCGGCCGGCCGGGCAGCTCGCCGTGCGGGAGACCGGGAAGCTGGGCAAGGTGGTCGCCGACGGCGAAGGCAGGACCCTCTACCGGTTCGACAAGGACACGGCGAAGCCGCCCAAGTCGAATTGCGACGGCGACTGTGCGAAGGCCTGGCCGGTGGTGCCCGCCGAAGGCTTCACCGCCGCCCCCGGCATGGACCCGTCCGCGATCGGCTCGGTGACCCGGACCGACGGCAGCAAGCAGCTCACGCTGGGCGGCTGGCCCATGTACCGGTTCGCCAAGGACACCAAGGCGGGCGACCTCAACGGGCAGGGCGTGGGCGGCACTTGGTTCGCGTCGGCGCCCGACGGGAAGAAGGCCGCGGCGGCGCCCGCAGCCGCGGCCCCGGATGCCCCCGACACTCCGGGCGCCCCCGACGCTGCCGCGCCCGCCGATCTCCCTGGTATGTCCGTGCGCAAGGACCCGAAGCTGGGCGAGATCGTCGTCGACTCCCGGGGGCGCACCGTCTACCGCTTCAAGAAGGACTCGGCCTGGCCCATGAAGTCCGCCTGCACCGGGGACTGCCTGAAGAAGTGGCCGGTCGTCGCACCCGTACCGAAGAACGACGCCGAAGGGATCCTCAAGAAGGGCTTCGTCGTCTTCGACCGGCCCGACGGCGCCAAGCAGCAGACGATCGACTGCTGGCCGCTCTACACCTTCGCCGGGGACACCAAGGCGGGTGACACCAACGGGCAGGGCGTGGGCGGCACTTGGTACGCCGTCTCCCCGCAGGGGAAGCTGGTGGGGGCCGCCAAGTAGCGATCGGACCCCCCTCGGATCCCCCTCGGGCCCCCCTCAGGGACCGGCGGCTCCCGGCCACCCCGAGTAGGACTCGCACGGCAGTTGCTCATAAAGTTCGGCCCGTCGTCCCCGTACCCGCGGGAACGGCGGGCCGGGCGCGTGCAGGTGCACTTGCCACTGGAGTGTGACGGAGAACGGACGGGCAATTTCCGTTTTCGCTCGCCCCACTGGCGGTGGATCAGTAGCCTCGGCTCGAACACCGGGTGCGGTCATCAGCCGTGCCCGCATTCGTCGCGGCGAGTTGTGGGAGACATTGATGGAGCGTCCCGCCTGGGCACCACCGGGCATCGACATCTCGATGCCCAGCGTGTCCCGCATCTACGACTATTACCTGGGCGGTTCGCACAACTTCGAGGTCGACCGGGACGCGGCCCGCCGGGCGATGGAGTTCATGCCCGGACTGCCCAAGATCATGCAGGCGAACCGGGCGGTGATGCGCCGCGCCGTGCGCCACGCACTGTCCGAGGGCGTCACCCAGTTCCTCGACATCGGCTCCGGCATCCCCACCTTCGGCAACGTCCACGAGGTCGCCCAGGCCGCCGATCCCACCGCCCGCGTGGTGTACGTCGACCACGACCCGGTCGCTGTCGCGCACAGCCGGGCGGTCCTGGAGGGCAACGACCTGACCTCGGTCGTCGCCGCCGACCTCCGCAAACCGCGGGACATCGTCAACAGCCCCGAGGTCGGCCAACTCCTCGACCTGGAACAGCCCGTGGCGCTGCTGCTGGTCGCGGTGCTGCACTTCATCGAGGACGCCGACGACCCGTACGCGGCGGTCGCCGAACTGCGCGACGCACTGGCGCCCGGCAGCCTGCTGATCGTCACCCACGCGTCGTACGAGGGCGTGCCGCTCACGCCCGAGCAGGCGGGCGGCGCCGTGGACGTCTACCAGGAGATCAAGAACCCGCTGGTCATGCGCTCGCGCGCCGAGGTCGCCCGGTTCTTCGAGGGGTACGAGATGGTCGAGCCCGGCCTCGTGCCGCTGGCCGAATGGCGGCCCGAGAACCCGGTGTCGCAGGAGGACCCGTACGCCTTCTCGGGCTTCGCAGGGGTGGGGCGCAAGGCGTGAGCGCGCAGGCGCAGGCACCGGACGGCGAGCGGGACGGCCAGGGCAGCACCGGGACCAAGGGCTCCGGCACCGTTCCGGCCCGGAGCACCGTCCCGCCCCAGAGCACCGTCCCGGCCACCGTCCCCGCCCGGAGCACCGGACCGGGCAAACCGCAGAGCACGGGTGCGTCCCGGGTCACGGCACAGGCCACGGCCACGACCGCCGACCCCGGCGGCGTACCGCGGCAGAGCACCGGACCCGACCGCGAGGCCGTGGAGGGTGTCGATGGCGTCGAGGCCACGGAGTCCTGCGAGGCCGCCGAGGTCCCCGGCGGACCCGAGGACCGGGTGCGGCGGTTCGCGACGATCTGGAGCCGGGCGATCTTCCCGGCCACCGCCACCTCCCTCACCCGCCCCGAGTTCGAGCAGCTCCTGCTGCCGCTCGCCCGGCGGCTCTGCAGGGCCCTGCACGAGCGGCCCTTCGACTCCGCGACCGGGCACGAGGTGGGCTCCGCCCTGATCGACGCGCACTGCACGGACCCGGACGCCCTCGTCCGTACGCTCGGCGTCGTCGAGTCGTACCTCGTGCTGTACTGCACCGACGGCGAGGGGTCCCCGGCCGCCGCCGAGGAGTTCCGGGCCCGCAGCTCCCGCCTCCAGCACGGCATCGCCGCCGGATTCGCCCGCCAGCTGCGCGAGCGCACCCTGCGCGAGCAGGAGGCCATCGCCCGCTCCGCGCTCAGCGCCCGCAGCGAGGCCCAGCAGGCCCTGCACGCCACCGAGGAACGCTTCCGCGCGGTCTTCGAGGGCGCGGCCGTCGGCATCGGCATCGCCGCCCTCGACGGCACCATCCTGGAGGTCAACGAGACCCTGGCCAGGATGTTCGGCGGCCTCGACTCCCAGGTGCGCGGCCGCAAGGTCACCGAGTGGGGGCACCCCGAGGACACCGCGCAGGTCTGGCGGATGTACGAGGAGCTGGTGCGCGGCGAGCGCGACCACTACCGCTGCGAGAAGGCCTTCTACCGGGGCGACGGCACCGTCCTGTGGACCAACCTCACCGTGTCGCTGCTGCGCGACTCCGAGGGCCGCCCGCAGTACCAGCTCGCCCTCATGGAGGACACCACCGAGCGCCGCCTGCTCAACCTGCGGCTGCGGTACGAGGCCACCCACGACGCGCTCACCGGGCTGCCCAACCGGACGCTCTTCTTCGAACGCCTGGAGAAGGCGCTGTCCACCGCCGGCGAGAACGCCCGCTTCGGCCTCTGCTACCTCGACCTCGACGGCTTCAAGGCGGTCAACGACAGCCTCGGCCACTCCGCCGGCGACCGCCTCCTGGTGGAGGTCGCCGACCGGCTCCAGTCCTGCGCCACCGCACCCGGCGAGATGGTCGCCCGGCTCGGCGGCGACGAGTTCGTGGCGCTGACCACAGGCCCCGACACCCGCCGCGAGGTCGACGACCTGGCCGCCCGGATACTGAACGCACTGGCCACCCCGATACACCTGGAGGGCCGCGAGATCACCGTGCGCGGCTCCATCGGCATCGTCGAGGGCCCGGCCGCCGAACGCGGCCCCGCCGACGTGCTGCGCAGCGCCGACATCACCATGTACCGGGCCAAGTCGGCGGGCGGCAACCGCTTCGAGTTCGCCGACGCCGAGGCCGACGAGCGGGCCATCACCCGGCACGGCCTCACCCACGCGCTGCCCGCCGCCCTGGAGCGCGGCGAGTTCTTCATCGAGTACCAGCCGCTGGTCCACCTCGGCGACGGCAGCGTGCACGGTGCGGAGGCGCTGGTCCGCTGGAGCCATCCGCAGCACGGCGTCCTCGGCCCGGACCGGTTCATTCCGCTCGCCGAGCACACCGGTCTCATCGTGCCGCTGGGCCGCTGGGTGCTCCAGGAGTCCGTACGGCAGGCCAGGTTCTGGCAGGAGAAGCACGCCGACGGCGGCCCGCTGCGCATCAACGTCAACCTCTCGCCCACCCAGCTCCACCACCCCGGCCTGGTCGCCGACACCGTGGAGGTACTGGAGCGGGCCGGCCTGGAACCGGGCGCACTGTGCCTGGAAGTCACCGAGTCCGCCCTGATAGGAGCCGACGAGGACCTCCTCAAACCGCTGCGCCAGCTCGCCGAGATGGGCGTCGACATCGCCCTCGACGACTTCGGCACCGGCTACTCCAACCTGGCCAACCTGCGCCGCCTGCCGGTGAGCGTCCTGAAGCTGGACCGGTCCTTCACCCAGAGCATGCAGCGGCTGCCCGCGGACCCCGTCGACGTGAAGATCGTCGAGGGCATCGTCTCGCTGGCCCACAGCCTGGAGCTCGCGGTGACGGTCGAGGGAGTCGAAACGGGCGCCCAGGCCGACCAGTTGCGGGAACTGGGCTGCGACACGGCCCAGGGCTGGTACTACGCCAGGCCGGGAGCACCGGACCGGATCCACTCCCTGGCGCTGACGGACGCGGTCTGAGGCCGGCGGACGTGGTGCGAGGCTGACGGACGCGGCCCGGGACAGACCGAAGCGGTCCGAGGCGTACGCCCGTGCTCAGGCGTGCGCCTCCACCAGCACCCGCTGGAGCTCCCGGGCCGCCCTGGGCGGCGCCACGTCGCTCCGGTGGGCCAGCGCGATCGTGCGCCGCAGCCCCGGTCTGGCCAGCGGGGTGACCCGCAGGCCCGTGCCGGTGCGTTCGGCGACCATGCGCGGGACCACCGCCACGCCCAACCCGGCCCGTACGAAGCCCAGTACCGCGTCCATCTCGCCGCCCTCCACCGTGAACACCGGCTCGAAGCCCTCGGCCCGGCAGGCGGCCACGGTCAGCTCCCGCAGGTCGTAGCCGTGCCGGAACATCACCATCGGGGTGTCGCGGAGATCGGCCACGCGGACCGGGCGGCGCGGGGCGCGCGCGGCCGGCGAGGAGACCACCACCAGATCCTCGTGCAGCAGCTCCACCGTGGTGAGCGCGGGCGAGGGGGTGGGCAGTGGCAGGACCACCAGGGCCAGGTCCAGCGCCCCGCGTGCCAGCTCCCGTACGAGGTCGTGCGAACCGCCCTCCTCGATCAGGAGCTGGATGCCGGGGTGGGCGTCGTGGAAGGTGCGCAGCACGTCGGGGAGCAGACCGGTGCACAGGCTCGGGGTCGCGCCCAGGCGCACCCGGCCCCGGCGCAGCTGGGCCAGCTCCTGCACCTCGCGGCGCGCGGTGTCCGTGTCGGCAAGGATGCGCCGGGCCAGCGGGAGGAGGGCCTCGCCCGCGTCGGTCAGGGCGATGTTGCCGCGTGCGCGGGTGAACAGGTCGGCGCCCAACTCCCTTTCCAGCGCGCGGATCTGCTGGGAGAGCGAGGGCTGCGCCACGTGCAGTTCCTCGGCGGCGCGGGTGAAGTGCCGCGACTCGGCGACGGCCACGAAGTAGCGGAGCTGTTGGAACTGCATGTCCCCAGCGTACGCCCGCCAGATAGGCATTGCCTATGGACTTGAGCCGCACCATGTCTTGGACCTCTGAGGTCCTTCGGCCCTAGCGTCTCTACCTATGGCTCTGGCATCGCGGCAGGACAGCCCGCCCACTCGAAAACCCCCCGTAGGACGCTCCCGGCGGACCCGGCACTCCTTCTGGGGGTCGACCGTCGGCAAGAAGACGGTGATGGCCGTCAGCGGGCTGATCATGCTGGGCTACCTCGTCGCCCACATGATCGGGAACCTGAAGATCTTCTTCGGCACCGACGAGTTCAACGGGTACGCGCACTGGCTGCGCACCATGGGCGAGCCGGTCCTGCACTACGAGTGGGCGCTGTGGCTCGTGCGCGTGGTGCTCCTCGCCGCCGTGGTGCTGCACGCCGTCTCCGCGTACCAGCTCAGCCGGCGCGACATCCGGGCCAGGCCGACCGCGTACGTCCACAAGCGCAAGCGGGCCAGCTACGCCACGCGGACCATGCGGTGGGGCGGCGTCATCCTCGTCCTGTTCATCGTCTGGCACCTGCTCGACCTGACCCTGCTGACGGTCAACGACAACGCCCAGCCCGGGCAGGCCTACCAGAACGTCGTCGCGAGCTTCTCCAACTGGTACGGCAACACGATCTACATCGTCGCGATGCTCGCCGTCGGCCTGCACGTGCGGCACGGCTTCTGGAGCGCCGCCCAGACCCTTGGCGTGGGCAACGCCACCCGCGAGCGCCTCCTGAAGGCGCTGGCCAACCTCCTCGCCCTCGTACTGACCGTGGGCTTCCTCTCCGTGCCGGTCGCGGTCATGACCGGATTGGTGGGCTGACATGACCTCGTCCTACGCCGACTACACCACGGGCGCCCCGCTCGCCGACGCCAAGGCCCCCGCCGGGCCGGTCGCCGAACGCTGGGACACCCGCCGCTTCGAGGCCAAGCTGGTCAACCCGGCCAACCGGCGCAAGCACACCGTCATCGTCGTCGGCACCGGCCTCGCGGGCGGCGCGGCCGGCGCCACGCTCGCCGAACAGGGCTACCACGTCGTCCAGTTCTGCTACCAGGACTCCCCGCGCCGCGCCCACTCCATCGCCGCCCAGGGCGGCATCAACGCCGCCAAGAACTACCGCAACGACGGCGACTCCATCCACCGCCTCTTCTACGACACCGTCAAGGGCGGCGACTTCCGGGCCCGCGAGTCCAATGTGCACCGGCTCGCGCAGATCTCGGTGGAGATCATCGACCAGTGCGTGGCCCAGGGCGTGCCCTTCGCCCGCGAGTACGGCGGACTGCTCGACACCCGCTCCTTCGGCGGCGTACAGGTCTCCAGGACCTTCTACGCACGCGGCCAGACCGGCCAGCAGCTCCTCCTCGGCGCCTACCAGGCGCTCTCGCGGCAGATCGCCGCCGGGACCGTCGAGATGCACCCGCGCACCGAGATGCTGGACCTGATCGTCATCGACGGGAAGGCGCGCGGCATCGTCGCCCGCGACCTGATCACCGGGAAGATCGACACCTACTTCGCGGATGCCGTCGTCCTCGCCTCCGGCGGCTACGGCAACGTCTTCTACCTGTCGACCAACGCCATGAACTCCAACGCCACCGCCGTCTGGCGGGCCCACCGGCGCGGTGCTTACTTCGCCAACCCGTGCTTCACCCAGATCCACCCCACCTGCATCCCGCGCACCGGCGACCACCAGTCGAAGCTGACCCTGATGAGCGAGTCGCTGCGCAACGACGGCCGCATCTGGGTGCCCAAGGCCCAGGGCGACACCCGCCCCGCCCGCGAGATCCCCGAGGACGAGCGCGACTACTACCTGGAGCGCATCTACCCGTCCTTCGGCAACCTCGTCCCCCGCGACATCGCCTCCCGCGCCGCCAAGAACGTCTGCGACGAGGGCAGGGGGGTCGGCCCCGGCGGCCAGGGCGTCTACCTGGACTTCGCCGACGCCATCGCCCGGATGGGCCGGGGCGCCGTCGAGGAGAAGTACGGCAACCTCTTCGACATGTACGCGCGGATCACCGCCGAGGACCCGTACGAGACCCCGATGCGGATCTACCCCGCCGTGCACTACACGATGGGCGGACTGTGGGTCGACTACGACCTCCAGACCACCGTCCCCGGCCTCTTCGCCATCGGCGAGGCCAACTTCTCCGACCACGGTGCCAACCGGCTCGGCGCCTCCGCGCTGATGCAGGGCCTGGCCGACGGCTACTTCGTCCTCCCGGCCACCATCAACGACTACCTGGCCCGGCACGCCCAGCAGGACACCGTGGACGCCACCCACCCGGCCGCAGCCGAAGTCGTACGGGAGACGGAGCAGCGCATCGAGAAGCTGCTGGCCGTCGACGGCGACCGCACCCCCGACTCCTTCCACCGCGAACTCGGCGAGCTGATGTGGGAGTTCTGCGGAATGGCGCGCACCGAGGAAGGGCTGCGCAAGGCCCTCGGCCGGATCCCGGAGATCCGTGAGGAGTTCTGGCGGCGGATCAAGGTGCCGGGCGTGGGGGAGGAGTTCAACCAGTCGCTGGAGAAGGCCAACCGCATCGTCGACTACCTCGAACTCGCCGAGCTGATGTGCCTCGACGCACTGCACCGCGAGGAGTCCTGCGGCGGCCACTTCCGCGAGGAGTCCCAGACCCCGGACGGCGAGGCCGCCCGCGACGACGAGCGGTTCTCCTACGCCGCCGCCTGGGAGTTCACCCCCGGGGGCGGCGCCCCCGTCCTGCACAAGGAAGACCTCGTCTTCGAGTACGTCCACCCCACCCAGCGGAGCTACGCATGAGGCTCACCCTGCGCGTCTGGCGCCAGAAGAACCCGAACACCCCCGGGGAGATGGCGAGTTACGACGTCGACGACATCTCGCCCGACATGTCCTTCCTGGAGATGCTCGACACCCTCAACGAGGAACTGATCCTCAGGGGCGACGACCCGGTCGCCTTCGACCACGACTGCCGCGAGGGCATCTGCGGCGCCTGCTCGCTCGTCATCAACGGTGACGCGCACGGCCCCGAGCGCACCACCACCTGCCAGCTCCACATGCGGTCCTTCGAAGACGGCGACACCATCGACATCGAGCCGTGGCGGGCCTCCGCGTTCCCCGTCGTCAAGGACCTCGTGGTGGACCGGTCGGCCTTCGACCGGATCATCCAGGCCGGCGGTTACGTCAGCGTGCCGACCGGCGCCGCTCCCGAGGCGCACGCCACCCCGGTGCCCAAGGCGGACGCCGACTTCGCCTTCGAGCACGCCGAGTGCATCGGCTGCGGGGCCTGCGTCGCCGCCTGCCCCAACGGCTCCGCGATGCTCTTCACCTCGGCCAAGATCAACCACCTCAACGTACTGCCGCAGGGCGCCCCGGAACGCAAGACCCGGGTACTCGACATGGTCGCGCAGATGGACGACGAGGGCTTCGGCGGCTGCACCCTCACCGGCGAGTGCGCCACCGCCTGCCCCAAGGGCATCCCGCTGCCGTCCATCGCGGCGATGAACAAGGAATGGCTCCGGGCCAACAGGACCCACAGGAAGGCGCGCGGCTGACGGGCGGGGCCGCGCGAATCCGGCGGCGTACGGACTCCTGACGTACCGTCAAAACCGGGGTAGTTTCCCCTTCATGTACCCGGGAGCGTACGACCCCGCGCATCCGGCCGTCGTCACAGCCGACGGCGGCCGGACCCTCACCTACGGACAGCTCGAAGAGCGCTCGCTGCGCCTGGCGAACCACCTCCACGAGGCCGGGCTGCGGCGGGGCGACCACCTCGCCCTCCTCTCCGACAACGACCCGCGCATGCTGGAGGTCTACTGGGCGGCCATGCGCTCGGGCCTCTACCTCACCGCCGTCAACCACCACCTCACCGCCGGGGAAGCCGCGTACATCGTCGAGGACTGTGGGGCGAGCGCCCTGATCGTCTCGACCTCGCTCGGTCAACTCGGGCGTGATGTGGGCCAGTTGGTGACACGTGCCACGCTGCGACTGGAGTACGGCACCGAACTCGGCTCCTACGAGAAGGCCCTCGCCGAGGCCTCCGCCGTGCCGCCCGACCACCAGCCGCTCGGCGCCGACATGCTCTACTCCTCCGGCACCACGGGCCGCCCCAAGGGCATCGAGGGCGACCTCACCGAGGGCGACGTCCGCGAGCAACCCACCCTCTACGTCCAGCTGTTCACCCCGATGTACGGCTTCGGCCCCGACACCGTCTACCTCTGCCCGGCACCCCTCTACCACGCGGCCCCGCTCCGCTTCTGCGGCACCGTCACCGCCGCCGGCGGCACCGTCGTCCTGATGGACGCCTTCGACGCCGAAGCGGCCCTGGCGGCCGTCGAGCGCCACCGGGTGACGCACTCGCAGTGGGTGCCCACCATGTTCGTACGGCTGCTGAAGCTGCCGCAGGAGGCCCGCGAGCGGTACGACGTGTCGTCGCTGAAGGTCGCCATCCACGCCGCCGCCCCGTGCCCCGTCGAGGTCAAGCGCCGGATGATGGAGTGGTGGGGGCCGATCCTGTACGAGTACTACAGCTCCACCGAGGGCAACGGCATCACCTTCATCGGCCCCGAGGAATGGCTCGCCAAACCGGGCTCCGTCGGCCGGGCCGGGCTCCTCGGCGAGCTCCGCATCTGCGGCCCGGACGGGGCGGTGCTGCCCGTCGGCGAGACCGGGACGGTCTACTTCGAGCGCGAGGAGACCCCGTTCCGCTACCACAACGACGACGGCCGCACCCGCGAGGCCCAGCACCCCGACCACCCCCACTGGACCACCACCGGCGACATCGGCCACGCCGACGAGGACGGCTACCTCTTCCTCACCGACCGCAAGGCATTCATGATCATCTCGGGCGGGGTGAACATCTACCCGCAGGAGTCCGAGGACTGCCTCATCCTGCACCCCGCGGTGGCCGACGCGGCGGTGATCGGGGTACCGGACCCCGAGATGGGGGAGGCCGCCAAGGCGGTGGTGCAGCTGGAGCCGGGATTCGCCCCCGGCCCCGAACTCGCCGCCGAGCTATTGGAGTTCGTACGGAACCGGATCGCGCACTACAAGGCGCCGCGCTCCGTGGACTTCGCGGCCTCGCTGCCACGCACGCCCACCGGGAAACTCGCCAAGGGGCCGCTGAGGAACGCGTACTGGCCCTAGGGCGGACTCGGCTCCTCAGGCGCCGGAGGAGGTGAGGCCGTCGGTTCCCGCGAACTCCCTTGCCAGGTACGGGGCGGTGCGGCTCTCGCGGTTGTTCGCCACCTTTCGGGGTGGGCCCGTGGCCACGATTCGGCCGCCTGCTTCGCCGCCGCCCGGGCCCAGGTCGATCACCCAGTCCGCGCCCGCCACCACGGCCATGTCGTGCTCGACCACGACCACCGAGTTCCCGGTGTCCACCAGGCCGTGCAGCTGGCGCAGCAGCACCTCGACGTCGGCGGGGTGCAGGCCGGTCGTCGGTTCGTCCAGGACGTACAGGGTGTGGCCGCGGCGGGTCGTCGCGCGTTGCAGTTCGCTCGCCAGCTTGATGCGCTGGGCCTCGCCGCCGGAGAGTTCGGTGGCGGGCTGGCCGAGGCGGAGGTAGCCAAGACCCACGTCCAGCAGCGCCCGCAGGCTGCGGGCGGCCGCTGGGGTGTCCGCGAAGAAGTCGGCCGCTGCCTCGACGGTCAGGTCGAGTACCTCGGCGATGTTCAGGCCCCGGAGCGTGACCTGGAGGGTTTCCGGGTTGTAGCGGGCGCCGTGGCAGGACGGGCACGGGGTGTACGTACTGGGCAGGAACAGCAGCTCCACCGAGACGAAGCCCTCGCCCTGGCAGGTCTCGCAGCGGCCGCCGCTCACGTTGAAGGAGAACCGGCCCGCCCGGTAGCCGCGCGCCTTCGCCTCCTCGGTGGCCGTGAACAGCTTCCGTACGACGTCGAAGAGGCCGGTGTACGTCGCCAGGTTGGAACGCGGAGTGCGGCCGATCGGTTTCTGGTCGACCGTCACCAGCCGCTCCACGCCCGGGAGTTGGTCGGTGAGTGCGGCGACCAGGGTCGACTTCCCGGAGCCTGAGACACCGGTCACGGCGGTGAACACTCCCAGTGGCAGCTCCGCCTCCAGCGCGTGGAGGTTGTGCCGTGTGACGGGGCCCAGTTTCAGCCATCCGGTGGGCTCGCGGACCTCCCGTACCGGCGCGGGCTCCCGGTCGAAGAGGAAGCGGCGGGTCACCGAGTCCGCCACCTCCGCCAGCCCGGCCGGGGGGCCGCTGTGCAGTACCAGGCCACCCCGGGTGCCCGCCGCCGGGCCGACGTCCACCAGCCAGTCCGCGCGGCGTACGACGTCGAGGTGGTGCTCGACCACGAACACCGAGTTGCCCGCCGCCTTCAGCCGGTCCAGGACCACCAGGAGGGCTTCCGCGTCCGCCGGGTGCAGGCCGGCCGACGGCTCGTCCAGGACATACACGACACCGAACAGGCCCGACCTCAACTGGGTGGCCAGACGCAGCCGTTGGAGTTCGCCGCCGGAGAGGGTGGGGGTGGTGCGGTCCAGGCCGAGATAGCCGAGGCCCAGTTCGGTGACGACGGCGATCCGGGCGCGCAGGTCGTCGGTGAGGACCCGGGCGGTCGGATCGTCCCCGGCGCCTTCGCGGAGCACCTCGGCCAGGGTGGCCAGGGGGAGTGCCGCCAGTTCCGCGATCGTACGGCCCGCGAAGGTCACCGCCAGGGCCTCCGGGCGCAGCCTGCTGCCGCCGCACACCGGGCAGGGGGCGCTGGTCAGGAAGCGTTCGGCCTTCGCCCGCAGCGACTGGCTCTTGGTGTCGGCGAAGGTGTGCAGCACATAGCGCTGGGCGCTCATGTACGTGCCCTGGTACGGGCGTTGGATGCGGCCCGCCTCGCGCACCGGGTGCACGGTGACCACCGGTTGCTCGTCCGTGAACAGGATCCAGTCGCGGTCGGCCTGCGCGAGCTCCCGCCACGGCCGGGCCACGTCGTACCCGAGAGTGTCCAGCACGTCGCGCAGGTTCTTCCCCTGCCAGGCGCCCGGCCACGCGGCGATCGCGCCGTCCCTGATCGACAGCGACGGGTCGGGCACCAGCAGCGCTTCGCTGGTGCGGTGGATCAGGCCGAGCCCGTGGCACTCGGGGCAGGCTCCGGCCGCCGTGTTCGGCGAGAAGGAGTCCGAGTCGAGGCGCTCGGCGCCCGCCGGATAGGTGCCCGCGCGGGAGAACAGCATGCGCAGTGAGTTGGAGAGGGTGGTGACCGTACCGACCGAGGACCGGGAGGAGGGTGCTGACCTGCGCTGTTCAAGGGAGACCGCAGGCGGCAGACCGCTGATTTCGCCGACCTTCGGCACCCCGACCTGGTGGATCAGCCGACGGGCGTACGGTGCCACCGACTCGAAGTAGCGGCGCTGGGCCTCGGCGAAGACCGTGCCGAAGGCGAGGGAGGACTTGCCGGAGCCCGAGACGCCCGTGAAGACCACGAGGGAGTCGCGGGGGATGTCCACGTCGACGTCACGGAGGTTGTGCTCACGGGCGCCCCGGACACGGACGTACGGGTCGTGGGGGCTGTGCATGGGGACTCCGTACGGTGCGAGGGGCAGACAGTCCGATATTCGCTCATTTCGATATTAGGTGGTGGGTGCCGGGTGCACCCGCCGCCCCGTGAGGCCCGACGGACCCGTCAGGCCCGCCACCCCCGCCAGCCTCCGGTGCGAGTCCAGCAGGCCCTCGCGGTCGTACGAGCTGGTGGTGACCAGCACCTCGTCCGCGCCGCTCGCCGCGAGCACCTCCTCCAGGGCCGCCGCGACCTGCTCCTCCGTACCGGCGATATGACCGCGCAGCCCGCTCTCGTAGAAGCCCCGCTCCTTGTCGGTCATGCCGCCCGACGCGCTGTCCGCCGCCGCGAGGCGCTCGATGCGGTCGGCGGGCAGCAGCGGCGGGAACGTGCCGTGGGTGCGCGAGTACGCCATGGACCAGGCCTCCGGGACCAGCAGCCGGCGGGCCGCCTCCTCGGTGTCCGCGACGGCGACCGACCCGGCGATCACCACGTACGGCTCGGCGGCCCATGCGGACGGCCGGAACGCGGCCCGGTAGCGCTCCACGGCGGCCAGCAGCCTGTCCCGGCCCCGCAGGTCCCCGACCACCACCGGCAGCCCCGCCTCGGCGGCGATCGTGGCACCCTCCCCGGTGGCCAGCACGAACGGCGGCACGCGCAGGCCCTCCGCCGGGTAGGCGTGCACCTGCCCGCCGCCGGTGAACCACCCGAGCAGCTCGGCGAGTTGCTCCGCGAACCGGTCCGCGTCGTCCTTGTCCCTGCCCAGCGCCCTGCGCACCCCGTTGGTGAACCCCACCGAGCGGCCGAGCCCCATGTCGATCCGGCCGGGGAACAGCGACTCCAGCACCCCGAACTGCTCCGCCACCACCAGCGGCTGGTGGTTGGGCAGCATCACCCCGCCCGTACCGACCCGGATCCGCGAGGTCGCGGCGGCGACGGCCGAGGCCAGCACCGTCGGCGCGGACCCCGCCACCCCGGGCACGCTGTGGTGCTCGGACACCCAGAACCGGAAATATCCCAGGTCCTCCAGGCGGCGGGCCAGCTCCACCGAGTCGCGCAGCGCCTGCCCGCCGTCCTGCCCCTCGCGGGTGCGGGAGCGGTCGAGTACCGAGAACCGGGTCCGTTCGATCAATGTGCTCACACAGGGTTCAACGCAGCCGCGCCGACAAGATTCCCGGCCGGTCCTTACGCTGTGACCATGACTGATGTGTCCGGCGACGCCGCCCACCGACCGCTCGCCGTGTTCGACCTCGACGGCACCCTCGCCGACAGCTCCCACCGGCAGCACCTCCTGGAGCGCAAGCCGCGCGACTGGGACGCCTTCTTCGCCAAGGCCCCCGACGACCCGCCGCTCGCCGAGGGCGTCGCGCTGGCCCTGCGCAGCGCCGAGGAGTGCGAGGTCCTCTACCTCACCGGGCGCCCCGAGCGGTGCCGCGCCGACACGGTGGCCTGGCTGGCGGAACAGGGGCTGCCCGAGGGGCGGATCCGGATGCGCCGCGACAACGACCGGAGGCCGGCCAGGCTGACCAAACTGGCGGTGCTCAGGGAGCTGGCGCGCGACCGCGAGGTACGGGTGCTGGTCGACGACGACGTCAAGGTCTGCGAGGCTGCCGAGCAGGCCGGTTTCACCGTCGTACGGGCCCGGTGGGCCGCATCCTCGCAGGCGATGAAGGACGCGCAGGAAAGGGACGGACGCACCTGATACCCCCCTTACCGGAGGTTCACAGTCCGATACATTCCGAACAACCCTTGACCCACCGAATGGTTCATGCCAATTTCTTGATCCGTGAACCTCGTACAGAAACGCTCCATAGCTGTTTCCACCGCACTTGTCGCCTGCGGAGCTCTGCTCACCGGTTGCGGAATGCTGCCGGGCTCCTCCGAGGAGGAAGCGACCAAAACGATCACGATCTGGCTGATGAAGGACAGCGCGTCCCGCGAATTCATCAAGAGGTTCACCGAATCGTTCGAGAAGGACCATCCGAACACCCGGCTCGACTTCCAGTTCCAGCCGTGGGCGGGCATCGGCCCCAAGGTGAACAAGGCCCTGGACGGCAACAGTCCGCCGGACGTCATCGAGGTCGGCAACACCCACGTCGCCCAGTACGCCGAGCGCGGCGGCCTGGAGAACCTCACCCTCGAAGCGGTACGCGACTTCGGCGGCGACGACTGGCTGCCCGGTCTGGCCCAGCCGGGCTCCGTCGACAACGCCCAGTTCGGCATCCCCTTCTACGCGGCCAGCCGCGTCGTCATCTACCGCAAGGACCTCTTCCAGAAGGCCGGCATCAAGCAGCCGCCGCGCGACCGGGAGGAGTGGCTGAGCGCCACCAAGAAGCTCAACAAGGACGGCACCCAGGGCATTTACCTGGCCGGGCAGGACTGGTACACGCTGTCGGGCTTCATCTGGGACGAGGGCGGCGACCTCGCCACCGAGTCCGCGGGCAAGTGGTCGGGCAAGCTGCACACCCCCGAGGCGATCGCGGGCATGCGCTTCTACCAGAAGCTCCAGGCGCTCGGCGACGGGCCCAAGGACGCGGACGAGGAAAAGCCCCCGCAGGCGGGCCAGTTCGCCCAGGGTGACATCGCGCAGATCGTCGCGACCCCCGGCACCGCGAACCTCATCGAGGAGAAGAACCCCGAACTCCGGGGCAAGCTGGGCTTCTTCCCGCTGCCCGGCAAGGTCACCAACACGCCCGGCGCGGTCTTCGTCGGCGGCTCCGACCTGGTGATCCCGCAGAACACCGACGAGCGGCGGACGGCGATCGAGGTGGTCAAGGCGCTGGCCAGCGAGAAGTGGCAGACCGACCTCGCCCGCACGATGAACTACGTGCCGAACAAGGGCAGTCTGGCCCACGCGGTGGCAGGCAACGAGGGCGTGGCCGCGATGGCGAAGGGCGCCCTCGAAGGACGGGCCACCCCCTCGTCGCCGAAGTGGGGCGACGTCGAGGCGGACAATCCCATCAAGCGGTACATGACGAAGGTGCTCAGCGGCGCCGACATCGAGGTTTCGGCGAAGCAGGCGTCGGGCGAGATCTCGAAGATCCTCCAGCGGATCGGACGGTCCGAGGAGGAGTAGCGGCGGCGCCGACCCACGGTGGCGGCGGCGCGGACCCGTGGCAGCGACGGCGCGGACCCGTGGCCCGGGAGGCGGCAGCACCTCCCGGGCCACGGGCACGGCGGCTAAGCCACCGTGGACAGCGACAGCGCGAAACGGCCCGCCTCGTCCGTCCACCAGTGGCTCAACTCCAGCCCCGCGCCCGCCAGTTCGTCCCGTATCCCCTCCTCGCGGAACTTCGCGGAGATCTCGGTGCGCAGCTCCTCGCCCTCCTCGAAGGAGACCGCGAGGTTCAGCTCCCGTACCTTCACGACCAGCGAAGAGCGGGCCCGCAGCCGCATCTCGATCCACTCGTGCTCGCGGTTCCAGCGGGCGACGTGGGCGAAGTCGTCCGGGTCGAACTCCGCGTTCAGCTCGCGGTTGAGGACGGCCAGGACGTTCTTGTTGAAGGCGGCCGTCACCCCCGCCGCGTCGTCGTACGCCGCGACCAGGGTGCTCTCGTCCTTCACCAGGTCCGTGCCGAGCAGCAGCGCGTCCCCCGGCAGCAGCAGCGACCGTACGGACTTCAGGAACACGGCCCGCTCGTCGGGGAGCAGGTTCCCCAGCGTGCCGCCCAGGAACGCCACCAGCCGGGGCCCCGGGGTGCCCGGCAGGGCGAGACCACGGGTGAAGTCGGCGATCAGCGCGTGCACGGACAGCGCCGGACGCTCCGCGAGCAGCGACTCGGCGGCCAGCGTCAGCGCGCTCTCGCTCACGTCCACCGGCAGATAGCTGTGCAGTCCCGGGAGCGCGTCGAGGAGTATCCGGGTCTTCTCGGAGGACCCGGAACCCAGCTCGACCAGGGTGCGCGCACCCGTCGCGGACGCGATCGCCTCCGCGCGGGCGAGCAGGATCTCCCGCTCCGCCCGCGTCGGGTAGTACTCGGGCAGCCGGGTGATCTCCTCGAACAGCTCGCTGCCGCGCGCGTCGTAGAACCACTTGGGCGGCAGCGACTTGGGGTTCCGGCCGAGCCCCTGGAGCACGTCGGTGCGCAGGTCGGCGCCGGTCGCGTCCACGGGAAGGGTACGGGTGACGAGGAACGGGCTCACGCGGCAGGCTCCTTGAGAGGGGTCAGCAGTACATCGGTACGGGTGGCGGCGAGCAGGGTGCGGTCGGGGACCTCGGTCCAGTGCGGGTCGTCGTCGTACGGCTCCGAGGCGACCACCGTGGAGCGGCCCGGCAGCGTCAGGTACCACAGGGTGTCGCCCCAGGCGGTCGCGGTGATCGTCTCGCCGTCCGTGAGCAGCAGGTTCAGCCGGGAGGCGGGCGCCGCCCCGGCCACCTCCAGCACCGTGTCGGCCAGTGCCTGCCCCGGCTCGTCGCCGTCGCGCAGCCGGTGCAGTACGAGCGCCCAGACGAGCGCCGAGTCGCAGCGCGCCTCCAGGGCGAGGAGTTCGGCGGCGGGCAGGGCGGCGGCGAGCGGCCCGAGCGAGCCCGGCCAGCCGCGCACCGCCCCGTTGTGACTGAACAGCCAGGGCCCGGACCCGAAGGGGGCCGCCGCCGCCTCCCCGTCCGCACCCGCCTCGGTGGCGTCCCTTACGGCGGCCAGCAGGGCGCCGGTACGGACGACACGGGCGAGGTCCGCGAAGTTCGCGTCCGCCCACATCGGCCCCGTGCGCCGGTAGCGGGCGGGCACCGGATCCGCCTCGGCGCCCGCGACCGCGCCGGCGACTGCGCTCGCGTACCAGCCGACGCCGAAACCGTCCGCGTTGACCGTGCCGTGCTGCTGGAACCGGGGCGCCCACGCCTGCCGGTACAGCCCGTACGCCGGATCGACCAGCACCTCCCTCAGCGGCAACTCGGGGCCCAGATAGGCCAGATGGCGACACATCAGAGATCCCCCTCCGCCGCGTCGCGCGCCGTCCTGAACCCGGCGAAGATCTGCCGTCGCACCGGCAGGTCCCAGTTGCGGAAGGACCCCCGGCAGGCCACCGCGTCCACCGCGAAGGAACCGCCGCGCAGCACCTTGTGCGCCGGACCGAAGAAGACTTCCGAGTACTCGCGGTACGGGAAGGGGACGAACCCCGGATAGGGCAGGAAGTCGGTCGACGTCCACTCCCACACGTCACCGATCAACTGCCGCACACCCAGCGGTGATTCACCTGCCGGATACGCACCGACCGGAGCCGGGCGCAGATGCCGCTGCCCCAGGTTGGCGTGCTCCGGGCCCGGGTCCGCGTCGCCCCACGGATAGCGCGTCGAGCGGCCCGACGACGGGTCGAACCGGGCCGCCTTCTCCCACTCCGCCTCCGACGGCAGCCGCCGCCCCGCCCACCGGGCGTACGCGTCCGCCTCGTACCAACTGACGTGCAGCACCGGCTCGTCGAGCGGCACCGGCTCCGTCACCCCGAACTGCCGCCGCAGCCACTCACCCCCCTCGCGCCGCCAGAACAGCGGTGCCTCGATGCCGTGCGCCCGGACCATCTCCCAGCCCGCCGGATGCCACCAGCGCGGCTCGCGGTAGCCGCCGTCGTCGATGAAGCGCAGATACGCCCCGTTGCCGACCGGCGTCGTGTCGAGGAGGAACGGCGGTACGAGGACGGTGTGCGCGGGCCGCTCGTTGTCCAGCGCCCACGGCTCGACGGACGTGCCCTGGGTGAACGGGCCGCCGGGCACCAGGACTTCGGACGGAAGCCCGGCCGCCGAGTCCGGCGCGGGCGGCGGCGGGGGAGCGGTCAGCGCCGCAGGGCCGCGCCGCAGCTGATGGGTGATCAGCATCGTCTCGTCGTGCTGCTGCTCGTGCTGGGCGACCATCCCGAAGGCGAACCCGGCGGCCACCAGGGGCTCACCGTGCAGCGGGCTCTGCTCCAGTACGTCCAGGGCCCGGCCGCGCACCTCGGCGGCGTACGCACGGGCCTCCTTCGGGGCGAGCAGCGGCAGGGTCGGGCGCTCGGAGCGGGGATGCTCGAAGGCGTCGTACACCGAGTCGATCTCGGGGCGCATCGGATCCCGTCCGGCGACATTGCGCAGGAGCCACAGCTCCTCCTGGTTGCCGATGTGGGCCAGGTCCCAGACCAGGGGCGACATCAACGGCGAGTGCTGGGCGGTCAGTTCGTCCTCGTCGACGCACGAGGTCAGCAGGGCGGTGCGGTCCCGTGCGCGGAGCAGCGCCGCGACGGCGCGGCTGCGAAGCCCCTCGGCATCGGTCTCCGGGGGCTGGGCGGTCTCGGTCATGCGGGAGGGTCCTCTCCGGGGCGCGGGACGATTCCGGGGGCGGGTGTGGATACGGGGGAGGGGGAGGGGGAGGGGAAGAGGGCCGGCGAGGGCGCGTACCGGGCGTCCAGCAGGTCGTCGGCGGGGCTGCGGCCGGGGATGACGTACCGCTCGGTGAACGCGGCGACCGCGTCGAGCACCGTACGGTCGGCGCCCAGTCGGGGCAGCGCCTCGCTCGCCGCCGCGAAGCACGTCACCGCGGCGGCGTGCAGCTCGGGGTCGGCGAGCCCGGTGCGGGCCGCCGACTCCCACAGCGGATTGCGCGGCGCGGGCTGCGAACCCGCGATCTCGGCAAGGGGCTTGACGGTGCGCCAGGCGAGCTCGGCCGCCGCCGGGTCGTCGAACAGGGCCGCCGTCACGGCCACCGGGACGAGCCAGCCGTCCGGGCCCGGCTGCGCGTCGATCATCCGCAGCTCCAGATGGCCCTGGGGGCGCACCGGCGGGAACAGGGTGGTCAGGTGGTACTCCAGATCCGCGCGGCCCGGTGGCCTGCCCACCCGGACCGCGTCACGGAGCCACGCCCGGAACGTCAGCCCCTCCGGCGCGGGCCGCAGTGCCCCGCCCTCGCCCCGTACGCACAGCACCGTCGCGTCCAGGGCGAACCGGGCCCAGGCGGCCCGGGGCTCGACCCCGGTCGGCGGGGCCAGGGAGCGGGCCGCCTCGATCCCCGTCCAGAGCGCCTGCCGGTGCGAACGCCACCCCGTGGCGACGCCCCGCGCGAACGGGGAGTGGGCGAACACGGCGACCAGCACCGCGCCGAGCAGATGGGCCAGCGCCCAGCGCCGGCCGAGCCCCAGCGGCCCCGGCTCCTCGTGCCCGGCGTCCAGGCACACCTGGACCGACGCGGAGGTGCACATCATGGCCATGCCCGAGGGTCCGCCGGTGCGGCCCAGGTGACCCTCCATGGCCTCGTACCTGGGCTCGCGCAGGAAGCGCCGGGGCGGCTGCCAGGGATCCTGGCCGTACCCGGCGAGTTCCAGGGACTGGGGGCGCAGTGCCTCGCGCAGGGCGGCCAGATCGGCGGACACGGTGCGCAGGCAGTCGGTGAGGGAGGCGGCGGGCAGCGAGCTGAGCTCCAGCTGGCCGCCGGGTTCGACGGTGACGGCCGACCGCAGGGGCAGTGCCCTGGCCGTGGCGTGGGCCGAGGCGAGACGGTCGGCGGAAACGGGCAGTTGTGGCTGGTGGGCGTCGTGGACGAGCCATTCGAGTTCGACCCCGAGCGAGCGGGGCGGGCCCGTCTTGAAGCAGATACATCGGAGGAGATCCTCCGCCTCCGTCTCGGAGATCGGCGGTCCGCCCTCCCCGAACGAGTCCTTCGGCATGGCTGTACCTCCTGTCGGAGACCGCGCCGTGGCGGTCGCCCCCGGACCGGTCGGGCCGGGGCACAGCAGACCACCTAAGCGACTGTCCCGGCCTCGCACAAGGGTGCCTTTGAGCCGCGCCGGGGGAGCGGCCGACGCCACCACAGGTAGAACTCCCGTTCGGCGCAAAAGAGTTTGCGCCCGGGCCGACGCGAGGGTGAACATCGGCCCCGTGAGTGCACGACTACGCGGTATCGCGAAAGAGACCGAAGCGATCGTCGGCGCGCGGGAGTACACCGCGCCCGGCGGCCGGACCGTATCCCTGGCCGACGCCCTGGACGCGGCCCTGGCGGGCACCCGGACGTACGGCCCCGGGCCGGTCCCCGCCGAACCCGGCACGGACCGCACCACCCGCTTCGAGGTCACCGCCGAGAGCAGCACGGCGGCCGCCCGCCGGCTGACCGCCGACCCGGCGGCCCCGGTGGCGGTACTGGTCTTCGCGTCCGCCCGCAACCCCGGCGGCGGCTACCTCAACGGCGCCCAGGCCCAGGAGGAGGCGCTCTGCCGCGCCTCGGCGCTCTACGCGTGCCTGCTGAAGGCACCGGAGTTCTACGCCCACCACCGGGCGGAGCGCGACCTGTTCTACACCGACCGGGTCATCCACGCGCCCGGTGTACCGGTGTTCCGCGACGACCGGGGCGACCTGCTGGCCGCCCCGTACACCGTCGGCTTCCTCACCTCACCGGCCCCCAACGCCGGTGCGATCCAACGGAGTTCACCGCAGGAGACGCACCGTATCCCCGGCGCGGTCGCCACGCGCGCCGAACGCGTCCTGGAGACCGCGGTGGCCTGCGGCTACCGGCGGCTGGTGCTGGGAGCGTGGGGATGCGGGGTGTTCCGGAACGACCCGCGGGTGGTGGCCGGGGCGTTCCACCGGCTCCTCACCGGAGAGGGCCGGTTCGCCGCCCACTTCGACCAAGTGGTCTTCGCGGTCCTGGACCGCACGGGCGAGGGCCCGGCCCTCAGTGCGTTCCGCGAGTCGTTCGACACGGCGGCGCGCCGCTAGCTCCACCCGTTCAACCCCCGAGTCGGCACACCGCTAGCTCCACCCGTACAACTCCCCGAGCCGGGCCACCACTTGGTCGAACCGCTCCCGGTCCAGCGCGCACGCCTCGCGCCGCATCCCTTCCTCGTGCACCCGCAGCACCCGGTCCAGGTCGACCCACGAGTCGCGGCCCGCGCTGTCCCAGGGGCCCGACCCGATCGCCAGCCACTCCCGGTCGTGGTCGTGCCGCTTGCTGGACAGGCGTACCGCGAGCAGCGTGCCCGCCTCCTCGCGGGCCACCACCAGTACGGGACGGTCCTTGCCCCGCCCGTCGTTCTCCTCGAACGGCACCCACGTCCAGACGATCTCGCCCGGATCGGGGTCGCCGTCGTGCTCCGGCGCGTACTCGGTGCGGACCGGCCCGATGTCGCGCGGTTCGGCCTCCGTCGTCATCGTCGGGCCGGAGCTGCCCGGCAGGTCCCTGTGGTCGTCGAGTGAAGTCGTCACGCCCGTCAGGGTAGGGGAACCGACCCCTCCGGTCGGCCCAGTCCACCCGGCGGCGCACCGGACTGCCCCGCAGGCTCGGACCATGCGCCACTCCACGCTCCTCGCCGCCCTGACCGCCGCCGCCCTCATAGCCGGACCCGTCGCCTCGCACGCCGACCCGGCGGGCCCGTCCGGCACCACGAGCCTGTCCGGCACCACGAGCCCGACGGGCACCGCGAGCCCCTCCGGCACCACGCTCCCCGCCCCCGCCCGCACCACCTCCGCCTGGCTGCCGTACTGGGACCAGGAGACGGGCTATCAGGACGCCCTCGCCCACGCCCGTCAGCTCCACACCGTCAGCCCCTTCTGGTACGTACTCAAGGCCGCCGACCGGGTGGACAGACACCCCGGCGCCGAGCAGAAGCGCATCGTCGACGGCCTGCATCGCGCCGGACTCAAGGTCGTCCCCACCGTCAACGAGGCACTCCCCGCAGGCCGCCTCGCCGCCCTGGTCACCAGCCCCGCACAGCGCGCCCTGCACGTCCGCACCCTCCTGGGCGTCGCCGCACGCGGTGACTACGACGGGCTCGAACTCGACTACGAGTCCATCGCCCCCACCGGCGACGCCACCTACCGCCAGGTCCGCTCCGGCTACGCCGCCCTCGTCACCGAACTCTGCGCCGCACTGCACCGCCGGTCCCTGACCTGCGCGGTCGCGGTGTCCCCGCAGACCGACGGCAGCGGCCGGATCTGGGACTACCCGGCACTCGGCCGGGCCGCCGACCGGGTCCGCATCATGGGC
The DNA here is from genome assembly GCF_055579625.1 of Streptomyces sp. NPDC032721. Lineage (NCBI taxonomy): Bacteria > Bacillati > Actinomycetota > Actinomycetes > Kitasatosporales > Streptomycetaceae > Streptomyces > Streptomyces sp. NPDC032721. The sequence continues at coordinate 363,062 of NZ_JBVIMX010000005.1, read as the reverse complement.
TACGACCTGCACTGGCGCGGCGGCCCCCCGGGCCCGCTCTCCACCCCCGCCTGGTACGACCGCACCCTCGCGCACGCCACCAAGCTGATCCCGCCCGCCAAGATCGAGATGGCGCTGCCCGGTTACGGGTGGGACTGGTCGCCCGGTACGCCGACCAGGCACGTCACCTGGAAGGAGGCGGAGGCACTGCGCAAGCGCACCGGCAGCCCGTACGCCTTCGACGCGACCGGGGGCTCGCCCCACTTCACGTACCGCGAGGGGCGGACGAAGCGGACCGTCTGGTACCAGGACGCGCGCGGCGTCGCCGCCCACCTCCCGGCGCTGCGCAGGCACGGGGTCACCCAGACCGGGCTGTGGGCCCTGGGCTTCGAGGACCCGGCGGTGTGGGACGCGCTGGCACGCGGCTGACCGGGCCCGGGCTCCCGGGTCCCCGTACTCGTACGACACCGGGAACCCGTACGGACTGCACACGATGAAGCGGCCGGAACCCGCAACGGGGGCCGGCCGCTTCGATCAGGGGTCAGATCCAGCCATCCAGGGACGACATGAAACCGTCGAAGTCGTCGCGCTGAATGGTGTGGCCCGCGCCCTTGACCGTACGGACCTCGAAGCCGCGCTCGCGCAGCAGCGCGGCCCGCTCCTCGTTGATGATCATGCTCGGGTCGGCCAGCTGCACCAGCGAGGGAACGACCGGCTTCGCGGGCAGCAGGTCCCGGTCCGCCAGGTCGGCCAGACCGAGCGCCGAAGCCTCGTCCCAGAGCGCGAGGGTCGCCACCTCGACGTCTACGTCCGCCTCAACCCAGCGCGGGTTCATCGCCGCGATCTGCTCCCGGGGGAACGCCTTGAACTGGGCGAAGACCTCCGGGCCGAAGCCGTCGGGCAGCTCCAGGTGCCACGCCGGGTCGGAGTACACCGCGCGCTTCGGGCGCAGCCGGTCCACGGCGAGCGAGAGGGTGAGTCCGCCCAGCGAGTGACCGATGGCCAGCTCGGCACCGGCCGGGAGGGTCTCCACGAGGTCGTCGGCGAAGAGCTCCGGGGTGTACTCGCCGCGCTCGCTGAGCCCGTGGCCGCGCAGGTCCACGGCGATGACGCGGTAGCCCTTGCCGGCCAGCGCGGGACCGACGGTCCGCCAGGCGCGGTGGTCGGCCATGATCCCGTGGACCAGGAGAGCGATGCGGTCGCCCTCGCCCCAGGTGTGGGTGTTCAGCTGCACGACGATGCCTTTCCGGGTGATACGAGGTGATACGGGTGGGGCAAATGCGGCGCGACGGAGCAGGTGCGACAGCGTGGCCTGGTGGGCCGGGACCGCCACCCCCGGCCGGACCGCGGCCGGGGGTGGCAGGCTGTCACACCGTCAGCGGACGCCCCGGATCGGGCGCACCGCGAGTGCTCCCAGCACCGAGAGGACCGCAGCGGCCAGGAACAGTGCGGTGTAGCCGCCGCTGAGCTGGACGATCAGACCCGCGATGAAGGGTGCGGCGATCTGCGGTCCCGCGTTGGCGACGTTGAGGATGCCCATGTCGCGGGCTGCGTCCTCGGACTTCGGCAGCACCATCGTCACCAGGGCGGTGTCCACGGCCATGTAGCAGCCGAAGCCCAGGCCGTTGACGACACCGAAGAGCAGCATCGCGGTCCAGCTCGTCGAGAGGGCCGGGAAGACCATCGCGAGGGCGGCCAGCATCGCCGAGACGCCGACGAACAGTTTGCGGCGGTTGTACTTGTCCGACAGCCAGCCGCCGAGGACCGTGGAGACCACCGAGGCAACGGAGTTGACCATCGTGAGGATCGCCGCCGCGGCCTCCGGCTTGAGCCCGGCGGGCAGCTCGGTGTGGTCCTGGAGGATGTACAGCTGGAAGCCGAGCACCGCGAAGTAGCCGAGGATGAGCAGCGCCCGGCCGATGAACGCCCAGCGGAAGTCGTGGTTCGCCAGGGCGCTCGCGAACGAGGCCAGCTGCTGCTTGACCGGCGCCGGGGCCTTGCCGGGCCGGCGCTCCTCCCGGGCACAGGTGGTGAACAGCACGGCCGCGGCCGCCACCAGCGCGCCGAACACCAGGTATCCGGTGCGGTAGCTGTCCGAGAAGGCGGCACCGATCAGGGCGCCGATGGTGGAGCCGATCGGAATGCCGAGCCCGACGGCCGCGGAAGCCTTGCCGCGCGAGGCGACCGGGATGCGGTCGGGGACGACCGAGGTGAGGGCGGCCTGGTAGAAGTTCATCGCCGCCTGACCGAGGCACCAGATGATCGTCACCAGCAGGACGGTGTTGACGCTGCCCAGCAGCGCCATCACCACGAGGGCGCCGATGCCGCCGCCGAGGATCCACGGGTTGCGGCGTCCGGAGCGGTCGGACAGCGCACCCGCTATGGGGTTGAAGAGCGTCGCGAAGATCGCTGACACACCGGAGACGACGGTCATGTTGCTGACCTTGTTCGCCGGATCGATGTTGGCGACCTGAAGCGCCATCACGAAGCCGGGAACGCCGATGTAGAGGGCGTACATCACGGTGTTGCCGACGAGCAGCAGCGGAAGCAGCCCACGGGTCGGGCGGGGCGCCTGAGCGGAATCGGTAGTGGCGTCGTTCGTGCCGGTACCGGGGGAGGAAAGGGCCACGCTGCCCTCCAGTGTCAAGAGGAGACGAATGGGATGAGGGGAGAGCTCTGGCCCGGGAATCCTGATGAGGGGTTTCGTGGCGGGAGCTCGGAAAGCTAAGGTGACACGTGTCAGTGACCCGTGTAAACGCTTTGTAGCACCCAATTCCGGCCAACCGCTAGACCCTGGGACGCACTCGTCTGGAAAGATGCCGAACGCGATGAGCCAGACACCGAAGAAGTCAGCCGATCAAACTGTCCCCACCAGCACCGATGTCGCACGCCTGGCCGGAGTTTCGCGCGCCACCGTGTCGTACGTGCTGAACAACACCTCGGCCGTACGGATCAGCGAGCCCACCCGCCGCCGGGTCCGCGAGGCGGCCGAGGAACTCGGTTACGTGCCGCACGCCGCCGCGCGCAGCCTGCGCGCCGGGCACACCCGCATAGTCCTGCTGCCCACGGCGCACATCGCCGTGGGTCCCCTCTACGGCAGGTTCTTCAACGAGCTGCACTGGGCGCTGCGCACCCTGGACTACACCGTCGTGCAGTACGGCAGCCTCGGCCTCACCAGCGACGAGGCCGCCCGCGCCTGGGCCGAACTGCGCCCCGTCGCCGTCGTGTCGCTCGGCGAGATCACCCTGAACGCGCGCGGGGTCGAGCTCCTCAAGCGCTCCGGCGCCAAGGCCGTCATCACCATGGGACCGCAGCGCGTCGAGGGCGCCCACTCCCTGGTGATGGACCAGCGCGAGGTCGGCATCGCCGCCGCCCGCCACCTCATGGAGCGCGGCTACCGGCGGATCGGTGCCGTCGTCCCGGAGGAACCCGGTCTGGACCTCTTCTCCAAGCCGCGCCTGGCGGGCCTGCGCAAGGCGGTCGCCGGTACGGAGGCGAGCGTCGAACCGCTGGGCATGCGCTACGACGAGGAGTCGGCCGCCGCACTCGCCGCGCGCTGGCCCGAGCTGGGCCTGGACGCGGTGTTCGCGTACAACGACGAGTACGCCCAGCTCCTGATGCACGCCCTCCAGGACGCCGGCATCGACGTCCCCGGCCAGGCCGCCGTGATGGGCGCCGACGACCTCCTCATGGGCAAGCTGCTGCGCCCGAGCCTCAGCACGGTGCACATGGAGCTCACGCCGGGCCAGCACCTCGCGGACCTGGTCGACCGGCTGGTGCAGCACCCCTCCGAGGCCGGCCCCGAGAGCCACGACCTGATGGGCGCACACGTGGTGGCGCGCGAATCGAGCTGACGGGTCCCGGGGCGTTGCGGGGTGTCCCGGAGCGCCCCGCTTGCCGTTGACAGCCGACGGGCGGCGGAACAGACTCGGTCGCGGGTGATCAAGGGCGATCACGGGCGGCGGCAGGGATCCGGCGCCGGTGTGGGCCCCGGCCCCAACACCCGCCATCCGGAGGAGAGTTCCCGATGCCCACCAGCATCCGTGACGTCTATGTCGTCGACGCCGTCCGCACGCCGATCGGCAAGTTCGGGGGAGCCCTCTCGGGCGTACGCCCCGACGACCTCGCCGCCCATGTGGTCCGGGCACTCGTCGGCCGCAGCCCGGACCTCGACCCGGCCCGGATCGACGACGTCTACTTCGGCGACGCCAACGGGGCCGGCGAGGACAACCGGGACGTGGCCCGCATGGCCGTGCTGCTCGCCGGACTGCCGGTGACCGTCCCGGGAGTCACTGTCAACCGGCTCTGCGGCTCGGGGCTGGAGGCCGTCGTCCAGGCCGCCCGCGCCATCGCCATGGGCGACGCCTCGGTGGCCGTCGCGGGCGGCGTCGAGTCGATGTCCCGGGCCCCGTACGTGCTCCAGAAGCCCGAGCGGGCCTTCCCCGCCGGGCACCAGCAGCTCCACTCGACGACGCTCGGCTGGCGGATGACCAACCCGGCGATGCCCGCCGAGTGGACGGTCTCGCTGGGCGAGGGCGCCGAACGGGTCGCCGACAAGCACAAGATCGGCCGCGAGGAACAGGACGCCTTCGCCCTCGCCAGCCACCACAAGGCGGCCGCCGCCTGGGCCGAGGGGCTCTACGACGGCGAGGTCGTGCCGTACGAGGGCGTCGCGCTGCTCCGCGACGAGTGCATCCGGGAGTCCTCGACGCCCGAGACCCTGGCCAAGCTGAAGCCGGTGTTCCGCCCGGACGGCACGGTCACCGCGGGCAACTCCTCGCCCCTCAACGACGGGGCCGCGGCCCTGCTCCTCGTCGACGAGGAAGGACTGCGCGCCACCGGCCGCGAACCGCTCGCCCGGATCCGCAGCTCCGCCGTCACCGGCATCGAACCGCAGCTCTTCGGCCTCGGCCCGGTCGAGGCCGTCGGCAGGGCCCTGTCCAAGGCCGGGCGCACCTTCGCCGACCTCACCACCTTCGAGCTGAACGAGGCGTTCGCCGCCCAGTCGCTGGGCTGTCTCGCCGAATGGCCGGACCTGGACCCGGCCGTGGTCAACCCGCGCGGCGGCGCGCTCGCCCTCGGACACCCGCTCGGCGCTTCCGGCGCCCGGCTGGCGGGCTCGGTCGCCCACCAGCTCGCGGCGGCGGGCTCGGGCACCGGACTGGCCGCCCTGTGCATCGGCGTCGGCCAGGGACTGGCACTGGTCCTGGAGCGCTGAAACCGTCCGGACATGCCGGTGGGCGCCGCCTCTTCGAGGTGGCGCCCCCCGGATGCCGCAGCGGGGAAGAGCGGGTCAGCCGGCGTCCTGCTGCTCGCCGGGCCCGTCCGTCTGCGTCTTCTCGATCGACTTGCGGACCTCGTCCATGTCCAGGTTGCGGGCCTGGCCGATGATGTCCTCAAGAGCCGCCTCGGGCAGTGCGCCCGGCTGGGCGAACACCGCGACGTTCTCGCGGACGATCATCAGGGTCGGGATCGACTGGATCTCGAAGGCCGCCGCGAGCTCCTGCTGCGCCTCGGTGTCGACCTTGGCGAAGACCAGGTCCTCGTGACGGCCGGAAGCGCTCTCGTATACCGGGGCGAACTGGCGGCACGGACCGCACCACGAGGCCCAGAAGTCGATCAGGACGAAGTCATTGTCGGTGACGACCGAGTCGAAATTTTCCTTCGTAAGTTCGACAGTGGCCATGTTGTGCTCCTCTTCCGTCATTCAGGGCATCGCCGTTCCGCTCTCAACGGTGCACGACAGTGCCCTATTCCGTCGGACCCCCTTCCCCTCTGGCTGCGGCGCACACCACCCAGCAGACTGAGCTTCATGACACCTGTCACAGGAACCGAAACAGACTCCACGATGCTCGCCTACGACGTGGTGGTGCTGGGCGCCGGACCGGTCGGCGAGAACGTCGCGGACCGGGCCCGCGCGGCCGGGCTGAGCGTGGCGATCGTCGAGGAGGAACTCATCGGCGGCGAGTGCTCCTACTGGGCGTGCATGCCCAGCAAGGCACTGCTGCGCCCCGTCACGGCACGCGCCGACGCCCGCCGCGTCCCCGGGCTCCAGCAGGCCGTGCAGGGCCCGCTCGACGTGCCCGCCGTCCTCGCCCACCGCGACTACTACACCTCGAACTGGAAGGACGACGGCCAGGTCGGCTGGATCGAGTCGATCGGCGTCGCGATCCACCGCGGGCACGGCCGCCTCGACGGCCCCCGCAAGGTCACGGTGGAAGCCCCCGACGGCACCCGTACCACCCTCACCGCACGCCACGCCGTCGCCGTGTGCACCGGCACCCGGGCCGTCGTCCCCGACCTGCCCGGCGTCGCCGACGCCCGCCCGTGGACCAGCCGCGAGGCGACCAGCGCCGAGTCCGTCCCCGGCCGCCTGGTGGTGGTCGGCGGGGGAGTGGTCGGCGTCGAGATGGCCACCGCCTGGCAGGCCTTCGGTTCACAGGTCACCCTCCTGGTGCGGGGCGACGGCGGACTGCTGCCGAGGATGGAGCCCTTCGCGGGCGAGTACGTGACCGAGGCACTGGAGGAGGCGGGCGCGACGGTGCGCCACGGCGCGTCGGTCGCGGCCGTCCACCGCGACGGCGCCACCCTCACCGTCACCCTGGAGGACGGCTCGACGATCGAGGCGGACGAGATCCTCTTCGCCGTGGGACGCGCACCCAGGACCGACGACATCGGCCTGGAGACGGTCGGCCTCGAACCGGGCACCTGGCTGCCGGTCGACGACACCTGCCGGGTCGAGGACTCCGACTGGCTGTACGCCGTCGGCGACGCCAACCACCGCGCCCTCCTCACCCACCAGGGCAAGTACCAGGCCCGGATCGCGGGCGACGTGATCGGCGCCCGCGCCCTCGGCAAGCCCGTCGACGACGCCCCCTGGGGCAAGCACGTGGCCACCGCCGACCACGGATGCGTTCCGCAGGTCGTCTTCAGCGACCCCGAGGCGGGCTCGGTCGGCCTCACCCTCGCCGAGGCCGAGGCGGCAGGCCGCCGGGTACGGGCCGTCGACCACGACCTGGGCGCGGTCGCCGGAGCCGGTCTCTACGCCCACGGCTACAAGGGCCGGGCCCGGATGGTCGTCGACCTCGACACCGAGACCCTCCTCGGCGTCACCTTCGTGGGCCCCGCAGTCAGCGAACTGGTGCACTCCGCGACGGTCGCGGTGGTCGGCCAGGTGCCCGTGTCGCGACTGTGGCACGCCGTCCCCTCGTACCCGACGATCAGCGAGATCTGGCTGCGACTGCTGGAAACGTACAGGTCATGAGGGTGTACGAGCGGGGCGAGCGGATGTGCGAATGAAGCTGGGCTTGGGGCCCGGTTAAGAAAACCTCGATGGACGCGGCCCGTCCCGATCGGCAGATTGGAGCCCACAAGCGATCACCACGGGATCCGTCGCCGGATGCCTCACAGCCTGGAGCCACCGCCATGAGAGCACTCGTCAAGCACAAGGCCGAGCCCGGGCTGTGGCTCATGGACGTGCCCGAGCCCGAGACCGGCCCCGGCGACGTGCTCATCAAGGTGCTGCGCACCGGCATCTGCGGCACCGACCTGCACATCCGCAACTGGGACGGCTGGGCGCAGCAGGCCGTCACCACGCCCCGGGTGCTCGGCCACGAGTTCGTCGGCGAGGTCGCGCACGTCGGCGCGGACGTGGCGGACATCAAGGCCGGCGACATCGTCAGCGGCGAGGGCCACCTGGTGTGCGGCAAGTGCCGCAACTGTCTGGCCGGGCGCCGCCACCTCTGCCGCTCCACCGTCGGACTCGGCGTCGGCGTCGACGGCGCCTTCGCCGAGTACGTCGCACTGCCCGCGTCCAACGTGTGGGTGCACCGCACCAAGGTCGACCTCGACGTCGCGGCGATCTTCGACCCGTTCGGCAACGCCGTGCACACCGCGCTGTCCTTCCCGCTGGTCGGCGAGGACGTACTGATCACCGGCGCGGGTCCGATCGGCATCATGGCCGCCGCCGTCGCCAAGCACGCCGGAGCCCGCAGCGTCGTCATCACCGACGTCAGCGAACCCCGCCTGGAGCTGGCCCGCCAGGTCGGCGCCACCCTCGCCGTCAACGTCGCGCAGAGCTCCATCGCCGAGGCACAGCAGAAGCTGGGCCTCAAGGAGGGCTTCGACATCGGCCTGGAGATGTCCGGCCGCCCCGAGGCCATGCGCGACATGGTCGACAACATGACGCACGGCGGACGCATCGCCATGCTGGGCCTGCCCGCGGAGGAGTTCGCGGTCGACTGGTCGAAGATCGTCACCTCGATGATCACCATCAAGGGGATCTACGGCCGCGAGATGTACGAGACCTGGTACGCCATGACGGTGCTGATCGAGGCCGGTCTCGACCTGCGGCCCGTGATAACCGGCAGTTACGGCTACCAGGACTTCGAGGCCGCCTTCGACGAGGCCGCCACCGCCCGCAGCGGCAAGATCATCCTCGACTGGACTGTCTAATTCCGAGGCTCGGTTCGCCTCCGGGGCGCCCGAGCGGGCGTCGACGGTCGACCGTGCTCGGCCGCTCGTTCCTCCCGGCCTGCGCGCGCTCTTCCTTTCGACGCCCGCGCGCCCCTTCGGTTCACTCGCCGGGCCCCGGCAGACACTGGAACATCCTCCACCGCGACCCCACAGGGAGCTCTCCATGTACGCGTCCGTCCGTGACGAACTGCGCGCCACCCTCGACGAGATCCGCGAAGCCGGGCTGTTCAAGCCCGAGCGCGTGATCACCAGCCCGCAGAACGCCACCGTCGGCGTCACCGCGGACGGGCAGGCCGCCGAGGTCCTCAACTTCTGCGCCAACAACTACCTCGGCCTGGCCGACCACCCCGAGGTCGTCACCGCCGCCAAGGAAGCCCTGGACCGCTGGGGCTACGGCATGGCCTCGGTCCGCTTCATCTGCGGCACCCAGGACGTCCACAAGGAGCTGGAGGCGCGGCTCTCGTCCTTCCTGGGCCAGGAGGACACGATCCTCTACTCCTCCTGCTTCGACGCCAACGGCGGTGTCTTCGAGACCCTCCTCGGCCCCGAGGACGCGGTCATCTCCGACGCCCTCAACCACGCCAGCATCATCGACGGCATCCGCCTCTCCAAGGCCGCCCGCCACCGCTACGCCAACCGCGACATGGCCGAGCTGGAGGCCAAGCTCAAGGAGACCGCGGGCGCCCGCCGCCGCCTGATCGTCACCGACGGCGTCTTCTCGATGGACGGTTACGTCGCCCCGCTGACGGAGATCTGCGACCTCGCCGACCGCTACGACGCCATGGTCATGGTCGACGACTCGCACGCGGTGGGCTTCGTCGGCCAGGGCGGCCGGGGCACCCCCGAGCTGCACGGCGTGATGGACCGCGTCGACATCATCACCGGCACCCTCGGCAAGGCGCTGGGCGGCGCCTCCGGCGGTTACGTCGCCGCCCGCGCCGAGATCGTCGCCCTGCTGCGCCAGCGCTCGCGCCCGTACCTCTTCTCCAACTCCCTCGCCCCGGTCATCGCCGCCGCCTCCCTCAAGGTCCTCGACCTGCTGGAGTCGGCCGGTGACCTGCGCGAGAAGCTGCGCGCCAACACCGAGCTGTTCCGTACGAAGATGACCGAGGCGGGCTTCGACATCCTGCCCGGCGACCACGCCATCGCCCCCGTCATGATCGGCGACGCCGCCGAGGCCGGACGCATGGCCGAGCTGCTGCTTGAGCGCGGTGTGTACGTGATCGGGTTCTCCTACCCGGTGGTCCCGATGGGCAAGGCCCGCATCCGGGTCCAGCTGTCCGCCGCGCACTCCACCGCCGACGTCGAGAGGGCGATTGCGGCGTTCGTCGACGCACGGGCGACACTGGCTGGGTGATCGACCCCAGAAGGCTGCGCATCCTGCGGGCCGTGGCGGACCACCGTACGGTGACCGCCGCGGCCCATGTGCTGTACCTGACCCCCTCGGCCGTCTCCCAGCAGCTCAACGCGCTGGAGCAGGAGACCGGCCACACCCTGCTCATCCGCAGCGGCAAGGGGGTCGAACTGACCGCGGCGGGCGAGATCCTGCTCGCCCACACCCACGCCGTCCTCGCCCAGCTGGAACGGGCCGAGGCCGAACTAGCCGACTACGCGGGCGGCGCGGCCGGCGAGGTCGCGGTCGCCTCCTTCGCCACCGGCATCGCCGAGGTCGTCGCCCCCGCCGTCGGCCGCCTGGCGGGCGAGCACCCCGGCATCCGGATGCGGGTGTGGGACGCGGAGGGCGACGAGAGCCTGCCGCTGGTGCTGAGCGGCAAGGCTGACGTGGCGGTCGCAGTCGAGTACCGGGGCGCACCCCGCGAGGACGACCGGCGCCTCGCGCGCGTGCCGCTGTACGCGGAGCCCTTCGACGCCGTACTGCCCGCCGGGCACGCCCTGTGTGCCGATGAGCATGTCGCCCTGGCGGGCCTCGCGACCAGCGACTGGATCGGCCCCTACCCGGGCAACCCGTGCCACGACATGGTGCTGCGCGCCTGCGAGCTCGCGGGCTTCGAGCCGCGCCTCAAGCACTCCTCGGACGACTTCCGCGCGGTGGTCGCACTGGCCGGGGCGGGCGCCGGTGTGGCGCTGGTGCCGAGGTCCGCGCTGCGCGGGATGGAGCTCAAGGACGCCGTCGTACGCCCGGTGACCGGGCACGCGGCGACCCGCAGGGTCTTCGCTGCCGTACGGCGGGGGGCCGAGCAGCATCCGCTGATCAAGCCGGTGCTGGACGCGCTGGTCACCTCGGCGGGCGGGCTCTCCACGGGCTGAGCGAGTGGCTCGGTGAGCGTCAATACGTGGGCGTGGTGGGCCCGTTGGGGGTGGGTCGGGGGAATTCTTTGACCTCAACTCCGGTTGAGGTCGTAGCGTGCTGACTGCTCCCCGGGCCACCACGGCCGACGGGAATTCCGAGCGTCGGCACTGCACCCCGGAGGCACCCCGTGGACATGGAAGTCACCGCCTGGACGTCGATGCACAGCGTGATGACCGCGCAGGAGGACAAACGTCCCTTCTCCCGCGTCACCCTGCGCCGCATCGCCGCATTCGCCACCCCGCACCGCAGAAAACTCCTGCTCTTCCTGCTGCTGAGCGTCGTCACCGCACTGCTCGCCGTCGCCACGCCCGTCCTCGCGGGCCGCGTCGTGGACGCCATCGTCAGCGGCAACGACACGGGCACCATCACCCGACTGGCCCTGCTCATCGCACTGATCGCCGTCGTCGAGGCGGGCCTCGCGCTCGGCACCCGGTGGCTGTCGGCGACCCTCGGCGAAGGGCTGATCCTCGATCTGCGCACGGCGGTCTTCGACCACGTCCAGCGGATGCCGGTGGCCTTCTTCACCCGTACCCGCACCGGCGCCCTGGTCAGCCGCCTCAACAACGACGTCATCGGCGCCCAGCGCGCCTTCTCCAACACCCTCTCCGGCGTCGTCTCCAACCTGGTCACCCTGCTCCTGACGCTCGCCGTGATGCTGAGCATCTCCTGGCAGATCACCCTGCTCGCCCTGGTGCTGCTGCCGGTGTTCGTGGTGCCCGCGCGGCGCATGGGCTCACGGATGGCCAGGCTCCAGCGCGAGGCGGCCGGGCACAACGCCACCATGGGCACCCAGATGACCGAGCGGTTCTCCGCCCCCGGCGCCACCCTCATCAAGCTCTTCGGCCGCCCCGCCGACGAGTCCGCCGAATTCGCCGCCCGCGCCGGCCGGGTGCGCGACATCGGCGTCCGTACCGCCATGGTGCAGGCCACCTTCATCACCGCACTCACCCTCGTCTCCGCGCTGGCCCTCGCCCTGGTCTACGGGCTCGGCGGGTACTACGCGCTGCGCGGCAGCCTGGAGGCCGGTGCGGTCGTCGCCCTGGCCCTGCTGCTGACCCGGCTCTACGCCCCGCTGACCGCCCTGGCCGGCGCCCGCGTCGAGGTGATGAGCGCACTCGTCAGCTTCGAGCGGGTCTTCGAGATCCTCGACCTCAAGCCGCTGATCGCCGAGAAGCCGGAACCCCGCAAGGTCCCCGAAGGACCGGTCTCCGTCGAGTTCGACGGCGTCACCTTCGGCTACCCGGCCGCCGACAAGGTCTCCCTCGCCTCCCTGGAGGACGTCGCCGTCCTCGACAACCGGGGCGGCACCGACGTCCTGCACGACGTCTCCTTCCGCGCCGAACCCGGCCGCATGGTCGCCCTCGTCGGCTCCTCCGGCGCCGGGAAGTCGACCATCGCGCAACTGCTGCCCCGGCTGTACGACGCCGACGCGGGCACCGTACGCATCGGTGGCGTCGACGTCCGCGACCTCAGCGCCGACTCCATCAGGCAGACCCTCGGCATGGTCACCCAGGACGGCCACCTCTTCCACGAGTCCGTACGGTCGAACCTCCTGCTGGCCCGCCCCGACGCCACCGAGGAGGACATCTGGGACGCGCTGCGCCGCTCCCGTCTGGAGGAGCTCATCACCTCCCTGCCCGACGGTCTGGACACCGTCGTCGGCGAGCGCGGCTACCGGCTCTCCGGCGGCGAACGCCAGCGGCTCACCATCGCCCGGCTGCTGCTCGCCCGGCAGCGCGTCGTCATCCTCGACGAGGCCACCGCACACCTCGACTCCACGTCCGAGGCGGCCGTCCAGGAAGCACTGGCCGAGGCACTGGACGGACGTACCGCCGTGGTCATCGCGCACCGGCTCTCCACGGTGCGGGCCGCCGATCTGATCCTGGTCGTGGAGGCCGGGCGGATCGTCGAACGGGGCACCCACACCGAACTCCTCGCGGCGGGCGGCAGGTACGAGGAGCTCTACCGCACCCAGTTCGAGCGGCCGGGCGCCGAGAACGCGCTCAGTACGGAAAGGGAACCTACTATGGGCGGATGACCCCGCCCCCAGGCAACCCGCCCCCAGGCAACGGAGCTCGCCGATGACCCGCAGGCACCAGACCGACGAGACCTGCGGCATCGCCCAGGCCGCAGGAGTCGTCGGCGACTGGTGGACCCTCCTGGTGCTGCGCGAGGTCGCCCGGGGGCAGGTCCGCTTCGACGGGCTCGCCCGCGAACTGGGCCTGTCCCGCAAGGTCCTCTCGGAGCGGCTGAGCACCCTCACCGACAACGGAGTGCTGGAACGGCGCCCGTACCAGGAGCGGCCGACGCGCTACGAGTACGTGCTCACCGAGCGTGGACGCGGTCTGATCCCGGTCCTGGTCTCACTCCAGGACTGGGCCGACCGCTGGCTGCTCGGCGACGGCACCCTCACCGGGACCGCCGACGGCGCGAGCGGCGAAGCGGCCCGGGTGGCACAGCTCGTCGGCACCCGCATCGCGCAGGACCTCGAACTGCCGGGCACCGACGGCAGCGCCCACCACCCCGTCGCACCCGACGCCCGCGCCACCGTCCTCTTCGTCTACCCGGCGACCGGCATCCCCGGCGGCCCGCCCCGGCCGGACGTCCCGGGGGCGGCGGGCTGCACCCTGGAGAACCGGCTGTTCCGTGACGCCTGGCCGCAGTTCGAGGCCGCCGGGCTCGCGGTGCGCGGGGTGAGCACCCAACTCCCGCGAGAACAGGCCGACTTCGCGAACGCCGAGGACCTGCCCTTCGTGCTGCTCTCCGACGAACGGCTCCAACTGGCCGCCGCGCTGCGCCTGCCCACCTTCCGGTCGGCCCAGGACCTCCGGCTCAAGCGGCTGATCCTGCTCGTCGACGCGCAGCGCACCGTACGGCACGCGCTGTTCCCCGTCACGGACATCCCGGCGGCGGTCGACGAAGCACTCGCGCTGGGCCGTGCCCTCTAGGGTGTGCCGAGGCGTCACTCGCCGATGTCCTCGCTCCACAGCTCCGGCTTCGCGGCGATGAAGTCCTTCATCAGCTCCACGCACTCCGGGTCGTTCAACTCGATGATCTCCACGCCGTGCTCGGCCAGCCAGTCGTGCCCGCCGTGGAAGGTCTCCGACTCGCCCACGATCACCCGCGAGATGCCGAACTGCCGCACCAGACCGCTGCAGTACCAGCACGGGGACAGCGTCGTCACCATGGTCGTGCCCCGGTACGTGCGCTGCCGCCCGGCATCGCGGAACGCCGAGGTCTCCCCGTGCATCGACGGGTCGCCGTCCTGGACGCGCCGGTTGTGGCCGCGCCCCAGGACCGTGCCGTCCGCCCCGTACAGCGCGGCGCCGATCGGGATGCCGCCCTCGGCGAGGCCCGCCCGAGCCTCCTCGACGGCGGTCGCCAGCCACTGACGGGCCTGTGCCTGATCCATGCTTCTGCTCCCAGCTCGTGAACGGGCCGGTACCAGTGTGCTCCACTGCCTGGTCAGGCGGACATCCGGCCGCTCCGCGCCTCTTCCGGCGGTGCCGCACCGACCCGCCGGCCGCCGGTAGCACGGGCCGCGTGCGCGGGTGGACCCGGGGAGCCGGCCCCGGGGTCCGCGCGCCGGGTTAGCCTGAACCCACAATGAACCGTTTGACGACGTCATGGGGCGTGTCCGAGCTCGCCCGCTTCCCCGTGGACTCCCGCGACACGCTGCGCGCGTGGGACGCCGCCGACGAGTACCTGCTGCGCCATCTGGCGGGCACCGACGAGATCCCCGCGACGGATCTGTCCGGCACCGTCGTCGCCCTGGGCGACCGGTGGGGCGCACTGGTCACCGCACTGGCCGAGCACCGGCCCGTACAGATCACGGACTCCTACCTCGGCCGCGAGGCCACCCGCGCCAACCTCGCCCGCAACGGCACGGACCCGGACGCCCTGCGCCTGCTGTCCACCCAGGACACCCCGCCCGAGCGGATCGACGTCCTCCTCGTCCGGGTGCCCAAGAGCCTCGCGCTCCTGGAGGACCAGCTGCACCGCCTCGCCCCCGCCCTGCACACCGGCACCGTCGTCGTCGGCACCGGCATGGTCAAGGAGATCCACACCTCCACGCTGCGCCTGTTCGAGCGGTTCATCGGCCCCACCCGCACCTCGCTCGCGGAGAAGAAGGCCCGCCTGATCTTCAGCACCCCCACCGCGTCGCCCGACCGCAACGGCGACCCGTGGCCGCTGACGTACACCCTGGACGCCGACGCGGGGGCGGGCGCCGGGGTGACCGTCACCAACCACGCCGGCATCTTCTGCGCCGAGCGCCTGGACATCGGCACCCGGTTCTTCCTCCAGCACCTGCCCGGGGCCCTGCCCCGGGGAGGGCGGCCCGCCAGGATCCTCGACCTCGGCTGCGGGAACGGCGTCGTCGGCACGGCGGCGGCGCTCGCCCACCCGGGGGCCGAGGTGCTGTTCGCGGACGAGTCGTACCAGGCGGTGGCCTCGGCGGAGGCGACGTACCGGGCCAATGTCCCCGAGGGCGAGGGCAAGGCCGAGTTCGGGGTGGGTGACGGCACGGCGGGGATTCCGGACGAGTCCGTCGACCTCGTACTGAACAATCCCCCCTTCCACTCGCACCAGGCGACCACCGACGCCACCGCCCGGCGGATGTTCGCGGGCGCGCGCGACGTGCTGCGCCCCGGCGGGGAACTCCTGGTCGTCGGCAACCGGCACCTCGGCTACCACGTAC
This sequence comes from Streptomyces sp. NPDC032721, assembly GCF_055579625.1. NCBI lineage: Bacteria > Bacillati > Actinomycetota > Actinomycetes > Kitasatosporales > Streptomycetaceae > Streptomyces > Streptomyces sp. NPDC032721. The sequence goes on along the minus strand of NZ_JBVIMX010000005.1, from coordinate 347,598 downwards.
GGCTGCGCAGGCTCTTCGGGAACTGCGAAGTGATCGCGAGCGACCCGAAGTTCGTGGTTCTGCGTGCCGTGAAGCGGTGAAGCGCTGAGGAGCGGTCTACTCCTCAGCGCTTCACCCGCGAATCCCGCGCGGCCGGGTCAGCTGCTGGACGCCGGCTCCAGCGAGTCGAACTCACCGTTCAGCGCCGCCGCCGTCCGCAGGTACGGGGCCGCCTCGTCGTGCCGCCCCTGGCGCTCCAGGGTGCGGCCCAGCATCAGCTGCGCGTAGTGCTCGACGGGCCAGCTCTCCAGCACCGTCCGCAGCTCCTGCTCGGCCCGCTTCAGCTGGGCGGAGTGGTAGTACGAGCGGGCCAGCAGCAGCCTCGGCGAGGCCAGCTCCGGGACCTCCTCGACCAGCGGGCCGAGGATGCGCGCCGCCTTGTCGTACTCCTTCGCGTCGAAGAACAGCTGCGCACGGTCCCAGCGCTCGGCGGCGCTGCCCTGCTGGTAGTACGCGTCGTTGAGGTTGACCTGGACGTCCACTGTGCGCTCCTGCCTCGTCGTGCGGTTCCGGCCCGGGGCCCCGATCAAGGGAGCCGAGCCGTTCACCCCCTCCAACACACGAAGGTGATTGAACATTCCACTACGATTCGGGGGCGGCCGGGCGCCCCCGCGGTCCGATCCGCCCGCCCGGCAGTACGTTGACGCCATGAGCAATCTCGATCGTCAGCCCGTGCCCGCCGTCTGCGGCGGACGCGGATTCGTCGCCGCCGAACCGGTGCGCGAACTCCTCTCGCCCCGCCGGGTGCAGCTCGGCGAATCCACCGAGGTACGCCGACTGCTGCCGAACCTGGGCCGCCGCATGGTCGGCGCCTGGGCCTTCGTCGACCACTACGGCCCCGACGACATCGCCGACGAGCCCGGCATGCAGGTGGCGCCGCACCCGCACATGGGCCTTCAGACCGTGAGCTGGCTGCACGAGGGCGAGGTCCTGCACCGCGACAGCACCGGCTCCCTCGCCACCATCCGCCCCCGCGAACTCGGCCTCATGACCTCCGGCCGCGCCATCAGCCACTCCGAGGAGTCCCCCCGCGAGCACGCCCGCCTGCTGCACGGCGCACAGCTCTGGGTCGCCCTCCCCGACGCCCACCGCCACACCGAACCGCACTTCCAGCACCACGCGGACCTGCCCCGGGTCACCGCCCCCGGCCTCACCGCCACCGTCATCCTCGGCGAACTCGACGGCGCCACCTCGCCCGGCAGCACGTACTCCCCGATCGTCGGCGCGGACCTCACCCTCGCGCGCGGCGCACAGGCGTCCCTCCCGCTCGACCCGGACTTCGAGTACGCGGTCCTGTCGATGTCCGGCGAGGCGCACGTCGACGGGGTCCCGGTCCTCCCCGGCTCGATGCTCTACCTGGGCTGCGGGCGCACCGGACTCCCGCTGCGCGCCGAGTCCGACGCGAGCCTGATGCTGCTGGGCGGCGAGCCCTTCGAGGAGGAGCTCGTCATGTTCTGGAACTGGATCGGACGGTCCCACGAGGAGATCGCCCAGGCCCGCGAGGACTGGATGACCGGCACCCGCTTCGGCGAGGTCAAGGGCTACGACGGCGCCCCGATCCCGGCCCCGGAACTCCCGCCGGCCCATCTGAAACCGCGCGGCAGGGTGCGCTGACCGGGACAGGGCGCCGCGCCGCCGCCGGCCGCCTTGTCGCCAGCCTCCCCGCCGCTAGGTGAACGCCGCGCCCACCGCCAGGAACCCGCAGATCAGCACGAACAGCACCGCCAGCAACGGCCAGACGAACCGCAGGTACTTGTCGTAGCCGACCTTCGCGAGCGCCACGCCGCCGATGGTGACGGCGGTCGTCGGGATCCACAGGTTCATCCAGCCACTGGCCGCCTGCCAGGCGGTGACGACGACCGCCCGCGAGACCCCCGCGAAGTCGGCCAGTGGCGCGAGGATCGGCATGGCGAGCGTGGCGTGGCCGGAAGTGGACGGGATCAGGAAGGCCAGCGGCAGGTTCACCGCGAAGACGATGATCGCGAAGAGACCGGAGGCGGTGCCCTTCACGATGCCCTCGATCGCGTGCAGCACAGTGTCGGTGATCTTCGAGTTGTTCATGATCACGGTGACGCCGCGCGCCAGCAGGATCACCAGCGCGGGCGAGATGAAGTCCGCCGCGCCCTGGACCACCGTCGAGCTCAGCCTGGCCTCGCCCATCCGCGCGACCAGCCCGACGAGAACCGCCGCGAACAGGAAGAGCGCCGCCAACTGAGCGAACGACCAGCCGAGTTCGAAGCCGTACGGCTTGGCGTCGGCGTCCCCCGTCAGGGCACTCGCCCAGGGCACCACCGAGAAGATCATGAAGGCGAAGACCAGTGCGGTGACGATCAGGACGGCCTTGTGCGTCCCGGTCAGCTCCGGCGCCCCGGTGGCGTCCGAGACGGCCTGCTCCCGGTCGCGGTCGCCGGGCCGGAAACCGGACAGCGAGCGTGCGGGGTCCTTCCGGACGCGCTGGGCGTAGCGGATGACGTACGCGATCGTGACGGCGGTCAGCACGATCCACATCACGAAGCGCAGCGCGATGCCGTCGCCCAGCGAGATGCCCGCCGCCGAGGAGGCGACACCGGTGGCGAACGGGTTGACCGTCGAGCACATCACCCCGACGCCCGCGCCGAGGATCAGTACGCCGCAGGCCGTCATCCGGTCGTACCCGAGCGCGAGCACCAGCGGCACGATCAGCCCGTAGAACCCGAGGGTCTCCTCGGCGAAGCCCTCGACCGTGCCCAGCACCGAGAAGACCAGCATCATGCCCGCGATCAGCAGCGCTCCCCGGTCGCGCAGCCGGTGGGCGAGCCGGGCGATGCCCCGGTCGAGCGCCCCGGTGGCGAAGACCACCGTGATGAACGCGCCGATGGCGAGCACGAAGAGGAAGACGCCCGCACTGCCGTAGAGATCGCCGGAGTTGTAGGGGCCGACGAGTTGGGTCTTGGGGTCCTGGATGCCGTAGAGGCCGTTGACCGCGGACAGGAACAGGTCGTTGAGGCTGTCGACGAAGGTCCGGCCCGTGTCGACGCGGTGGTACGTGCCCTCGACGGGCGCGCCCGCCTCGTTGCGGTCGTACTGGCCCGGCGGAATGAGGAAGGCGAGCAGCCAGACCGCGAGGGTGACGATCGCCAGGATGGTCAGCGCGCTCGGGAAGGAGAACTTCCGCCTGCCGTCGGCCTGTGGGGGCTCGTCGGGATCGGTGTCCGGCGGCCGGGGCGGGGATCCCGCGTCGGCGGTGCTCATGAGGCGCTCCCCGTGCCGTGCGCGGCGGCGTACTCGCGGACGAAGGCGCACATGGCGACGACCGTGTTCCGCAGCTCGGAGAGGAGCACGCGCTCGTTGGGGGCGTGCAGGTTGCACATGCTGTCCTGGGCGCCGAAGAGCAGCACCTCGGCGTCGGGCGCCGCCTTGGAGAGCCCGTTGACCAACGGGATGGAGCCGCCGGTCGACACGTACTGGGCGTCGGTGCCCCAGGCTTCCCTGAGCGCGGTACGGGCCGCGGCGTAGGCCGGGCCGCCGGTGCGCGCCTCGAAGCCGGGGCCGGTGTCGCCCGGGGTGACGGTGAGCGGGACGCCGAACGGCTTGAGCGCCCTGAGGTGGTCGACCAGCCTGCCGCGTGCGTCGACCGGGTCCTGCTGGGGGTGGAAGCGGAGGTTCAGCTTGGCCCGCGCGTGGGGCACCACGGCGGACGCGGCACCGTCCACGGTCGGGGCGTCGATGCCGATGACGGTGATCGCCGGTCCCGTCCAGAGCCGCTCGCCCAGGGTGCCGCTGCCGATCAGCGGCATCCCCGGCTCGACGCCCGCGAGTTCGCGGAACTCCTCGTCGGTGTACCCGGCCCCGGTCCACTCCTCCCGGCGCAGCCCCTCGACGGCCACGTCCCCGTGCACGTCGTGCAGGGTGGCCAGGGCCTTGAGGAGTACGAGCAGGGCGTCGGGGGCGGCGCCGCCGAACTCCCCGCTGTGGCGCGGCTCCTGGAGCGTACGGACCTCGACCACGACCTCGCAGGCGCCGCGCAGGCCGGTGGTGAGGGTCGGGGTGCCGGGGCGGAGGTTGCCCAGGTCGGCGATGACCATGGCGTCGCAGGCGAACCGCTGTGCGTCGGTGGGCGGGTAGTCGTCGAAGGGGCTGCCGTACTCCTCCTGCCCCTCGAACACGATCTTGATGCCGACGGGCGGACGGCCCCCGAAGGCGCGCAGCATGCCCAGGTGGGCGATGACGTTGGACTTGTCGTCGGCGATCCCGCGCGCCCGCAGGCCGCCCTCGACGGGGGTCGGTTCGAAGGGCGGCGACTTCCACAGGCCCTCGTCGCCGGGCGGCTGGACGTCGTAGTGCGAGTAGAGCAGGACGGTCGGGGCGTCAGGGGCCGGCGGCGGGATCTCCGCGAAGATCACCGGGGCGGTGTCCGGCAGGTCGATGCGTTCGATGTGCTCGACGCCGATGTCCCGCAGGAGCCCGACGAGCAGGTCATGGGCCTCCTGCACCGGTTCCGGCGGGAACCCCGGGAAGGCGACCGACGGAATCGCGGTGAGCCGTTCCAGGTCGGCGACCAGATCGTCCATCAGTCCGTCGACCCGGTCCCGCAGGTCGTCCCCGTCGTGCGTGTCCTTGGTGGCCATGGCGTGAAGCACCCCTCGCTGTCGCATCTCGCTGTTGCATCGCTGTTGCGGTAATTGGCCGGAATTATCCGGTGTGCGAGGGATGCGACGGCGAGGGCTCGCCGATGGCCGGGGCGGCGGGAGCGGCGGCAGAGGCTGGTTCCAGTCGGTCGGCGGGGGGCGGGTGTTGACGGAGTGGCAGCGGACATTCCAGGGACTCGCATACCCCCCACCCGTATGCTACGGTACGGGCCGCAGGTACCCCCCTAGGGTATGTGAATCGGAGAGGGGAAGGTCATGTCAACCGTCAATCCCAAGCGCTGGTGGGCACTCGCGGTGCTCGCCACGGCGCAGTTCATGGTGATCATGGACACGTCGATCATCGGGGTCGCGCTCCCCGAGATGCAGAAGGACCTGGGCTTCTCCCAGGGCGAGTTGCAGTGGGTGTTCAACGCCTATGTGATCGTGTTCGGCGGTCTGCTGCTGCTCGGCGGGCGGCTGTCGGACCTGATCGGCGCCCGGAAGATCTTCTCCACCGGCTGGGTGATCATGATCGCTGGCTCGGTGCTCGCGGCGGCGGCCTCCACCGCCTGGGTCGAGATCCTGGGCCGTGGCGTCCAGGGCGTCGGCGGAGCGCTGATCACACCGTCCGCCATGACGCTGCTGATGATGCTCTTCGGGCACAACCCCAAGGAACTCGGCAAGGCCATGGCCTTCTACGGTGCCGCCGCCCCGGCGGGCGGCACGGCCGGAGTGTTCCTCGGCGGGGTGTTCACCGAGTGGGTGAGCTGGCCCTGGGTCTTCATCATCTACATCCCCATCGGCCTCATCACCCTCGCCGCCACCAAGGTGCTGCCCGCGGTCGAGAGCCGTCGCGGCTCGGTGGACATCACGGGTGCCGTCGCCGTCACCGCCGGTCTCGCACTGGCCGTCTTCGCCGTCGTACGGGCCCCCGAGGCGGGCTGGGGTTCGACCGCGACCATCCTCCAACTCGTCGGCGCCGTCGCCCTGCTGGCCCTCTTCCTCGTCATCCAGAAGTCCGTGCGCGAGCCGCTGATGCCGTTCAGCGTGTGGCGGGTGCCGAGGCTCGGCTCGGCCAACCTGGCGATGATGCTGCTCGGTGCCGCGTGGATCCCGATGTGGTACTTCCTCAACCTGTACCTCCAGCAGGTGCTCGGCTACGGGGCGTTCGCGAGCGGCGCCGCCCTGCTGCCCATGACCGTGCTGCTGATGATCTTCATGACGATGATCACCGCACGGCTGATGATGAAGTTCGGCGCCAAGCCGCTGATCGCCGGCGGTCTGCTGGTGCTGGCCCTCGGACTGGTCTGGCTGTCCACGGTCGAGCCGACCGGCAGCTTCCTGATCGACGTTTTGCCCGCCTCGCTGGTCGCCGCGCTCGGCATGTCCCTGGCGTACATCCCCACGATGATGACCGCGATGGCCGGTGCCCCGCCGGAGCAGGCCGGTCTGGCCTCCGGCATCGTCAACACCACGTACCAGGTCGGCTCCGCGCTCGGCCTGGCCGCCCTGACCGCGCTCGCCACCTCGCAGGGTGCGGGCAAGCTGGGTGACCTCCCCGCCCTGACCGAAGGGTTCAGCTCCGCGTTCATCGGGGCGGCCGTGATCGCCGCCGCCGGTGGCCTGATCACCCTGCTCGTGATGCGCGGGGAGAAGAAGTCCGCCGCCGCGGCACCGGAGAAGCCCGCCACTGCCGCGCAGGGCGAGCAGGTGGGCGTCTAGTACGTGCGGTGCGTGGCCGCCTCAGTGGTCCGAATCGCTGCCCGTCCGGGGGTGCCCGATGTCTCTTCAGCAGACATCGGGCGCCCCCGTTTCCGTTCCCGGTGCCCGAATCCGCATCCGCATCCGACCGAGGAGAAGCAAGTGGACATCACGACCCGTGCCGTGCACGTGGTGAACGAGCCGACGGACGGCGGCAGCCGGCCCCTGAGCGTGCCCCTCGTACAGTCGTCGGCCTTCGCCTTCGACTCCTCGGAGGCGCTCGCGCGGGCGATGGCCGACCCGGACGGCGCCGCCGTCCACAAGGGCGTCGAAGTCCGGGGGAGCGCACCCTCGGCAAGGCTCATCAGCCGGTGACTGCTTCGTGCGGGAAGCAACAGCCGGGCGAAAGTCAGCCCTGCCGAACCGAGAAGGTGGCGGCGAGCACGCCCCACGGCACGGCCGCCAGCCCGGACTGCTGGTGCGGACGGCTCGTCCGCACCAGCAGTCCGGGCAGGGCCACCTGACGGTCCCCCGTCTCGCCGAGCGCGTCCCGCGTCAGCCGGGCGGTGTATGCCTCCCGCGTGCTCTGCGGCTCGTACACCCAGGCGCGGGAAACCTTTTCGCGGCGCAGCCAGCCCTTGCGGCAAAGGATCTCCGCGACCGTCATCGCCGTCGTGTACGCCACGGGTCCGGCCAGGTTGATTTCGTCCACCACTGCACGGACCGTGGCAGGCCGTTCCCAGCCCCGCGGGGGATTTTCGAACAACTCAGGCATACCCCCTCCCCCTATTTTGCGCAAGCAGTCGAAAGCTCTTGACTGGATACCCCCCAGGGGTATTGTGGAGCACATGGTCGCTGCTTCGCACGCAGCTCACATCTCCAGAGGAGCGTCATGAACACGGGACTGAAGATCACTGCTTTCGCCACGGCCGTCGCCGCGACGTTCGGCGCGGCGTACGGCGTGGGCAAGGGCGTCGGCCCCCTGGGCAACGACGAGAAGCCGGCCGCCCACGCGGAACACGACACGGCGGGCGGGCCGGGCGGGGCGAAGGAACCCGCAGGCTCGGGCTCGGGGGACAAGAGCGCGGCCGCGCCCGTGGCGGGCGGACTGCAGATCTCCGAGGGCGGTTACACCCTCGCCCTGGACACGCCCCGGGTGAACGCCGGGGGCGGCGCGAAGCTGAGCTTCTCCATCAAGGACGCGCAGGGCCGCAAGGTCACCGCCTTCGAGCCCCAGCACGAGAAGGAACTGCACTTCATCGTCGCCTCACGGGACCTGACCGTCTTCCGCCACCTGCACCCCACCCGGGCCGCCGACGGCACCTGGAGCACCACCACCGACCTGCCCGCCGCAGGCGGCTACCGCGCCTTCGCCGACTTCAAGCCCGCGAAGAAGGGCGCGGACGCGCTGACCCTCGGAGGGGACCTCGCGGTCGCGGGCAACTCCAACCCCGCCGCTCTCCCCTCCACCTCCCGTACCGCAGAGGTCGACGGATACCAGGTCACCCTCGACGGCGGGCTGAACCCCGGCAAGAGCGGCGAGCTCCTGCTCAAGGTCGCCAAGGGCGGAAAGCCGGTCACCGACCTCCAGCCCTACCTCGGCGCGTACGGACACCTGGTGGCCCTGCGCTCCGGCGACCTCGCCTACCTGCACGTGCACCCCAACGGCGAGCCCGGCGACGGAAGGACGAAGCCAGGCCCGGGGATCTCCTTCACCGCCACGGCACCGAGCGCGGGATCGTACCGCCTGTTCCTGGACTTCCAGCACAACGGCAAGGTCCGCACTGCGGCCTTCACGGTCGAGGCGGGCAAGGGTACGGGTACCGATGCCGGAACCACTGCCCCCGCCGGCCAGTCCGAGGAGGAAGCCCCCGGCCACAAGCACTGACCCGCTGTACCCAGGAGAAACGCCTGCGCGCCGGACCCGATGGGGTGCGGCGCGCAGGCGTTTCTGCTCCGTCCGGCCATTCCGGGAGGTGCCCGGAGCGTCGCGCGGTGACACTGGCGCCATGAGCGAGCAGGGCGCTGGCACCACCGCGCGGGACAAGGAGGCGGAGCGGACCGGCCGGAGCGAGCGGGCGCAGGACCGCAAGGGCGGGCCCGGGCACCTGGTGCTGCTGGCCGTCGTCTTCACCGTCCCGGTGCTCAAGCTGGCCTGGACACTGGGCGGCAGCGGCGGGGCGAAGGACGCCCTGGTCGCGATGGAGCCCGGCAACTGGCCCGACGTACTCATCGGCATGCTGCTCAGCGACCCCCTGCTCGCCGCGGTGCTCGCCGTCACGGCCTCCCGCACCTCCTACGCATACTTCGCGGCCCGAGGGGGCACGCCCTCGCGCACCGACGTCCCGCTCGGGCACGTGGCGGTGACGGCGACCGTCCTTCCGGTCACCTTTGGGCTGATCCTCGGGGCCTTCCACGGCTGGTGGTGGGGGACCGCGGTGGCCGTCGGCTCCTTCGCGCTGCGCCTCGGCGTGATCGCCGAGTACCGCACCGGCCGCCGCTCGCGCCGCGACGGGAGACGCACCCACACCACCGCCACCACCTGGCGCCAGCGCACCGCGGACGCCGCACGGTTCGTCTCGCTCGTCCTCGCCGGGCTCGTCCTGCCGGTGCTCGCGGTGGCCGACGCCCTGGACGGCAGGGCGTGGACCACCGTCGTCGAGTGCGACGTGAACACCGGCGGAGGCGCCGGCCGCGACCGGCTGGTGGAGCTGGGCCGCAAGGGGAACGGCGTGGTCGGCTGGGACATCGAGCGAGGTCAGGTCGTCAACGGGACGAACTGCGGCGTGCTGGAGGACAACGTCGTCCGCGCACCGTGGTGGAGATCCTGAGGCCGACCGCCCGCCCCCTGCCCCTCGGCGGCTAGGCGCTCGCCAGTGTCAGCTTCGCCGCGAATCCCAGGAACAGCACTCCCGCTCCCGTGGTGGCCCCCGCCGACAGCCGCTTCCTGCGGCGGAACGCGGCCGAGAGCCGGGTGCCGCTGAAGATCAGCGCGGTCAGGTAGAGGAAGCTCGCCAGCTGGGCCAGCGCGCCCAGCAGGACGAAGGAGAGCGCGGGGTACGCGTAGGCGGGATCGACGAACTGCACGAAGAAGGAGATGAAGAAGAGGATCGCCTTCGGGTTGAGCAGACTGATCACCAGCGCGCGACGGTACGGACGCTCCTGCGCGACCGGAGCGGCGGCGGACTCCGGGCCCTCCGCGGAGGCCTTCTCGTGCCGCGCCCGCCACATCGACCACGCGGCCCGCAGCATGCCGATCGCGAGCCAGGTCAGATAGCCCGCGCCCGCGTACTTCACGATGCCGAAGAGGAACGCGTTGGCCTGCAGCAGCGAGGCCACACCGGCCGCGGACAGCACCATCAGCACGGTGTCGCCGCACCAGACACCGGCAGCCGCCGTATACCCGGAGCGGACACCGCGGCGGGCCGCGACGGACAGTACGTACAACGAATTCGGTCCCGGCAGCAGCACTATCAGGACGAGACCCATCAGGTAGGTCGGCAGATCTGTGACACCCAGCATGGCCGGAGTGTCACACGTACGGGGGGTTTCGCGCTCCCCTGTTTCGGGATACGGAACGAGTCAGCCGCGCCGGGCCAGCAGATAGGTGCGGCGGGTCTCGGCCTCATGGGCGTAGTGGGTGCGCTCCATCCGCATCTCCAGACCGAATCCGGAGGCCTCCAGCAGCTTCGCGACATGCGCGGGGTCATGGAAGTGGAAGTCGACGTCCACCTCGTGCCCCCACCACTCGGTCAGGTGCCTGGTCTCCTCGCCGACATGGAAGGCGACGAGGAACAGCCCGCCGGGACGGAGCGTCCGCGCCACCTCGTCGAAGGCGCGGCCCAGCTCGTCCGCCGGGAGGTGGATGATCGAGTACAGGGCGACGGCGGAGCCGAACTCGCCGTCCCCGGCGGGCAGTTCGAGGAGGTCACCGCGCCGGAATTCGACCCCGGGGAAGTGGCTCCTGCCCGCCTCCACCATGCCCGCCGACAGATCGACGCCGACCGTGCGCGCCCCGCCCTCCGCCAGATGGGCGGCCACATGACCCGGGCCGCAGCCCAGATCCGCGATCACCGCGCCGGGCTCCGTCTGCTCCAGCAGGGCGGCGAGCAGGGCCCGGTCCAGCGGCTTCCCCGCGAGCTCGTCCCGCAGCCGCCGCAGGTACTCCCCGGCGACCGTGTCGTAACTGCGTCGTACGGAACGGTGCCGCGCGTTGTCCCCCATGGGGTCAGGATGCCACGACCCCTCCGGCGCCTGCCCGGGCACCCGTACGGTCCACCAGGACGCGCGCCCACCCGCCCCGCCGGGCTGCAATGGACGGGTGACCGCGCCCCCGGACGACTGCCTCGCGCGCAACGAGTGGATCTGCGGCGCCTACCTGTCCAGCCGCCGGGAGATCCTCTGGGACGCGGTGCTCCAGCACCTCCAGCTCACGGTCGTCTCCGTGCTGCTCGGACTGCTCATCGCGCTCCCGCTGGCCATCGCGGCCCGCCGCTGGCGCTGGGCGTCCGCACCCGTGCTCGGTCTGACGACGGTGCTCTACACGATCCCCTCGCTCGCGATGTTCTCGCTGCTGCTGCCGGTGTACGGGCTGTCCGCCTCGCTCGTGATCGCGGGCCTGGTCCTGTACTCGCTGACCCTGCTCGTACGGAACCTCCTCGCCGGGCTGCGCGCCGTGCCCGAGGAGACCAGGCGGGCCGCCCGGGGCATGGGCTACGGCCCCGTACGCCTGCTGCTCGGCGTCGAGCTGCCGCTCGCACTGCCCGCCGCCATGGCCGGACTCCGTATCGCCACCGTCTCGGCCGTCTCACTGGTCACCGTCGGCGCCATCGTCGGCCACGGCGGCCTCGGCAACCTCATCTACACGGGCATGAACACCTACTTCAAGGCGCAGGTCCTCACCGCCTCCGTGCTGTGCGTGATCATCGCCATCGCCGCCGACCTCCTGCTGCTGGGCGTACAGCGGCTGCTCACCCCCTGGACGCGCGTATGAACACCCTCTCCGCGGCCTGGGACTGGCTCACCGACGCCGCGCACTGGAACGGCGACGGAGGCATCTGGGACCGCCTCGGCGAACACCTCTTCCTCACCGTCGTCTGCCTGCTGCTGAGCTGTCTGGTCGCCCTGCCCGTTGCCCTCGTGCTCGGCCACCTCGGCAGGGGCGGGGCGCTCGCGGTCAACATCTCCAACGTCGGCCGGGCCGTCCCCACCTTCGCCGTCCTGGTCCTGCTGCTGCTCACCCCGCTGGGCACGAGGGGGGAGTGGCCGACGATCATCGCGCTGGTGCTCTTCGCGGTGCCACCGCTGCTGACCAACGCGTACGTCGGGATGCGCGGTGTCGACCAGGACACCGTCCGGGCCGCCAAGGGAATGGGCATGACGGGACAACAGGTGATGTTTCACGTGGAACTTCCGCTCGCCCTGCCGATGATCATGACCGGTGTGCGGATCGCCGCCGTACAGCTGGTGGCGACGGCGACGCTGGCCGCGCTGGCCGGCGGCGGCGGACTCGGCCGGATCATCACCGCGGGCTTCAACCTCGCCAGTACGCCGCAAGTGGTCGCGGGGGCCGTGCTCGTCGCCGTGTTCGCACTCCTGGTGGAGGGGCTGTTCGAAGCGGCCCAGAGATTCGCTCCCGAATGGGCGAGGGGGCGGGCCGGATGACGCGCAGGACGCCACGGAGGACGTCGCGGCGGACGATGCGACGGATGACGCGGCGCAGGTACGTGGCCGGGGTGCTGCTCCTCTTCGTCACGGGCTGCACCACCGGGCCCTCCCTGGAGAACCAGGGCGAGATCACCGCCGAGCCCGGCGACAGCCACGACCTGACCATCGGCTCGGCCGGATTCACCGAGAGCGACCTCCTCGCCCAGATGTACGCGCTGCTCCTGGAGAAGGCCGGATACCGCACGACCCTGCTGTCCGTCACCAACCGGGAGCTGTACGAACCGGCCCTGGAGAGCGGGCAGATCGATGTCGTCCCGGAGTACGCGGCCACCTTCGCGGACTGGCTGAACGCCAAGAAGAACGGCGCGGACGCCACCCCCGTCGGCTCGCCCGATCTCGACGCCACCATGAAGGCGCTGCGGAAACTGGCGGCCCCGCGCGGGCTCACCGTCCTCGACCCCGGCCGGGCCGTCGACCAGAACGCCTTCGCCGTGGCGGCTTCGTACGCCCGCGAGCACCGGCTCAAGACCCTCACCGACCTGGGCAGGTCCGGGCTGCCCGTGCGGCTGGCGGCGGGCGACGAGTGCGTCCAGCGCCCGTACTGCGAGCCCGGGCTGAAGAAGACGTACGGCATCGACATCACGGCCGTGGACCCCAAGGGCGTAGGCACCACCCCCGCCAAACAGGCCGTGCAGAGCGGCCAGGACCAGATGGTGCTCACCACGACCACCGACGCCACCCTCGACGCCTTCGGCCTGGTCCTCCTCGCCGACGACAAGAAGCTGCAGAACGCCGACTACATCGTCCCCGTGGTGAACCGGGCGCGGGCGGGCTCGCCCGGAGTGACCAAGGCGCTGGGCAAGCTCAACACCGTACTGACGACCGAGGACCTGGCTTCCCTGAACCAGCAGGTGGACAGCTGGCGGCGGCTGCCGCAGGACGTGGCGCGGGCCTACCTGGAGTCCAAGCGGCTCATCTGAATGAGCCGTTCCGCGTCGTCCAGGGCCAGCCGGGCGGCCAGGATGCGGTCGCGGACCCCGAAGGCGTCCAGCGGATCGGCGGCCTCCCGCGCGGGCGGCTCGACGGCCGGCGGCGGGCCGGACTCCTTCGCGGGCCCGTCCGAATCACGGGCCTGCTCCAGGGAGTTGATGACCACCCCGATCAGCAGGTTCACCAGCAGGAACGAGCTGAGGAGCACATACGAGCCGTAATAGGCAAGCGACCACGGCGAGATGAGCAGCCCGGCGTGCACCGCGTCCCCCAGCCCGTCCAGGGACATCAGGATGAACAGGGTGACCACCGCCCGCCCGAGCGACCCGTAGTGCTGCGGGTCGGCGGCGGCGAACGCGAGCCAGCCCACCATCGCGTACACGTACAGCAGCAGCGTGCCGACCATCACGAAGCTGACGGTGCCCGGCAGGCACTTGCCCAAGGCGGTCACGATGACCCGCAGCTGGGGCAGGAAGCGCGCGGTGCGCAGCACCCTGAAGAGCCGCAGCAGCCGCAGGAGGGTGGTGTTGTCCCCGGTGACGGGCAGGAAGGCGAGGAGGACCACAGCGGCGTCGAAGACGTTCCACGGACTGCGGAAGAAGTCCCGGGGCCGGTCGGCGTGCGCGGCCAGCCGCAGCAGGCTCTCGCAGGTGAACAGGGCCAGGAAGCACTTCTCCATGACGACCAGCTGCCCGTGCCAGCGCGCCGCGAGACCCGAGTACGTCTCCACGCCGAGCAGGACGGCGTTGCCGAGGATGGCGGCCATCACCAGGACCGAGAACCAGCGTGCTTCCACCAGCCGACCGGCCCACGCCGCGAGCGTCTTGCGCCGGTCCGTGCGTACGGCGGGGGAGAAGCGAATACTGCGATGCGTGTGGTTCATGAAGTCGAATTCACCCGGCGTGAGGTAGCGGAACGTGAGTTTCGGAAGGTGCCGTAACAGAACGTGAGGCGGCGGCAGTCGAATGCTGTCCGCACCTCTGTCCGTGCGCCCCACGCCTCACACCTGTCGCAGCAGTTCTCACCGCTGGGGCGGACAAGTCGCGCGCCTGTGCGGAAACCCGCCCCCCTTTGAGGCTCCCTACGCCTCCGCCACCGAGTCGAACTCGACCTCGTCGCGCTGGACGCCCTGCATGTCCGCGTCCACCGACCGCCGCAGTGCCTCGTGCAGCTTCGCCGGAGTCAGTACGCCGACCAGGCGCGCCCCGTCCAGCACCGCGACCCACCCGGCGTCCCACTGGAGCATCTCGCTGAACGCGTGCTTCAGCGGTGAGCCGACCGGGACCCAGGCATCCATCCGGCGCGCCAGATCGCCCACGCTGCCGGTCGGGCCCGCGAGGGCCAGGTCCTCGGTGGACACCCAGCCGTGCAGTTCGCCCCGCTCGTTGAGGACGACCGCCCAGCGGGCGCCCTCCGCGCGCAGCCGGGCCGCGGCCGAGGCCACCGGCTCGTCGAGGCGGGCGCGCGGCGGCTCCTCCAGGTCGTCCGGCTCGATCGTGGTGACCGACAGCCGCTTCAGTCCCCGGTCGGCGCCCACGAACTGCGCCACATAGGGGGTGGCCGGGGCGCCGAGGACGGCTGCCGGGGTGTCGAACTGCTCGATGCGGCCCTGCCCGTACACCGCGATCCGGTCACCGAGCCGTACCGCTTCCTCGATGTCGTGGGTGACGAGGAGCACCGTCTTGCGGACGGTGGCCTGAAGGCTCAGGAACTCGTCCTGGAGGCGTTCGCGGACCACCGGGTCGACGGCGCCGAAGGGTTCGTCCATGAGCAGGACGGGCGGGTCAGCGGCGAGGGCGCGGGCGACGCCGACGCGCTGGCGCTGGCCGCCGGAGAGCTGCTCGGGGTAGCGGGAGCCGTAGACCTTGGGGTCGAGGCCGACCAGGTCGAGGAGTTCGGCGGCACGCGCACGTGCCCGGTCCTTCTTCCAGCCGGTCAGGAAGGGCACCGTGGCCGTGTTGTCGAGGATCGTGCGGTGCGGGAAGAGGCCGACCTGCTGGATGACGTACCCGATGCGGCGGCGCAGCTTCACCGGGTCGATCCCGGAGATGTCCTCGCCCTCCATCAGGATCCGGCCCGAGGTCGGCTCGATCAGCCGGTTGACCATCATCATCGTGGTCGTCTTGCCGCAGCCGGACGGTCCCACCAGGGTGACCAGCTCACCCTCCGCGACCTCGAAGGACAGGCCGTCGACGGCCGTGGTGCCGTCCGGGTAGACCTTGCTGACCTGCTCGAACCGGATCATGTACTCACGCTAGGAGCGCCGGGGGTGCCGCGCACACGGGCCGGGACTGTCCGGGTGGGCACGGCGTGTGCTGAACTGGGCGACAACGATCGCAACAGGAGCAAGCAGGAGCAAGCGTGACCAGTTATCGCCAGCCCGGCACCGTTCTCACCGACCACCGCTTCACCGTGCCCCTCGACCACTCGAACCCCTCCGGCGAGCAGATCGAGCTGTACGCGCGCGAGGTGGTGGCCGCCGAACGGGCGGGCAGCGACCTGCCCTGGCTGCTCTACCTGGAGGGCGGCCCCGGCTTCGGCGCCCGCCGCTTCGTGGGACGCCAGGCCTGGCTGGAGCGGGCGCTGAGGGAGTTCCGGGTCCTGCTCCTCGACCAGCGCGGCACCGGCCTCTCCACCCCCGCCAACCGGCAGACCCTCCCGCTGCGCGGCGGGCCCGCCGAACAGGCCGACTACCTCGCCCACTTCCGCGCCGACTCCATCGTCCGCGACTGCGAGGCGATCCGCCCGCAGCTGACCGGCGGCGCCCCCTGGACCGTGCTCGGCCAGAGCTTCGGCGGATTCTGCGCGACCCACTACCTCTCCACCGCCCCCGAGGGACTGGAGACCGTCCTGATCACCGGCGGTCTGCCCTCGCTGCACGCGGACTCGGCGGAGGTCTACCGGGCCGCGTACCCCCGGGTCGAGCGCAAGGTGGCCGCCCACTACGCGCGCTACCCCGACGACGTCGAGCGGGCCCGCGACATCGCCGCCTTCCTGGCGGACCACAAGACCGTCACGCCGGGCGGCTACACCCTCACCCCCGAGGCCTTCCAGTCCCTCGGCATCGCCCTGGGCGGCAGCGAAGGCACCCACACGCTGCACTACCTCATGGAGAACGCCTTCGTCCCCACCCCGCAGGGCCCCGCCCTCTCGGACGCCTTCCTGGAAGCGGCGCAGTCCGCGCTCTCCTTCGCCGGCCACCCCCTCTACGCCCTGCTGCACGAGTCCCTCTACGGGCAGGGTGCCGAGCCCACCGCGTGGGGTGCCGAGCGGGTCCGCGCCGAGTTCCCCCGCTTCGACGCCCGCACCGCACTCGCCGGGAGCGGTCCGCTGCTGTTCACCGGGGAGACCATCCACCCCTGGCACTTCGACTGCGACCCCGCCCTGCGCCCGCTTCGCGAGACCGCCGAACTCCTCGCCGCCCGCACCGACTGGCCGCACCTCTACGACACCGCACGCCTGGCCGCCAACGAGGTCCCGGTGGCCGCCGCCGTCTACCACGACGACATGTACGTGGACACCGCCCACTCCCTGGAGACCGCACGTGCGATCCGGGGCCTGCGCACGTGGGTCACCGACGAATACGAGCACGACGGACTGCGGGCCGGCGGGCCCAGGGTCCTCGACCGGCTGCTCGCCCTGGCACGCGGCGAGCTCTGACGCGGATCCGGGTACGCTCCGGCTCCGCTCTGCGGACGCCTCTTGGCGGAGGGCCGAACTCCGGTCCGCCGCCAAGGGGTTGATGTCAGTGGTTGCACCTATCCTGCCCGTATGACCACAGCCATGCCCTTCCACCAACTGCAGCCCATGCCCGAAGACTGGCGGCGTGCCCTGGCCGTCGTCGCCCACCCCGACGACCTGGAGTACGGCTGCGCGGCGGCCGTCGCCGCCTGGACCGACCGGGGACACGAGGTGGCGTACGTCCTCGCCAGCCGGGGCGAAGCAGGCATCGACACCCTGGAGCCCGCCAAGTGCGGACCGCTGCGCGAGCAGGAGCAGCGGGCCAGTGCCGCCGTCGTCGGGGTCTCCTCGGTCGAGTTCCTCGACCACCGGGACGGGGTGATCGAGTACGGGCTCGATCTGCGCCGGGACATCGCCGCCGCCATCCGCAGGCACCGCCCCGAGCTGGTCATCACCCTCAACCACCGCGACACCTGGGGCACCCACGTCTGGAACACCCCCGACCACCTCGCCGTCGGCCGCGCCACCCTGGACGCGGCCTCCGACGCGGGCAACCGCTGGATCTTCCCCGAGCTGACCGAGCAGGGCCTCCAGCCCTGGGACGGGGTGCGCTGGGTCGCCGTCGCGGGCACCACCTCACCCACCCACGCCGTCGACGCCCGGCCGGGGCTGGAGCGCTCGGTGCGCTCCCTGCTCGAACACCGGGCGTACATCGAGGCGTTGACCGACGAGGACCCCGAGCAGTACTGCCGCAGCTTCCTGACCGCGAACGTCACGGCGGCGGCCGAGCGCTTCGGCGGCATCCCGGCGGTGCCCTTCGAGGTCTTCAACCGCTGAGCCCTGCGGAGGCGGAGGCGGAGTCGGGAGACGGGGGCGAGGTGGCTCAGGCGTCCAGGCGCAGCAGGGCGAGCGCCCGCGCCGAGACGTCGGTGTACTCCTCGTCCCCGCCCGACACCACCCAGTGCTCCAGCGCGACCGTCAACGTCTCGATCAGCACCGCCGCGAGCAGCACCGTCTCCAGCGAGTCCGCGTCCTTGCGGGTACGGGCGGCCAGCACGGGCAGCATCCGCTCCCGCAGCTCGTGCCCGGCCGCCCGCCACCGGGTCCGTAGGGCAGGCACCTCGCTCATCACCCGGATCAGCCGCCGCATCTGCTCCGCCCCGGCCCGCCGGGGACCCGCCGTCGCCGAGACGAACGCGGCCTGCACCGCGACCGCCAACGGCTCGTCGGCCGGGCGGTGCGCCAGGTGCTCCGCCAGCTCGCCCACCGCCGCCACCATGACGGGGGTGAGAGCGTCCTCCTTGGCCTGGCAGTAGCGGTAGAACGTGCGCAGCGAGATGCCCGCGGCCCCGGCGATGTCCTCGACCGTCGTTCCCGCGTACCCCCGGGCCGAGAAGAGGGCGGTCGCCGCCTCCGCGATCTCGTACCGGGTGGCCTCCTTGCGCCGCTCGGTCAGTGAGGGCCGCAGCGGCCGTGCCCCGGCTCCGGCCGCGACCCCCGCCACGTGCTCTGCCGTGCGTTCCGTCGCACCGTTCTCCGTCACGTACTCGCTCCCGGTGTTCCTCGTCACGGGGACCAATCTGTCACATCTGAGCACCTTGGCACGTCGTGCCACCTAGGCATAGGCTGGCATCATTCCATCGTCGGAGTTCCAGGGAGCCCCTCATGTCCCGTACCTACCTCGTCACCGGGTCGGCGTCCGGCATCGGCAAGGCCACCGCCGAGCGCCTCCGCAGCCAGGGCCACACCGTCATCGGCGCCGACCTCAAGGACGCGGACATCGAGGCCGACCTCTCCACCGCCGAAGGGCGCGCGGCCCTCGTCGCCCGTACGACCGAACTCTCCGGCGGGCGCCTCGACGCCGTCATCGCCTGCGCCGGCACGGCCGCCTTCGACCCGCTGACCATCAAGGTCAACCACTTCGGCGCGGTCGCCACGCTGGAGGGCCTGCGCCCGCTGCTCGCCGCCGCCGACGCCCCGCGTGCCGTCGTCGTCTCCTCGGTGGCCTCCGTGCACCCGGTCGACGACGCGATGGTCGAGGCCGCGCTGGCCGGGGACGAGGACGCGGCGGTGGCCGCCGCCCAGGCCGCCGTGGACCGGGGCGAGGGGTACGCGATCTACGGCTCCTCCAAGCAGTCCATAGCCCGCTGGCTGCGCCGTACCGCCGTCACCGAGGACTGGGCGGCGGCGGACATCACGCTCAACGCCATCGCCCCCGGCACCATCGTCACGCCGATGACCCAGCCGATGCTCGACGACCCCGGGACGCGCGCGCACGTCGACAACGTCGTCCCGATGCCGCTGAACGGCCACGCGGCCCCCGAGCAGGTCGCCCCGCTCCTGGACTGGCTCACCGGCGTCGAGAACACCCATGTCACCGGCCAGGTCGTCTTCATCGACGGCGGCGCGGACGCGGTCCTGCGCGGCGACAAGTCCTGGTGACGACCGAACCCGGGGACGACCGCACCCCATGACGAACGTCCGCATCACATCGAAGAAGCGAGGAGTACCCGCATGACCAAGCACCAACTGCGCCGCACCGCCACCGTCACCGCCGCCCCCGCCGAGGTCTGGGACCTCATCGGCGGTTTCGCGACCCTCGGCGCATGGCACCCGCACCTCCCGCCCTCCACCATCGAGGACGGCGCCGACCCCGAAACGCCGGGCGCGGTACGGGCGTTCGCCATCGACGGCAAGGTGGTCGCCCGCGAACGCCTGCTCGGCAAGGAAGCGACGGCGTACACCTACACCGTGCTCGACCCGATGCTGCCGATCACCGACTTCGTCGCCACCCTCGCCGTACGCCCGCACGCGGACGGCGCCGAGGTCGACTGGAAGGCCGACTACGCGGGGGCCGACGAGGTCGTCCCGCAGATCGAAACGCTCTTCGGCGACGGCGTCTACGGCACCGGACTGGCCAACCTCCAGGCGAAGTTCGGCACCGCCTGACCGCACCGCCTGACCGCATCGTCGACCGCACCGCCCGACCGCACAGGGCGCCCCCGCCCGCGCGGCAGCCCCGAAATCAGGACGGGCTGTCGCGCGTCGTCATGTCCGGGGTGGCCCGCGTACTCCGGTACGCCCGCCCCTTCCCGGGCAGGCAAGCGACCGCTTAGTATGCGCAGGCACGGTACTGCCGACGACAGCGCGTGGAGGCCCTTGATGCAGGCATGGCGAGTGCACGAGAACGGCGAGCCCGGCGAGGTGATGCGCCTCGAAGAGGTGGACCGGCCGACTCCCGGCGACGGGCAGGTGCTGCTCAAGGTGCGGGCCGCGAACATCAACTTCCCCGACGCGCTGCTCTGCCGGGGCGAGTACCAGATCCGCCCGCCGCTGCCCTTCACCCCGGGTGTCGAGATCTGCGGCGAGACCGAGGACGGGCGCCGCGTCATCGCCAACCCGGCACTGCCGTACGGAGGCTTCGCCGAGTACGTCGTCGCCGACGCGGCAGCCCTGCTGCCCGCCCCCGACGCGCTCGACGACGCGGAGGCCTCCGCCCTGCACATCGGCTACCAGACGGGGTGGTTCGGCCTGCACCGGCGCGCCCGCCTCCAGGCGGGGGAGACCCTCCTGGTGCACGCGGCGGCGGGCGGCGTCGGCAGCGCCGCCGTCCAGCTCGGCAAGGCCGCCGGAGCCAGGGTCGTCGGAGTCGTCGGCGGCCCCGAGAAGGCCGAAGTGGCGCGGCGGCTCGGCTGTGACGTGGTCGTCGACCGGCACAGCGAGAACGTCATCGGCGCGGTGAAGGAAGCCACCGGCGGACGTGGCGCCGACGTCGTCTACGACCCGGTCGGCGGCGAGGCGTACACCCAGTCCACCAAGTGCATCGCCTTCGAGGGCCGCATCGTCGTGGTCGGCTTCGCCGGCGGCACCATCCCGGCGCCCGCCCTCAACCACGCCCTGGTGAAGAACTACGCCATCCTCGGCCTGCACTGGGGCCTCTACAACACCAAGGACCCGGCCGCCGTCGCCGCCTGCCACACCGAGCTGACCCGGCTCGCCGCCGAGGGCGCCATCAGGCCGCTCGTCAGCGAACGCGTCCCGCTGAAGGACGCCGCCGACGCCGTCCAGCGGGTCGCCGACGGCCGCAGCACCGGCCGGATCGCCGTCGTACCACAAGGAGCCGCCCGATGACCGACGCCGCCGAACTCCGCACCCGTACAAGGGAACTGCTCGCCGCCCACCCCCCGGCCACCACGGACCGCACCGACTTCCTCAAGGCCCGCTTCGACGCGGGACTGGCCTGGGTGCACTACCCCGTCGGCCTCGGCGGACTCGGCGCGCCGCGCGACCTCCAGGCCGTCGTGGACGCCGAACTCGCGGCGGCCGACGCCCCCGACAACGACCCCCGCCGCATCGGCATCGGCCTGGGCATGGCCGCCCCGACGATCCTCAAGTACGGCACGGACGAGCAGAAGCAGCGCCTGCTGCGCCCGCTGTGGGTGGGCGAAGAGGTGTGGTGCCAGCTGTTCAGCGAGCCGGGTGCGGGCTCCGACCTCGCCGCCCTCGGCACCCGTGCCGTACGGGACGGCGACTCGTGGGTGGTCAACGGGCAGAAGGTCTGGACGTCCAGCGCCCACCTCGCCCGCTGGGCCATCCTCGTCACCCGCACCGACCCGGACCGGCCCAAGCACCGGGGCATGACGTACTTCCTGTGCGACATGACCGACCCGGGCGTCGAGGTCAGGCCGCTGCGGCAGATCACCGGCGAGGCCGAGTTCAACGAGGTCTTCCTCACGGACGTCCGCATCCCCGACAGCATGCGCCTCGGCGAGGTGGGGGAGGGCTGGCAGGTCGCGCAGACCACCCTGATGAACGAGCGCGTCTCCATCGGCGGCTCCCGCATCCCCCGCGAGGGCGGCATGATCGGCCCCGTCGCCACGACCTGGCGCGAACGCCCCGAACTGCGCACCCACGCCCTGCACCAACGGCTCCTGGACCTGTGGGTGCAGGCCGAGGTCGCCCGTCTCACCGGCGAACGCCTGCGCCAGCAGATGGTGGCGGGCCAGCCGGGCCCCGAGGGCTCCGGCATGAAGCTCACCTTCGCCCGCCTCAACCAGGAGATCAGCGGCCTGGAGGTCGAACTCCGGGGCGAGGAGGGCCTGTTGTACGACGACTGGACGATGCGCCGCCCCGAACTCGTCGACTTCACCGGGCGCGACGCGGGATACCGCTATCTGCGCTCCAAGGGCAACTCGATCGAGGGCGGCACCAGCGAGGTGCTGCTGAACATCGTCGCCGAGCGCGTCCTCGGACTGCCCTCCGAGCCCCGCACCGACAAGGACGTCGCTTGGAAGGACCTGGCCCGATGACCGACCTGCTGTACTCCGAGGACGAGGAAGACCTCCGGTCGGCCCTGCGCGGGCTGCTCGCCGACCGCAACGACCCCGCCCGGGTCGCCGTACGCGCGGAGGAAGGCACTCCGTACGACGCCGGACTGTGGAAGGCGCTCGCCGCCGACATGGGCGTCGCCGGACTCCTGGTGCCCGAGGAGCTGGGCGGGCAGGGTGCCTCGCACCGTGAAGTGGCCGTGGTGCTGGAGGAGTTGGGGCGGACGGTCGCGCCCGCGCCGTACCTCACCAGCTCCGTCGTGGCGACCCAGATCCTGCTGGCCTGCGACACCGGGACCGCAGAAGTGGCCGGGCTGCTCCGGGACCTGGCGTCCGGGCGGCGGACCGCCGCGCTGGTGGCCCGGTTCGCCGCCGGGCCCGACGGCCTCCGGCTGCCGCCGGGGCTCGACGGGACCGTGCCCGGGGTGGCGGACGCCGCGACCGCCGACGTGCTCCTCGTCCCCACCGCCGAGGGCCTGTACGCCGTCGAACGCGCCGGGGCCGGAGTGGTCGTCGAGGCGCAGATCCCGCTCGACCTCACCCGCCCCCTCGCCACCGTCACCCTCGACGGAGCGACCGGCACCCTGCTCGCCGGGCCCGGCGAAGGGGCGGCGGCCGTACGGCAGGGCCTGCTCGCCGGAGCCGGACTGCTCGCCTCCGAGCAGCTCGGCCTCGCCGAATGGTGCCTGGAGGAGACCGTGCGCTACACAAAGGAGCGCCACCAGTTCAACCGCCCCGTCGGCTCCTTCCAGGCACTCAAGCACCGCATGGCACAGCTGTGGCTCGAAGTCGTCTCGGCCCGTGCCGCCGCCCGCAACGCCGCCGACGCCCTGGCCACCGGCAGCGACGAGGCGCCCCTGGCCGTGGCCCTCGCCCAGGCGTACTGCGCCGGGGTCGCGGTGCGCGCCGCCGAGGAATGCGTACAGCTGCACGGCGGAATCGGAATGACCTGGGAGCACCCGGCGCACCTCTATCTGAAGCGCGCCAAGGCCGACTCGATCGCCCTCGGCACCGCCGGCGCCCACCGCGAGTCGGTCGGGCGGCTGGTGGATCTTCCGCTTCCGCTTCCCGTTTCCCTCCCCGAATGACCGTGTGACCTGCACCGCTCCACTGTGCGCTGTTCCGCCTCCGACGGGGGCGGGGCAGCGCACACCCCTTTACGTGCTGTTTAATTGCAAGCTGCTTGCAATAACGGTTGATCTTTAAGAGGGGTGTGGGGAGCCATGACGGCCCGATCCATACGCACGGCGACACGCACGGTGACCGCCGCCGCACTGGCCGGGGCCCTGGCCATCGGCGCCGCGGCCTGCTCCAAGCCGGGCGGTTCCGCCTCCGGCTCCGGTTCCGGCTCCGGCGCGAAGGACTCCGCCGTCGTCGGCATCGCGTACGAACCGGAGACCCTCAGCCCCCTCCTCGGCTACGGCAAGGACGGCAACTCCAAGATCTTCGACGGGCTGCTCTCCTTCGACGCCGACATGAAGCTCAGGCCCGCCCTCGCCGCCGAGCTGCCCCAGGTGAGCGCCGACGGCCTCACCTACACGTACAAGCTGCGCCAGGGCGTGAAGTTCAGCGACGGCAAGCCCTTCACCGCCAAGGACGTCGTCTTTACGTACGAGACGATCCTCGACAAGAAGACCAACAACGCCTCCAAGACGGAGCTCGACGCCGTCAAGAGCGTCAAGGCCGAGGGCGACAGCAAGGTCGTCTTCACCCTGAAGTACCCGTACGCGCCGTTCGCCGAGCGCACCGTCCTGCCGATCGCCCCCGAGCACATCGCGGGCAAGCAGGACGTGAACACGGGCGCCTTCACCACCCAGCCCATCGGCACCGGACCCTACGTCCTGACCAAGTGGTCCAAGGGCGAGAAGCTCAGCTTCAAGGCGAACCCGGGCTACTGGGGCGGCGCACCCGCCGTCAAGAAGTTCACGATGGCGATCGTGAAGGACGACGACGTACGCGCCACCCGGCTGCGCACCGGCGACCTCGACGGGGCGATCCTGCCGCCCAACCTCGCGAACTCCTTCAAGTCCGACGACGGCAAGAAGACGTACGCGGCCAAGTCCTTCGACTACCGCACCGTCACCCTGCCCACCCACAACAAGGTCGCCGGCGACACCGCCGTCCGCCGCGCCCTCGACGTCGCCGTCGACCGCCAGGCCATGGTCGACAAGATCCTCGAAGGCGCAGGCAAGCCCGCCTACGGCCCGGTCCCGACCGACAGCCCCTGGTTCGCCAAGGGCACCGAGCGCACCCACGACCTGGCCAAGGCCAAGAAGATCCTCGACGACGCCGGCTGGAAGGCGGGCGCCGACGGCATCCGCACCAAGGACGGGGTGCGCGCCGAGTTCCCGCTCTGGTACCTCTCCGGCGACAAGCTCCGCCAGGACCACGCCCTCGCCTACGCCTCCGACGCCAAGAAGGCCGGCATCGACATCAAGACCCAGGCGGGCACGTGGGAGGTCATCGAGCCGCGGATGAAGGCCGACGCGGTCCTCGCGGGCGGCGGCTCGCCCGGCGACCCCGACTTCGACCAGTACCTCCTGCTGAAGTCCTCGCTGGCGGGCGACGGCTTCAACAACATGGCCTGGTACGACAACAAGGCCGTCGACACCGCCCTGGAAGCGGGCCGCCGGAGCGGCAAGGACAGTGAGCGCAAGGCCGCGTACACCACCGTCCAGCAGGAACTGGTGAAGAACCCCGGCTACACCTTCCTCACCCACATCGACCACCTCTACGTGGTCAGCGACAAGTGGGACGGACTCTCCACCCAGACCGAGCCGCACGACCACGGCCTGGCCTCCGGCCCCTGGTGGAACGTCGAGGACTGGAAGCCGAAGAAGTGACCGAGGCAGCCACCGAGGCAGCCACCGGCCGTCAGGCAGCCACCGGCCGCCGCGGCCTCCCCTGGGGGCCGATGGCACGGATGGCGGGGCGGCGGCTCCTGTTCGCCGCCCCCGTCCTCCTCGTGGTGACCTTCGGCGTCTTCGCCGTCGCCGCCGCCTCGCCCTTCGACCCCGTCAAGGCCTACGCGGGCACCGCCGGCCTCTCCTCCTCGCAGGCCAACCTCGACCAGCTGCGCGCCAACCTCGGTGTCGACGACCCCCTCCTCACCCGCTGGTGGCACTGGCTCACCTCGGCCCTGACCGGGGACTTCGGCGACTCCAGCGTGATGCGCCAGCCCGTCGCCGACGTGATCACCGAACGCCTCGGCTGGTCGGTCCTGCTGGCCGCCACCGCCTTCCTCATCGCGATCGTGCTCGGCACCACCCTGGGCGTCCTGGCCGCCCGCCGCCCCGGCGGCTGGCTCGACCGGTGCACCAGCTCCGCCGCGTACACCCTGGAAGCCGCACCCGCCTTCTGGCTCGGCCTGCTCGCCATCTGGTTCTTCGCCCTGAAACTGGGCGTGCTGCCGGCCGGCGGACTCACCGACGCCGACAGCGACGTCGTCACCCTCGGCCAGGTCGCCTCCCACCTGGTGCTCCCCGCCGTCGTCCTCGGCGTGACCCAGCTGCCCTGGTTCTTCCTGTACGTACGACAGGGCGTCGCCGACGCACTGGAGGAGGACCCGGTACGCGGCGCACGCGCGCGTGGCACCGGCGAACGCACCGTCCTGTTCGGGCACGCCCTGCGCTCCGGGATGCTGCCGATGCTCACCCTCATCGGCTCGCGCGTCCCCGAACTCATCACCGGCGCCCTGCTCATCGAGACCGTCTTCAGCTGGCCCGGCATCGCCGCCGCCACCGTGCAGGCGGCCACCGCCGTCGACTTCCCGCTGCTCGCCGCGCTGACCGTGCTCGCCACCGCCGCCGTCCTCGCGGGCAACCTGCTCTCCGACCTCCTGTACGGACTCGCCGACCCGAGGGTGGGCTTCGATGGCTGACCTGACCGCAACCGACCTGACCGCGACCGAGCGCGCGGCCGCCGCCGAGTGGCGCACCCACGGCCGCACCCGCCGCTCCACCCGGACGGTCCGCGTCCGCACCTCCGCCGTGATCGTCACGGCGGTGGCACTCGCCGTCATCCTCGTACCGCCCCTGGCCAACCTCGACGAGCAGGCCGTCGACCTGGCGCTCAAACTCCAGCCACCGTCGCTTGCCCACCCCTTCGGCACCGACGACGTCGGCCGCGACCTGCTGCTGCGCTGCGTCTACGGGCTGCGGGTCTCGCTGCTCGTCGGACTGGTCGCCGCCCTCGTCGCGACCGTCATCGGTACGGCGGTGGGCGCGGCGGCAGCGGCCTTCGGCGGCTGGACCGACCGCGTGGTGATGCGCCTGGTCGACACCTTCTCCTCGGTGCCGCACCTGCTGCTCGGCATCTTCATCGTCGCCATGTTCCGCCCCGGGGTGTGGCCGGTGATCGTGTCGGTGGCGCTCACCCACTGGCTGTCCACGGCGCGCATCGTGCGCTCCGAGGTGCTGTCGCTGCGCTCGCGCCCGTACGTCGACGCGGCCGTCTCCGGAGGTGCCTCGCGGTGGCGGGTCGCCGTACGGCACCTGCTGCCCGGGGTGATGCCGCAGGCGGCGCTGGCCGCCGTGCTGATGGTGCCGCACGCCATGTGGCACGAGTCGGCGCTGTCGTTCCTCGGGCTCGGACTGCCCAGCCACCAGGCGAGCCTCGGCAACCTCATCCAGTCCGCGCGCAGCTCGCTGCTGGCGGGGGACTGGTGGCCGACGCTCTTCCCCGGCCTCTTCCTGATCATCCCCACGCTCGCCATCGCAGGCCTCGCCGGAGCCTGGCGCGAGCGCATCAACCCGCGCCGCCGATCGGAGCTGATGCTGTGAGTCTCCAGGACACCGGAACGGCGCGGGAGAAGGCGGATGCGCCGGGCGCCGATGCCGGGGCCGTGAACCCCGCGCTCCCCGCTCTCCCCGTGCTTTCCGTGCGCGATCTCTCGGTACGTTTCCGGATGCGCGGCGGACGGCACATCGCCGCCGTCACCGGCGCCTCCTTCGACCTGGCGGCGGGGGAGTGCCTGGCCCTCGTCGGCGAGAGCGGCTGCGGCAAGTCCGTACTGGCCTCCGCGCTGCTGGGCCTGCTCCCCGGCAACGCGCAGACCGCCGGACACGCGCTCCTCGGCGACACCGACCTGCTCACCGCCGACGAGAAGACCCTCGCCCGTACGGTGCGGGGGCGCCGCATCGGCCTCGTACCGCAGAGCCCCGCCGCGCACCTCACCCCCGTACGGACCGTCGGCTCGCAGCTCGCCGAGACCCTGCGCGCACTGACCGGGACGCGCAAGCAGGAAATGGCCGGGGCGGTGCGCGCGGCGGCGGAACGGGCCGCGTTCCCGGCCGGCCACCTGGACCGCTATCCGCACGAACTGTCCGGCGGGCTCGCCCAGCGCGCCGCGACCGCCCTAGCCCTCATCGGGGACGCCCCGCTGCTGCTGGCGGACGAGCCCACCACCGGACTCGACCGCGACCTGGTCAACCGTACGGTCGACGAACTGCGCCGCCACATCGAAGCCCCCGGTGACGGGGAAACCCCTGGCGACGGGAAGGCCCCGAGCGACGGGAATGCCTCCGGGCGTGCCCTGCTGATGATCACCCACGACCTGGCGGCGGCCGAGCGCATCTCGGACCGCATCGCCGTCATGTACGCGGGACGCATCGTCGAACTCGCCGACGCCAAGGCCTTCTTCGGCAAACCCGGACCGCGCCACCCGTACGCGCGCGGACTGCTCGACGCGCTGCCGGAGCGCGAGTTCACCCCGATCCCCGGCATGCCCCCGGAGCTGGGCGACCTTCCCGAGGGCTGCGCGTTCGCGCCCCGCTGTCCGTACGCGGCCGAAGCCTGCACCGTACAGCCGGAGTTCGCCGACCGGATCGCCTGCCACTACCCGCCGGACGAGGAGCCCGCCCGTGCTTGAACTCCAAGCGATCACCGCCGGATACCGGCGCGGCGAGCCCGTCCTCAGGGACGCGCACCTCACCGTCGCACCCGGTGAGTCCGTCGGACTGCTCGGCCCCAGCGGCTGCGGCAAGTCGACGCTCGCCAGGGTCGCCGCCCTGCTGCACCGCCCCGACGCGGGCACCGTCACCCTCGACGGCACCCGCGTCCAGGGCTGGCGGCACCGGGCACCGCGTGCCCAACGGACCGCGATCGGGGTCGTGTTCCAGCAGCCGAGACTCTCCGCCGACCCACGGCTGCGCCTGCGCGACCTCATCGCCGAACCACTGCGGGCGAACGGGCGGCGGGACGAAGCGGACGCGCGGGTGGGCGAGTTGAGCGACACCGTCGGCCTGGGCGACGACCTGCTGGGCCGCCGCCCGCACGAGGTGAGCGACGGCCAGCTGCAACGCGCGTGTCTGGCAAGGGCGTTGGTGCTCAGGCCGCGCTGGCTGGTCTGCGACGAGATGACAGCCATGCTGGACGCCTCGACCACGGCGGCGCTGGTCGCGGTCGTCGAGGACTACCGCGAGGCCGAGGGAGCGGGGCTGCTCGCCGTCGGCCACGACAGGGTGCTGCTGGAACGCTGGTGCGACCGTACGGTGCGCTGGGACGAGGTGGCGGGCGACAAGCCCGCCGGGTGACGTACGGGGCTGGCCTCAGGCCTCGTTGGGGTTGGTCGGGCGTCCGTGGGCGGCGTCCAGGCAGCCCCGTATCCAGTGATCGCGGGCGTCGTCCGCCTTCTTCCCGGCGGTGAGCGCCCACTTCTCGCAGCCTCCGGCGATGGCCTCGGCCATCTTCGACCCGTCGCGGTCGGTCTTGCGCAGCTGCGTGGCGTGGATGTACCCGGCGTCATAGCCGACGCTCTCCACCCAGACCGGCTCGTTGTTGAACCTCTCGGCCACGGCCCACGCGGCAGCACCGAGCAGGGCGAGGGCGATCAGGGCCGCGATCACCAGATTCTTCCGGCGCGGGCCACGGACATGAGTGGAGATATCGCCTGTGAGGACCATGTGAACACCCTGCCAGACGCCCCGGACGGGTGATCCACCGGGCCCCCGTTGGTGAAGGGCGGTGGAACCCGGGACGAACTCCTGTGCGGAGGCTGCCGGTTGAGGTCCTCCTCGGCGGATACTCGGCCCAGTCCCCGCACCGTACCGCCGACCCCGGAGGCACCCACATGTCCCACACCACACGACGCGCGGCCGCCGCCACCTTCGCGGGGGTGCTCGTCGGTGCGGCCGGCTGGGCGAGCACCCTCCCGGCCTCCGCCACCGGCCCGGTCCCCGCAGCCGGCGCGGCACACCGCGAGCGCCCGCTGCGACGCGCCCACGCACACAACGACTACGAGCACCCGCGCCCGCTGCTGGACGCCCTGTCGTACGGTTTCACCAGCGTCGAGGCCGACATCCACCTCGTCGACGGACAGCTCCTGGTCGCCCACGACCCGGTGGACCTGGACCCGGCCCGCACCCTGGAGGCCCTCTACCTCGAACCCCTCGCCGCCCTGGTGCGGGCGAACCACGGCAGCGTCCACCGGGGCCACCGCAGGCCCGTACAGCTGCTGGTCGACATCAAGACGCAGGGCGAGGCCACGTACCTCGAACTGCACCGCAGGCTGCGCCCGTTCCGGCGGATGCTCAGTACGTACAGCGAAGGCCGGGTCCGCCTCGGCGCGGTCACCCCGGTGATCTCCGGCGACCGCGCGGCCCGCATCCCGATGGAGGCCCAGCGCACCCGCCACGCCTTCTACGACGGCCGCCTGGAGGACCTCGCGGCCCCCGTCCCCGCACCCGCCTCCTTCATCCCCCTCATCAGCACCAACTGGACGACCGGCTTCAGCTGGCTGGGCACCGGTCCCTTCCCGAAGGCCGAGCGCGACCGTCTGCACCAACTGGTCCGCACCGCCCACGGGCGCGGCCAGCGGGTCCGCTTCTGGGGCACCCCGGACCTGCCGGGCGCCGCCCGCGACGCCCTGTGGCACGAACTCCTCGCCGCCGACGTCGACCACCTCAACACGGACGACCTGGCGGGCCTGGAGAAGTTCCTGAGGAGGTACGACCGCAAGGGGGCGTGAGCCGTGTCAGATCACGCGTGACCTGATCAGGAACCGCACCCCTTCCGGGGCCTCCAGGGAGAAGCCGCTGCCCCGGCCCTCGACCACGTCCACGATCAGCCGGGTGTGCCGCCACACCTCGTACTGGCTGGTCGACATCCAGAACGGCACGGACTGTTTCACCCCCTCCACGTCGAGCGAGGCGAGCAGTACGTCCGAGCCGCCCGTGCGGAATTCGCCGTCCGGGTAGCACATGGGGGCACTGCCGTCGCAGCAGCCGCCCGACTGATGGAACATCAGAGGGCCGTGTGCGTCGCTGAGTTGGCGCAGCAGACCGGCGGCGGCGGGGGTCAGTTCGACGAGCGGGCTCTCGGGGACGGAAGGCATGTGTGCGGCCCCTCTCGGGTGGGCTGTGGCCCTCGGTTGTAGCCCGGCGGGCCGTGGCTCCCAGTCTCCCTCCGGCGGGGCGCTACCGGTAGGTGTCGGCCAGGGCGCGGACCTCGTCGGTGATGCGCTGCCAGGCGGGCTCCGGGAGTTCGTGGCCCACCTGCGGCAGCAGGACCAGCCGGGCGCCGGGGATGCGGGACGCGACGGCCCGCGCCGCACTCGGCTTGATCAGCGGGTCGTCCGCCCCGTGCAGTACGAGGGTGGGGCGGCTGACGGACTCGATCGGCGCCCCGTGCCACTGGGCGCCGATCTGCCGGCTCTGCGCCTCCTGGTCGTGCAGTCCGCCGTCCATGTTGCGTACGGCCGCGGCGCGCGCGGCCCGCTCGTCGAACGGCCTGGCCGGTGAGGTGAGCAACCGGGCCACCGCGACCCCGGCCTCGATGTCCCCCTCGGGAGTGTCCGGGAACTTCAGCCCGGCGAACTTGGCCAGGGTCCGCAGCCGGACGTACCGCAGACTGCGCAGTCCCGCGCAGTCGCCGGGGACGGCGGCCATCGTCGTGAGCGTGCGTACCCGCTCGGGGTGGCGCAGGGCCACCCGCTGTACGACCGCCCCGCCCAGTGAGACGCCGAGCAGGTGCGCCGACTCCCAGCCCAGTGCGTCCAGTACGGCGACGGTGTCGTCGACCATGTCCTCCGCCGTGTACGCCTCGCCGCTCCTGCGGAACAGGGCGGAGATGGGGTTGCGGGTGGCGGTGGGCGGCAGATGGGTGGACTCGCCGCCGTCGCGCTGGTCGTAGCGGGCCACCGCGAAGCCCCGGGCGGCGAGCATCCGGCACCACTCGTCCGGGATCCACCGGCGGTTGGCGCCGAGGCCGGTGGCGAGGAGCAGTGGTTCGCCACCGGCCCCCTCCGTCAACTGGTCGTAGGCGATGCGGATTTGGCCGTTCGTGGCGTGGCGGAGCGGGCCCCACGGGCTCGGGTTCGGGCTGGGTGACTGTGTGGACATGCGGAACCTCCCTGAAACTGCGATCGGTGTTCGCAGTTTTAGGGTAGGGGGTGAGTCACGGAAATGGAAACGAGACAGGTGGAGCGATGCCCGAGGAAACGGTGACCGTCTGGACGCGGCCCGAGCGTGGGGCCCGGGGGCCCGCCGCCGTGCACAGCCGCGCCGAGCTGACCGCCGCCGCCGTCCGGCTCGCGGACGGGGGCGGCCTGTCGGCGGTGTCCATGCGGCAGGTGGCGGCGGCCCTGGGGACCGGTCAGGCGTCCCTCTACCGCTATCTGTCCGGCCGGGACGACCTGCTCGACCTGATGAGCGACGCGGTGGTGGGCGAAGTCGACCTCGGAGTTCCGCTCCGGGGCGAGCCCGTGGAGGACCTGCTCGCACTGGCGGTGCGCACCAAGGCCGTCCTGCTGCGGCACGCCTGGCTGGCCGACGTACCGCCGGAGCCGCTCAGGCTGGGACCGCGCGGGCTGGACTACCTGGAGTACGCGCTGCGGGCGATGGCGCCCGCCGGGCTGCCCGGCCGTACGCAGACGGAGATCGTCGCGCTGATGAACGCGCTCGTCGCCCAGTTCGCCAGGGCGGAGGCGCAGGGCGGGCGCGCCGAGACCGGGCGGTCGGCCGCACAGGCCGCGTATCTCCGTGCGGCGGCGGCCGAGGGGGAACACCCGTTGATCGCGGCGGCGTTGGCCGACGGGGGCGGGGCCGGTCCGGACGAGCGGGCGGAGGACGGGTTCGAGCGGATGATGCGGAAGGTGCTGGGCGGGCTGTTGGCCTGAGCGGGCTCCCGGAACGGGGTGGGCCCCGGCCGGTGCAAGTCCGGTCGGGGCCCACGTGGTTGCTCCGTGCGGTCAGGTCAGGTCGCGTCCGCCGCCAGTGCCGCCGAGACGACCGCCTTGGCCTCCTCCTGCACCCGGCCCAGGTGCTCGGCGCCCCGGAAGGACTCCGCGTAGATCTTGTAGACATCCTCGGTGCCCGACGGCCGGGCCGCGAACCAGGCGTTCTCGGTGGTCACCTTGATGCCGCCGAGCGACGCGCCGTTGCCGGGGGCCGACGTGAGCACGGCCGTGACCGGCTCGCCCGCCAGGGTGTCCGCCGTGACCTGGGCGGGGGAGAGCTTTCCGAGCACGGCCTTCTCCGCCGGGGTGGCCGCCGCGTCGATCCGCGCGTACGCGGGCTCGCCGAACCGGGCCGTCAGGTCCGCGTAACTCTGCGACGGCGTACGCCCGGTGACGGCCAGCATCTCCGAGGCGAGCAGCGCCAGGATGATGCCGTCCTTGTCGGTGGTCCAGACCGAGCCGTCGCGGCGCAGGAACGACGCGCCCGCCGACTCCTCGCCGCCGAAGCCGAGCGAGCCGTCCGCCAGACCGTCCACGAACCACTTGAAGCCCACCGGGACCTCGACCAGCGTCCGGCCCAGGTCGGTGGCCACGCGGTCGATCATCGACGAGGAGACGAGGGTCTTGCCGACACCGGCCGTCGCCGCCCACTGCTCGCGGTGCGCGAACAGGTACGAGATCGCGGCGGCCAGATAGTGGTTGGGGTTCATCAGACCGCCGTCGGGGGTGACGATGCCGTGCCGGTCGGCGTCGGCGTCGTTGCCCGTGGCGATCTGGTAACGGTCGCGCTGCTCGATCAGCGAGGCCATCGCGTACGGCGAGGAGCAGTCCATCCGGATCTTCGCGTCCCAGTCCAGCGTCATGAAGCGCCAGGTGGGGTCGGTCAGCGGATTGACGACGGTGAGGTCGATGCGGTGCTGCTCGGCGATCCGGCCCCAGTACGCGACCGAGGCCCCGCCCAGCGGGTCCGCGCCGATGCGGATCCCGGCGGTGCGGACGGCGTCCAGGTCGAGTACGGAGGGCAGGTCGCTGACGTACGTGCCCAGGAAGTCGTACCGCCCGGTGGTCTCCAGGGTCAGCGCGCGGGCGTACGGGACGCGGCGGACGCCCTTGAGGCCGCCGGCGATCAGCTCGTTGGCGCGGTCCTGGATCCAGCCCGTCGCGGTGGAGTCCGCGGGGCCGCCGTTCGGCGGGTTGTACTTGAAGCCGCCGTCCGCCGGGGGGTTGTGCGAGGGGGTGACGACCACGCCGTCCGCGAGGGCGGTGGTGCGGCCCTTGTTGTGCGTGAGGATGGCGTGCGAGACGGCGGGGGTGGGCGTGTAGCCGTCCTGCGCGTCGATCAGTACGCGTACGTCGTTGGCGGCGAACACCTCGGTCGCGGTGACCTTGGCGGGCTCCGAGAGGGCGTGCGTGTCCGCGCCGAGGAACAGGGGTCCGTCGATGCCCTGGAGGGTGCGGTACTCGCAGATCGCCT
This sequence comes from Streptomyces sp. NPDC032721, assembly GCF_055579625.1. Taxonomy (NCBI): domain Bacteria; kingdom Bacillati; phylum Actinomycetota; class Actinomycetes; order Kitasatosporales; family Streptomycetaceae; genus Streptomyces; species Streptomyces sp. NPDC032721. The sequence goes on along the minus strand of NZ_JBVIMX010000005.1, from coordinate 313,938 downwards.
GGCTGGTCGCGGCGATGTGGTCCTCGTTGAACGCGGTGTTGAGGGACGAGCCGCGGTGGCCCGAGGTGCCGAAGGCCACGCGTTGGCGGGGGTCGGCGGGGTCGGGGTGCAGTGCGTAGTACGCGGTCACCAGCCGGGACACGTCGACGAGATCTTCCGGTCGGGTCTGCTGTCCCGCTCGTTGGTGCGGCATCCGCCCGTTACCTCCATGGTGTGTCGCAATGCGGTCGGCACATTCTCCCGGACCGGCGGGGCTGATTGCACGCACGCATGTTCCCGCTGGTGGGGCAGGTGTGAGATGTGATGCGGTGGGGTAGCAGGGCCGAAGTCGACGAGTGGAATACCACCGTAAATGGGTGGAAACTCGTCGAAGAGTCACAGAATCACAGCAACATCGAACGTGAGGAGAAGCGCCATGTCGTCCAAGCGCCGCCGCAAGAAGAAGGCACGTCGCAAGAACGGTGCCAACCACGGCAGCCGCCCCCAGTGCTGAAGCACGGCTGACGTGGTGCCGAAGTGGCGTCCGCCCCGGTCGATCCGGAACGGGCGCCACTTCGCTGTGTGCCGGCAGCATGCCGCCCCACCTGGTCGGAGCCCGGCCGCGACCGGACAGTAGAGTTTCGGCTGCGTCGTCCCCCGAGCACAGAGGTACTGTCCGTGACCCCCGCACCACCCGCACCCCCAGCCCCGCCTGCGGTGACCGTCATAGGCATCGGCGCCGACGGATGGCCGGGACTGCCCGACACGGCACGCTCAGCACTCCTCGGCGCACAGGTTGTGATCGGAGGCGGACGCCAGCTGGGGCTGCTGCCGCCGTCCTGCACGGGCGAGCGCGTCCCCTGGCCCTCGCCGCTGCGGCCCGCCGTGCCGGGACTGCTCGCCGCCCACCGGGGGCGCAGTATCGCCGTACTGGCCAGCGGCGACCCGATGTTCTACGGCATCGGCCGGGCCCTCGCGGAAATCCTCGGCCCCGAGGCCCTGCACGTTCTGCCGCACCCGTCGTCCGTGTCGTACGCCTGCGCCCGCATCGGCTGGCCGCTGGAGGACACCGAGGTCGTCACTGTCGTCGGCCGCCCCACGGCCCGTATCGCGGCGGCCCTGCACGAAGGACGCCGGGTACTGGTCCTGAGCGCGGGCGCGGACACGCCCGCCGATGTGGCGGCGCTGCTGCGGGACCGGGGCTTCGGCCCGAGCCGCCTGCGGGTACTCGCACAGCTCGGCAGCGAGGAGGAGACCTGCACCGAAGGCACCGCCGACACCTGGGCCCACCCGCCGGGCGACCCGCTCAACGTCGTCGCCGTCGACTGCGCCCGCGCCCCCGGAGCGCTCCGCCTGGGCGCCGTCCCCGGACTGCCCGACGAGGCGTACGAGAACGACGGACAGCTCACCAAGCGCCACATCCGCGCCGCCACCCTCGCCACCCTCGCGCCCGCCCCCGGCGAACTCCTCTGGGACATCGGCGGCGGCTCGGGCTCCATCGCGATCGAATGGCTGCGCACCCACCCCTCCTGCCGGGCGATCACCGTGGAACGCGACCCGGTGCGGGCGGAGCGCATCGCCCGCAACGCCGACCGGCTCGGCGTGCCCGCCCTGCGCGTGGTCACCGGCCGCGCCCCCGCCTCCCTGGCCGGACTGCCGGCCCCCGACGCCGTGTTCATCGGCGGCGGACTCACCGCCCCCGGCCTCCTCGACGCCTGCTGGGACGCGCTCCCGGCCGGCGGCAGGCTGGTCGCCAACACCGTCACCCTGGAGTCCGAGGCGCTCCTCGCCTCCTGGCACCGCCGCCACGGCGGCGGTCTCGTACGGCTCGCGGTCGCCCACGCGGTACCCGTCGGGGGCTTCACCGGGTGGCGGCAGGCGATGCCGGTGACCCAGTGGTCCGTGACCAAATCCCTCGCCACCCCTTCTGGAGATGCCTCATGACCGTGTACTTCATCGGCGCCGGCCCCGGCGCGGCCGACCTGATCACAGTGCGCGGTGCCCGCACGCTCGCCGCATGTGACGTCTGCCTGTACGCGGGCAGCCTGGTCCCCCGCGACCTGCTCGCGGAATGCCCGCCGGACGCGCGCCTGGTCGACACCGCCCAGCTGGACATCGAGCAGATCACCGCGGAACTGGTCGCCGCCCACCAGGCGGGCCACGACGTCGCTCGCCTGCACTCCGGAGACCCGTCCGTCTTCAGCGCGGTCAACGAGCAGATGCGCCGCCTGGACGAGGCGGGAGTCCCCTACGAGGTCATCCCGGGCGTCCCCGCCTTCGCCGCCGCCGCGGCCGCCCTCAAGCGGGAACTGACCGTCCCCACCGTCGGCCAGACCGTCATCCTCACCCGCATCGCACAGCGGGCCACCGCCATGCCGGAGGGCGAGGACCTGGCGACGCTGGGGCGCAGCGGGGCGCTGATCGTCCTGCACCTGGCCGCGCAGTACGTGGACCGGGTCGTCGCGGAACTGGTCCCGCACTACGGGACGGACTGCCCGGCCGCAGTCGTCGCCTACGCGTCCAGGCCGGACGAGATCGTGCTGCGGGGCACGCTGGAGGACATCGCTGCGCAGGTCAAGGACGCCGGTGTGCTGCGCACGGCAGTGATCATGGTGGGCCGCACGCTGGGCGCGGAGCAGTTCCGGGACAGCCACCTGTACTCCCCGGCGAGGGACCGTCACGTGTGCTGAGGGACGGGTGGCGCTCAGATGGCCATGGCCTCCTGGGTCCACCGGCTCACCCGGTACGGCACCCACCAGGCCAGTGGGCCCAGGTGCAGGACGAGACGCTCCTCGGTGAAGTCGTCGAGGGCGTCCCGGGGAACGGAGTCCCTGGGAGCCCCCTGGGCGAGCGCGTCGACGGCGGTGCGGTAGTGCGGTTCGTCGGCGGTGAAGCGTTGCAGGTTGCCCCAGCGGCGGTCGCGGATCTGGAAGAACCCGGGACCGTCGCGCCACAGGCACTTGCCCAGGTAGTGCCCGCTGCGCCAGGTCGCCAGCGCGGCTTCGGGGTCGGGGTGGCCGTGCAGCGTGCGGGGCGGCTGGAGGTGGCTGAGGACGAGGGTGTCGTCGGGGCGGGCCGCAGCCAGGCGCAGGTCCCAGTCGACGAGTACGGCGCGGGCGGTCAGGTCGCGGACCAGGCTGAGCGCGCGCACGGTGCGGCGGGCCGCCGTGAGGCCGTCGGTCGCGGTGAGGTCGACGGGCGCGGTGAGCCGGACCCGGCGGGCCCCGCCGTCCCAGAGCCGGTCGGCCTCGACGTCCACGGGGCCGGTCAGTTCGAGATCGCCGAGCAGCATTCCGGGCAGGGCGCAGGCGGCCTCGTCGTAGTCGCGCCAGGCGGTGACGGCGAGCGGGGAGGTCGTGTCGGAGGGGGCGAGGGCTGTGTCCATGGCGGCGGTCTCTCGTCTCGTGTCGGGGGAGCGGCGTGCCGGGGAGGGCCTGTGCGTGGGCCGGTTCAGGCCGGCACGGGGGTGAGGTCCGGGGCGGTGTCCTCGTCCGGTGCGGGTGCCGCGTGCAGGTGGCGCATGAAGTCCAGGCGCAGCAGGTCCTCGTTGACCGCTGCCGGGGCGAGGTGGACGTAACTCCCGGCATCGGTGAAGACCAGCCCGATGCGCACCCACTCGGTGAGCAGTTCCTCGACGTCGGCCTCGGTGCGGTCATGGTCCCGGACGCGTGCGGTCGCCTTGCGCAGGAGGGCGGCGGGCGCGTGCGGCTGGTCCAGGAGGCGGAAGAGGGCGACCTCGAACGGGTCGGTGAGCTCCTTCGTGCGCCAGTCGAAGGCTCGCCGCCTGCTGACCAGGACGATGCGGCCGCCCAGGTCGGTGTGGGTGAGGCGGGCGTCCGCGTGATGTTTCTTCCACAGCGCGAGGGCGTCGTTGAGAGCGGAGACGGTGGGCTCGGAGATGCCTCTCTCGGGGGCCTCGAAGACGTACGCGAGGTCGTAGAGCTCCTGCTCGGGCAGGTCGTAGGTGAAGCGGTAGTGCGCCTCGGGGCGCAGCCCGTCGAAGCCGAGTTCGGGTCGGTTGAAGTACGGGCTGAAGCGCTCGATGGCGATGCGGGCCGAGAGGTCGACGGGCGGATCGAGGTGTTCGAGGGCGGCTATCTGTCCGATGACGCCCTCGTAGTCCTCGGCGCTCTCGCCGGGGAAGCCGTGCAGGTAGTTCCAGGAGACGGAGAGGCCGGTCTCGGCGCCGTCGCGGAGCATGCGCACGTTCTGGCAGCCGCTGACGCCCTTGTCCATCAGATCCAGGACGCGGTTGTTGAGGGACTCGATGCCGGGCTGGACGTAGATGAGACCGGCGTCGGAGAGGGTGCGAAGCTGGTTGCGGCGCATGTTGGCCTTGATCTCGATGTGCAGGCGCAGGTCGTAGCCGCTCTCGATGATGCGGGGCAGCACGGTGTTCAGATAGCCCATGTCGAGGATGTTGTCGACGACGTACATGTCGAGGACCTTGTGCTTGCGTGCCAGGTCCATGATCTCGTCGTAGAAGACCTCGGGGCTCTTGCTGCGGAACTGCATGAAGGAGCCGTTGAGCCCGCAGAACGTGCAGTGGTGCTTCTCGCCCCACCAGCAGCCGCGCGCACCCTCGACGACGAGTTTCGGCTCGACCCAGTTGCGGGCGACGGAGGCGGCGAGGCGCTCGAAGTAGCCGCTGTAATCGGGCGGCAGGATCGTGGCGGGCGGCAGCGGGCTGGTCGCCATGGCGTTGGCGACGGACTCCCCGTCGTCGGTGCGCCGGCACAGGCCGGAGACCTTGCTCAGGTCGCCGTCCTCGTTGAGCGCGGTGAGCAGTTGCGGGAAGGCGGCCTCGCCCTCGCCCCGTACGACGAAGTCCACGAATTCGAAGTTGCGGTGCAGGGCGGCACCCTGTTCGGCGTCGCAGTTGGCGCCGCCGATGACCGTCCTGATGTGCGGGGCGAGCCGCTTGACGTGCTTGGCGGCGGCCAGCGCGGCGGTGTTCTGCTGGAACGTGGAGGTGAAGCCGACGACGTCGGGGTTCTCCGCGACGATACGCCGGGCGATCTCGTCGACGAACTCCGGTACTACGGCGTGCAGTTCGTGGGACATCTTCATGCGGGCCTTGTTCAGGCGGGTCCGCATGGTCTCGGTGAACTCCTTCTCGCGCCAGGCGGGGTCGTCGTACAGGGCGGAGGAGAACACCCAGTCGCCGCAGCCCATGAAGTACGAGGACAGAGCGTAGTACTCGTAGTCGTCGGCGGTGAACTCGGTGCGGTCGGTGACCCAGTCGGTGAATTCGAGGTTGGCGTGCAGAACGGTCGCCGACGCGCCGGGCACGCGCTCGTCGACGCTGCGCTTGAGTATCCCCAGGGCGAGCGACGGAAGGTCGATGGGCGACCAGGGCATGTTGACGAGCAGGACACGCACGGGGAGCACTCCTTGGGGGGTTGCGGGGAGGGGTGGAGCCGGTCCGGGGCGCGCACGTCCCGGACCGGTCCTTCGGAGCGGGCCTGACCGGCCCTCCGGAGCGGGAGCGGGGTTGCCCCTACTCCTCGTCCTGGCCTTCCTCGGTGTTGCGGAAGGGAACCGTGACGGTGATGCCGACGCTCGGCTTGCGGTTCTCCTCGTCACCCGCGAGCGGGTCGTTGTTGATGATGTCCTTCTGCATGGTGGGTCGTCCTCTCCGTGGGATGGTGCGGTGTGCTGCCTCCGGCCGGTGCGGCGGCGTGCTCCGCGGGACCGGACTCCCCACGCCGGGTGGCGGGGGATGCTGTGGGGGTGGTGCGTCGACGGCGGGCGGGGGACGTGCTGCCCCGCAGGGCGCGGTCGAGGAAGACGACGGACTCGCGCAGGGCGTGCACGTGGTCGGCGCCGTCGTAGCCGTCGTGGCCGGTGTCCAGCCACAGGACCTCGTGCTCCTTGTGATGCCTCGTCAAGTCGGCCGAGTACGCCAGTACTTGGCCCGGTGGACACTTGGCGTCGTGCCGGGCCGCGACGATCAGGAGGGGTGCGTCGAGGTGCCTGAGGTAGGTGTGGGGCGAACTGCGGGCGTAGAGCTCGGGCAGTTCCTCGGGGGTGCCGCCGAAGAGGCGTTCGTCGAGGGCGCGCAGTGCGGGGGTGGTGGTGGCGTGGGCCAGCGCGAGATGAGCGACGGGCTTCACGGCCACTCCCGCCTGCCAGAGGCCGGGATGCACGCCGAGCGCGAGCAGAGTGAGGTAGCCGCCCCACGACGTGCCCGACAGGGCGAGCGAGTCGGGGTCCGCCCAGCCCCGTGCGACGAGGTCGGCGCGGGCGGCGGCCAGGTCGGCGACCTGAGTGAGGCCGACGCCTTCGCTCATCGCGGTCCGCCAGGCGGGACCGTACCCGGTGGAGCCCCGGTAGTTGACGCGGGCGACGCCGAAACCGGAGGCCACCAGGGAGTGCACGGTGCCGTCGTAGGCGTCCCGGTCGTGGTCGGCCGGCCCGCCGTGCACGAGGAACACCGTGGGCACGGGGCCGCGCGCCCCCTCGGGAAGAGTGACCAGGGTGTGCAGGTCGCCGTCGGGGCCCGGGGTCCACAGATCGTGCGACACGCCGGGCAGGGGGGCGGGTAATCGCGGCAGGTTCGGCAGCGGGGTGCCGGTGCTGGAGAGGGTGCGGGGAGGTTCGGCGGTGCTGGTCCAGAGAGTGTGGAGGTCGCCGCCCGTGTGTTCGGCGGCGTCCAGGAGGGTGCCGGGGGCGGTGGGCAGGACGGTGAGTGTGCGGGCGGCGAGGTCGGCGCGGTGCAGGATGCTGCGCCCGTGCCGGTCCTGCCGGACCAGGACGCCGTCGCCCTCCGGCCGCCACCGCGCGGTGATCTCGGTGTCGAACGAGGCCCAGGTGTGGGTGACGGGTTCTCCGCCCGGCCGCCAGGTGGCGAGGAGATAGCGCCCGCCGTCCTCCCGTACGAGCAGCAGGTCCTGGGCGCCGGACCGGGGGGTGAAGCCGAGCGCCCACAACGCCCCTCCCTCGCCGTGGAGCCGGGTGACGGGTGAACCGTCATGGGCGCGGAACACGGTGACCGCCTGCGAGGAGCGGGCCTGGCCGGCGACGGCCAGCAGCTCCCCGTCGGAGCTGATGCCGGTCAGGGAAGCCTGGTACGGGAGCCGGACGACCGGGCGGGCGGCACCGCCGCGCCGTCCCAGGTGCACGGTGGTGCTGACCGCGTCGCCCAGCGCGAGAGCGACGACCCCGCCCGGGCCGACGGCGAGCCCGCGTGCCTGACCGGCGGGCACCCCGCGCAGGCCGTCGTGCGTCTGACCGCCGTCGAAGGCCCGGAACCGCCACCGGCCGCTCCCGTGCGCGTCCTCCTCGAACCACCAGACGTGGGCGTCGGCGTCGATCGAACAGTGGAAGGTGCCACCGCGCCGGCCGGTGACCTGGCGGGCGGTGGCGGTGGCCGTGTCCCAGGTGAAGACCTCACAGCGGCCGTCGGCGTCGGCGGTGAACACCATGCGGGCGGGATCGGAGGCGCACACCTCGGGCAGGGCCGCGCGGAAGACGCGGTAGCGCGGGGCAGGGGGCTGCGGGACGGGCGAGCCCGGTCCGGCTTCGGCGGTCGTCACGGGGCACCCCCGACGCCGTCGGCGGATCGCGCGCCCTGCCCGCCGTGGCGAGCGCCGAGCGTGTGGGGACGGGCCCGGGTGGTGTACGCCGCCAGGGCCAGCAGCGCCCCGGCGCAGCCGAGGGCCGGCCCCGCCGTGCCCGCCCCGGCGAGCAGGCCGGCCGCCGCGGGACCGAGTGCGGCCGCTCCTCCCGCCCCGGTGGCCAGGAGGGCCCCGGCACGGGCCTGGAGGTGCGCGGGGGTGGCGGCGATGGCCCGGGACTGCAGGACGACGGTGGCCACGGGCATGGCCAGGCAGATCCCCCCGAACAGCACGGCCTGCCACCAGGGGGAGCCGGTGACGGCCAGCGCCCCGGTGAGCGGTACGAGCAGCCAGGTCACCGCGAGGACGCCGCGAGCGGCGCCGATGCGGACGGCGAGTGAGGGGGCGGCCAGTGCGCCGGCGATTCCGGCGGCTCCGGCGACGGCCAGGACCGCACCGGTGGCGGTGCCGCCGTGGCCGTCGCGCTGGAGGGTGAACAGGACGCCGAAGTAGAGCGCCGCCAGCACCCCGTTGACGACGGAGGTCCACAGCAGCACCAGACGCAGGATCGCGGAACTCGCCACGAGGCGCAGCCCGGCCAAGAGTTCGCCGCGGAGCGGGGTACGGGCGCGTGAGGGGGCGGCGTCTGCCGGGGCGTCCGGCGTCCCCGTCGCCGGGACGGCCCCGGCGAGGGGCGGTTCGTCCGCGGCCACTGCGGGACGTGCGCCCCGAAGCCCCTCCGGGTGTTGCACCGGCGGTGTGCTCCGCCGCTCGGCCGGGCGTCCCTCCGACGGTCCGCCCTTTGCGACCGGGCCTTGTGTCGCCTGCGCCGGGGCGCGCAGGTCGGCGCGCATGAACCGCACGCAGAGGGCGGTCACCGCGTAGGAGAGGGCGTCGACGGCGAAGGGCAGGGCGCGGCCCACCTGGTACAGGGCGCCGCCGAGCACCGGCCCGAGGACGAGGGCCAGCCGTTCCCCGACCTCCAGCCGTGCCACCGTGCGGGCGTATCCCTCGGGCGGGGTGAGGAGGGCGACCGTGCCGCGCGCGGCGGCCTCGTACACGGCGGTGGCGAACCGTTCCACCAGCACTCCGGCCAGCACCAGCGCCAGGGGTGGGCGACCGGTGGCGACCGCGCCCGCCACGATCGCCATGGCCAGTGCGGCCACGCACGCGGACCCGACCATCACGGGCTTGCGGGCCCCCCGGTCGGCGGGGACGGCCGCCAACGGGCCGAGGACCAGACCGAGTACGGCGGACGCGGCCACGACCCCGCCGACCGCGGCGGGCGAGTGGCCGAGGGCCAGCAGCAGGAGCGGGAGGACCACGCCGGAGGTCTGGCTGCCGAGCGCGTCGGCGGTCTGGGAGCACCAGAAGAGGCGCGCGTCGCGAGGTGCGGTCCCGGCCGCCGCGGGGCCGGACGCGACCGCGTCGCGGTCCGTGTGCGGCGCCGGGTTCTTCGCCATCCCCGCTCCCTTCCGGTTGCCCCTGGACCTCGTCCCCGAGTGCGGTGCGGGCCGTGCACCTCGTGTCTGCGGGCACGGCAAAGCTGTTCACCATTGGTCCAAGAAATTGCAGAAAATGCGAAGGAACTGAAACGAGCCGGAGCCTAACCACCTGACTTCGGACGCCACAAGACCTCTGGTGACTGTGTGGCGGGCCGCTTCGCGGCTCAATTCCGCTTGCGGGCAAGGAGGTTGTACGGGGGTGCGACGTGCGTTCGACGCTTACCGGGAGAAGGGTTCCGGCGCCGTGCCGCGCACCCGAGGAAGGGAATCGGCGTCGAACGGAGAATTCGCGCGGGCACACATGGGCCCGGCGACCTGGTAGAGAACCGGACCAGTGACTTCCCGAAGGCGAACCGGGGAGACGTGCGTTCCACGCGCACTCCGGGGGACGTGGTGCCCGTGAAGGGCAATGCTTCGACAAAGCCCCACACCTGCGGGTTCCGTGCCGAATGCCCTTTCCCCCGCCATCATTGGCCGGAAGAGGTCCTGTGCCGCTGCGGGGCCACGGCCGACTTTCGCGCCGTTCGGCCGTGGCCCCGCACGTTCACCCGGCTCGCTCCGCCTCGGCGATCCAGCTCTCCAACTGCTCCACGGTCGTGGCCGGATCGGCGACCAGCGCGGCGAGGCGGTCGTCGACGGAGTTGAGCGTGGCGAGGGCAGGACAGCGGTGACAGGCGTCCACTCCTGTCTGGTGCCACCACTTGCAGCGCGGCCGCAGGTGGCACCGCGGCACGGCTCCACTGTCGCGCGGGGCGGGCAGGGTCTGGATGCGCCGGATCAGACCGCAGTCGTCACCCACCCGGTTCGCGCAGGCCGACGTGCAGTGCGAGGCGAACCGCAGCACCCTGCTGGGAGCGATGCCTTCGGGAACGCTCGACAGCACGGCTGCCGCGGGCACCGGTTCGTCGAGGTAGACGACCTGGCCGTGCTCGCCCGACCGCACGCCCAGTACGAGGGACTCCGGACGGTGGGCGTCTCCGCTGGGACACCATGCGGTGTGGTCTGTGCCGTGATCGTCCACAGTGCGCACCTCCGCGCTGTCAGGAGGACGTGGACGCGGCGGCGGCAGGGTTGACGACCATGCCCAGGATCGGCCCGCCGGTGGTCCCGCCCAGCTGCTGCTCGGCGGCGACGGCCTTCTGGAGGTGCGCGGAGAGGTTCTGCGCACCGGTTCTCTCGGCCGCGTGGGAGACGCCGCCGACGGCGAACAGCCCGGTGACGAGGGCCGCGGTGGCGGCAGCGGTACGGACAGTGGGGTTCATTCGCTCACTCCTTGACAGGGACGTGACGCTTGGCAAGGGCGACCGTATGCACCAACTCCGGTGTGGGGAAGGCGATGTGGAGCGTACTTCTGTTCGTCAAAGTGAGGAGGGCGACGTAGCTGCGCCTCGGCGTCCCGATGTGCGAACGGGGGCTCGGCACTCCCGTGCGGGAGGGGCGCCGCGCCCCGTACCCCGCCCCTCAGCGCACGCCGCTGCGCCCCACGACCGTCCCCGCCCGGTCGATGCAGATGACGTCCACCGCGACCGGCGCCCCGCGCAGCACGGACAGCGCCTCGTCGCGGGCCACCACCGCCACCAGGTCACCGAGCGGCACCCCGTGCTCCTGGCACAGCCGGAGTGCGGCGAGACCGGTGTTGGCGGCGGCGATCTCCGCCGCCAGGGCGTCGTCGGCGCCGCCGCGCCGGGCCAGTTCCGCCAGGAAGCCCTTGTCGACCTGGGAGCGGCCGGAGTGCAGGTCCATGTGACCGGCCGCCAGCTTCGACAGCTTGGCGAAGCCGCCGCAGATCGTCAGCCGGTCCACCGGATGACGGCGTACGTACTTCAGGACCGCGCCCGCGAAGTCCCCCATGTCGAGCAGGGCGATCTCCGGCAGCCCGTACTCGGCCACCACCGTCTTCTCCGACGTCGACCCGGTGCAGCCCGCCACGTGCGTGTGCCCGGCCGCCTTGGCCACGTCGACCCCCCGGCGGATCGAGTCGATCCACGCCGAGCAGGAGTACGGCACGACGACACCCGTGGTGCCGAGGATGGAGAGGCCGCCGAGGATGCCGAGGCGGCCGTTCCAGGTGGAGCGGGCGATCTCCTCGCCGTGGTCCACGGAGACGGTCACCTCGACGTCGCCGGTGGTGCCGTGCTCGGCCGCCACCCGGGCCACGTGCTCGCGGATCAGCTGCCGGGGCACCGGGTTGATGGCGGGCTCGCCCACGTCCAGGGGCAGCCCGGGGAGGGTGACCGTGCCGACGCCGGGGCCCGCCCGGAACACCACGCCCGAGCCCGGCGGCAGCCGCCGTACCGTCGCGCGCACCAGCGCCCCGTGCGTCACGTCCGGGTCGTCGCCCGCGTCCTTGACCACTCCGGCCGTCGCACGGTCGCCGTCCGGCTCCTCGATCAGCTCCTCGACCGCGAGGGCGAACGCGGGGGTCTGGCCGCGCGGCAGGGTGATCGTCACCGGGTCGGGGAAGTCCCCGCCCAGCAGGGCCGTGTACGCGGCGGTGGTGGCCGCCGTCGCACAGGCACCGGTCGTCCAGCCGGAGCGCAGACCGGTGTGCTTGAGTTGGGCGTCGCGACCGCCCTCGGCGGCGGGCCGCCCCTTGCCCGAATCACTCGTATCACTCGTGTCACTCATGGATGGATCCCGTGCACATACTCGTTCTCGGCGGTACGACGGAGGCGCGGCACCTCGCCGCACTCCTGGTGGACTTTCCGGGCATCAGGGTCACCAGTTCACTCGCCGGACGGGTCGCCAGCCCGAAGCTGCCGCCCGGCGAGGTACGGATCGGGGGGTTCGGCGGCGCCGACGGACTGGCCGCATGGCTGCGTACCCACCAGGTGGACGCGCTCATCGACGCCACCCATCCTTTCGCCGGAACGATCAGTTCGAACGCGGCCACCGCGGCCGCCGCTGCCCATGTTCCCCTGCTGGCGTTGCGCCGGCCCGGCTGGGCGGCCGGTGAGGGCGACCGCTGGCACCCGGTCGGCTCACTGGCCGAAGCCGCCGACGCGCTGCCCGCACTGGGCGGGCGGGTCTTCCTCACCACCGGGCGGATGGGCCTCGCCGCCTTCGCGGGGCTGGGGGAGCAGTGGTTCCTGATGCGGTCGGTGGACGCTCCCGACGGCCCCTGCCCGCCGCGCATGGAGGTGCTCCTCGACCGGGGCCCCTTCACCCTCGAAGGGGAACGCGAACTGATCGCCCGCCACCGCATCGACGTGCTCGTCACCAAGGACAGCGGCGGCGCGGCCACCGCACCCAAGCTGACCGCCGCCCGCGAGGCCGGGATCCCGGTGGTCGTGGTGCGCCGACCGCCGGCCCCCGAGGGCGTACCGGAGGCGGGGACCCCGGAAGCGGCCGTGGCCTGGTTGCGCGAGCACTGGTCCGCTCGCGCAACCACGTGAGCGTCAGTCCGCTCGCGCAACCACGTGAGCGCTGATCCGCCCGCGCAACCAGCAGGGCTCTCAGAGCTCCGGATACCGCCGGGGCGTCCAGACGATCCGCTCCCCGTCGTCGCCCCGCCGCTCCCACCGCGTCTGCGACGAGCCGACGATCAGCAGGGTCCGCATGTCGACCTCCGCCGGGTCGAGGTCCCCGAGCCGTACCGTCCGTACGTGCTCGGTGGGCCCGCCCACGTCCCGGCCGAGCACCACCGGGGTGTCCGGCGAACGGTGCTCAAGCAGCAGGTCCCTGGCCTTGCCGACCTGCCAGGTACGGCTGCGCGAACCGGGGTTGTACAGCGCCAGCACCAGGTCCGCCGAGGCCGCCGCGCGCAGCCGCTCCGCGATGACCTCCCACGGCTTCAGCCGGTCGGAGAGCGAGATCGTCGCGTAGTCGTGCCCCAGCGGCGCACCCGCCTTCGCGGCGGCGGCGTTCGCGGCCGTCACACCGGGCAGCACCCGTACCGGAACCTGCGCGTACTCCTTCTGCGTGGCGACCTCCAGGACCGCCGTCGCCATCGCGAAGACACCCGGGTCACCGCCCGACACCACGGCGACCCGCCGCCCGCGCCGCGCCAGATCCAGCGCGAACTCGGCGCGCTCCGACTCCACCTTGTTGTCCGAGCCGTGCCGCACCTGCCCCGGCCGCACCGGCACCCGGTCCAGGTACGTCGTGTACCCGACCAGGTCGTCGGCGGCGGCCAGCGCACCGCGCGTCTCGGGGGTCAGCCACAGCGGCCCGGCCGGACCCGTCCCGACCACGACCACCTCGCCGTCCCCCTCGGCACGCGGCACCGGAGCCTCGGTGTGCGCGGAACCGACCCGGCTGGGCAGCACCGCGACCGCGAAGTACGGCACCGAATCCGCGTCCACGTCCGCCAGTTGACCGGTGCGCTCACCGGCCATCGTCGCGCGCTCCACATAGCGGGCCTCGGCCAGCCGGCCCGACGCCTCGAAGGCGCCGCGCACCGCGGGGAACGTACGCCCCAGCTTCATCACCACGGCCGCGTCCGTCGCGGCGAGCCGGGCCGTCAGCTCCTCCTCGGGCAGCGTGCCCGGCAGGATCGTCAGCACCTCCTCGCCCTCGACGAGCGGCGTGCCCAGCCGGGCCGCCGCCGCGCTCACCGAGGTCACCCCGGGGATCACCTCGGTGGCGAACCGGTCCGCGAGCCGCTTGTGCATGTGCATGTACGAGCCGTAGAAGAGCGGATCGCCCTCGGCGAGCACCGCCACCGTGCGCCCCGCGTCGAGGTGCACCGCGAGACGGGCCGCCGCCTCCTCGTAGAACTCCTCCAGCGCCGCCCGGTAGCCGCCCGGGTGGTCGGTCGTCTCCGTCGTGACGGGGTAGACGAGGGGTTCCTCGATGTGGTCCTCGCGCAGGTGCCCCGCCGCGATGGAACGCGCTATGGACCGCCCGTGCCGGGCGCTGTGATACGCGATCACGTCAGCCCCCGCGATGACCTCCACCGCGCGCAACGTCATCAGCGACGGATCGCCGGGACCGAGACCGACTCCGTAAAGACGGCCCTTGACCTGCCCGTTGCTGCTCATTCTTCCTCGCTGGCGATCGCGTTGAGCGCGGCGGCGGCGATCGCGCTGCCCCCGCGCCGGCCGCGCACGATCAGGTGCTCAAGACCGGACTCGTGCACCGACAGTGCCTCCTTGGACTCCGCCGCACCCACGAACCCGACCGGTACACCGATCACGGCCGCCGGACGCGGCGCCCCCGCCTCGATCATTTCCAGGAGCCGGAAGAGCGAGGTCGGCGCGTTGCCGACCGCCACCACGGAGCCTTCGAGACGGTCGCGCCACAGCTCCATCGCCGCCGCGCTGCGGGTCGTCCCGAGCTCCTTGGCGAGATCCGGCACCGACGGGTCGGACAGCGTGCACACCACGTCGTTGTCGGCGGGCAGCCGCTTGCGGGTGACTCCGCTGGCCACCATCTGCACGTCGCACAGGATCGGGGCGCCGGAGCGCAGCGCCGCCCGAGCACTGGCGACCACGTTCGGGCTGAACGCCAGGTCGCGCACCAGGTCGACCATGCCGCAGGCGTGGATCATACGGACCGCGACCTGGCTGACGTCGGCGGGCAGACCCGCCAGATCCGCCTCGGCGCGGATCGTGGCGAAGGACTGGCGGTAGATCGCCGGTCCGTCCTTCTCGTACTGATGCACTGTGCTGTCGCTCTCTTCTGCGGGCGTGAGATGGGGAGTTGAGTGGTTGTCGTGGGTACGGGGAAGTCGTGGGCAGGGGGGATGCGGAGGAACGGGGCGAGCGTGTCAGGCGTGCTGCCCGCGTGCGGCGGCCACCGCGCCGGACAGTGCGGGCGAACCGTCGGGGACGGTCACCGGGGCGTCCGCGACCCCGCCGCGTACGACGGAGATCCGATGCCCCTCGGGGGTGGCGACCACATCGACCCAGTCGCCGTGCGGATGCCCGCACCTGCGCGAGCACCCCGACCAGTGCACGGGCAGCGCACCCACCGGACCGGCCACGGCCGCGGCCGTCGCCCGTACGTCGGACAGCGACTTCGCGCAGCCGGGCTGCCCGATGCAGGCCCCGACCCCGCTCCAGGGCGACCGGTCACGGGTGATCAGACCGGCCGCGTCCAGCGCGTCCAGCAGCCCGTCCGCCTCCTGCCGTGCCACGCCGGGGACGACGACCCCGCGCCACGGCGTCAGCCGCAGGGTGCCGTCACCGTGCCGCCCGGCGGTGTCCGCGAGCAGCCGCCACTGCGCTGCGGTGATACGTCCCAGGGGTACGCCGACGGACAGCGCGGCACCGGGCCCGGCCGCGCCCGTGACGACACCGAAGCGCGGGGCGGCGGCCTCGGCGGGCCGGGGCGGGCCCGCGACACGCGTGGCCTCGACACCGGCCGCACCCAGCTCCCGTACGACCGCGTCCAGGAGCGGATCGGCACCGTCCGCGAGGTCGGCCACCCGCCACACCCCCGCGTCCCGCGCCCGCTCCAGGAAGGTCTCGGCCGCGACGAGCGCCGCCCGCGCCGCTTGCGCGTCCGGCACCCGTACGGCATCGGCCGCCGTACCGATCCGCAGCACGGCCCGGCCGCCGGAGTGCGCGAGCAGCGTCACGTCGGCGCCCAGCGCGTCCACATCGCCCCGGCCGTCGTCGAGCGCGAACAGGAACCGGCCCGAGAGCCGCGTCGCCCGCTCGCTGCCGCACAGCAGCGCGTCCAGCTCGGCCAGCCACCGGCCGACGTCCCCCGCGCCCAGGCCGTCGAGCCCGGACAGCGGCGACGCCACGATGTTGCGTACCCGCTCATGGCGTTCGGACGGCAGCAGCCCCGACTCACCGAGCAGCCCGGCCAGTTCGCCCCCGCAGTCGGAGGGCAGACCGCGGAGCTGGGCATTTCCGCGAGAAGTGAGGTGAATCTCACCATCGCCCAGCCGGTCCGCCAACTCCCCGAGCACCTCGGCCTGTCCCCGGGCGAGCACTCCGCCGGGCAGCCGTACCCGCGCCAGCGCCCCGTCGTCGGCACCGTGCAGCCGCAGGGACCCCGGGCAGGCATCGCCACCGGTCCGCCCGGACCCCGTACCGGAGGCTCCGGGCGGGGTCGGCGAAGTGGCTGGTGGGGGCGGGAACTGGGACATGGCGGCGAGCATACCGACCGACGGGGGACTGCTGTTCGACACTGTGTGCGGTCCCCTTGACCAGGGGCCCTAATATGCCTGGTGGCGGGCGTTCGTGCTCGTCGTCGCCACCGAAGGCGACAGGGGAGGAAGCCCGGTGGAACTCCGGCGCGGTCCCGCCACTGTGAGCCCGGCCACCGCCGGGCGAGTCAGGAACTCCCCTGCCCGAGCCCCGGTTCCCCCGGAGCTCACCACCGACACCGCCCGGGGCGTGGACACCCCGAGGAAGGCACGACGCCGCATGCTCCTGCTCCTGTCGACGTCCGACACCGACCTGCTCAGCGCCCGCTCCTCGAACGGCCCGGTCGGTTACCGCTTCGCCAACCCTTCCCGGCTCGCCCTCACCGACCTGCCCGGGCTCCTCGACGGTGTCGACCTCGTCGTCGTACGCCTGCTGGGCGGGGTCCGCGCCTGGCAGGACGGCCTCGACCAGGTGCTCGCCACGGGCCGGCCCGTCGTCGTCCTCACCGGTGAACAGGCCCCCGACGCCCAGCTGATGGCCGCCTCCACCGTCCCCGTCGGCATCGCGGCCGAGGCGCACGCCTACCTGGCGCACGGTGGCCCCGCCAACCTGGAACAGCTGGCCCGCTTCCTCTCCGACACCGTGCTCCTCACCGGCCACGGCTTCGAGTCGCCCGCCCCCGCCCCCTCCTGGGGCCCGCTGGAGCGCACCGCCCGCGAGGACATCGAGGGCCCGACCGTCGCGGTGCTCTACTACCGCGCCCACCACATGAGCGGCAACACCGCCTTCATCGACGCCCTCTGCGGCGAGATCGAGTCCGCCGGAGCGCGCCCGCTGCCGCTGTACGTGGCCTCCCTGCGCACCCCCGAGCCCGAGCTCATCGAGGAACTGCGCGCCGCCGACGCCATCGTCACCACCGTCCTCGCCGCGGGCGGCACCCGCCCCGCCGAGGCATCGGCAGGCGGCGACGACGAGTCCTGGGACGCGGGCGCCCTCTCCGGCCTCGACGTACCGATCCTCCAGGCGCTCTGCCTGACCTCCTCGCGCGGCGACTGGGAGGACAACGACGAGGGCGTCTCCCCGCTCGACGCCGCCAGCCAGATCGCCGTCCCGGAGTTCGACGGCCGCCTGATCACCGTCCCGTTCTCCTTCAAGGAGATCGACGAGGACGGCCTGCCCGCGTACGTCGCCGACACCGAGCGCGCCGCCCGCGTCGCCGGAATCGCCGTACGCCACGCACGGCTGCGGCACATCCCCAACGCCGAGAAGCGCGTCGCACTCGTGCTCTCCGCGTACCCCACCAAGCACTCCCGCATCGGCAACGCCGTCGGCCTCGACACCCCCGCAAGTGCCGTCGCCCTGCTGCGCCGCCTCCAGGCCGAGGGCTACGACTTCGGTACGGAGGAGGTGCCGGGACTCGTCTCCGGCGAGGGCGACGAGCTGATCTACGCGCTCATCGAGGCGGGCGGCCACGACCAGGAGTGGCTGACCGAGGAGCAGTTGGCCCGCAACCCGGTCCGCATCCCGGCCGCCGACTACCGCCGCTGGTACGCCACCCTGCCCGCCGAACTGCGCGAAGCGGTCGAGCAGCACTGGGGCCCGGCGCCCGGCGAGATGTTCGTGGACCGGTCCGCCAACCCCGAGGGCGACATCGTGCTCGCCGCCCTGCGGCACGGCAACCTGCTCATCCTCATCCAGCCGCCGCGCGGCTTCGGCGAGAACCCGATTGCGATCTACCACGACCCCGACCTGCCGCCCTCGCACCACTACCTCGCCGCCTACCGCTGGATCGCCGCCTTCGCCGACGACAACGGCTTCGGCGCCGACGCGATGATCCACCTCGGCAAGCACGGCAACCTGGAGTGGCTGCCCGGCAAGAACGCCGGACTCTCCGCCGCCTGCGGCCCCGACGCCGCCCTCGGCGACCTCCCCCTCATCTACCCGTTCCTGGTCAACGACCCGGGCGAGGGCACCCAGGCCAAGCGCCGGGTGCACGCCACCCTGGTCGACCACCTGGTGCCGCCGATGGCCCGCGCCGACAGCTACGGCGACATCGCCCGTCTGGAACAACTCCTCGACGAGCACGCCCAGATCGCCTCCATGGACCCGGCGAAGCTGCCCGCGATCCGCGCCCAGATCTGGACGCTCATCCAGGCCGCGAAGCTCGACCACGACCTCGGGCTCGAAGACCGCCCGGAGGACGAGGGCTTCGACGAGTTCATCATGCATCTCGACGGCTGGCTCTGTGAGATCAAGGACGTCCAGATCCGCGACGGACTGCACGTCCTGGGCGGGGCCCCCACGGGCGAGGCCCGCGTCAACCTGGTCCTCGCCATCCTGCGCGCCCGCCAGATCTGGGGCGGCACCGCCTCCCTGCCCGGCCTGCGCGAGGCCCTCGGCCTCGACGAATCGGCCGCCCAGCGCACCGCCACCGACGAGATCGAGGAGCAGGCCCGCGTCCTCGTCCAGGCGATGGAGGACCACGGCTGGGACGCGTCCGCCGTCGCCCGGGTGGCCGAAGGACACCCCGCCGCCGTCGCCGACATCCTCGGCTTCGCCGCCCGCGAGGTCGTCCCGCGCCTCGGCGCCACCACCGACGAACTCAGCCACACCGTGCACGCGCTGAACGGCGGCTTCGTCCCGGCAGGACCCTCCGGATCCCCCTTGCGCGGCCTGGTCAACGTCCTGCCGACCGGCCGCAACTTCTACTCCGTCGACCCCAAGGCCGTCCCCTCCAAGCTGGCCTGGGAGACCGGACAGGCCCTCGCCGAGTCCCTCCTGACCCGCTACCGCACCGACAACGGCGAGTGGCCCACCTCCGTCGGCCTGTCCCTCTGGGGCACCAGCGCGATGCGCACGGCGGGCGACGACATCGCCGAGGCCTTCGCGCTGCTCGGCGTCCGCCCGGTCTGGGACGACGCCTCGCGCCGGGTCACCGGCCTGGAGCCGATCCCCGCCGAAGAGCTCGGCCGCCCGCGCATCGACGTCACCCTGCGCATCTCCGGCTTCTTCCGCGACGCCTTCCCGCACACCATCGGCCTCCTCGACGACGCGGTGCGCCTCGCCGCGTCCCTCGACGAGCCGGCCGACGTCAATTACGTGCGCGCCCACACCCAGGCCGACCTCGCCGAGCACGGCGACGAACGCCGCGCGACGACCCGCATCTTCGGCTCGCGCCCGGGCACGTACGGTGCCGGACTCCTCCAGCTCATCGACTCCCGCGACTGGCGCACCGACGCCGACCTCGCCGAGGTCTACTCGGTCTGGGGCGGCTACGCGTACGGCCGCGAGCTCGACGGCCGCCCGGCCCGCGAGGAGATGGAGACGGCGTACAAGCGCATCGAGGTGGCGGCCAAGAACACCGACACCCGCGAGCACGACATCGCCGACTCCGACGACTACTTCCAGTACCACGGCGGCATGGTCGCCACCGTCCGCGCACTGAAGGGCAAGGCCCCCGAGGCGTACATCGGCGACTCCACCCGCCCCGAGACGGTCAAGACCCGCACCCTCGTCGAGGAGACCTCGCGCGTCTTCCGTGCCCGCGTGGTCAACCCGAAGTGGATCGAGGCGATGCGCCGCCACGGCTACAAGGGCGCCTTCGAGCTGGCCGCCACCGTCGACTACCTCTTCGGGTACGACGCGACGACCGGCGTGGTCGCCGACTGGATGTACGACAAGCTCACCGAGACGTACGTCCTGGACCCGGTCAACCGCGAGTTCCTCAAGGAAGCCAACCCCTGGGCCCTGCACGGCATCGCCGAACGCCTCCTGGAGGCCGAGTCGCGCGGCATGTGGGCCAAGCCCGACCCGGCGATCCTGGACGCGCTGCGCAAGGCGTACCTGGAGACCGAGGGCGACCTGGAGGGCGAGGACTGAGAGGTACGGGGTGGGGGCAGGCTTGGCGGCCCCCACCCCGTGACCGTCAGCCGGGCCGCTGCCCCGGCCCCGCCGCCCGTACGATGGCCGACTCCACGGCCGCCAGCCGGTCCGCGAGCAGCCCGAGAGCGGCCACCGCCCGGCCGAGCCCGTCCCCTTCGGCGCCGCCGAGCGCCCGGTCGCGTACGTACCCGGCGGTGACGGCGAGTAC
The DNA here is from genome assembly GCF_055579625.1 of Streptomyces sp. NPDC032721. Taxonomy (NCBI): domain Bacteria; kingdom Bacillati; phylum Actinomycetota; class Actinomycetes; order Kitasatosporales; family Streptomycetaceae; genus Streptomyces; species Streptomyces sp. NPDC032721. The sequence goes on along the minus strand of NZ_JBVIMX010000005.1, from coordinate 293,762 downwards.
CGTCGCCCGGACCGTCAGCAGGTGCCGCAGCACGGCCAGGATCCGGTCCAGCTCGGTGGGCCCGTAGGGGTGGACGAGCCGGTCGGCCCGGGCGGCCGGGTCGCCGTCCGCCAGCCGCACCAGCAGATCCAGATCGGCGCGCTCGCGTCCGGCCAGCGGGGCCAGCACCGGGTGCGAGGTGAGCGCGTTCTCCACGAAACTCGCGGCGAACGCCTCCTCCTTGCCGGTGAGCGGAAGAGCCGGGTCAGGACCAGCAACAGGCCTACGGCCACGAGCAGTACGACGGCGCCGAGCACGACGGCGCCGAGCACGACGGCGCCCACGGTGATGGCATCCATGGGAGAGCTTCCTTACCCGCTATCGCGTCAGGCGCCCGGCAGGAGCTCAGGTCCGTACGGGGCGGCCCAGAAGAACTCGCCGTCCTCGTCGTACGCGTAGAGCAGCGCGGTACTGCCCAGCGGCAGCGGGTCGGCCCCGAACTGGCGCACCTGCACCACGGCCGTCGAGCCGTCCGTGGCGGAGACCTCCGCCTGGCCGAAGCGCGCATCCACCCGCCCCGTGCGGATGGTGCAGGTCCGACCGACGAAGTCCTGCCGGGACGGCCCGGGTTCGTCGGGGAAGAGCCTGGCCAGCAGGCGGGTGAGCAAGCGGGTCAGCAGCCAGGCGACGACCAGGGAGACCAGCAGCAGCGCCATGTTGAGCAGGTGCCGCCCGAGACCGAGGACTCCGGCCCGGCCGATCAGGGAAGCCCCGCTCAGGCTCACGAACCAGCCCAGCGAGATCAGCAGCGAGGCGGCCACCGACACGGGCACACCACCGAGCCCGAGCGCCCCGCCGCCGCCGAGCTCGCCGTCGAAGCTGTCGTGGCTCACGGCCCCCCACAGCACCAGCAGCCAGAATCCGATGCCCCCGCCCGTCGCCTCGGCCCATCCTGGACCGGGCGCACACCCGTTCGCATTGCCGTGGACCGGCAATCTTTATGATTCCTTGATGCCGGGTGCTGCCGGCGGCCGAATACGAACGACGAAGGAGAGAGCGTGACGGACCAGGGAATCCCGGCGGAACACCTCGACGGGTACGCCCGGATCCTGCGCGACGCCTGCGCCACCGGCAGAAGGCTCACCCGGGGCGAACGTGAGGCGCTGCGGGGCCGGGGCGAACGGGCCTCCGAAGCCGGCATAGGCCTGCGCGCCCTGGTCCGCGCCCACCTCAACGCGGCGAAGGGCGCCAGCGAAGGCATGTCGCAGCGGGAGACGGCACATCTGCTCGCCGCCGTCGAGGAGGCGGTGGACGCCTTCGCCGAGGGGCACGAGCGGGCCCAGTACCTGGCGGTACGGCAGGAGGAAGCGGCCCGGCGGGAGTTCATCGACGACCTGCTGTACGGCCGCAGCGACCTCGGCCGCCTCGCCGAACGCGCGGAACGCTTCGGTCTCCTCCTCTCCCACGCCCACGCGGTCGCGGTGGCCCAGGGGGCCGACCCGTACGAGGACGGCCATCCGGTCACCCGGCACGTCTGGGAGGCGCTGGTCGCCCGGTTCGGCGACCGCCGCATCCTCCTCACCACCAAGGACGGCCGGCTGATCTGCATCGCCCCGGCCGACCAGGCCGACGTCCTGAGCTACTTCGCCAAGCAGGCGCACGCGGCCACCGACGGCGGTCTGGTCGCCATCGGCCGTGCCCATCCCGGTGCGGGCGGCGTCGTCCACTCCTACGAGGAGGCCCTCAATGCCCTCGACCTGGCCGCCCGCATACACCTCGAAGGCCCGGTGCTGCACGCCGCCGACCTGCTGGTCTACCCCGTACTCACCCGGGACCGGCAGGCGATGGCCGACCTCGTGGGCAGTGTGCTGGGCCCCTTGGAGCAGGCCCGTGGCGGAGCTCAGCCGCTGATCGACACGCTGACCGCGTACTTCGACACGGGCTGCGTCGCCGCCGAGGCCGCGCGCCGCCTCTCGCTGAGCGTGCGCGCCATGACGTACCGACTGGACCGCATCCACAAGCTGACCGGCGCCGACCCGGGCGACCCCGTCCACCGCTACACCCTCCAGACGGCGGTGGTCGGCGCACGGCTGCTCGGCTGGCCGGAGCAGGAGCTCTGACGGAGCGGCGGGTCCGGTTCCGGTGAACCCCGACCCCCTGATCGGACGCACTCGCGCCGCCCGTCGGCAATTCGGAGAAACGCAAGGCCAGCGGGCCCGCAGGGTGCCTCCGACGGCACAGATCCATCGCTCGCGGTAATCGAAATATTGCGCTGAGTCACCCTGGTTCGGACGGTGGAAGAGAGCACCACCCACTCTCCTTCCGAAAGGACCTTCTTCATGCGCATGTCCCGGACCACCGGTCTTCTCGTCTCGACCGCAGTGTGCGGCGCCCTCGCCCTGGGCTCCGCGGGCCCGGCTTTCGCCGCCGTCAGCGCGCCCTCCGCCGCCGCCGACGCCTCCGTACCCGTACCTCCGATCCCCGGCGCGGACGCGCTCACCGCGCAGGCGAAGGTGCTCGGTGACCTCACCGTCGTTCTCAAGCCGGTCGCCGACCTGGTCAACGCCGTACTGAAGGCGCCGGGCGGCAAGCTGCCCGCCGCCGACGCCGCGAGCCTGGGCAAGGCCGTCGAGGAAGCCATCGCCAAGGCGAGCAAGGCCGCCCCCAAGGCCGGTGCGCCGGTCGACCTCAAGGCGAAGGCGCTGGCCGACCTCCAGGCCGACGTCACCGCGCTGCTGAAGGTCGCGGTGACGGGCGACCCGGCGAAGATCGCCGCCGCCGTCCAGGCCACCCTCACCGCGAGCGTCAACGTCCTGGTGAGCATCGTGCTCGGCGGCGGCCTGCCCGCCGCCGACCTGCCCGGCCTCCCCAAGCTGCCGAGCGTGCCGGGTGTCCCCGAGGTCCCGAAGGTGCCGAGCGTTCCCGGTGTGCCGAAGGCGCCGGCTGTGCCGAGCGTCCCGGGCGTGCCGAGTGTCCCGGCTGCGCCGAGCGTGCCGAACGTCCCGGCTGCGCCGAGCGTGCCGAGTGTCCCGGCAGCGCCGAGTGTCCCGAGTGTGCCGAACGTCCCGGCTGCGCCGAGCCTGCCCGGAGTGGGTGGCTGACCGTACGTCAGTGAGTGAGCCGCAGTCCTCGCGACCGCGGCGCCGAGGGCCCGTCGGCCGACCGACGGGCCCTCGGCGATTTGGCTCGTCCCCCTGTCAGCAGGGCGGCCGGAACCCGCCGTGCCGCACCGCGTGCGGCCCGCCCGCCGTCACGATGGCCGCCACCGACGGCGGCAGTGCCGTGCCGTCCTGCCGTACCGGAACAGGCGGGTCCGTGACCTTGCCCGCCCCGGCGCCGCCCGCTCCGGCACTCCGCGCCGTCGCGTTCTTCGCCGTGACCCGGTCCAGCGCGGACGGCGTCAGCACCCGCTGCCCGCGCACGAAGGCGATGAAGCTCTCGAAGTCCCGCTGGTGCCGGTAGGGCTCGCGGTACGTGGTCAGCGCCGGGTAACCGTCCATCCCCAGCAGCGTGTACGAGGCGGTGGCCAGCCGGTAGTCCCGGTCGAGCCGCAGCGGCGCCCCGTCGATCCGCACGTCCGCCGGATCGACCCGGTCACCCACCGCACCCGCCGCGTCGAACGAGTAGCGGACGTTGCCGGACACCGCGAGCGGCGCGAACCGCAGCGCCCCGTCCGCCCCGGTGGACCACTGCTGCTCCAGCGCGTCGTGGAGCTGCTGCCCCGTCACCTTGACGCACACCGTCGGGCAGCCGTAACCGATCGCCCGCCACGCCTTCCCGAACGCCACCGCGTCGTCGCCCGAGGCCGGCACCAGATCGCCCCGGACGAAGGACTGCCCGACCGTCGGCGCGAGCGGTACGAGCGCGAGCTGCGCGGGCGCGAAGGGGTGGACGTTGGAGTCGTCGTACGACGGCGCCGGTCTGCGCGCCGCCCACAGCGCCCAGTCGGCGGCCAGATCACCCATGGTGCTCTGCCCGACGGCGTTCCTGGTACGGGTGAAAGGCCCGCGCTGCCGCCCGATCCGGCTGCGCTCCCGCTCGGCCGCCTGCCCCGCCCAGTAGTCGGCGATCTCCTTCAGCTCCCGGTGCGGGGCGATGTCACGGGAGTTGGGATGGCTGGTCGACACCGTCAGCTCGCGGACGACCTTCCCCGTCCGGGGATCGAGCCGCAGATTGATCTCGTTGATCACCTGCCCGTGGAAGCCCGCCTCCACGAACGGCCGGGGCACCCCGTTGGGGTCGGGCACCATCATGTTGAACCGGCAGTGCCAGTGCCCGGTGACGATGGCGTCGATGTCGGGGGAGACCTTCAGCGCCAGGTCGTAGGCGGGCCCCGAGGGGTCGCTGCCGCTGTTGAAGTCGGCGCCCGCGACCGCGCCGTCGTGCATGCTGAGCACGATCGCGTTCACCCCGCGCGCCTTGAGCAGCTTCGCGTACCGGTCGGCGGTGGCGATCTCGTCGAGCGTCCTGAGCCCCGGATGGAACGAGTTGGGGAACAACTCGGTCCCGATCGCGGTGAGATGGATGAACCCGATCGGGATCCGCCGCCCGCCGGGCCCCCGCACCCACTCCACGTGGTACGGCGGCAGCACGGTCCGCCCGCCCTTCGCCCGTACGACATTGGCGCTGTAGTAGGGGAAGTTGGCACCCCGGAACCTGCGCCCGGTCGAATCACGGAACCCGGTGTCCTGGCCCACGACCGGATACACCCGCCCGTCCAGCATGTGATCCACCAGGTTCGCGGGCGACTTGTCGAACTCGTGGTTCCCGGCCGTGGCGAAGTCCAGGCCCATCCGGTTGAGCGCCTCGACGGTCGGCTCGTCGGAGAACGCGGCGGCGTCGAACTCCCACCCGGAGAACAGGTCCCCCGGCGCGAAGAACAGCGAATTGCGCCGCCCGTCCCGCAGCCGCTCCAGATGGGCCCCCATCGCGGCGACCCCGCCCACGGTGTACTTCTTCCCCCCGTTGCCGACGATGACGGAGTCACTGCCGGTCGGCCCCTGCAAGTACCCGTGCAGATCAGTGATGTTGAGCAACTGCACGTCCACGTACTCGTGGGCGGTGGCGGCATCGCGCGCCGCATCGGACGCGTAGGCGGGAACCCCGAGAGCGACGGTGGTGGCGAGGCCGCCCATCGTGGTCAGGAAGGCCCGGCGGCCCGGGTCGCTGTTACGTGAACTCGGCTGCTGGACACGGCTGTTGCGCGCTGTGGCGCTACGAGTTGTCGTCACGCGTCGATGGTGCTTACACCAAGGTGAAGCCCACGGCAATCAGGGGCGTCACCGGCATGGCAGCGCCACGGCGGCCCCATGAACCACGCGACTGCACCGCAGGAAACCCCCTGACTTCAGCGCACGCGCCCCACGTGGCTTGACCGCGCGCGCCCCACGTGGTTTCACCGCGCGCAGGCCGGTGGTTCAGCGCACGCCGGAGCGCTGGAGTTCCTTCTCGAAGCCGTCGGCGGACAGCATCGCCTCGTTGTCGGTGACCTTCTCGCCGTCGATGCGGACACTCGGCACGCTGGTGTCGCCGTTCGCCGTGAAGGCCGCCTGCGCCTTCGCCGTCCAGTCCTTGTACGTGAGGTCCTTGACCGCGCGGTCGAACTCGGGGCCGCGCAGGCCCTTCACCTGGTCGGCGATCTTCAGCAGGTGCTCGGTGCCGAAGGCCGTGCCGTGCTCCTCCGACTGGCTGGCGAAGACCGCCGCGTGGAACTCGGCGAACGCGCCCGAATCCACCGACGCCCGCATCGCGTTGGCCGCCCTGGTGGAGGAGCCGGCGGTGCCCCGGTCGAGGAAGCTGGCCACGGTGTACTCGGCCTTCACCCGGCCGTCCGCCACCGCCTTCGCGAGGGCCTTTCCGCCGCCCGCCTCGAACTTGGCGCACCAGCCGCACTGCGGGTCGACCGCCACCGTGACGGTGTGCGGGGCGTCCGGCTTGCCCACGACGATCGTCACGCCGTCGGCCGCCATCTTCGACGGAAGCCCCGACAGCACCTCGGCGTCGGCCGGAGCGTTGACTTCCTGGGCAGTGGTGGACAGCTCCACCTTGCCGTCACCGGGATCGGTGCCCGAGGAACAGGCGACCGCGGCCACGCCCAGCAGGACGGTGGCCACCACGGCGGAGGTGCCGCGACCGGCACGACGTACGGACTTCGCCTGCACGGCGGACTCCCTCGGAGACGGACGGAAAGGAACGGGCGCGGCAACGGGCGCAGCGCAAGGACCGGGCCCCGTCCCCTGGACGCTACGTTCCGATCCGCTCCCGCCGGGCCGCCGTAAGTCCCTTCCCACAGGGCCAATCGTCCCGACTCGGCTCCTCAAGGCGTCTGCCTCTCAGGGCGCCTGCCCGTTCCAGGAACGCCAGAGCGCCGCGTACGGACCCTGCGCGGCGACCAGTTCGTCATGGCTGCCGAGCTCGACGATCCGGCCCGCCTCCATCACGGCGATCCGGTCCGCGTCGTGCGCCGTCTGCAAGCGGTGCGCGATCGAGATCACCGTACGGTCGGCACGCACGGCCGCCATGGCGCGTTCCGCGTGCCGTGCCGTCGTGGGGTCGAGCAGTGCGGTCGCCTCGTCGAGGATCAGCGTGTGCGGATCGGCCAGTTCCACCCTGGCGAGGGTGAGCTGCTGGGCCTGCGCCGCATCGAGCTGGACACCACCGGCGCCCAGCCGGGTGTCGAGCCCGTCCGCCAGCTCCCGTACCCAGTCGGCCTCCACCAGGGCGAGCGCCGTCAGCATGGCGGAGTCGTCGGCGTCCGGCGCGGCCATCGCGAGGTTCTCCCGCAGGGTGCCCAGGAACACGTGGTGCTCCTGGGTGATCAGGACGATGCGCTTGCCCAGCGCACCCGCCGCGGCCAGCGCCGCGACCGGCACCCCGCCCACCGTGACCGACCCCGTACGGGGAACGCCCACCCCGGACATCAGCTTGCCCAGGGTCGACTTGCCCGCCCCCGAAGCCCCCACCACCGCGAGGCGCTCACCGGGCCGCACCGTCAGATCGACACCGTCCAGCACGTCGTGCGTACCGGAGTACGCGTACCGGACCCCGGACACCTCGATACGGTCGTCGGCGGGCCGGCGCGCATCGGGCGCGGTCTCCTCGGGGACCAGCCCCACGCCCTTGATGCGGGCGAACGAGGCGCCGCTGCGCTGGAGTTGCTCCATCCAGACGAGCACCCGGTCGAGCGGGTCGACCAGCTGCCACATGTAGAGGCTGCCCGTCACCACCACACCCAGGCCGACCCCGCCGTCCAGATAGGCCAGACCCCCCACCAGGAGGATCAGCGCCAGCGGCAGCGTGTGCGCGAATTCGGTGACCGGGAACAGCACCGTCCGCAGGTACAGCGTGCCCCTGCCCGCCCGGTACGCCGAATCGATGGTCCGGTCCGAATGCCGCACCCGGCTCTCGCGCAGGCCGAACGCCTCGACCGTACGGGCGCCCTGCGCCGTCGCGTTCAGCCCTTCCGCCACGTCGGCCGAGGCCGCGCCTTCCGCGAGGTAGGCGTCCCTGGCCCTGGCGAGGTACCAGCGGCCGACCCACCACACGAACGGCAGCCCGACCAGCGCGCACAGCCCCAGCAGCGGATGCAGCACGAACACCGCGACGAGGATGAACAGCGCCTGCACCCCGGCGAGGAACACGTCCGGGGCCGCGTTGCGCAGCGTCGAGGCCACAGTGCCGACGTCGACGGTCGCGCGCGTCACCAGATCGCCGGTGCCCACCCGCTCGACCACCCGGGCGGGCAGGGCGAGGGTCCGCTCGACGACCTCCTCGCGCAGCCGGGCCAGGGCGCGCTCGCCGAACCGGTGGGACTGGTTGCGCGCGTACCGGGTCAGCACCAGCTGGGCGACGGCGAACCCGACGACGCCCAGCGCCAGCAGATCGACCTGGGAGGCGGTGATGTCACCCTGCTCGACCCGGCCCACGATCCGCCCCAGCAGCCACGGGCTGCCGAGCGCCGCGAGCGAGGCGAGACAGGTCAGGACGATGATCACGGCCATCGCCCGGCCGTCCGCCCTGAGCAGCCCCCAGCCGGCCCGGCGCGCCGTCGCGCTGTCGGCGACTGGCAGCTGCGGGGTCTCCGATGCGGTGCGCGAAGGGTGCGAGGTGTGCGAAGCGTGCGAGGTGCTCATCGGCCGGCTCCTTCCAGGGTGGGGACCGGTTCGTCGTCCGCGCCCCGGAAGACCAGCGCCCGGTACGCGGGCTGCCGCGCGAGCAGTTCACCGTGGGTGCCCACCGCGACGACCCGCCCGTCCACCAGGAACGCCACCTGCTCCGCATGCCCCAGCAGTAGCGGCGACGTGGTGACGACGAGGGTGGTGCGGCCCTGGCGGGCGGCGTTGACCCGCTCCGCGACGGTGGCCTCGGTGAGCGCGTCGAGCGCCGACGTCGGCTCGACCAGCAGCAGCACCTCGGGGTCCGCGAGCAGCGCACGCACCAGCCGCAGCCGCTGCCGCTGGCCGCCGGACACGTTCAGGGCCCGGTTGCCCAGCCGGGAGCCGAGCCCGTCCGGGAGCGCCTCGACGATGTCCTCGGCGACGGCGTCCCGCAGCGCCCGCTCGATCTCCGCGTCCGAATGCGCCCCCGCCGACACCGCCTCGCGGACCGGACCGCTGAAGACGTACGTGTCGTTGTCCGCGAGCAGCACGCGCCGCCGCACCTCGTCGAGCGCCATCCCCGACAGCGGGACACCGCCCCAGGTGACCTCGGAGTCCGTGTAACGGCCCAGCCGGTCGACCACCGCGCGCACCTCGTCGAAACGCGCGCTCACCAGGGCCGTCGTACGCCCGGCCGGAACCACCAGACCGGAGGCAGGATCGTGCAGATCGGCGGGGCCGGCCGGTCCTGGCACCAGGGTCGCGCGGTCCGCGACGTCGGGCTCCATCGCCAGGATGCGGGTCACCCGCCCCGCCGAGACGAGCCCGCGCGGCAGGTCGTCGGCGCCCTCGACGAAGAACGTCACCGGCGGCAGGAGCGCGGCGACGTATCCGTACACCGCCACCAGCTCGCCCACGGTGATGGCCCCACTGGCCGCCATCCGCGCCGCGATCCAGGTGACCAGGGCGAGGAAGAGGACCGGCAGACAGGCGCCCAGGGACTGCACCCAGCTGGTGAGCGCGGCGACCCGGTAGCCGTCGGCGAGCAGGGCCCGGGACCGCTCCCGGTAGCGGCGCGCGAACACCGCCTTGCCCCCTATGCCGTTCAGCACGCCCAGACCGGTGACGACGTCCACGGCCTGCGCGGTGAGTTCGCCCTGCTTCTCCCGGTACGTTCCCTCCGCGCCGTGCAGCTTCCCCAGCAGCGGGCCGACGGTCACCGCCAGCAGCGGGACCCCCAGCAGCACCACCAGCGCCAGCAGGGCGGAGATGCGGAACAGCAGCACGGCCGCGGCGGTGTAGGCCAGTACCGCACCCACACCCGGACCCGTGATGGTCAGGGTCTGGGCGATCCGCCCCATGTCCCCGGCCTGCAGATGGGTCAGCTCACCGGCCGACACCTTGCTCGGCAGCGCCGCCCCGAGCCGGGTGATCTGGCGGACGACGACCTGCACCGTGCGGTAGGCGGCGTCGATCCGGATGAGCGTCATCGTGCGGTGGCGCAGGATCCCCAGACAGGCGATGACCGCACCGACCACGAGGATCAGCACGACCCACAGGACCAGCTCCCCGGTGTCCCGCCCCTTGAGGCCGCTGTCGATCGCCCTCGACATGAGGTACGGCGGCAGCATGAGCGCACACATCCACGAGCTGCCCCACAGGGCGCCGGTGAGGACCCGCTTGGGCTGCATCCTGACCAGCCACCACAGGAAGCGTGCCGGACTGCGGAAGTCCGGTGTCCCCGGATCGGCGTGGGGGACCCGGTGCGCACGAGCGCGCGGGTCCGATCCCTCGACCACCTCGACTCCGTCGACTCCTTCGACTCCTTCGACCATGGTGGATTCCCCCCGAATCGGCTCGGCGAGCAGGCGTCGCGCTCCGTCATCTGATCATGACCGGTACCGGGCTTTTCCGTCGGGTGTACGAGAAGAGGCTGTTCAGGCCCGCCCCGGCGCGGGCGGCTTGTGTGCCGAGAAGGTCATCCCCTGGCCCACCCGGAGCGTGATGTCGACGTACCCCAGCGTCTGAAGCCGTACGAGGAAGGCGGCCGGCTCCACCGGGTGGTAGACGTCGCCCTCGTGGAAGTCGTGCAGCTCGGTGCTGGCGAGGCTGTCGGCGCCGACCAGCACCCCGCCGGGACGCAGTACCCGCAGCAGCTCCGCCAGCAGCCGGTTCTGGAGAGCGGTCGTCGGCACGTGGTGCAGCATCGTGAACGAGGCCGCCGAGTCGAACGAGTCGTCGGCGAACTCCAGGGACACCCCGTCACCCCGCAGGACCTCCACGTTCGTCCCGGCGTACCGGTCGGCCAGCAGCTCCGCCGCCCCGGCATCGACCTCGACGGCCACTACCCGCTCCACCCTGGTCCGCAGCCACTCGGTCGTCGCACCGGGACCCGGCCCCACCTCCAGCAACTCCCTTCCCAGTTCGGCCCGTTCGACAGCGACGGGCAGTACGTCGGTCCGCAGGAATTCGGCCCACTCGGGGGTCGCGCACAGCTCGTGGTTTCTGTTCATGCCCGCAACGCTAGGGACCGCCGACACCGCCCGGAAGGACGTAGCCTTCCACCCCATGTCGAGAAACGGACACGACGCCTCACGCGTCCTCATCGGTACGTTCCCGATGCCGGTGGGGACCCGGTTCAACCGGCACACCCACCCGGTGCACCAACTGGCCTGGGCGTCCAGCGGCACCCTCACCGTCGAGGCGGACGACCGGACCTGGGTGCTGCCGACCACCCGGGCGCTGTGGATCCCGGCCGGGGTGCCGCACGAGGTGCTCTCGGCGGGGCGCAGCACGATGCGCTCCCTCTACCTCGCCACCGCACCGACGGGCATCCCCGGGCCGTGGACCGCACCGCAGCCGGTGGAGGTCCCCGTACTGCTCGCGGAACTCATCCACTTCCTCGACGACCGCGACCTCCCCGCCGAACACCGGGCGCACGGCGAGGCGTTACTGCTCGACCTGCTGGTGCCGGTGGCCGTGACCACACTGGCCACGCCCCTGCCCGCCGACCCGCGCGCCCGCGAGATCGCCCGGCTCCTCATCGACGAACCGGCCTGCGCCCTCTCGCTCGACGCCCTGGGCCGCCGGGCCGGAGTCTCGGGGCGCACCCTCGCCCGGCTGTTCCTGTCCGGCACCGGAATGCCCTTCGGACGCTGGCGCACCCTCGCCCGCCTGAACGCGGCACTGCCCGCCCTGGCGGCCGGCGAACCGCTCAACCGGGTGTCACGGTCGGTCGGTTACGAGACGGTCAGTGCCTTCGTCGCGGCCTTCCGACGCGAGACCGGCACCACTCCTGGCGCCTACTTCCGCCCGCGCCGGCCCCAGTAGCCTCCCCGCCGCTGGGGCCGGCGCGCGCAACGACCGCCGCTACGGCGTCAGTTGGAGGTCAGTCCGCCGTCCACGGCGATCGCCGTACCCGTCGCGAACGAGGCGCGGTCGCTGCACAGCCACAGGGCCGCCTGTGCGATCTCCACCGGCTCCGCCATCCGCTTCTGCATCTGCCGGGCGACGAACGCCTCCTCCAACTCCGGTCTCGCGGCAACCACTTGGCTGATCATTTCCGTTCGGGTGGTGCCCACGACGAGAGTGTTGATGCGGATGTCGTGCGCGGCGTACTCGGCCGCGGCCGCCCGGGTCATGCCGAGGATCGCGTGCTTGGCGGCGACGTACGGCACGGGCGCTCCGGTGGCCACCATGGCCGCGGTGCTGGCGGTGTTGACGATCGCGCCCTTCTTGGCCCCGAGCATCACGGGTATCTGGGCGCGCAGGCAGTTCCAGGTGCCGCGTACGTTGACGTCCATGGTGCGGTCGAAGACGTCGGGGGCGAGCTCGTGCAGGGGGGACAGGTCGTCGCCCGCGTAACCCGCGTTGTTGAAGGCCGCGTCCAGTGCGCCGAAGTGCTCCACCGTCGCGTCCACGGCGCGCTGTACGTCGTCGGCGACGGAGACGTCACCCGCGCTGACGGCGGCCCGGCCGCCCGACTCCGCTATCTCCCGGGCGAGTTGCTCCAGTGTGTCCTTGCGGCGGGCCATCAGCAGGACCGACGCTCCCTCCGCGGCGAACAGCCGGGCCGCCGCCTCCCCGATCCCGCTCGACGCGCCAGTGATCATTACGGCCTTGCCGGCCAGCATTCCCTCGTTGTCACTCATGCGGTGAGTAAAGCCGCTGCGGACCCATGATCACAGCCCTTTGTGATCACGAGCTCTCGCACCGTGCGCGACCGGAACGGTCCCTGACGATCCGTCGGATCACTCCGCCGTCCTGCCGTAGGCTGAACACGCGTTCATGACACGCCTGTTGGTCGGAGTCGCTTGGGGGGCGAATGCGGGCGGGAGAAGTACTGAACGGCCGGTACCGGCTGGAGGAACGGCTCGGTGCGGGTGGCTTCGGCGTGGTCTGGAAGGCGTACGACCCCCAGGTCCAGCGGGTGGTGGCCGTCAAGGTCGGGGTGCCGAGGTCGGCGGGCGAGGCCCTGCGGATGGTCCAGGAGGCCAGGCTCAACGGCAGCCTCCCGCATCCGCACATCGCGACCGTGTACGACTTCGGCGAGACGGAGCGCGACGGCGAACGCGTGCTGTACCTCGTCATGGAGCTCATCGAGGGCGAGCCCCTGTCCGCGACGCTCGACCGGGGGCTCCCGCCGCTCGCGGACGCCCTGGAGTGGGCCGCCCAGATCTGCTCGGCACTGGGCGCCGCACACGACGCGGGAGTTGTCCACCGGGACATCAAACCCGCGAACGTCATGATCACACCGGCGGGCAAGGCCAAGGTGCTGGACTTCGGCATCGCCCGCGAGCAGGCCGCGGCGGCCCGGCTGACCAGTGAGAACACCATCATCGGCTCGCTGCCGTACCTGGCGCCCGAACGATGGACCAACAAGGGCGTCGACGGACGCGCCGACCTCTACGCCCTGGGATGCGTGCTCCTGGAACTCTCCACCGGCCAACTCCCCTTCCAGGGCGGGGAATGGCAGGAACTGTGCGTCCAGCACACCACTGTTGACCCCCCGCTACCGAGCACCCTGAGACCGGGCCTGCCCGCGGCCCTCGACGCACTGGTGGCAGAACTACTGTCCAAATCCCCCGCCGACCGACCGGATCACGCACGCGAGGTCGAAGACCGCTTACGAACCCTCCTGACGACCTCGACGCCGAACCTCGGCGCGGCGCCGGTGCCCGACCCGACGACGACCGGCGGCAAGCCGCCGACGAGCGGCAGCGGTCAGGTGGTGGCGGGCAGCGCCTCGGCGACGACCGACGGCACGACACCGACGACGGGCAGCGGTCCGGCGGTGACGGGCAGTGGGTCGGGAGCGACGGGCGGCGGTGGTCCGGTGGTGGCGGGCAGCGGGCCTGCGGCAACCGGGAGCGGCTCGGCAGCGACGGGCGGCACGACGCCGACGACAGGCGGCGGGCCTGCGGCTTTTGGCGGCGGTTCGGTGGCGACCGGCAGCTCCTCGGTAGCGACCGGCGGCAGGCCGCCGACGATCGGCGCTGGGCCGGTGGTGGCAGGCAGCGGCCCGGCAGCGCCCGGTAGTAGTCCACCGACCGTCGGCAGCGGTCCTGTCGCGACCGGTCGCGGCCCGGCCGCGACCGGGGCGCCACCCCCCGCGCCCAGAGCCTCTGCCGTTCCGCGTTCGCGTCGGCTTCGGCGCACCCTTCTTTCCGGTGTTGCCGTCGGCGCGGTGAGTGTGGTCGCCGTTGCCGTCTGGCAGTTCGTGCCTCCCGGCGGTGAGAAGGCCGATCAAGGGGCCAAGCCGGGGGCCTCGCCCGTTATCGACCGGTCTCCGGGCGCGCCCGACGCGCTGGGCAAGGGCAGCCCCACTCCGGCACCCAGTAAAACGGCGACCCCCAGCGTCCCGCCCGCCACCACGCCCGTCGCCGACCCCGTACCGGACGCGAGTCCTTCGCCCAAGCCGCGTCGGTCCTCGGCCAAGCCCAAGCCCAAGCCGCCCCGTCCGGCGCCGCTGCCCACCGGCTGGTTCCGGTTCACCAGTGCCGCGACCCGGATGTGCCTCACCGTCCCCGACGCCAGTACGGACGCCGCCGAGGGCCTCGTACAGTCCAACTGCGGTGTGGGTCAGGAGCAGTTCTGGCGGCTCACGGAGGAGGAGCGGGGCAGCGCGGGCCCGGTCTACTCGATCCGCAACGGGAACAGCGACCTCTGCATGTCCGTCGACGCCGCCCGCAAGGAGGAAGGGGTGGTCGTCACCCAGTACCTGTGCGGCGAGGGCGGTGGCGGCCTCTTCCCCGACCAGTACTGGAGCTTCCGCTACAACGGCACGTACCGCGCCTGGCAACTGGTCAACAGGAACAGCGGCAAATGCGTCGCCGTGCGCGAGGGCGGCGGCGAGCTCGACCAGGCGCTCCAACTCGACTGCGGCGGCGACGCCTGGCTCCTGTGGCGGACCTGACCGCCGGTGCAAAATTACGGGGTTTCCCGACAAGGCTTGTGCGAAAGGGCGTTGATGAGAGTGACAGCCGTGCTGCCCCGGTCGTTACGCGTGTGGCTCGGGCTGATCGCGGCCCTCGGCACGCTGGCGGTCGTCGTCCTCGGGGCCATGTACGCGGGCCACGGGCAGCCGGGATCGCTGGACGCCTGGATCCTGCGGGCGGTGGACGACCCGCGGCCGCCGTGGCGGCGCGTCGCGCTGGCCATCGACTTCCTGGGCGAACCCGCAGGCGCGGCGACGGTGGTCGCGGTCGCCGTCGCGGGCTGCCTGCTGCTGCGCAGACCCCGTGCCGCCGTGCTCGTCGTGGTCGCCTGCGGAGCGACCGTGGTGACGACGACGCTGCTCAAGTACCTGGTGGGACGCACCATCCACGGCCCGGAGAACCTGTCCTACCCGAGCGGCCACACCGGCTTCCTCACCGCGCTCGCCGCCACGGTGGCACTGCTGGCCGCAGGCCGGTACGGCCTCGGCAGAGCGGCCGGTACGTTCCTCGTGCTCGTCGCAGCGCTGTCGGCGGGCGCCGCCATGGCCTGGGCCCAGGTCTCGCTGGGCGCGCACTACCCGACCGACACCTTCGGCGGCTGGTGCACCGCGCTGGCGGTGGTCCCGGCGAGCGCGTGGCTGATCGACGAGGTGGCGGACAAGGTGGGCGACAAAGTGAGGGACAGGAGGGCCGACACCGTTCGCCCCGGCCCTCGCTGACACCGCGTCACCCCACGCCCGCCCCTCCTCACACCAACCGCCGGAACACCGGCTTCACCGGCCGCCCGCCCATCCACGGCGCGGGATCACCGGCGTCCAGCGCCTTGCGGTACACCGCACACGCCTGCGCCACCGCGTCGACGGTGCGCTCGATGTCGGTACCGCTCAGCGCACTGCTCACCACGAACGACGGCGCCAGCACCCCGCCCGCGAGGAGCTGCCGCAGGAACAGGGTGCGGTACTCCTGCGACGGCTGCCCGTTCACGTCCAGGGTGGCGAAGACCAGATTGCTGGCCCGGCCCCGTACGACGATGTGCTCACCGATCCCCGCGTCCGCCGCCGCGGCCCGGACACCGGACGCCAGCCGCTCGCCCAGCGAGTGGAGCCGTGCGGTGATGCCCTCCTCGGTGTAGGTGCTCTGCACCGCCATCGCCGCCGCCAGCGAGTGGGTCTCCGCGCCGTGCGTGGTGGACAACAGGAACACCCGGTCGCCGGAGTGCCGCAGCCCGCCGAACTCCATGAGCTCGCGGCGCCCGGCCAGCGCGGAGACGGCGAACCCGTTGCCCAGCGCCTTGCCGAAGGTGGAGAGGTCGGGCACGACGCCGTACAGGCCCTGGGCGCCCGCCTCGGACCAGCGCAGACCGGTGATCATCTCGTCGAAGACCAGCACGCAGCCGTGCCGGTCGGCCAGCTCGCGCAGACCGCCGAGGTACCCGGCCGGGGGTTCGGTGTGCCCGGCGGGCTCCAGGATCAGGCAGGCCACCTCGCCCTCGTACCGGGCGAGCAGTTCCTCGGTGGCGGCCAGGTCCCCGTACGGGAACGCCACCGTGAGCTCGGTGGTCGAGTCAGGGATCCCGGCGGACATCGGCGTCGTACCGATGAACCAGTCGTCGACGGAGAAGAACGGGTGGTCGCCGCAGATCGCCACCCGGGGCCGCCCGGTGGCGGCGCGGGCGAGACGCACCGCGGCGGTGGTGACGTCGGAGCCGTTCTTCGCGAACTTGACCATCTCGGCGGTCGGCACCGTGGCCAGGAAGCGCTCCGCGGCCTCGACCTCCACGATCGACGGCCGGACGAAGTTGCTGCCCCGGCCGAGCTGGCGGCGGACCGCCTCGACCACCCGGGGGTGGGCGTGGCCGAGGCTGACCGACCGCAGCCCGGACCCGTACTCGATGTAGCGGTTGCCGTCGACGTCCCAGACGTGGGCGCCGAGGCCGTGGCTGATGACCGGGGCCAGGTTCTCGGGGTACTGGTCGTCGCCCTTGGCGTACGTGTGCGCGCCCCCGGGGACCATGGCGTGCAGCCGCTCGTTGGCGTGCCGCGACCGGGGCAGCGGGAACTCCCCTTGCTCCGCACTCTTCTCCACGCTGACTTCAGCTCTCCTTCTTCTTCAGGGCTTCCGCGAGGCTCGGTGCCTCCCGGTCCCGCCGGGACATCGACACCGCCGGCAGCGGCCACGGAATGTCCAGCTCCGGGTCGTCGAAGGCGATCGTCACGTCCTCGGCCGGATCGTGCGGGCGGTCGATCCGGTACGAGGTGTCGGCGGTCTCGGTGAGCGCCTGGAAGCCGTGCGCGCACCCCGCCGGGATGTACAGGGTCCTCTGCGTCTCGTCGGACAGCTCGAAGAAGGCCCGGCCCAGGTACGTCGGCGACTGCGGCCGCAGGTCCACGACCACGTCGAAGATCCGCCCGTACGAACACCGCACCAGCTTCGCCTCCCCGGCCCCCGACCGCAGGTGCATCCCGCGCAGCACGCCCCGGGCCGAGCGGGAGACGCTGTCCTGGACGAAGGCGTACGGGTCGAGCCCCACCGAGCGGACCACATCGGCGTCGAACGTGCGGCAGAAGAAGCCGCGTTCGTCGGCGTACGGCGTCGGCTCGAAGAGGTACGCGCCGTCGATCTCCGGTACTTCGGTGGCCTTCACGGTGTCTCCCGCTGTGCTCGGTCCGGTTCGGCCGCGGGGAACACGGCCTTGGTCAAGTCGGCGAACTGGTCCCGGAGTTGACGGTCGACGTCGAGGTTCCGTTCGCCGAGGGTGCGGCGTAGGTCCGGCGCGTTCTTCTCCAGCGCCCGGAACTGTTCCAGCAGCCGGTCGGCGTCGACCTCGCGGGCCGGGTGGCAGTAGGCGCCCAGACCCATCCGGTCCAGGAGCGCGTCGCTCTTCGCCGCATAGCTGAGCGCGAGCGTCGGTACGCCGACCTTCAGCGCGCAGACCAGGTTGTGGTAACGGGTGGCCACCACGGTGTCGGCCACCGCCATCTCCGCCATCAGGTCGGCCAGCGAGCTTGTTTCTGCGGCGGTGACCAGGGGCGAGTCCACCGCGTCGAGGATCGCGGCGACCACCGGCGCGTCGCACGCGTCCCCGGTGAGCAGCCGGACCGCCCTGCCCTCCTCGGCCAGCGTACGCACGAAGCGGGTCGTCCCTTCGAGGTAACGGCGGTGGATCTCCTCGGCCCTGGCGCGGTCGTCGTTGCCGCCGTGAAAGGCCATGACGCCTACGCAGACCCGGCCCTCGGGGTCCGGGGGAGTGCCCACGGGCGGCGTCGGCGTCGGCGTCGGCAGCGCGAACGCGAGGTCCGGGTACACCCCGTCCCGTCCGGTCCGCACCCCCGTCGCCCGCATCGCCGCACGCGACGGGGCGTCCCGGTACGACCGGTAGGCGGCCAGCCGCGCCGACCAGCGCACCAGCGCCCGGGTCGCCCGGTCGCCGATCGGGGCCGCCCCGACCCCCACCAGCGCGACGCGCGCACCGAACAGCCGGCCGCTCGCACAGAGCAGGAACAGCGAGTACGGGAACCCCCAGGGCCGCAGCGGCAGCGTGGCCTCCAGGACCCCCATGCCCGGCACGATCACCACATCGTGCCGCCGCACCCAGGCGGCGGTGCGCACCACGTCGACGAGCTTGCCCAGACCCTTGCCCGCGACCGCGCCCGCCCGCGACGCCGTCCGGTACTCACCCCGGTACCAGTGCAGCCGCGTCGCCCGGATCCCGTACCGGGACGCGACGACCTCGGGACCGCCGCACAGCGCGTCCACCACCGCATCCGGGTGCTCGGCGCGGAGGTAGCCGAGCACCGCTTCGAGGGAGCCGTCGTTGCCGAGGTTCCCCGAGCCGAGCAGGCCGAACACCCCGACATGCAAAGGCCTTTGGCGTACGGCAGCGCTGGGTGTGGACGTCACGCCCGCCGCCCTTCGCGGCCCGCGACGAGGTCGTCCACCGAGACGGCCAGCAGCGCCGGATCGACCGGCGCGCGGTCCTCGACCCGCTCGCCCGCCCCGGGCCTGGCCCGGCTGGCCATCCACGCGGCGAGGTGGCGGTAGCACGCGAGCCGGTCGGCCGAGGAGAGCGGCGCCCGCCGGATCGCCGAGACGAAGCCCGCGACGTACTCGGCGAGCAGCCGGGGCGTCGGATGCAGCAGCCCCGCCCTGCGCGGGTCCAGGTTGACGCACCGGGAGCGCAGCGAAGGGTTCGCCCGCTCGGCGCGGGTGGGGTGGTCGCGGCGGAAATACAGGAGCTCAGGCACCTGGTGGAAGGGCCCGTGCAGACCGATCTCCGCGACGAACGTACGGTCCGCGTGGTGGTAGCTGTCGTGCGGCTTCACCCGGCGCAGCACGTCCGCCCGCATCACCCCGTAGAAGTCGTCGCCACCGGGCTCGAAGAGCATGCTGCGGAAGCGCTCGGGGGCACGCGGCGAGTCGGTGGCCAGGGTGTACTCGTACGGGACCTTCACCTGGCCGTGCTCGTCGATCACCGCCTGGTCGGCGTGCGCGAGGATCACCTCGGGGTGTTCGTCCAGTGCCTCGACGCAGGAGCGCAGCAGGTCGCGGGCGTACAGGTCGTCGTGCGAGGCCCACTTGAACAGTTCGCCCCGGCACTGGGTGAACACGTAGTTGTGGTTCGGCGCGGCACCGATGTTGCGGGTCAGCCGGAGGTAGCGGATGCGCGGGTCCTTCTCGGCGTACCGGCGGCAGATGTCCTGCGTCCCGTCGGTCGAGGCGTTGTCCGAGACGACCAGCTCGAAGTCCTCGTAGGTCTGGCCGAGCAGGGCGTCGAACGATTCGGCGAGGTACTCCTCGCCGTTGTAGACGGGCAGGCCGATGCTCAGCCGGGGAATGGCGGTCATGACGTCCTCACTTCACGGATGGGGGTGTGGGGTGGCGCAGGGCGGCGCGCAGTTGCAGCCACCAGAGCGCCGAACTGCTCAGCGTCGCGGCGGCGACGCCCCAGGCGGAGCCGACCGTGCCGCCCAGGGCCGCCCCGCCGAGGCCGCCGCCCACGTAGGCGGCGGAGGCGAACAGCTGGCAGCGCAGGCTGCGCCGGGCGGCGGCCAGGGCGCGCAGCCCGGCCGCCGCACCGGTGCCCAGGCCCGCGCCCGCGACGCCGAGCACGGCGGGCACGATGAGTTGTGACGCGGCGGGCCAGACACCGCCGAGCACCAGCTCGCCGAGCCGGTCGGGCATCAGCAGCAGCGCACCGCCCCAGAGCAGCGCGGCACCGGCCTGCCCGCCGCCGAGCAGCGCGCAGAACCTGCCCAGCCGGTGCGGTGACTGCCGCAGCACCCGTGCGGCTTCCGCGACGGTGACCAGCGACAGGCCCATCAGGACGGCGAGGAACGGGCCGAGCAGCAGCTCCGAGCCCCGGACCGCACCCACCGCGCCGACCCCGGCGATCGCGCCGAGCCCGTACGCCCGCAGCTGGCTCGCACCGCTGAGGCTGACGTTCTCGGCCAAGTACCGCAGCCCGAGGTCGCGTTGCTCGCGCAGCCAGCCGAGCGCCCGGCCCGGCCGGGGCCGGATCCCGGACTGGAAGCAGCCGTAGAGCGCCGCCAGCGCGGCCGACGCCCCCCAGGCGAGCACGAAGGCCGCCACACTGCCCACGCGGGCCGCCACGACCATCGCCGGGATCAGCGCGACGCCCCACACCAGGTCGTTGACGAACGCCTTGCGCCCGGCGCCCGCGGCGAAGAACGCGAACCGCCAGGCGTCCTGGAGCAGCAGCCCCGGCAGTACGACGCCCAGCCAGACGAACGCGGGCCCCACCGGGCCCCCGACGGCCAGCCCGACCAGCAGGCACAGGGCGCCGAGCGCGATGCCGACACCCAGCGCGGCCCCCGACGAGCGGCCCGCCGCCGCGCGCCACGACGCCTGCGGCGCCCCGCTGAAGCGCACCACGAGCGGGTCGGTGGCCAGCCCGCGCGCGACGTTGAGCACCACGCCATAGGTCAGCCAGGCCAGGCTGAACACACCGAACGCGGTCAGCCCCAGCGAGCGCGCCACATAGATGCCCACCGCGAAGTTGGTCAGGCTGGAGGCCGCCTGGTCGGCCAGCCCCCAGGACAGCCGCCCGGCCATGGCCCGCCTGCCGGACCCCTCCCGTGCCGGTGGCGTCGCCTTCTCCTCCTCGGTGGACATCGGCTTCATGCCTTGATCAGCCCGGCACCGTGCAGGGCGTCCGCCGCGGCGGCGACGGTCTCGAACGGCAGCGCCGCCCGCTCGGCCACGTCCAGCAGGCTCGGCTCGCCGTCGGACATGCTGAGCACCCAGAGCATGGCCAGCTGCGCCTGCTGCGCGTCACTGCGTCCGCCGAGCGACTCGTACAGCCCGCGCCGCCCCAACTGCGGTTCCCCGTAAGGGCTGAGGTTGACGTACCGCCGGTTGCGGTCGAGCACGCCGAACGCCTCGCGGCAGACGGACAGCGTGTCCTCCATCGCCTGGGGGGAGACGAAGTCCGGGTTGTCCGCCGAGGTGTGGTACTCCGGATAACCGGCGTACGGGGTCCGGCTGAGCGAGCCCACCCCGAGGTCGAACCCGGGGGAGCAGTACTGCCGCTCGTCATAGCCGTACGGACTGAACTCGGCGATGCGGTGCGGGCGTTGAGAGCCTTCCAGTACGTGCCGCAGCACCCGGTCGATCTCCGCGTCGCCGCGCCTGCTCTGCTTGTACGTCAGCTGCCCCCGGTCACCGGCACACGCCAGCACCAGCCCGTGCTTCACCTGCTCGATCCGCTCCCGGTTGCGCGCCAGCCAGGTGATCGCCCCGATCGTCCCGGGGGCGTAGATGAACCGGTAGGTGTAGTACGGGGTTTCCCGCGCCAGCGCGCGCGCCAGGAACGTCGCCACCGCGATGCCGGCCAGGTTGTCGTTGGCCAGCGACGGATGGCAGACGTGACAGGAGACGATCACCTCGTCCGGGACCTGCCCCGGCACCACGTGCTCGGCGTAGGTGAGATGACCGTCGGCGAGCGTGGAGTCGACGCGCACCTCGTACTCGCCGTCCGGCAGCGAGTCCAGGGTCTCCTGGGACAGGCAGAACCCCCACTCCGGCTTGTAGTAACTGGTGCGGTACGGAACCCAGTTCGGGTGCTCCGGCAGCGTGTGCAGATGCGCGCGCAGCTCGGACAGCGGCATGGTCCGGGCCACCGGCGCGCTGTAGCCGAGCACGTGCAGGCTGGACGCGGCGAAGTCGATCACCCGGTTTCCCGAGGCGTCGGCGACGTACGCGTCCCGGATGTTCCACTCCTGCGGCACCGTCCAGTCCAGCACCTGCGTACCCGTGGGCACCTCGTGGACCTGGAGGGGTACGTACTCGCCGACGATGTCCAGGGTGGCGCGCACCCCGTCGCCGGTGATGCTCCGGCACAGCGGGTACAGCCGCTCCACCAGGGCGTGCATCTCCTCGCCCGCCGAGGTCATCGGCGCCACCGCAGGGTGTCGTCGACGGTGCCCGCCTCGGACGCCGCGCGCAGCACCGCCAGGCGGGTGAACCGCTGCTCGAAGTCCTCCCGGGTCAGGCCGAACTCGCGGTAGGCGTCGGCGAGTTCGAGGGCGCCCTGCTTCACCGTCCACTCGCAGTCGAAGCCCGGGATCGCGCTGCGGAACCGGGAGAAGTCCACCCGGTACGACCGGGGGTCGGCACCGTTCTCCCCGGTGATCACCACCTTGGCGCCGGACACCGCCTCGGCGACCTTCTCGGCGATCTCGGCGACGGTGACGTTGTTGATCTCGCTGCCGATGTTGAACGCCCGGTCGTGCACCGCGTCCCGGGGCGCGTCCAGCGCGGCCGTGAAGGCCCGGGCGATGTCGGCGGCGTGCACCAGCGGGCGCCAGGGAGTGCCGTCGGACAGCACGAGGACCTCGCCGGACAGCAGGGCGTGGCCCACCAGGTTGTTCAGCACGATGTCGGCGCGCAGCCTGGGGGAGTAGCCGAAGGCGGTCGCGTTGCGCATGTACACCGGGGTGAAGTCGCCGTCCGCCAGCGCGTGCAGGTCGTCCTCCACCCGCACCTTGGACTCCGCGTAGGGCGTCACCGGGCGCAGCGGGGCGTCCTCGGCGACCAGGCCGCCGCCCCCGGCAGCCCCGTACACCGAGCAGGTGGACGCGTACAGGAACCGCCGCACCCCGGCGTCCTTGGCCAGCCGGGCAAGGCGCACCGACGCGTGGTGGTTGATGTCGTAGGTGAGGTCGGGGGCGAGGGAGCCCAGCGGGTCGTTGGACAGCGCGGCCAGATGGATCACGGCGTCCACCCCGGCCACGTGCTCCGCCGTGACGTCGCGCAGGTCCACCCGGTGCCCCGCCGGGTCCGAGGGCGGCGGGCCCAGTACGGAGTCGGCGAACAGGCCGGAGTCGAGGCCGACGACCTCGTGCCCGGCGGCGGCGAGGACCGGGGCCATCACGGTGCCCAGGTAGCCCTGGTGTCCCGTCAGAAGTACGCGCACTTTTCAGTCCCCCAGATTGAGCGTGAGTTTGGTGACGGCGAACGCCTCGGCGTAGCGCGCGTGGCATTCGATACCGCGGATCCGGGCGAGGCCGAGGAAGGCCTCCCGGTCGTACCAGGGACGGTGCCGCTGCGAGGGATAGTGCTCCTGCAGCAGCCGTACCTTCTCTTCGGCGATCTCCGGGGACAGCGGCTGGTACGCGCCCATCCGGCCGAGGTCGCCGTCCCACTTGACGATCTCGTAGCCCAGCACGAGGTGGTCGCGGAACGCGGTGGGAACCAGCTGCGCCAGGCCCCGGTGGTCCTGGTGCGCGTCGTCGGTGCGCGGCGCGAGCACGAGGTCCGGCTCCGTCCGCCCGCGCAGCTCCTCGACGGCGGCCTTGGCCTCCTCCCACTGCGCGGGCAGCCGGCCGTCCGCCAGCTTGAGCACGGTCAGCCGCAGATCGGCGGCCGGGCAGAAGGCGGCGAGCGCGGCCTGTTCCTCCTGCTCACGTGCACTGCCCCCACCGGTGAGGACGAGCGCGTCGACCCGGATTCCCGGCCGCGCCCGGCACAGCGTCAGCAGGGTGCCACCCGCCCCGATGGCGAGGTCGTCGCAGTGCGCGCCCACCGCGACCACGCTCGCCGGCCGTCGTCCGGCCCCGAGCCGGATCACGCGCCCACCCGCATGCCGTCGCGCTCCCACACGGCCCACGGGCGCTCGCCCCGGGTGTACGCGTCGTCGAGCGCGGCCCGCTCCTTCACGGTGTCCGTCGGCTTCCAGAAGCCGCGGTGCTGATGTGCCACCAGCCGCCCCTGCTTGGCCAGTTGACCGCAGCCGTCGGCGACCAGGTCCCCGTTCTCCGGTATGTGGTCGAAGACCTCCTGGCGGAGCACGAAGTAACCGCCGTTCTCCCACAGCGGCATGTCGCTCACCGCCGTGATGCCGCCCACCAGGCCGTCCTCGCCCAGCTCCACGCAGTGGAACGACGACTGCGGCGGCACCACCATCATCGACGCCCCGGCGTCGCGCGCCGCGAACCTGTCGATCATTTCGGGCAGCGGGGCGTCGGTGAGCACGTCCGCGTAGTTGGCGAGGAACATCTCGTCGCCGTCCAGGTGGTGGCGCACCCGGCGCAGCCGCTCACCGATCGGCGACTCGATGCCCGTCTGCGCGAACGTGATCGTCCAGTCGGCGATGTCCGTGGACAGCAGCTCGGTCCTTCCGCCCCGCAGGACGAAGTCGTTGGACGTGGTCTCCTCGTAATTCAGGAAGAAGTTCTTGATGTGGTGCGCCCCGTACCCCAGGCACAGGATGAACTCGGTGTGCCCGAAGTGCGCGTAGTAGCGCATGACGTGCCAGATCAGCGGTCGCGGGCCGACCATCGCCATCGGCTTGGGCACGTCGTCGGCGGTGCCGTTGCGCATCCGCATCCCGTAACCGCCGCAGAACAGTACGACCTTCATGAGGAGACCTCGACAATGCTCAGTTCCGGAATGGGGAAGACCAGCCGGCCGCCCCAGGAGTGGATGAACGAAAGCTGCTCGATCAGCTCGTCCCGCAGGTTCCAGGGCAGCACCAGTACGTAGTCGGGCTTGTCCGCGGAGATCTGCTCGGGCGGCAGGATCGGGATGCGGCTGCCCGGGGTGAACCTGCCGTGCTTGTACGGGTTGCGGTCGACCGTGTACGGGAGCAGGTCGGGCCGGATCCCGCAGTGGTTGAGCAGCGTGTTGCCCTTGCCGGGGGCCCCGTACCCGACGACGGTCTCGCCGCGCTCGGCGGCCTCGACGAGGAACCGCAGCAGGTCCCGGCGCACCTTGGCCACCCGGGCGGAGAACTCCGTGTACCCGGACAGCTCCTGGAGCCCGGCCGCCTTCTCCCGGTCGAGCACCTCCGCCACCCGGCGGCTCGGCTCGCCCGCCACCTCCGCGGGCCGCGCCCACAGCCGGATGGAACCGCCGTGCGTGGGCAGCAGCTCGACGTCCACCAGGGCGAGCCCGCCGCTGGCCAGCGCCCGGATCGCGGAGGCGACCGTGTAGTACTGGAAGTGCTCGTGGTAGATCGTGTCGTACTGGTTCTCCTCGATCAGCGTCAGCAGGTGCTGCACCTCGATGGAGACCCAGCCGTCGTCCGCGACCAGGGCGCGCAGCCCCCGGGTGAACCCGATCACGTCCGGGATGTGCGCGTACACGTTGTTCGCCACGACCAGGTCCGCCGGGCCGTGCTCGGCGCGGACGGCACTGCCGGTGGCCGGGTCCAGGAACGCGGTGAGCGTGGGCACCCCCGCCTCCCGCGCGGCGGCACCGACGTTCACCGACGGCTCGATGCCCAGGCAGCGGATCCCCCGGTCACCCACGTGCTTCAGCAGGTACCCGTCGTTGCTGGCGACCTCGACCACGAACGACCCGGTGCCGAGACCGAGGCGCGCCGCCGCACCGTCGACGAAGGTGCGCGCGTGCTCCACCCACGAGGTGGAGTAGGAGGAGAAGTACGCGTACTGGGTGAACGTCTCCTCCGGGGTGATCAGCGGAGGTATCTGCGCGAGCCAGCACTCCGTGCAGACCCGCAGGTGCAGCGGGTACGTCTGCTCCGGCTGGTCCACCTGTTCCGCCGTGAGAAAGCTCTCGCACGGCGGGGTCGCCCCCAGGTCGACGACGCTCCCCATCGCCGCCGAGCCGCAGAGTCGGCATCGAGTCATCTTCTTCCCCCATCCCTGCCCGCGCGGGTGCCCCGTCGCGAGCCAGTGGTTCCGTTTGCTGTTCCGTTTCCCGTGCCTGTGCCTGTTCCTGCCGGCGGCGCACCTTCCCCGCCGCCCGCCCGGCCCGCGATCGCGGACCGGTACCCCTCCACCAGGCGCTCCAGACCGACGGCAGGGCTGAACCCCTGCTCGTAACGGTGCCGGGCAGCCAGACCCATCTCCCGGGCGCGCTCGGGCCCCGCCGTGATCCGGCGGATGCGGTCCGCGAGCGAGGCGGGATCGTCCGGCTCGTGCAGCAGACCGGTCACCCCGTCCTCGACGAGTTCCACGAACGCGCCGTGCCCCGCCGCGACCGCAGGGACCCCGGCCGCCATCGCCTCCGCGACGACCAGCCCGAACGTCTCCAGAGCCATCGAGGGAGCCACCACGGCGACCGACCGCGCGACCGCCTGCCTGCACTGGTCCGGGTCGTACAGACCGACGTACCGCACGTCGTTGCGGCCCGCCGCCCAGGCGGTCACCTCCCGCTCCATCGGCCCCGCGCCTGCCAGCACCAGCGGCACCCCCACACCGCCGTCCGCCGCGAGCGCGTCCCACGCGGTCATCAGCAGCCGCACCCCCTTGGACTCCGTGAGCCGGCCGAGGAACAGCAGGTGCTCACCGTCGCCCGTCCTGCGGACCCCCGGATCGGGGACGAAGTTGTGCTTCACCGCCAGCCGCTCCGCGGGCATGCCGGAACGCACCAGGATGTCGCGCTGCGCCTGCGAGATGCAGAAGAACCGCTCCACCCCGGACCACCAACGCCGCCGGTTGATCGCGAGGTTGACCGCGAGCGGCACCGTCGCCAGCCGGGAGTTCCGGTAGCAGCCGTGCCGGACGGCGGGCAGCGACACCGTGGTGCCGACGCACTCGGTGCACAGCCGGCCCTCCCGGTGCAGCGTGCCCGGCGGGCAGACCTGGGTGTAGTTGTGCAGTGTGGCCACGGCCGGCACGCCGGCGTCGGCGCAGGCCGCCAGCACTGCGGGCGACAGCAGCGGGAACACGTTGTGGATGTGCACCACATCGGGCCGCTCGGCACGCAGCCGGCCGGCCAACTCTCCCCGTACCGCCGGATTCCACGGCACCAGGAGCGGCACCGCGACCTTGCCCGGCAGGGACCGGGCGGCGATGTCGTCGCTGCGCCGCTCGAACAGCTCGACCCGGTGGCCGCCCGCGCGCAGCAGCTCCACCTCCTGGTCGACGACCCGGTTCTCCCCGCTCGGCTGCGCCGAGGAGTAGCGGTTGTGCACCACGATGACGTGCATGGTTCAGCTCACCTTCGGCTTCCGGGCCCAGTGCGGGACACGTCGTCGCCCGGCGGCGGACACCGGGAGCGGTGCGGCCGGGGAGGATACGGGGAACGGCGCGGCCGGGGCGGGCACGGCCAGCAGCGAGGCGGCCAGCGCCAGATGCAGCAGATACGCGGATGCGTCGCCCAGACCGGCCTCGGTGTACGACGACATCGCGACGTAGACGATCAGGAAGATCGCGCAGGCCCTCGGCAGCGACGGCGGCCGCAGCAGCGCGACACCGCCCAGCACCACGAAGATCCCCACCACGATCGCGGTGCCGGCCAGCCCCTGCTCGGAGTAGACGGCCAGCCAGCTGTTGTCGATCGGCAGCCCGCCGTACGACTTGTCGCCCAGGCCCGTGCCGAACATCTCCTCAAGGCCCGAGCGGGGCGCCGACAGCAGGGCGTCCCAGACCTTCGCCCGGCCCGTGAGGCTGGTGAAGTACTCCTGGGACTGCCCGCGCAGGAACCACGCCTGCAACGCGGACGCGAACCCCACCGCGGCCACCGTCGCGCACACCACCGCCCAGGTGAAGAACCGGCGGGCCGCCGCACTGGTCATCAGCAGCGAGCCGATCGCCAGCACCAGCGCCACCAGCAGCCCGATCGTCGCCGTACGGGTGTGGCTCAGCGCGAGCAGGGCCAGTGAGGGCACGATGATCAGCGCCGCGCTCGCCCCCGTCGTCCGCCGGCCCAGCAGCAACAGCACGGTCAGCCCGACGATCACCGCCGCGTACTGCCCGATCTGCGGCGGCGTGAGCGGCCACAACGCGCCGACCAGGCGCCCCCCGTACAGCTCGGGCATGGCCGCGCCCGGGGAGATGACCAGCCCGAGGGCGGCCGACCCGAGCACCACGAAGTACATCCGGATGTGGGTCCTGACGAACGTCAGGCTGCCGTCCCACCAGCGGCTGAGCAGCCACAGCGTGGTGACGAACAGCGCCAGCCTGCCGCACCGGAACAGCGCGCCGAACCCGGAGTCCAGGTCCGCGCTGGAGAGCACGCTCGGCACCAGCAGCAGCGTCAGCAGCAGCAGGAAGGCACTCGCCCGGATCCGCAGCCGCAGATTGACCGCGAGCGCCAGCGCGAACGCGGCCACCAGCGAGCCCATGGTGACCATCTGGATCAGCGAGCGGGGGATCGGGAAGATGGTCTGCGCCCCGGCGGAGCCCAGCACGTTGAGGCCCAGCAGCGCCCAGGCCACCTGGACGGTCCTTGGCGCGGGGGCGTGGTGCGCCTCGGCGCCGGGCAGCTCCCGCGTCGTGTCCCGCGCTCCGGGCAGCCCGCCGTACGACAGGTGCGCGCTCACCTCAACCACCGGCCCGTGCGGTGAAACTGCTGCCCTTGTCCTGCCCGTACGGCGCCCCCTGCCACTTGCCGGACTCCAGCTTCTGGTCGGGGTCGTCGGCGACGAAGCTCCACGGACCGGCGTAGACGTTGTCGTGCCAGCGGTTGGCCTGCTTGTGCAGCAGGTCCTGGGACACCTTCTTGGCCTTGTACGGGGACCAGTCGGGATAGGTGCCGTAGTTGGACAGCACCGCCATCAGGCCGCACTCCGCCCTGCACTTCACGACGGACTTGTCCAGTACGAAGCGGTTGTCGTGGATGTCCACCCGCTGGGTCTTCCACCGGCAGTCGGAGTAGAGCGGCGGGGAGGCGATCGCGGGCTGTGCACAGCGCTTGGTGTCCTTCACCAGCAGCGTGCAGTACCCGGTCGAGGTGTTGGCGGGGCTGTTGCAGAACCGGTTGGAGTTCTCCCACAGAGTGATCCCGTTCCAGTTGTTCTCCAGCACGTTCCGGTAGATCTCGATCCTGTCCGTACGGGCCTTGATGCGTGGTTCGCCGCCCGCCTCGGAGATGTAGACCGTCGCGTACGGGAAGTTGTCGCCGCGCTCCGCCAGTTCGCGGCTGTCGACCCAGTTGTTCCGCAGGATCGTGTTGTTGCGGATGATCGTGTTGTAGCTGGTCTCGTACATCAGGGCGGCGCCGTCGTTGGCTTCCAGGACGTTGTTCTCGAAGAGGAAGTCGTTGTTGTTGTTGTCCGCCCACAGGCCGGTGCCCCGGTTGTCGTGCACCCAGTTGCCCCTGATGTCGGCGCCGTTGACGGCCCAGAACTTGATGCCGCCGGTGCAGCCGCAGCCCGGCTTCTTCTTCTCCCAGTCGCCGGTGTTGTTGCCCACGACCTCGTTGCCCTCCACCACCAGGCCCCGGATGGAGTCGCCTTTCTTGTACGCGTTCATCCCGTACTGCCCGTTGTCGCGCAGGCAGTTGGCGCGGACCTGCTGGCGGGCGCCCGCCATCATCCCGGCGCCCGAGTTCTTCTGGATGGTCGAGTGCTCGATCACCCATCCGTCGGACGAGGAGTTGTTGACCACGCCCTCGTCGTGCGGCGCGATGAAACCCTGCACCGTCAGGTGCCCGATGGTGACGCCGGTGGCCTCACCGCCGAACGCGTACTGGTTGACCCGGCGGCCGTCGAGCACCGCGCCCGGCGCGCCGAGATAGCGGTTGCCCTTCTTGGGGATGACCTGCGCGTACTGCTCCGGCACCAGCCTGTGCGTCCCGGGCCGGAGCCAGAACGTGGTGTTCGCGGGGCTGCTGTTGGTCTTCGCGGCGAGGTCCCCGACCACCGAGGGGTCGACCGTCACCGCGCCCGCGGGCGCCGTCGCCGGTCCCGGCGCGGGCTTGGCGCACACTCTGGCCACGGGCAGGGCGGAACCGCCCGACGCCGACGGAGCGCCGGACGGCTTCCCGCTCGGGTTTCCCGGGGTGTCCGGCGTGCCCGTACAGCCGGTCGCCGCCAGCAGGACCAGCACCAGCGGTGCCGCCGGTGCTGCCCAGTGCCGCCACTTGTTCCCCACGCTTTCCCCCCTCGTCCCTCGTCGTTGCTTTGTTGCTTGTCGCTCGTCGTCTAGTCGCTGAACCTGAGTACGGTCGTGAACCCGCCCGAACCGTCGGCGAATCCGGTGCCGACCAGGGTGGTGGCGGGCTCCTTGCGCCCGAAGCCGGGGGAGTACCAGCCCAGCGGGGGATCGCTCTCGCCCCGGTGCGCCCGCCAGCGCAGCTGACCGGGCAGGTCGAGCACCGCGGTGCGGTCCTCGCCGTCCTTGGACCAGGTGAGCACCGCCCAGTTCCCCACCAGGTCCGCGGAGATCGCCGGACCGAGGTGGAACGCCAGCCGCACCGCCCCGCCCGCGCCGCGCACCTCGTCGACCACCCGCAACTCCTTTGCTGCGGTGGCCAGTTCGACCCTTCGGCGGTGCACAGAGCGCCGGTACCCGGTGTGCTCGGCGCACCAGCGGAGCACCCCCGCACCCGACGTGCCGGGAACCAGCACCCGGCTGCGGGCGTGCCGGGTCCACAGGAACGGGCCGCCGGAACCGGACTGGTCGGCGCCGCCGAGCTCAAGGGTGTTGTGGCCCAGCGTGGAGCGGAAGTACCGCCGCCACTCTGGCTGCCCGTGGTAGCAGTACGTACCCGGGTCGGCGAGCACGTCGACCCCGTCGTGCCGCACCTCCACCGACAGCGCGTCCGCGTGGGCGTGCGCGGCGATCGACAGGAACCCGTGCGGACCGCCGTCGCAGCGGCACCAGATTCCCCCGGGACCGCGCAGGACGGTCATCCCCGCGTCGGCGAAGTGGACGGGCCGGCTCGCGGGGCGGGCAACGGGGCGGGCCACGACGGGTGCGGATGCGGCTGCCGTCGCCGTCGCGCGCCCGGTCGCCGTCACGCCGTACGGCCTGACGAGCGAGGCGAGCAGCGGGGTGCGCACATCGGACGCGGTCACCTCCGGCCACCAGTCGAGCCGCCCGAACACGGCGTCCCCGGTGGCCAGCAGCGAGGCCCAGCGGTCGGTGCCCGTACCGTCCACGACCAGCCCGTGCCCGTCGTCCGCGTCCCCCTGGCGCGGCGGCCGCAGCCCGTCGTCCACGACGGCCGCGAGCGCGTCGGTCATCCGCAGCAGCACCAGCCGGACCGTGTCGGGGACCGGTACCTCGGCGGCGTCCGCCTCGGCCACCGCCGCCAGGCCGAGTTCCAGGACGAGCCCGTGGTACTCGGTGGCCAGCTCGCGGTTGAGGCCCGAGGGGAAGGTGTTGCTCCGCAGGTGCCGCTCCAGCGACCGCAGCGCGTCCGCGCGCCAGCGCTCCGAGGCGGGGAACCAGCCGAACGCGCAGGCCGCCGCGAACTGCCCGGCCGCCTCCG
Organism: Streptomyces sp. NPDC032721; assembly: GCF_055579625.1. Classification (NCBI taxonomy): domain Bacteria; kingdom Bacillati; phylum Actinomycetota; class Actinomycetes; order Kitasatosporales; family Streptomycetaceae; genus Streptomyces; species Streptomyces sp. NPDC032721. Next base: position 262,606 of record NZ_JBVIMX010000005.1, on the reverse strand, counting down.
CGATGATGTGGTTGTTCGCCGACGAACCCCGGCTGGGGAAGGCGGCCAGCCAGCGCTGGTGGTGCCAGATCTGGTTGCGGGCCACCGGGTTGTCCTCGAACAGGGCGGCCGCGCCTGACCAGCCGTCGAGCAGCCTGCGTAGCCACACCCAGGACAGCAGCCGGATGCCCAGCTCGATGCCGCTGATCCAGTGCACCCCGCGCAGCGGCGCGTTGGCCGACCACCACAGCTTCAGGTGCTCGGCCACCCGCTCGGCGTACCGCTCGTGCCCGGTGAGCGCGTACGCGGCGGCGAGCACGGTGAGGTACTGGTGCCGGGACAGCTCCCAGATCTGCTTGATGTCCCCCACGGCTTCCTCGCTGCGGTACGGCAGGTCGAACGCGTAGCCCCACGGCGCCCGGCGCCCGGTCTTCGGGTCGTACCACCAGTCCGGGTCGGTCAGGTCGTCGCGGACCACGCCGAAGTACTCGACGTGCCCCGCCATCAGCCGGTCCGCCTCGGCGACCAGCCGCTTCGCGGCGTCCGGCGGCACCGCGTCGAGCGTCCCTGCGGGCAGTACGGCCGTGAACCGGGCGCCCGTCACCTCGGGGCAGTCGGGCACCGAGGACCGCCACCGCCGCCTGCGCACCACGTCGCTCACCCGGCCGCCGACCTCGCGGGGCCCCATCCGGGACAGCCGGCGCAGGTACCAGCCCGCGCTCGTCACCATCACGTCGTCGCCAGGGTCACCGGCGCACCACCGGCCAGCGAGGTCTGCACCGCGAGGGTGGCCGCCGTGGTGGCGACCAGCGACTCCAGCGGCACCGGCATGGGCCCGCCGGTCCGTACGGCCCTGATGAACGCGGCCAGTTCGGCGTTCTGCCCCTTGTCCCTGGCCTTGGGCAGCCGGGAGCTCACCCACCGCTTCGACCCGTGCACCGAGGAGCGGACGAAGTCGTCCAGCCGCAGCACCTTGCCGTCCCCGACGAGGTCGAGGGTCTCCTTGGGGAAGCTGGACGCGCCGTTGGTGACGTAGCTGAGGGTGGCGGTGGACCCGTCCGGGTAGCGCAGCACGACCGTCAGGTCGTCGTTGCCGGGCGCGGCGACCGCGTACACCGAGACGGGGTCGGCATCCAGCAGCCAGCTCGCCGTGTCGACGAAGTGCCCGCCCTCACCGGCGAAACGCGAGCCCTCGGTGCCCTGGCGGAGGTACCAACTGCCCTGCTGGAGCGTGCCCGCGTTGATCAGGTAGCGCAGGTTCGCCGGACCGGTCCGCGCGCCGAACCGCTGCTTCGCCTCCTGGAGCAGCGGTGCGAACCGACGGTTGAAGCCCACCTGGAGCCGGTCGTTGCCGGACTCCTCGACGGTGTCGAGCACACCGGCCAGCTCCTCCTGGGAGAGGGCCAGGGGCTTCTCCACGAAGACCGCCTTGCCCGCGAGGAGCGCCTTGCGGGTCAGCTCGGCGTGCGAGCTGTGCCGGGTGACGACGAACACCGCGTCGACCGACTTGTCGCCGAGCACCGCGTCCAGATCGGTGGTCGCCTCCTCGAAGCCGAACTTCCGCTTCGCGTTGGCCGCGGACAGCGCGGTCGTCGTGACGACCGTCGACAGCTCGACGCCGTCGCGCCCGACCAGATGCGGCAGGAGCATCGACGTGGCGTAGTTCCCGGCGCCGACGAACGCCAGCCGGACCGGGGTCTTCGCGGCCCCGGCAGGGGCGGGCGCAGTGCCGGTGCGGCGTACGGAAGGCACAGCCACCGTCGGAGCCTGAACCTCCGTCTCCATATCCGTATCCGCGTGGGCCTGCGCCGGGTACTCGAACAGCACGGCCACGGCCTTCAGTTCGCCGTCCTTCAGACGCCGGTACGTCTCGACCGCGTCGTCGAAGTCGGCCACGTGCGTCACCAGCGGCGCCACGTCGACGCTGCCCCTGGCCACCAGGTCCAGGAAGCACGCCAGGTTGCGGCGCTCCGTCCAGCGCACGTAGCCGATCGGGTAGTCCCGCCCGTCGAGCTCGTACTCCGGGTCGTAACGCCCGGGACCGTAGCTCCGGGAGAACCGGACGTCGAGCTCCTTCTCGTAGTACGCGTTCCACGGCAGGTCCAGACGGCACTTGCCGATGTCGACGACCCGGCCCCGGTCCCGGCTCAGCCGGGCGGCCAGCTCGACGGGCTGGTTGGTGGCGCCGCCGGCCGCCAGGTACACCTGGTCCACGCCGTGCCCGCCGGTGAGTTCGGCGACGGCCGCCTCCACGGCCGGGGACCCGGGATCACCGCAGGCCGCCGCGCCCAGCCGGACGGCGAGCTCGCAGCGCACCGGGTCGGGGTCGGCGCCGACGACGCGCACCCCCGAGGCGGTCAGCAGCTGTGCCACCAGCTGCCCGATCAGCCCGAGCCCGATCACCAGCGCCACCTCGCCGAGCTGCGGTTCGCCCTGGCGGACGCCCTGCATGGCGATCGACCCGACCGTGCCGAAGGCCGCGTGCTGCGGCGCGAGACCCTCCGGTACCGGCGCGTACAGGTTCTTCGGCACCCAGTTCAGCTCGGCGTGCAGCGCGTGCTCGTTGCCCGCGCAGGCCACCACGTCGCCGACCTTCACGTCGTCGATCCCGGCACCGACCTGCTCGACCACCCCGCACAGCGAGTAGCCCAGCGGAGTGTACGAGTCCAGCTTGCCCATCACCTTGCGGTACGTGGCGGGCAGCCCGTTGGCGGCCACGCTCTGCACCACCTTGGCCACCTGGTCCGGCCGCGAGCGGGCCTTGCCCAGCATCGACATGCCGGCCTCGGACACCTTCATGAGCTCGGTCCCGGTGGATATCAGCGAGTACGAGGTACGGACCAGCACACCGCCCGGCTTGCACCCCGGCTCCGGAACGTCGAGCACCGCCAGCTCGCCGCTCTTGTAGTTCTGCACAACCTGTTTCACGCAAGTCCCCTAGTTCCTGAGCCTGTTGCCGAGCCTGTTACCGCGCTTGTTCCCGAGCCGTTCACTACGCCGCCGAGCGCGTGCCGCCGGAGGAACCGGACACCGCGTCCCGGTACCAGTACTCCAGCGTCAGCACGTGCCACAGGTGCTTGGAGAAGTCCCGCTGCCCGGCGGCGTCCTCGGCGACCATCCGCGCCAGCGCGTCGCGCCGCAGGAAGCCGGACCGTACGAGCACCCCGTCGTTGACCACCTCGCGCACCAGCGGCGCCAGGTCCCGGCTCATCCAGGCCCGCAGCGGCGCGCTGAACAGGCCCTTGGGCCGGTACACGATCTCCTTGGGCAGGATCGTGGCGGCGGCCTCCTTGAGGACGGCCTTGCCCTGCCGGCCCGCGATCTTGCGACTCCCCGGGAAGGCGAACGCCGCCTTCACCACCTCGACGTCCACGTACGGCACCCGCACCTCGGTCGAGGCGGCCATGCTGGAACGGTCCGTGTAGGCGAGGTTGAGGCCGGGCAGGAACATCCGCGCGTCGCCCAGGCACATGCGGTTGACGAAGTCGTCCAGGTCGTTGTCCTCGTAGACGTCCGCGTGCTCGGTCAGTACGTCGTCGACGGTCCCGGCCAGATCCGGGTTGATGAGCGCGAGCAGCTCCTCCTGGTCGTACATCGTGTAGCTGCGCCGGAACGCGGTCTCCTCCGGCAGGTCGGCGAAGGACAGGAACCGCTTCGCGAACCGCACCGACCGGTACCCCCGCTTGGCGGTGGCCACCGGCAGCCGGTCCACGACCCCCGACACCCCGCGCCGCACCGGTCGCGGGACGCGCTGGTAGCGCAGCGCGATGAGGTTGGCCAGGTGCTTGCGGTACCCGGCGAACAGCTCGTCCGCACCCATCCCCGACAGCATCACCTTCACCCCGGCCTCCCGGGCGGCCTCGCAGATCAGGAAGGTGTTGATCGCGGCGGGGTCACCGATCGGCTCGTCCAGGCTGTACGTCATCCGGGGCAGCATGTCGAGCACGTCCGGGGCGATCTCGATCTCGTGCAGATCGACCCCGAACCGCGCCGCCACCTGCCGGGCGTACCGCAGATCGTCCGGCATCGCCTCGAACTTGGCGTCCTGGGGCCGGAAGCCGATCGTGTACGCGGAGATCCCCGGCCGGTCGCGGGCGGCGAGGGCGGTCAGATAACTGGAGTCCAGACCGCCGGAGAGGAACGTCGCCACCGGTACGTCCGAGAGCAGATGACGCCGCGTCGACTCCTCCACCACGGCGGCGAGGTCCGGGAGTTCACCGCTGCGGGCGCGGTCCTGGCCCTCGGCGGCGACGTCCTTGAGGTTCCAGTACCGGCCGCTCTCCGTCCGGCCGTCCGGCCGCAGCCGCAGCCAGCTCCCCGGCGGCAGCTTCTCCGCGTCGCGGAACGCGCACCGTGAATCGGGCACCCAGTAGTAGAGGAGCGAGGCCACCAGCGCCGCGTGGTCCACCTCCAGCGATCCGCCGGTCGCGGCGGTGAGCGCCTTGAGCTCGGATGCGAACACCAGGCCTCCGCCGCGCCGCATCAGGAACAGCGGCTTGATGCCCAACTGGTCCCGGGCGAGCACCAGTTCACCGGTGCGCTCGTCGAAGACCCCGAACGCGAACATGCCGCGCAGCCGGGGCAGGCAGTCGGTGCCCCAGCGCCGCCAGGCCTCCAGGAGGACCTCGGTGTCGGAGGTGCCGCGGAACCGCACCCCGGCCGCTTCCAGTTCGGTGCGCAGCTCGGGCGCGTTGTAGAGCTCACCGTTGTACGTGAGGGCCAGACCGTCCGAGACCATCGGCTGGGCGCCGGTCCCCGTCAGGTCGATGATCGCCAACCGGCGGTGCCCCAGGTGCACTTCGCCGTCACCCGCGCTGTGTCCGTAACGGCCGGAGCCGTCCGGGCCGCGGTGCGCGAGGGTTTCGGTGAGCCGGTCGGTCACGGCCTTCCCGTCCGGCCAGCGGTACGTGCCTGCGATGCCACACATGTGTTACCGAGCCTCCTGGTCGTTTTCCGGGACCTGTGCGGCCCACGCCGGGTGCCGTTCCGCCAGCCGGGGGGTCTTCGTCCCGTTCTGTCCGGCCGGCGGCTCGCTCCGGCCACGTCGTGCGGTGTGCGGTCCTTCCCAGAGGGTGCCGTCGGTCCGGTCGCGCCGGTCGGGGTCGATCAGCACCACGCCGATCACCGGAATGTTCTGGTCCGCGAGTTGCCGTGCCACGGTGTGCAGCCAGGCGGTGCTGCCGTGCCCGGCCCGTACGACGAGGACGGTCCTGGTGCCGAGGTACCGCAGGTCGGTCCACGCCGTGCCGGGTGCCACCGAGCCGACGCCGATCCGGTCCTGGCCGGACACGGCCAGGACACTGTCGCCGCTGACCACGGCCGGATCTCCCGGCGCCGGGGTGCGGCCGGCGAGCCTTTGTGCGGGCAGACCGTCGACGACGGTCACCGGGCCGTCCTCCGTCAGCTTCCTGGCGACGTCCATCGCCAGCACACCGGTGCCGCGCGCGCAGCCCAGCTCCAGCAGAGACACCGGTTCCGCGGCGCTGCGCACGGTACGGGCGAGGGTCGCGGTGAGCCGCGCCCGGGCCGCCCGGTACCTCCGGCGCCGCCACAACCCGCCCCGCCCGCGCGGCAGTTCGGCGATGACCGAGGCGCCCAGGTGCGCCGCGATGTCCCGGCGCAGCACGGGCCGGTCGGCCACCAGCGTGCCGACGGCGGCGAGCGCGAGGCCCAGGAACAGTCCGAGGGCGAGTCCGATCCCCGCGTTGGTGAGCGCGGTCCTGGGCACCGAGTGGCGCACCACGCGCGGGGCGTCCACGATCTGCGTACCGGCGATCACCCCGGGCCTGCCGGTGCGCGCCTCGGCGGCGCGCTGGTCGAAGTCGGCGATCCGCGAGGTGAGTTCGGCCCGGCGGGCGAAGAGCGACTCGATGCCCGCCGCCGCACCCGGATTCGTCTCCGGCGCCCGGTCCCCGATCGTCCGGTTGACCTCGGTGAGCTCCTCGCGCATCCGGTCCCGCTGCTCCAGCAGGGCGTCGGCCTCGGCCTTCGCCGATTCCCGCATCCGCCGCACATGGTCCGCCACGAACGCCTCGGCCAGCGCCCCCGCCCTGGCCACCGCCTCCGTCCCGGTCTTCGCCGACACGTCGATCCGGAGCAGGTTGTTGGTCAGGCCGGTGCCCCGGTAGTCCTTCATGAAGTCCTCCGGTTTCTCCGGGGACTTGAGGGTTGCCAGTGCGCTGCCCGCGATCCGTGTGGTGGTGAGGAGTGCGACGTCGGTACGGATCAGCGTCCCGGTGTCGTTCGGCTGGTCCTCCCGGTGCGCGACCAGGATCGTGGTCACCGCGCTGGGCGGCGGCGGCATCAGTACCGCCAGCGCCGCACCGGCCACCAGTCCCAGGAGTGCCGTGGCGTACCAGATGAGCCGGCGCCTGCGCACCGCCACCACCAGTGCCTGGAGGTCGAAGAGCGGAGCGGCCGCAGCCGGCTCCGCGGTCGTGTTCGTCGTCACGCCGGTCCCCCCGTCGCGTTGCTGCCGACCGCGAGAACCGGAGCGGAACCGTCCGTGGCCGGGGGCGGGCCGGAGGACCGTACCGGACGGTCCCGGACCGTGCCCGCGACGACCACGCCGACGAGCTCGTGCCCGCCGTCCGCACACGCCCCGGCGATCTCCGCGAGATCGTCGGAGGTCCAGCGGCCCGCACTGAGGACGACCAGCGCACCGGACTCGGCGTCCCGGTCGGGCACCAGCGGGCGCTCCACCGCGACCTCCACCACCCGCAGCACGGGGAGCCCCTCACCTGCCTCGGCCGCCGTCTCTGTCCCTGGCCCTGTCCTTGTTGTCCCTGTCTCTGCCTCCGCCTCCGCGACGAGCTGCGCGGCGGCCCGCCGAGCGACTCCGTCGCCCTCCGGTACGACGACCAGCAGCCCGCGCGGCACCGGATGCCGGTCCCGCAGCCGGGCACACACCCGCCGGTAGCGGACCTGCCGGCCGGCCTCGTCCGCCGACCGCTGCGGGACCGGTACGTCCCACCGGACATCGGCACCGAGCAGCCGGCGGACCCGGGCCTTCGGCCCGTCGCCCTCCGGCAGCTGCGCGCCCCGTTCCTCGACCACGTCCACCGTGCCGAGGAGCGCCGCGCCCAGCGCCGCGCCGATCTCCCGCTCGGTGCGCGGCCGGCGGTTCATCCGCATCGCCGCGAGATGACCGATGACCGCCAGCAGGAAGAACAGCACCGCCCCGGCGACCACCAGCTGGATGCGGGTCGGCGGCGTCTGCGCGGTCGGCCGGGCCGCCGGTCCCATGACGACCAGTCCGGTCCTGTCGTTCGACGGGTCGGCCTGGTCCAGCTTGGTCATGGCCTCTTCCAGCGAGGTACGCAGCTTCTCCAGCCCGGTACGCGCCTGCACGCTCTCCACGGACCGCCCCGGATCGGCCGCCTTCGCCAGGTCGGTGATGCGCCGGTTGGTCTCGTCGACCTTCTTGCGCAGCGCGTCGAGCCCCTTGGTCGCGTCCGTGTCGCCGCCGCTGGTGAGCCGCGCGGCGAACGCCACGAACTGCTGCGCCAGTTGGTCGGTGAGGCGCTGTGCGACCTCAGGGGTGTCCGCCGTGCCCGAGAGCGTGATGATGTTCCCGTCGGACGCCTTGGCGCCCACCCGGTCGCGCAGCCCGTCGCCCCCGACACCGCTCCAGCCGAGACCGGCGGCGGTGCGGTCGAGCACCGACGAACTGGTCGCGATGTTCATCTGGGTCATCAGCCCGCGCTCGTCCCACTGCCCCGGCAGCAGCACCGATGCCGACGCCGCGTACTGCGGCGGGAACACCATCGAGGCGCCGAACCCGACGAGTGCGCCCAGCACGGTGAGGACGGCGAGCAGCCGCCGTCGCCGACGGAGAATCCGCCCGATCGTGGCCAGGCGAATCGTGTCCTCGCTCAAGGGTGCTGCCTCCTCCTTGCCCGTACCCGGCCGCGCGCCCCTCTCGGAGCGCGGGCACGGCACGCGGCGGCGTAGGCGGCGAGCAGCGATGCCTGCGAATTCTGCCAGGAGAGCTCCCCGGTGACCCGTTCCTGGCCGGTCTTGCCCATGCGTTCCCGCCTGTCCGGGTCGTCGAGGAGCAGCGCGATCAGCTTCGCGAACTCGCCCTCGTCGTTGGCGGGTGCGTAGACGGCGGCCTCCCCGGCGGAGACCCGCGCCTCCCGGAGGTCGAACGAGACGAGGGGCCTGCCCATCGCCATGTACTCCAGGACCTTGTTCATGGTCGACACGTCGTTGAGCGGATTGCGCGGGTCGGGGGAGAGGCACACGTCCGCCGTGGACAGGTACCGCACCAGGTCGGCGTCCGGGATGCGCCCGGTGAACTCGACCCGTTCGCCGAGCCCGAGCTGCCCGGACAGCTCCACCATCGTGTCGAAGGCGTCGCCGGAGCCGACGAACACCGCGTGCCAGTCGGTCCTGCCGAGATCGTCACGCAGCCGCGCCAGCGCCCGCAGGGCGTAGTCGACGCCGTCCTGGGGGCCCATCACCCCCAGGTAGCACAGCAGGTGGGGCTTGCCGCGCTTCAACTCCGGCTCCGGCGGCACCGGTTGGAACCGGTCGGTCTGCGGTGCGCTGCGCACCACGAAGACGTCCTCCGGCCGCTTGCCGCCACGGCGCACCGCGACGTCCCGGTAACTCTCGTTCGTGGCGAGCACGACGTCCGCGGCCCGGTAGGTCGCCCGCTCCAGCGCGCACACGGCGCGGTAGAGCACGTCCTTGCCGCGTCCGAACCGGGACAGGTACAGCTCCGGCACCAGGTCGTGCTGGTCGAAGACGAACCGGGTGCCCCGCCGCTTCAGCCACAGCGCGGGCAGGAACAGCAGGTCCGGCGGGTTGCACGCGTGCACCACGTGGACCGGGCCGACCCTGCGGGCCAGCCGGAACGTGTGCCACAGCGCCGATCCGTACTCCCGCAGATAGCCGGCCGGACCTCCGGTGGCCGCGCGCAACGGGTACCGGAGGATGTGCACCCCGTCGATGACGGCCTCAGGATCGGTGTCCCGCTTCTCCCCCCGGGGACAGATGACGTGCACCTCCCAGCCCGCGTCGCGCAGCGTCGTGCACTCCTGCCACACCCGCCGGTCGAACGGCACCGACAGGTTCTCCACCAGGATCAGCGCACGCCGGGCCGGCCGGGAGTCACCGGCCGTCTTCTGTGACGATGTGTTACCAAGCAAGGCCCACGTACCCCGGTTCGGTCCGACGCGCCTCGGCGTCGGGAAGGTGGATGAGGTCGACTATCACCGGTCCTTCGCCGTGCGGCAGCGCCGCCAGCACGGCCGGATCCCTGGTGCCGACCAGGCACACCTCGGCGTGGTCGAGCACCTCCTCGACGGAGTCCGCGAGCAGCTGCGCCAGGTGCGGCAGCCGGCTCTCGATGTACTCGCGGTTCGCCCCCATCAGCCGGGACAGACTCACGTTCGCGTCGTGGATCCGCAGGTCGTAGCCCTTGCCGAAGAGCGTCTCCGCCAGCTCGACCAGCGGGCTCTCGCGGAGGTCGTCGGTGCCCGGCTTGAAGGACAGGCCGAACAGGCCCACCCGGCGCTTCCCGGTCCGCTCGACCAGCTCCACCGCCCGCTGCAGGTGCGCCGAGTTGGAGGGCAGCACATGGGACAGGATGGGCACCGACACGTCGGCCCGCTGCGCCGCGTGGACCAGGCTGCGCAGGTCCTTGGGCAGGCAGGAACCCCCGAACGCGAAACCGGGCCGCAGATAGGCGGGGCTGATGTTCAGCTTCCGGTCGGCCAGGAACACGTCCATCACCTGGTGCGAGTCCACCCCGAGCGCCCGGTACACCGCGCCCAGCTCGTTCGCGAAGCCGATCTTCAGCCCGTGGAACGCGTTGTCCGCGTACTTGATCGCCTCGGCGGTCGGCACCGGAACCCGGAACACCTCGCCGGGCAGCGCGTCGTACAGCGCCGCCACCGCGTCGCCGCTCGCCCGGTCGAACTCGCCGATGACGGTCTTGGGCGGGTCGAAGAAGTCCCGCACACTGGTGCCCTCGCGCAGGAACTCCGGGTTGACCGCGACCCCGAAGTCCACGCCCGCCGTGCCGCCGACGGCCTTCTCCAGGATCGGCACCAGCAGGTTCAGACAGGTGCCGGGGAGCATGGTGCTGCGGAACACGACGGTCTGCCGCCCGCCCCGCTCGGCCACCGCGGCGCCGATCTGCTCGGTGACCCGCTCCAGGTACGTGGTGCACAGGCTGCCGTTGGCCTCCGAAGGCGTACCCACACAGACCAGCGACACCTCGCTGTTCATGATCGCCTCGCGGACGTCGGTGGTGGCCCGCAGCGCGCCCGCCTTGACGACCTCGGCGGTGAGCTCACCGATCCGCTCCTCGACCACCGGGGCCCGGCCGTCGTTCACCAGGTCGACCTTCACCTGGTTGACGTCCACCCCGATGACCTCGTGGCCCATGCTGGCCAGGCACGCGGCCGAAACACAGCCCACGTATCCGAGACCGAAAACGCTGATCCTCATGACCTCTCCCTCCCCTCGGTCAGGCACTCCCGGCCTGCGGTCCGCGTGTCCGCCGTGCGGCGGTCCCCGCGCATCAGTACGCCCCCTGCCCGTGCAGCACCGCACGCAGGGTCTTCCACAAGATCACCGCGTCCAGGGCGAGCGACCAGTCCTCCACGTACCGCAGGTCGAGGCGGACCGCCTCCTCCCACGGCAGGTCGCTGCGTCCGCTGATCTGCCACAGGCCGGTGAGCCCGGGCTTGACCAGCAGCCGCCGCCGGATGTCCGGGCCGTAGGCGGCGGACTCCTCCGGCAGCGGGGGCCGGGGGCCCACCAGCGACATCGATCCGGTCAGTACGTTGAACAACTGCGGCAGCTCGTCGATCGAGTACCGGCGCAGCACCGCTCCGACCCGGGTCACCCGGGGGTCCCGGCGGACCTTGAACAGCAGGCCCGCGCCCTCGTTCAGCGCGGCCAGCTCGGCACGGGCCCCGTGCGCCCCGGCGGACATGGTGCGGAACTTGAAGATGGTGAACTCCTGGCCGTCCTTGCCGACCCTGCGCTGGCGGTAGACCGCCCCGCCCCTGCTGTCCACCATGACGAGCAGTGCCACGCACACCATCAGCGGCGCGAACAGCAGCAGCAGGACCGCCGCGCCCAGCCGGTCGGCGACCGCCTTGACCACGCGGTGGCCGCCCGAGAAGGTCGGCATGCTGACCCGTAACAGCGGAATCCCGAGCACCGCGTCGACGTGCAGCCGGGGTCCGGCCACTTCCATCAGCACCGGAGCCACCACCATCTCGGCGTCCCGGCCCTCCAGGTTCCAGGCCAGCCGCTGCAGCCGGTCGGGGGACCAGTGCGGGTCCGGTGTGACGGCGACGACCCGGTAGTCGTCGCGGCGGACGTGATGGGCGACGTCCGACAGCCGGCCGACCACCGCCACGCCGTCCAACAGGGCGCCGTCGGGGCCGAGTCCGTCCGTCGTGCACACCGCGTCCACCCGCCACCCGAGGTGCGGGAACCTACGCGTCCTGGCGATCAGATCGCGTACGGTCTCCACGCTCCCGGCCGCGAGCACCGGCCGCAGACACCTGCCCTCCTTGCGCTGCCTGTGCAGCCAGAGGCGGAGCAGATACCGCGCGGTCATGGTGACGAGCGCGATGGCGGGCATCGCGACGAAGATCCACAGCTTGATGTTGCGCGAGGTGAGCGCGATGCCGCCGAGTGCGAGTACGACGATCGCGGCGAACAGCGAGCGTCCGAGCCGCCGGAACTCCTCGGCACCCTGGCCGAGGACGGCGGGCGCCCAGGCCCGGCTCGTCGCGAGTGCCCCGAGCACCAGCAGTTCGGTGCCGAAGGCGAGAATGATCCACTTCTCGTGCCAGTTGGCGGCGTCCCCGGCCCCGAAGAAGTTGCCTATCGTCAGTGCGACGACGGCGGTGGCCACGGTGTCGCTGGTGATGACGGTACGTCGGTACCGCTGCTCCCAGTCGATCAGGGGCCGGGTGATGGTCCCGTTCCTCAGGCGCCCTCGCGCCGGCGGAAACGGGCTGACTAAATCCCCTCGCTGCACGGGACCCCCCAGGTCGCCAGTGATTCGACGCGCTCGCCCGACACTGCCCCTCCCCCCGGGAAGCCCCCCGGCCCCCGCACTGTTCCTCTACGCGCGAGCCCCCCGGCCCGTGCGCCGCGCTGTTCTGCTGCGGGGGAGGCCCGTGCCGCCCGCGCATGACTTCTCGAACCACTGCGGTGTTACTGGAACAACCCACCCTGGTGGCAGGGGACTCAGAGTCCCCGCCGGTCTCCGATGTCGTGCGTCGGGGACGTAACTCCTACTTGTTCGAAGCACCGGACCTATTGATCATTTTTGGTCGCTTCATGTCCGAACAGCTGAAGCACGGTCAATCTAGACCACTGGCGCCGAGATGGAGAGAGGATGTGTGAAATTCGTGCTGAGGCTTTGCGGAAGCGTCCACCAATCGCTCACCACTGCGGGTAAACGACCAGGAGAACGCCCCTTGTGACCGGTGATGACCGGACTTCTCCGGCCTCTCGACACCGGCTTTCAACCGCACATCAAGCCCCCTGACCGATCCCCAACAGGCTTGCTGTGAACCCCTGTTGAAGCGGTCGCCCGACCGCCCCGGCGGCGTGCGGCGGGGCGATGCGTGCGGCGGGGCGGGGTGTGCGGCCGGGCGGAGTGTGCGCCAACGGCCCTTCCGGGCCTCAGGTCCCCTTCGCGAAGACGAGAACCTCGGTGGAGGCGACCCCCATGGGTGCCAGGAAACTGGCCTCCAGGCTGCAGTCGAGGGTCGCGAAGAGATCCACACAGGCGCGGCGGGGCATGGCGGCCGGATAGGAGCCGTGCCCCGCCCCGCCCTGTTTCGCCCAGGTGCGTACGGCCTCCGGGTCCAGACAGTTCTCCGTCATGACGTCGAAGACGATCCGCCCACCGGGCCGCGTCACCCGCGCCATCTCGAAGAAGTAGCGGCACGCACAGAGGAAGGTCACGGTGTTGAAGACCTTGTGTGCCTGCACGAGATCGACGCTCACGTCCGGCGTCGGAGCGAGACTTGATCCGGCGGTCGGCTGGGCGACCACGCCGAAGGTCTCCACCAGATAGCCCGCCCAGGGCGCTGCCGTCTCGTAGATCTCGTAGCGCCCCGGTGAGCACTCCTTCAGCGTCTTCTCCAGGTACCGCCCGGACCCGGGGCCGATCTCCAGCACCGTGTCCGGATTCGCGGCGAAGACGCCGAGAGCGGTGAGCTTGTCGATGGTCGACTGGGTCGCACCGGGCGTCCCGTTCATCACCTCGTCGATGTGGTCCCCCACCGACAGACCGGCCGCGCGTGCGGCCCGCATCGTCGCCTCGAACGGGATGAAGTCGTCAACACCCTCAAGGTTGTTGGTACTTCGCACGATGTCGAACCCGGCGCGTCCGAGGATCTTCTTGACCCCGGACTTCAACACCGAAGTTCCCTTTTCCACTGCCCTCATCAGGCATGACCCCCCCAGGTCGGCTCCTGCACTGGGGGTCAGCATAGGAGTGCGGACCCCGGCGCGCAGTGGGACGCCGAATTCGGTGCGCGACTAAGGGGTTTCGGCCAGTGACGGACCGAAAGCCACCTGTCGGGCAGCGGCCCGCGGCCGACGACGCGTCCGTACCGCGATGTCCTCCGGCCGCCCGGCAGGGCCGCTCGCATCCCGGCGATCATGGATGTCACAGTGGGCGTCCGCTTGTGGAGGGGCTGTGGCGAGGGAGAGGGCACATGCTGAAGATCGCGGGGATCGGGGCAGCGGAGGAGAGGGTCTACCGCCTTCTGGTGGAGGTACGGGACGCGGGCCTGGCCGAGATCGTCCAACGGCTCCACATCCGGGAGTACGAGGCGGCGTTACTGCTGTCCTCCCTGCACGACAAAGGTCTGGTCGAGCTGCCGCCCGGCGACGGCGGCACATACGTACCCGTCCCGCCGGACGTGGCGCTGCAGCCCCTGCTCGCGCGCGGCCAGGAAGCGCTGGAGTGGGCGCGGCGCGGAGTGGAGCAGCTGACCGAGGAGTACCGGGCGGCCGGCCGGCGCCATGACGCCGGGGAACTGGTCGAGGTGATCACCGGCAGCGGGGCCATCCGAGGGCAGCTCCGCCAACTTGCCTACGGGGCCCGCAGCGACCTGCGGTGGTTCTGCAAGGCCGATCCGGTGGCGCTGCGCGCCCAGGACAACGACGAGGAGTTCGAACTGCTCGCCCAGGGCATCCGCTACGAGGCGATCTACGAACGGGCCTGCCTGGAGCAGCCCGGCATGGTCGACAACGTTGCCCAGAGCGTACGAGCCGGTGAAGTGGCCCGCGCCACCAGTACGTTGCCCGTGCGCATGGTCATCGTGGACAGCTCCGTCGCCGTCTGTCCGCTGATGCCGGGTGGCGCGAGCGCCGCCCGGGGCGAGCCGACCGCCGCCGTCATCCGCAGCAGCAGTCTCCTGGACGCCCTCATCGCCCTCTTCGACATCCAGTGGGCGGCGGGAACCCCGCTGCACGTCACGGAGGAGGGCGAACTGGCCGACTTCGCCGGCGGCATGGGGCCGGGCGGCAGCCTCGCCGACGACGAGCGCTATCTGCTCTCCCTGGTCGTCGCGGGCGTGGCGGACAAGGCAATCGCCACCCAGCTGGGGGTGAGTCACCGCACGGTGCAGCGCCGGATCACCGCACTGATGCGGCGGGCGGGCGCGACGACGCGTACGCAGCTGGTGTGGCAGGCGGCGCGGCGCGACTGGCTCTCGTAGGACGTACGGAAGCCGCGACCGGGGGGACAGGCCGCGGCTTCCGGATCTCGCGTACTACCTCAACGCGTACGCCCGCTCGATCTGCTGCGTCACCTCATTGCCCGCGTCGTCCCAGGCGCGGACCCGCAGCGTGACGTACCCGCTGGTGCGGGCGGCCGGGGGGTGGGTGACGTGGACGCGGTAGGCGCCGTCGCCCCGGGCCGAAGCCTTCGCCGCCCGCCACTGCTTGCCGTCGTCGTACGAGACGGACACCTGCATGCCCTTCACGGCACGGCCCGTCAGACCGTCCTGGTGACGGGCGCTCACCCCGAAGGCGAAGGGCCTGGAGGCAGGGGCGGCGCCCCGGAGGTCGGTGGCCACGTCGTAGTCGAGCTGGAGGAGCGGAAGCAGTGACTCCTTGCCCTCGCCGGGGCGAGGGGCCGTGAACGACCAGCGGCTGCTGGTGGCCCGCGAGAGGGTGCCCCCGGCGCTGGTGCGCTTCACGTCCAGGTCCAGCTCGTAGCGGCCGTCGTCCCCGCCCGCGGGGAAGGTGCCCCATGCCCGGGGGCCCTCGGCGAGGATCTTGCCGTCGCGGCGCAGTACGGCGTGGCTCTCGTCGGGCGACGGGGTGGCGGCGTCCGCACGGGGCAGGGCGAAGCCGTAGTGGCCGGAGGCGTTGTCGGTGAACTCGGGGATTCCCACGGTCAGTTGATCACCCTTGCGGTGGGCGAGGCCTTCGGCACCGCGGGGGATCGCCGGGCGCACCACGGGGGCGTACCAGCTCTCCGTCGTGCGCTCACCGGGCCGGTAGGTGCGCAGCGGACCGAACATGCCGGTCCCCACCGCCTGGGACGCCCAGGCGTTGCGGGGGTTGACCCAGTGCAGCCACCGGGTGTCGGCAGGACCGCTCAGGTACTCCGTCCGCGCCTGCCCGGTGCGGACATACCGGGCCCGCGCGGCGAGGTACACCTCTTCCCCCTCCCACGGGCGCCAGGACTCCCGGTTCTCCGTGACGTAGCGCGTGCCGCCCGTGTCCGGGTAGCGCGAGAGAACGGTGGCCGTGTTCTTCGGCCCGACCTCGTGGACCACCTGCCGGGGGACGCGCTGTTCGGCGACCTGCACGACGTCGTAGAGGTACGGGCTGTCCGGGGTGCCCTTCAGCTCCAGTACGGTGCCCGGCGCGCGCAGCCGCTGCGCGGTGGCGCGGGAGGCGTACAGGCCGATCGCGGGCAGCCGCGGGCCCACCGGCTGCCAGGTGGCGGCCGCGTACTGGCTGCCGCTCGCGGTGGTGATGGCGGCCGCCGCTCCGGCTCGGGCGGCCGAGGTCACCGCCTCGTCGTACTCCACCCCTTCCAGTTGCACGAGCACCGCCGCTCCGCGGACGTCCGTGCCCCGGGCGCGCAGCGCCTCGTAGTCCTCGGGCCGTCCGCGACCGGCATCCACCACGCGCAGGCGCCGGACGCCCTCCACGGCGGGGGAGTTGTGGAGCAGCCGGACGGGGACGCCGGTCGTGGCGGCGGGGAGCGCGCGGGCGCGGAGCATCGGTGCGGTCAGCTGCCAGCGGGAGGTGAACTCGAAGGTTCCCCCGGTGAACGCCTCGGTGGGCGTGACGTGGAGGAGCTGTCCGCCGCTGTGTGCGCTGGTGAAGAAGCTGACGAACTCCCGGTCGGCGTTCTTGAAGTGGGTGGAGAAGACCAGCGGGCCCCGCTGCTCGGCCGGTTCGGGGGTCCGGATCCGTACGGGGACCGCCTTGCGTGCGTCGAGCGTCAGGTCCGTGGCACCGGCCACCCGCAGTTGGGGGTTGACCACCAGGCTGTGGGTGACGTTGTCCTCCGTGTGCTGCGAGATGACGCCGTGCAGGTAGTAACTGCCCTCGGGCAGGTCCACCGTCAGGCTCTGCCCCGCCGGTACTTCCTGGATGACGTCGAAGCGGCCCGTGGGGCCCAGCATGATCAGCGGGGAGACGGTCGCGGGCTGCCCGGCGCGGTCGATGCCGCGCACGGTGACCTTGCGCTTGACGGGGTCCTTCGTCGCGGCGAGAACGGTGTGCGCGACGGCCTGCCCGTCGGCCGAGGTGGCGGTGAGACGGCCGCCGTAGACGCCCTCGGGCAGTGCGGGGGTGTCGAGGGTGACGGTCACGTCGGCAGTGCCGCGGGCGGGCACGGTGACCTGCTGGGGGGCGCTTACGGCTCCTGCCGGGGCCGGAGCACCGTAGAGCTTGTCGAACGTGGTGGCCAGGGTGAGCGGGACGGGTGCGTCGCCGTCGTTGGTGTAGGTGACTTTCACCTGCCGCGGGCCCGTGTCCGACGCCAGCATGCCGAACGTGGTGGTGCCGGTGGCGCGCACCTGCTGGCGCACCGAGCGGGCCACGTCCACCCGGCCGGTGCCCTGCTCGTAGGCGCTCTGGCCGGGTGCCGTACGCGTCGTGCTCATCAACGCGTCCTTGAGCTGCTGGGCGCTCCAGCCGGGGTGACGCCCGGCCAGGACCGCCGCCGCGCCCGCTACGTGAGGGGTCGCCATGGACGTACCCGACGCGGCGGTGTAGGCCGCGTCCACCGGCCGGCCCATGGACGTACCGGCGGCGCGGGCGGCGACGATGCCGACGCCGGGAGCGGTCAGGTCGGGCTTGGCACCGTTGTCCCCGACACGCGGACCGCGGCTGGAGAAGGAGGCCAGCTTGTCGTCGCGGTCGACGGCGCCCACGGTCAGGGCCTTCTCGGCAGCGCCCGGGGTCCCCACGGAGTAGTCGGAGCCCGTGTTGCCCGCAGCGACGACGAAGAGGGCGCCGGTCTCCTCGGTGAGAGCGTCGAGGACGATGCTGAGGATGTCCGTGCCGTCGGTGGGCGTGCCGCCCAGGCTCATGCTGACGATGTCGGCGCCCGAGCGGGCGGCCCACTCCATGCCGCTGATGATGGCGGAGGTCGGCCCGGAGCCCTTGTCGTCGAGGACCTTGCCGATCAGCAGCCGCGCCCCCGGTGCCACGCCCTTGCGCGAGCCGCCCGAGGAGGCGCCGCTGCCGGCGACGGTGGAGGCGACGTGGGTGCCGTGGCCGTGGCCGTCGTTCGCGGTGGGGTCGGCGGTGAAGTTGCGTACCTCGCCGAGTTTCCCGGCCAGGTCGGGGTGCGTGGCGTCGACGCCGGTGTCCAGGACGGCGACGGTCGCGCCGCTTCCGGTGTAGCCGGCCTGCCATGCCTCGGGAGCGCCGATCTGCGCGGTGCTGTGCTCCAGAGTGGCGTGGACCTTCGCGTCCAGCCACAGCTTCTCGATGCCGCCCTCGAAGGCCGCGTTCTTGAGAGCGGCGTTCTTGGGAGCGGCGTTCTTCGCGTCGCCCCCGGAACCGGTGCCGCTCCCGGCGAGCGTGTCGTCATCGATGGCGTTCCAGAAGCGTCCGGCCTGCTTCTTGTCCGCCCTCAGCGCCGAGCCGCGCAGGCTCTTGATGACCGGGCCCTTGCGCGAACCGGTCGGCGCCGCCTTGGACTTGGGATCCGTACCGCCGGTGTAGCGGGCGATCAGCGGGATGGCGGAGGCGTGGCCGTCGTCGTAACCCTGCTCGATCAGGGAGGTGATGTTGAACAGCTGCCGGTCCAGCTTGCCGGAGGAGATGTACGGGAGCGCGGCGCGGGGCAGCACGTACAACTGCTTGTCGATCTCCAGCTGGGAGAAGTCTGCCTCCGAGGCGCCCGGGGCCGGCTCGACGGAGACGGTCTTCCGGCCGCCGGGGAAGGTCTGCAGCCGCACCCGGTCACCGGTCACGAGCGTGACGGAGGTGATCTGCGGGCGGTCGACGGAGTTCCCGCCGGGGGAGGCGGGCCCCGGGGCGGCGATCGCGCCGGAGGAGGTGGGGACCAGGGTGGCGATGAGGATGCCGGCCGCCAGAGCGGCGGAAGGTCTGAGCCGTATGTGCATCGGAACCTTTCCAGGGGGCATGGAAACGGACGCGCGGAGCGGCTACAGACTGGGGCCCCTCATGATCGCCGCACCAGCCTTTTCGATGCCGTGCTTACGACATGTCGCTTCTACGACACACGACTTGTCCCACCTCGCCCCAGCTGCCCGACAAACGCCCCAGCCCCACCGCGGCCTGCTACGAGATCCGGTTACCGGGAGTTGCTCCACCCGGCCGTGCTGGAGTACGAGTCGAGCAGGTCCACCACGAAGACCAGGGTCGAGCCCGGCGGAATCAACGGCGAGGGCGACTGATTGCCGTAGCCGAGACGAGGCGGCACGACGAGTTCGCGCCGGCCGCCGACCTTCATCCCCCGCACTCCCCGGTCCCAGCCCTTGATGACCCTGCCACTGCCCAGGGCGAACTTGAACGGCTGGTCCCGGTCCCAGGAGGAGTCGAACTCCTTCCCGGTCTCAAAGGTCACTCCGACGTAGTGGACCCGGACCACCATGCCGGACTTCACCTCGGGCCCCTGCCCGACGACCAGGTCCCGGACGGTCAGCTCGGTAGGAGCATCACCCGTCGGGACGTCGACCTCGGGCTTCGCCAGTTCACTCATGTACAGCCTCGTCACTCTCCGTCGCAGGCGTCGGCTCGGAACGGCCGGGCGCCTGAACACCTCATGCAGCGAACGCCCACGCTACCGAGCAGCCCGCTCCCGGAGCACACCGAACGACAGCGCGGACATACCTGATCGTGCCGTGGGTGCTTCGGCCGTATGACGGTGCTTCGCGCGGTAGGTGATGAGTCGATGACAGCGGCCCGGTCGAGGGGCCGGTGGGTGGTTCCGTCGGGGAAGCGGACATCGGCACGAACCCCCACCGAAGGAATCCCCCTTGAGCACGGACAACCTCCCTCCCGTGAGCAGGCCGTAGTCAGAACCAGTGCAGGCAGTGCGGTGGGTGCGGCTGGACACCTTCCGCATGTTCCCGATCGGGTCCTTCGGGTCGGCTCCCCGCGTGGCCATCACGGGGACGCCCCGCTTCTCCAGCTTCTTGATCTTTTCGTCCTTGGTGCGAACGCCTCCACGACGATGAGGTCGGACTTGGCCGCGTGGAGAGTGTCGAGGTCGGGTTCCTCACGTGTGCCGATGTCCTTCACTCCGTCGGGCAGCTTCTCCGCGCTGACCCAGGTGCGGTATCCCTTCGCGTCGGAGACTGCGGTGGGGGTGACGCGCAGGGTGAGCGCGTCCTCGACCTGCTGCCGTTCGAGGACCGCTATCCGCCGGGCGGGCTTGTCGAGCTTCACCTGGCGGCCGACGCCGGATCAGGTCCGGCCCGGCGTCCGGCGCCGTCCGGTGTGAACGCTGCCGGGGCGGGGCGCCCTGCGGCAGGGGCGGGTGTGTGACACCGCAGGTCATGGCGGGCGCTGCCTGCACCCGGCGAAGATCACCAACCGTTACGAGACGTGACCGGCAGGGCTCTCCGGCCACTGCGTGATCATCCCGAAGTCGAACGGGAGTACCTACTTGTTCACTTGGGGCGGTTGTACTCCCTCTGAGTCAAGTTCACGAAGAACACGAGCAATGAGCACGAGAAGGCCCCAATATGACGAATCCGTTCGAGGACCAAGAAGCTACTTACCTGGTACTGGTCAATCCGGAGGAGCAGTACTCGCTCTGGCCGACCTTCGTCGACGTCCCCGAGGGCTGGGAGATCGCGTTCGGCGAGGCTTCGCGACAGGACTGCCTGGACTACGTCGAGCGCACCTGGACCGACATGCGGCCCAAGAGCCTGGTGGATGCCATGGGCGACAACTGACGTAACGGGTCCAGCGGCCGTCCGCCGTCGCACGGCGGCACAGGTCCTTCTGCCGACTCTTCGCTCTCTTCGCTGAATACCAAGTACACGGGACATTCACCTTGCCGAACCATGCCCCAAAAGCCCTGACCGCAGCTCAAGAAGGCATCTGGTACGCCCAGGCTCTGGACCCGGAGAGCCCGGCCCAGAACATGGTGGACTACCTGGACGTCGTCGGCAGTCTCCAACTCGCCCTGCTGGAAAAGGCGTTCGGCCAGGCGTTGGCCGAGACGGAGCTGTTGCGCGTGCGGTTCGGGCAGGGTGGCGACGGGCCGTGGCAGGTGGTCGAGCCCCTGCTCGACTACCGACTGTCCGTGATCGACCTCCGGCAGGAGCCCGAGCCGGCGGCGGCCGCGCAGACGTGGATGCGTGCGGAGGCGGCCCGTCCCGCCGATCTCGAAGGGGGCCGCGTCTGGAGCCTGGCCGCGCTTCTGGTGGGCGAGGACAGGTACGTGGTGTATCTGGGGGCCCACCACATTGCTCTCGACGGCATTGGATACTCGGTGTGGCTGAACCGGGTGGCGGAGATCTACACCGCGCTGGAGGAGGGACAGGACTGCCCGTTCACTCCGTTCGCGACCCTCGAAGAGATCGTGGCCGAAGACGAGGCGTACCGCGGGAGCGAGCAGTTCGCACAGGACCGGGCGTACTGGGCGGGCCAGATGGCGGACGCGCCCGAAGCCGTCACCCTGGCCTCGGGGGCGGCGTTCGCATCCCGTCATGCGCACCGCCGTACCGCCGTGGTGTCGGCCGAAGTCGCCCAGTCGCTAAGGCAGTTGGCCCGCGCCTCGGGTGTCGCCCTGCCCGCACTGCTGATCGGGGCCGCCGGGCTGTACGTGCAACGAGTGGCACAGGCAGAGGAGGTGGTGCTGGGACTGACCGTCACGGCGCGCAAGGGCTCGCGCGTGCGGGGAGCGTTGGCGAGCATGGCCCAGGCACTGCCGCTGCGCCTGCCCCTCGCACCGGACATGAGCGTGTCCGGCCTGGCCCGGGAGGCGTCCGCACGGAGCCGGGGGGTTCTGCGGCACCAGCGTTACCGCTACGAGCACCTGCATCGCGACCTGAAACCCGCCCGTACCGGCAGTCGCATGTTCGGCCCCGTCATCAACTTCCTCCCCGACGACCGGACGATGCCCCGGTTCGGGCGATGCGAGACCACCGGGCGCACCTATCTGGCGAACGGTGCGGTGGACGACCTGACGATCCTCGTCTACGAGCGGGACGCAGGCCTGCGGGTGGACTTCCTGGCCAATCCCGCGCTCTACACCGAGGAGGAGAACGCCGCCCACCAGGCGCGGTTCCTCCACCTGCTCGCGGGCCTGGCCCGCCTGGAGCCCGATGCGCCGATCGCCCGGCTGGGGCTCGCCACCCCGGCCGAGCATCACCGCACTGTGGTGGAGTGGAACGACACGGCACACGAGGTCCCTGCGTCAGCGCTGCCGGACCTGTTCGAAGCACAGGTCGCCCGCACCCCGGACGCGACCGCGGTGGTGTGCGAGGCCACCGAAGTCTCCTACGCGGTGCTGAACGCTCGGGTGAACCGTCTGGCGCGGCTGCTGGTCACCCGGGGCGTGGGCCCGGAGAGCCGGGTGGCGGTTCTGATGGACCGCTCGCCCGACCTGGTGGCCGCCCTGCTGGCGGTGGCGAAGACGGGGGCGGCGTACGTGCCGATCGATCCCGGCCATCCCGCCGACCGGATCGCGTACGTGATGGCCGATGCTCGCCCGGTGCTGGTGGTGACCTCCCGCGCGGTGGTGTCGGTGGTGCCCGAGGGGGTGCCGCGATTGGTGGTGGATGCCCCGGAGACCGTCGAGGCGTGTGTACGCCTCGGGGGCGAGGATCTGACCGATGCCGAGCGCGGTGCGGCGCTGCTGCCCGACCATGCCGTGTACGTGATGTACACGTCGGGTTCCACGGGGCAGCCGAAGGGGGTGGTGGTCTCCCGGCGGGGGCTCGGCAACTTCGTGGCTGCCTTGCGCGGGCAGCTGTCGTTGGACGCCGATGACGTCGTCGTCGCGGTGACGACGGTGGCTTTCGATCTCCATGTACTGGAGTTGTACGTGCCGTTGGTGTCGGGTGCTCGGGTGGTGTTGGCCGACCGGGACACCGTGCGGGATCCGCGGGTGCTCGGGCGGCTGATCGCCGGGGCCGGAGCCACGGTGTTGCAGGCGACGCCTGCGGGGTGGCAGGGCCTGGTCGCGGAGGCTCCGGAGGCGGTGCGCGGGCTGCGGGTGCTGGTCGGTGGTGAGGTACTGCCTCCGGTGCTGGCCGGGCGGTTGACGGCGACGGCGGCGTCGGTGACCAATCTGTACGGCCCGACGGAGACCACCGTGTGGTCGACGTGGGCGGACCTCCAGCCCGGACACGACGGCCGTGCGCCCATCGGCAAGCCGATCGCCAACGCCCGGGTGCTGGTGCTGGACGCGGCGTTGCAGCCGGTGCCGGTCGGGGTGGCGGGCGAGCTGTACATGTGCGGCGCCGGGCTGGGCCGGGGCTACCTTGACCGGCCTGTGCTGACCGCGGAGCGGTTCGTCGCCAATCCCTATGGCGGGCCGGGTGAGCGGATGTACCGGACCGGTGACCTGGCTCGGTGGAGCACCGAGGGGCAGCTGGAGTATCTGGGCCGTACCGACGATCAGGTGAAGGTGCGTGGTTTCCGCATCGAGCTGGGGGAGGTCGAGGCGGCGCTGGCGGCGCATCCGTCCGTCGCCCAGGCGGCGGCGGTGGTCCGTGAGGACCGGCCGGGCGACAAGCGGCTGGTGGGGTACGTCGTCCCCACGGGCGGTCTGGGTGGGGTGGACGTCGCGGATGTCCGGGCAGGTCTGTCGGCCGTGTTGCCGGAGTACATGGTGCCGGCGGCGATCGTCGAGCTGGCCGCACTCCCGCTCACGGTGACCCGCAAACTGGACCGCAGAGCTCTGCCTGCCCCCGACTTCGGTGCCGGTGTCACCGGCCGGGGCCCGTCGAGTGCGCAGGAGGAGCTCCTGTGCGCGGTGTTCGCGGAGGTGCTCGATCTGCCGTCGGTGGGGGTCGACGACAACTTCTTCGAGCTCGGCGGGCACTCGCTGCTGGTGACCCGATTGGTCAGCCGGATCCGGTCGGTGTTCGGCGTGGAGCTGCCGATCCGGGCGGTGTTCGAAATGCCTGTCCCGGCTGTCCTCGTCGGCCGGGTGACCGCTTCCGGTGCGTCCCGGCGCGGGCTGGCGCGAGTGGAGCGGCCGGAGGTGGTGCCGCTGTCGTTCGCGCAGCAACGCCTGTGGTTCTTGGAGCAGTTGGAGGGTCCTTCCGCGCTTTACAACATTCCCATCACGCTCCGTCTCACTGGGGACCTGGATAGTGAGGTGCTGCGGGGCGCTCTGGCCGATGTCGTTGCTCGCCATGAAGTTCTGCGTACGGTCTTCGGGCATGTCGACGGTGTTTCTGAGCAGCGTGTTCTCGCCCTTGAGGCGGTCGATCTTCCGCTGGTGCCGGAGGTGGTGGCGGAGAGCGAGTTGGCGGGGGTTGTGGCTGCGGAGGCGGTGCGTCCCTTTCGTCTCACCGATGAACTCCCGCTGCGGGTGCGGCTGTTCGCGGTCGCTCCGCAGGAGCATGTGTTGGTCCTGGTGCTGCACCACATCGCCGGTGACGGCTGGTCGTTGACACCGCTGGCCCGCGACATCTCCGCTGCCTACACGGCCCGTGCCGATGGTCGGGCACCGGACTGGGAGCCGCTTCCCGTCCAGTACGCGGACTACACCCTCTGGCAGCACGACCTCCTGGGCGACCAGGGCGATTCCAGTAGCGCCCTGTCCACGCAACTCGACTACTGGCGTGCGGCGTTGGCGGGTACGCCGGAAGAGTTGGTGCTGCCCGTGGACCGGTCGCGTCCGGCAGTGGCTTCTCGTCGGGGTGGCGCTGTGGAGCTGCGTGTCGATGCCGAAGTGCATCGGGCCGTGGTGGAGCTCGCCCGTGCGCAGGGTGTGACGGTGTTCATGGTGGTGCAGGCGGCGTTGGCTGCTCTGCTGCACCGTCTGGGCGCGGGGGAGGACATCCCCATCGGCACCCCTGTGGCCGGTCGGACCGACGAGGCCCTTGACGATCTGGTGGGCTTCTTCGTCAACACGCTCGTGCTGCGCTCCGACGTGTCGGGGAACCCCGACTTCACCGAGCTCCTCGGGCGGGTTCGTGAGCGTGCGCTGAGTGCCTACGCGCATCAGGACGTGCCGTTCGAGCGCTTGGTGGAGGAGCTCTCGCCCGTACGGTCGATGGCCCGTCACCCCCTCTTCCAGGTCATGCTCACCCTGCAGAACAACACCACGCCGGACCTCGCGTTGCCCGGCCTGACCGTCGAGGTGCTGCCGCCCGGGAACCGTCCTGCCAAGCTCGACCTGGACGTCCAGTTCAGCGAACACCTCACCGACGGGGGCGAGCCCGCCGGGCTGGGGGGCGTACTCACCTACGCCGCCGATCTGTTCGACCACCACACCGCCGCCGGCATCGGTGAACGCTTCCTCCGGGTCCTGAAAACAGTGACCCAGAACCCCTCGGTGCCGGTCAACCGCATAGAGATACTCGACGCTGCCGAACGCGACCGCGTCCTGGTCGAATGGAACGACACGGCCCGCGATGTCCCCCTCGCGACCATCCCCGAGCTGTTCCAGGCCCAGGTCGCCCGTACCCCGGACGCGACCGCGGTCGTGTTCGAGGGCGTCGGAGTGTCCTATGCGCAGCTCAACGCCCGCGCCAACCGGCTCGCCCGCCTGCTGGTGCAGCGCGGGGCGGAGCCCGAGCGGGTGGTTGCTCTGGCGCTTCCCCGGTCCGTCGACCTCGTCGTCGCCATCCTGGCCGTACTCAAGACAGGGGCTGCCTACCTTCCCGTCGATCCCGGTCATCCGGCCGGCCGGATCGCCCGGCTGCTCGCCGAGGCGCGGCCCTCGGTCCTCATCGCCGACGACGCGACGTGGGAGAGCCTGCCGGGCATCGACGTAGCTCACCTGTCACTTGACGATGCCCAGTTGCGGCAGGACTTGGCGGGCCGTGCCGCGCACGACCTGCATGATCTGCACGACCTGTCCGACGCGGAACGGCGCAGCCCGCTGCTGCTCGACCACCGTGCGTACGTCATCTACACCTCCGGGTCCACGGGCCGTCCCAAGGGCGTGGTGGTCACGCATCGTTCGCTCGCCAACAACATCGCCGCCGTCATGCCGGAGTATGGAATCGACGAGCGTGCGCGGGTGCTGGGGGCGACGGCGTTCAGCTTCGACGTATCGGTACAGGACCTCTTCGTCACCCTGCTCTCCGGTGCGGTCTTCGTGCTGGCCGCCGACGAGGACCGGGTCGACCTTGCGCGCCTGGAGGGACTGATGCGTGCGCAGGGCGTGACAGTGGCGCATGTGACACCGGGAGTGGCGCGGTCGCTGGACCCTGCGCGGCTGCCGGAGCTGCGGTTGCTCGTGGTGGGAGGCGAGGCGTCGGACGCGGCCCTGGTCGACCGGTGGGCCACTGACGTCCGCGAGTTCTGCAACAGCTACGGGCCGACGGAGACGACCATCGGCGCCACGCTGATGCGCTGCGCCGCGCCGTCGCGGGGCGGTACTCCGCCGATCGGCCGCCCGCTGGCGAACACCCGGGCCTTCGTACTGGATCGGTCGTTGCGGCCGGTGCCTGCGGGGGTGGCCGGAGAGCTGTACCTGGCCGGGGTCCAACTGGCTCGGGGCTACCTCGACCGGCCCGCGCTGACCGCCGAGCGGTTCGTCGCCAACCCCTACGGCGGGCCGGGGGAGCGGATGTACCGGACCGGCGACCTGGTGCGGTGGAACGCCGAGGGGCAACTCCACTTCCTGGGCCGTTCCGACGACCAGGTGAAGATCCGCGGCTTCCGTATCGAGCTCGGTGAGGTTGAGGCCGCGCTGACGGCCCATCCGTCCGTCGCCCAGGCTGCGGTGGTGGTCCGTGAGGACCAGCCGGGTGACAAGCGGCTGGTGGGGTACGTCGTCCCGACGGGCGGTCTGGACGGGCTGGACGTCGCGGATGTCCGCGCAGGCCTGTCAGCAGTGCTGCCGGACTACATGGTGCCGGCGGCTATCGTCGAGCTGGCCGCACTCCCGCTCACGGTGAACCGCAAGCTGGACCGCAAAGCCCTGCCTGCCCCCGAATACCTCGCCACGAGCCCGAGCCGGGAGCCGCGGAACCTTCAGGAACGCCTGCTCAGTCAGGCGTTCGCCGACGTCCTGGGTCTGCCGAAGGTCGGGGTGGACGACAACTTCTTCGACCTCGGCGGCCACTCCCTGCTGGCCACCCGCCTGGTCAGCCGCATCCGCAGCACTCTTGGGGCCGAGATCCCGATCCGGGCCCTGTTCGAAGTCCCCACCGTTGCCGGGCTGGCCCGCCGTCTCGCCGAGACCGGCTCGGGCGGCGTACGACTGCCGCTGGCTGCCCGGCCGAGGCCCGACACGGTGCCGTTGTCGTTCGCGCAGCAACGCCTGTGGTTCTTGGAGCAGTTGGAGGGGCCTTCGGCGCTCTACAACATTCCCATCGCGCTCCGTCTTACCGGGGACCTGGACAGTGAGGTGCTGCGGGTCGCTCTGGCCGATGTCGTTGCTCGCCATGAAGTTCTGCGTACGGTGTTCGGGCAGGTCGACGGTGTTTCTGGGCAGCGTGTTCTCGCCCGTGAGGCGGTCGATCTTCCGCTGGTGCCGGAGGCGGTGCCGGAGAGTGAGTTGGCGGGGGTTGTGGCTGCGGAGGCGGCGCGTCCCTTCCGTCTCACCGATGAACTCCCGCTGCGGGTGCGGCTGTTCGCGGTCGCTCCGCAGGAGCATGTGTTGGTCCTGGTGTTGCACCACATCGCAGGTGACGGCTGGTCGCTGACGCCGCTGGCCCGCGACATCTCCGCTGCCTACACGGCCCGTGCCGATGGTCGGGCACCGGACTGGGAGCCGCTTCCCGTCCAGTACGCGGACTACACCCTCTGGCAGCACGACCTCCTGGGCGCGGACCAAGACGCGGCAAGCCCCCTCAACCGCCAGCTGGACCACTGGCGCGAGACCCTCGCGGGTCTGCCGGAAGAACTCACCCTGCCCACCGACCGGCCTCGGCCACCGGTCGCCTCCCATCGCGGTGGCACGGTCGACCTGTGCATCGACGGCGAGCTCCACCAGCGGATCACCGGCCTGGCCCGCGCCGAGGGCGTCACCGAGTTCATGGTGCTCCAGGCCGCTCTCGCCACCCTGCTCCTCCGACTCGGCGCGGGTACCGACATCCCCATCGGGACCTCACTGGCGGGCCGTACCGACGAAGGCCTGGACGAGCTGGTCGGCTTCTTCGTGAACACCCTGGTCCTCCGTACCGACCTCTCGGGCGAGCCGTCCTTCCGCGCACTCCTGCACCGCGTTCGCGAAGGGGGTCTGGACGCCTTCGCCCACCAGGACGTGCCCTTCGAACGGCTGGTGGAAGACCTCGCCCCCACGCGGTCCATGGCCCGCCACCCCCTCTTCCAGGTCATGCTCACCCTGCAGAACGGCGCCCCCGCGAGCCTCGCTCTGCCCGGCGTCCGAACCCAGCTCCTCCGCACGGGTGATCAGCCCGCCAAGTTCGACCTCGACATTCAGCTCCGCGAGACCCACAACGGCAGCCTGACCGGCTCCCTCGTCTACGCCACCGACCTCTTCGACCCCGGCACGGCGACCTCACTGGCCGAGCGGTTCGTCCGCGTCCTCGACACCGTGACCGCCGACCCGGCACGGCCCGTCACGGACATCGACCTGCTCAGTGCCGACGAGCGGCACCGCGTACTGGCGGAGTGGAACGCCACCGCGCACGAGGTGCCGGTGGCGACGCTTCCGGACCTCTTCCGGGCGCAGGCCGCGCGCACCCCCGACGCCACCGCCGTGGTCTTCGAGGACGTACGGCTCACCTACGCCGACCTCAACGCCCGTGCCAACCGGCTCGCCCGCCTCATGGCCGGACGCGGCGCCGGGCCCGAAACCCTCGTCGCGGTCCACCTGGAACGCTCCACCGATCTCGTCGTCGCCCTGCTGGCCGTTCTCAAGACAGGCGCCGCCTACCTCCCCGTCGACCCCGACCACCCGGCCGACCGCGTAGCCGGTCTGCTCGCCGACGCCAGGCCCGTACTGCTCCTCACCACCGACGCCCAGCGGCCGGCGGACACGGACACCGCCCGGACCCCCTGCCTCGTCCTCGACGACCCGCAACTGGCCACCACTCTCAGCCGCCTGTCCGCAGCCGACCTGGAGGACAGCGACCGTACGCGTGCCCTTCGCGTCGATCACCCGGCCTACGTCATCTACACCTCAGGGTCCACCGGACGTCCCAAGGGCGTCACGCTCACCCACCGGGGCCTGATCAACCGGCTGACGTGGATGCAGGATGCCTACCGGCTGACGGCGGACGACCGGGTGGTGCAGAAGACGCCGTTCGGGTTCGACGTGTCCGTGTGGGAGTTCTTCTGGCCGCTGACCGAGGGTGCCACCCTCGTGATGGCCCGTCCGGGCGGGCACCGCGACCCGGTGTACCTGGCCGAGCTGATCCGGCGCGAGGGCGTGACGATCGCCCACTTCGTCCCGTCGATGCTCCAGGTGTTCGTCGCCCAGCCCGCCGCCCGGGAGTGCGTGTCCCTGCGGGCCGTGGTCTGCAGCGGCGAAACGCTGTCCGCCGTGTTGCGAGACCGGTTCCACGCGGTGCTGCCGGTCCCGTTGCACAACCTGTACGGGCCGACCGAGGCCGCCATCGACGTCACCGCCTTCACCTGCGAGCCGGGCGTCGACACGGGGGGTGTGGTGCCGATCGGCCGCCCGCTGTGGAACACCCGGGTGTTCGTACTGGATGCCGCGCTGCGGCCGGTACCGGCCGGGGTGGCGGGGGAGCTGTACCTGGCAGGCGTCCAGTTGGCCCGGGGTTACCTCGACCGGCCCGCACTGACCGCCGAACGGTTCGTCGCCAACCCCTACGGCAGGCCGGGGGAGCGGATGTACCGGACCGGTGACCTGGCCCGCTGGAACACCGCTGGGCAGCTGGAGTACCTGGGCCGTACGGACGACCAGGTCAAACTGCGCGGATTCCGCATCGAACTCGGCGAGATCGAAGCCGCCCTGCTCACCCACCCGTCCGTCACCCAGGCGGCCGTGACGGTCCGTGAGGACCGGCCGGGCGACGAGCGGCTGGCCGGGTACGTGGTGGCAGCCGGTGGCACGGACGTCGACGTCGCGGAGCTCCGCGCCCACGTGGCCCGGGTGTTGCCCGAGTACATGGTCCCCGCCGTGATCGTGGTGCTCGACGGACTGCCGCTGACGGTCAACGGCAAGCTCGACCGAAGGGCGCTGCCGGTTCCGGATCACGGTGCCGGGAGGGCCGGCCACGGTGCCGGGAGGGCCGGCCGGGGGCCGTCCACGGTGCGGGAGGAGATCCTGTGCGGGCTGTTCGCCGAGGTGCTCGGCCTGCCCCCCGTCGGCGTCGACGACGACTTCTTCGAGCTGGGCGGGCACTCCCTGCTGGCGGTGACGCTCGTGGAGCGGGCCCGTACGGCGGGTGTCGCGGTGGACGTACGAACGCTGTTCACCAGCCCGACCGTGGCGGGTCTGGCGGCGCTGGAGGGCGCGGCGAAGGCGGTACTGCCGGCCAACGGCATCCCCGACGGCGCCACGGTGATCACACCGGAGATGGTCACGCTCGCCGACCTCACGACGCAGGAGCTCGACGGAATCCTCGCGGCGGTACCTGGCGGCGCGGCCAACGTCGCCGACATCTACCCGCTGGCCCCGCTCCAGGAAGGCATCCTCTTCCACCACCTGCTCGAAGGTGAGGACGGCACCGACCTCTACACCCTGCCGTACGTCCTCGGCTTCGACTCCAGGCCCAGGGTGGACGCCTTCCTCACCGCTCTCCAGCAGGTGGTCGACCGGCACGACATCCTGCGTACTGCCTTCCTGTGGGAAGGGCTGCGGGAACCCGTCCAGGTCGTCCTGCGCACCGCCCCGGTCGCGGTCAGGTCCCTCCCGCTGAAGGGCGCGGACGTCGTGGGCGGCCTGCTGGCCACACGTACCGCGCCGATGGACGTCCGCAGCGCGCCCCTGATCCAGGCCGGTGTCGCGCGGGACCCCGGCGACCAGCGGTGGTACGTCCTGCTCGAAGTGCATCACCTGGTTCAGGACCGGACCTCCCTCGCCCTGGTCTTCGACGAGATCCGCGCGATCCTCTCCGGCAGCGGAGAAACGCTGCCCGCGCCGCTGCCGTTCCGCGAGTTCGTCGCGCGGGCACGGCTCACGGTCCCGGCGCAGGAGCACGAGCGGTTCTTCGCGGAGCTCCTCGGGGACGTTAGCGAGCCGACCGCGCCGTACGGGCTGCTGGACGTGCACGGCGACGGCAGCGGCGTCTCCGAGGTGCGCATGCCGCTCGACGCGGAGGTGGGGCAGCGGCTGCGGGAGCAGGCACGCCGTCTGGGTGTCAGCCCGGCGACACTGTTCCACGTCGCCTGGGCGCGTGTCGTGTCAGCGACCTCGGGCCGGGACGACGTGGTGTTCGGCACTGTGCTGTTCGGCCGGATGAACGCGGGAGCGGGCGCCGACCGGATACCCGGCCTGTTCGTCAACACGCTGCCCGCCCGCCTCGACATCGCCTCCGTGAGCGTGCGCGACGCCGTACACGCGATGCGGCAGCAGCTCGCGGACCTGCTGGTGCACGAGCACGCACCGCTCATCCTCGCCCAGCGGGCCAGCGCACTTCCCGCCCGGACACCGCTGTTCACCTCGCTGTTCAACTTCCGCCACAGCGAAGACACCGCCGCACCGAGCCCCGACGGGATCGAAGTCCTCCACGGGCACGAGCGCACCAACTACCCGCTGGAACTCTCCGTCAACGACACCAACCCCCTCTTCACCCTCACCGTCCAGTCGGTGGCCCCGGTCGATCCGCGAGCCGTGGGCGCCTTCCTGCAGACCGCGGTCGCCGACCTCGTCACGGCACTGGAGGAGGACCCCGGGCGACCGCTGCGTGCGGTCCGGGTGCTGGACGAGAAGCAGCGCCGGATGCTGGTCGAGGAGAACGACCTCGTCGGCGATGTCGCTCCTACGACTACGACGCTCTGCGAGCGGTTCCAGGCCCAGGCGGCCCGGACTCCGGACGCGGACGCGGTGGTGTGCGAGGGCGTACGGCTCACCTACGCGGAGCTGAACGCGCGGGCCAACCGGCTGGCGCGACTGCTGGTGGCCCGGGGTGCGGGTCCTGAGCGGCGGGTGGCGGTGATGATGCACCGCTCACCGGATCTCGTGGTCGCCCTGCTCGCCGTGGTCAAGGCCGGTGCGGCGTACGTGCCGATCGACCCGGAGTATCCGGCTGACCGGGTGGCGTACGTCCTCCAGGACGCGGCTCCCGCACTGGTGGTGGGCACCGGAGCGGTGGCGGACGTGCTGCCGGAGAGCATCGTGCAGGTGCGGCTGGACGATCCCGCCACGACGGCCGCGCTGGGTGAACGCGCCGACGAGGACCTGTCCGACGGCGAGCGGGGCGGTACACCGCTGCCGGGCCACGCGGCGTACGTGATCTACACCTCCGGATCGACGGGCCGGCCCAAGGGTGTGGTGATCACCCACGCGAACGTCACCCGGCTGTTCTCCGCCACCGACGGGTGGTTCGGATTCGGCCCCGACGACGTGTGGACGTGGTTCCACTCGTTCGCGTTCGACTTCTCCGTGTGGGAACTCTGGGGAGCGCTGCTCCACGGCGGCCGGCTGGTCGTCGTGCCGTTCGCGGTGTCGCGGTCGCCGGAGGAGTTCCTGCGTCTGCTGGTGCGGGAGCGGGTGACGGTGCTGAACCAGACGCCGTCGGCGTTCCACCAGCTCGCCCAGGCCGACGCGAACGCCCCCGCCCTCGGCCAGGAACTCTGCCTGCGGCTGGTGGTCTTCGGCGGAGAGGCACTGGATCTCGGCCGGCTGGCGCAGTGGTACGCCCGTCATCCCGACGGCGCGCCGCGACTGGTGAACATGTACGGGATCACCGAGACCACCGTCCATGTGACGTACGCGCCCTTGACCGCGGAGGACGCGGGCCGGGCGGGGAGTGTCGTCGGGCGGGCCATACCGGACCTGCGGACCTACCTGCTCGACGGCGGACTGCAACCGGTTCCGGAGGGCGTGCCCGGAGAGTTGTACGTGTCGGGTGCCGGTCTGGGACGCGGGTACCTGAACCGGGCAGGGCTGACCGCGGAGCGGTTCGTCGCCTGCCCGTACGGCGGCCCCGGCGAGCGTATGTACCGCACGGGTGACCTCGCCCGCTGGAACACCGAGGGCCAGATCGAGTACCTCGGCAGGGCCGACGACCAGATCAAGATCCGCGGCTTCCGCATCGAGCGGGGCGAGATCGAGGCCGCCCTGCTCACCCACCCGTCGGTGGGCCAGGCCGCGGTGGTGGTGCGCGAGGACCGGCCGGGCGACCGACGCCTCACCGGATACGTCGTGCCCGCCCGCGAGCTGTCCACCGAGGACGTCCGTGCGTTCCGGGCGGCGGTCGGCGCTCTGCGCACCCATGTGGCGACCCTGCTGCCGGAGTACATGATTCCGGCCGCGATCGTGGTCCTGGACGCGCTGCCGCTGACGGTGAACGGCAAGCTGAACCGCGCCGCCCTCCCGGTGCCCGAGTACGCGGGCCAAGGCGAGAGCAGGGAACCCGCATCAGCCGAAGAGGCGGCTCTCTGCCGCATCTTCGCCCAGGTGCTGGGCGTCCCCGACATCGGAGTGGACGACAACTTCTTCGACCTCGGCGGGCATTCCCTCCTCGCCACCCAGCTCGCCGGTCAGGTCCGCGCCACCCTCGGCAGGGAAGTCCAGATCCGCGCGATCTTCGAAACACCCACCCCCGCCGGCCTGGCGAAGCGGCTGGGACCGGAGAAGCACAGCCGACCAGTCCTGGGCCGCCGGTCGCGCTGAGGCCACCGGCTGCGCTGAGGCCGCCAGTGGTACTGAGGCCGCCAGTGTGCTGAGGCCGCCAGTCGTGCCGACCGCGCCGAGGCCTCGGGGGGCGTCTCCTTCCCGCACACCTTTACCTGTTCAGTTCCGTCACATGTCGTAGAGAGCACTCTGATGATTCCTCTGTCCTTTGCCCAGCAGCGGTTGTGGTTCCTCGGTGAACTGCAGGGACCCAACGGCATGTACAACATCCCGATCACCCTGCGGCTGACCGGCGTCCTGAACCAGGAGGCCCTGCGAGCGGCCCTGGCGGATCTGATCGAGCGGCACGAAGCCCTGCGCACCCTGATCGCGACCGAGGACGGCGTCCCCGAGCAGCGGATCCTCACCGCGGTGGACGCCGGACTGCGGCTGCCGGTGAGTGCGGTGACGGAGGGCGAGATGGTGCGGGTGGTGGCCGAGGAATCCGGCCGCCCGTTCGACCTCTCCCGGGAGATCCCTTTGCGGGCCCGTCTGCTCGCCGTGGCTCCGCAGGACCACGTACTGCTCCTGGTCGCCCATCACATCGCGTGCGACGGCTGGTCCCTGGCGCCCTTGGCGCGCGACGTCGCCGCCGCGTACACCGCCAGGTCCAACGGCCACGCCCCCACCTGGGAACCCCTCCCGATCCAGTACGCCGACTACGCCATCTGGCAGCGCGAACTCCTCGCGGGCGAGGACGATCCGACGAGCTTCCTGAACCAGGAACTGTCGTACTGGCGGAAGGCCCTGGCCGACCTGCCCGAGGAACTGCCCCTACCCTTCGACCGTCCGCGCCCCGCCGTGCCGAGCGACCGCAACGGCAGCGCGGACGTCCATGTCAGCGCCGACCTCCACCGGCGGCTCACCGCCCTCGCCCGCGCCGAGGGAGTCACCCTGTACGCGGTGCTGCACGCCGCGCTCGCCACCCTGCTCTCCCGCCTCGGCGCAGGCACCGACATCCCGATCGGGACCCCGGTGGCCGGGCGTACCGAAGTCGCCCTGAACGACCTCGTCGGCTTCTTCGTGAACACCCTGGTGATCCGCGGCGACCTGTCGGGACGCCCCTCCTTCCGCGAGGTGCTGGCCCGCGTACACGAACGGAACCTGGACGCCCTCACCCACCAGGAACTGCCCTTCGAGCGGCTGGTGGAGGAGCTGGCCCCCGTCAGGTCGACGGCCCGTCAGCCGTTGTTCCAGGTCCTGTTGGTGTTGCAGGACAACGTCCAACCGCCCCTCGCGCTGCCCGGCCTCGACGTGACCGTGCTGTCGGGCACGGAGGCCCCGGCCAGGGCCGACCTCTCCGTCTCCGTCAGGGAGACCTTCGGCCCCGACGGCGTCCCGACCGGCATCAGGGGCGGGATCGGTTACGCGGCGGACCTGTTCGACCACGACACGGTGCGGACGCTCGCCGAGCGGTTCGTCCGGCTCCTCGACCTGGTGACCGCCGACCCGGCGCGGCCCGTCGACGACATCGACCTGCTGGCCCCGGCCGAACGCCGCCGGGTCCTGACCGGATGGAACGACACCGCGCACGACGTCCCGGCGGCGACGCTGCCCGAGCTGTTCGAGGCACAGGCGGCGCGCACGCCCGACGCGACGGCGGTGGTGTCCGGTGACACCGAGGTCTCGTACGCCGACCTCAACGCCCGCGCCAACCGGCTCGCCCGTCACCTGGCCGGCCACGGCGTCGGTCCGGAGACCCTCGTCGGTGTCCATCTCGAACGCTCCACCGACCTGGTCGTCACCCTCCTGGCCGTGCTGAAGGCCGGAGGCGCCTACCTCCCCGTCTACCCGGACCACCCCGCCGACCGGATCGCCCACCTGCTCGCCGACGCACGGCCCGCCGTGGTCATCACGACCGGCGCCCTGCACCCGGGCCTTCCCTCCGGCGAGAAGCTGGCGCACGTCGTCCTCGACGACCCGGACACGACGCTCACCCTCGCCGGGCTGTCCTCGGCCGACCTCGACGACAGCGACCGCCCCGGGGCGCTGCTGCCCGCCCACCCGGCGTACGTCATCTACACCTCCGGCTCCACCGGACGGCCCAAGGGCGTCGCCGTGCCCCACCAGGGCGTGGTCAACCGCCTGGAGTGGATGCAGCACGAGTACCCGATCGGAGCCTCGGACCGGGTGCTGCAGAAGACCCCCTTCGGCTTCGACGTATCGGTCTGGGAGTTCTTCTGGCCCCTCCTCCAGGGCGCGGCCCTGGTCGTGGCCCGCCCCGGCGGACACCGCGACCCCGGCTACCTGGCAGACCTCATCCGGACCCGGCATGTCACCGTCACCCACTTCGTCCCCTCCATGCTGAAGGCCTTCCTCACCGAACCATCGGCCGCCCGCTGCACCGGCCTGCGCGCCGTCCTGTGCAGCGGCGAAGCCCTCACCCCCGAACTCCGCGACCACTTCCTGCGCACGCTGAACACTCCTCTGCACAACCTCTACGGCCCCACCGAAGCCTCGGTCGACGTCACCCACGCCTCGCACCTCACCAGTGGCGACCCGGTCGTCCCCCTCGGCCGACCCGTGTGGAACACCCGGACCTTCGTACTCGACCCGGCCCTGGGGCCGGTGCCGACCGGTGTGGCCGGGGAGCTGTACCTCGCGGGTGTGCAGTTGGCCCGGGGCTATCTCGCCCGTCCCGGTCTGACCGCAGAGCGGTTCGTCGCCAACCCGTACGGCGCGCCCGGCGAGCGGATGTACCGCACGGGCGACCTCGTGCGGTGGACCGCTGACGGGGAGCTGGAGTATCTGGGCCGCACTGACGATCAGGTCAAGATCCGTGGCTTCCGTATCGAGCTCGGTGAGGTCGAAGCGGCCCTGGTGTCCCATCAGGCCGTCGCCCAGGCCGCCGTCGTAGTCCGCGAGGACCAGCCCGGCGACAAACGACTCGTCGGCTACGTCGTCCGGAAGTCCGGCGGCGAGGGCAGTGACGTAAGTGATGCCAGTTCCGGCAGCGGGGGCAGTGACGTCCGCGCCCATGTCACCGGTCTGCTGCCCGACTACATGGTGCCCTCGGCCGTCGTGGTCCTGGACGCCCTCCCGCTCACCGTGAACGGCAAGCTCGACCGGGCCGCGCTCCCCGCGCCCGGGTACGCCACGGTCCACACCGACCGGGGGCCGCGTACCGCCCGCGAGGAAATCCTGTGCGACGCCTTCGCCGAGGTACTCGACCGGCCGCACGTCGGAGTGGACGACAACTTCTTCGACCTCGGCGGACACTCGCTGCTGGCGGTGACGCTGGTGGAGCGGCTGCGCGCCCGTGGCCTTCTCGTCGACGTACGGTCCCTGTTCAGCACGCCCACCGTGGCCGGTCTCGCGGCGACCACCGGTCGGCCCGAGGTACGGGTTCCCGAGAACCGCATACCGGACGACGCGCAGGTCATCACCCCGGACATGCTTCCCCTGGTCGACCTGACCGCCGCGCACATCGCCGACATCACCGCCCGCATCCCCGGTGGCGCCGCGAACGTGGCGGACGTCTACCCGCTCGCTCCGCTCCAGGAGGGCATCCTCTTCCACCACCTCATGGGCGGCGGGACCACGGACGAGGACGTGTACGTCCTGCCGACCGTTCTCCGCTTCGACTCCCGCGACAGGCTCGACGCGTTCGTCACCGCACTCCAGCAAGTGGTCGACCGGCACGACAACTTGAGGACCGCCGTGCTCTGGGAAGGGCTGCCCGAACCAGTGCAGGTGGTGCTGCGGCGCGCCGCGCTGCCGGTGCAGGAGGTGGTACTGCCCGGCGACGCCGAAGTTCCGGCGTCCGACCAGGAACTGGTCGTCCGGCTGCTCGCGGCGTGCCCTTCGTCCATGACCGTCAGCAGCGCTCCGCTGATCCGGATGCACGTGGCCGCGCAGCCGGGTGGCGGACAGTGGCTCGCCCTGGTGCAGGTCCACCACCTGATCCAGGACCACACCGCGCTGGACATCATCCTGGACGAGGTACGGGCCTTCATCGACGGACGCGACGACGAGCTGCCCGCCCCCTCGCCGTACCGCGACGTCGTCGCCCAGGCGCGGGCCCAGGTGTCCGAGCAGGAACACGCCACCTACTTCTCACGGCTGCTGGGCGACGTCACCGAGCCGACCGCTCCGTTCGGGCTGGTGAACGTTCGTGGGGACGGCACGGCGGCCACCGAGGCCACCGCCGTCATGGACCCGCGACTCTCCGCGAGGCTCCGCGAGCAGGCCCGGCGCCTCGGTGTGAGCCCGGCGACGCTGTTCCACGTCGTATGGGCCCGGGTGCTGGCCGCGACCTCGGGCCGCGACGACGTGGTTTTCGGAACGATCCTGTTCGGCCGGATGGGCGCGGGGGCCGAACGCGCCGTGGGCCTGTTCATCAACACCCTCCCCGTCCGGGTCGGCACCGGCGGCTCCAGCACGCGTGACGTCGTACGCGCCGTACAGTCCCAGCTCGCCGAGTTGCTGCTGCACGAACACGCGCCACTCGCGCTGGCACAGCGGGCGAGCGGGATGCCCGGGGACGCCCCGCTGTTCACCTCGCTCCTGAACTACCGCCACAGCGGGACGAGTTCGGAGCCGGCACGTGACGGGCTGCCGGGCGTGGACGTGCTCTTCATGCAGGAGCGGACGAACTACCCCGTCGGAATGATCGTCGACGACAACGGCAAGGACTTCGCCTTCACGGCTCAGGTCGTCGCACCCGGGTCGCCCGACATCCTGTGCACCATGATGGCGACGGTCGGCGAAGGGCTCGTCACCGCGCTGGAATCGGCCCCCGATGTGCCGCTCGGTGACATCGACGTGCTGGGTGCGGGTGAGCGTCGGCGTGTGTTGGTGGAGTGGAACGACTCGGCGCGGGATGTGCCGGTGGCGACGTTGCCGGAGTTGTTCGAGGCGCAGGCGGCGCGGACGCCGGGGGCGACTGCGGTGGTGTGCGGCGACATCGAGGTCTCGTACGGCGAGCTCAATGGGCGTGCCAATCGGTTGGCGCGTGTTCTGGTGGAGCACGGGGTTGGGCCGGAGCGGACGGTCGCGCTGGTGTTGCCGCGCTCGGTCGAGTTGATTGTCGCGATTCTGGCTGTGGTCAAGGCTGGTGGTGCTTATCTGCCGGTCGATCCGGCTTATCCGGCTGACCGGATCGCGTATCTGCTCTCCGACGGCCGGCCTGCCTTGGTCGTCACGGGCGGCGCGGTGCCGGACACGTTGGCAGATGTTGAGCAGTTGTCGCTGGACGAACCGGAGCTGCTCCGGGCCCTGTTGGTCGTTCCCGACGATGATCTGTCGGATGCGGACCGGTGTGGTGCGCTGCTGGCGGCCCATCCTGCCTACGTGATCTACACCTCCGGCTCTACCGGCCGTCCCAAGGGTGTCGCGGTCACCCACCAGGGCCTGGCGAGTCTGGTCGCTTCGCAGGCCGAGCGGTTCGCGGTGACGACTGCGAGCCGTGTCCTTCAGTTCGCCTCGCCCAGCTTCGACGCCGCACTCGCGGAGATCGCCGTCACACTGTGCACCGGAGCCACCCTGGTCACCGCCACCCGCGACGAACTGCTCCCCGGTCCGGCCCTGACCCGCCTCCTCACCCGCCAGAACGTCACCCACGCCACCCTTCCCCCCGCCGTTCTCCCCGACCTCAACCCCCGCGACCTGCCCCAACTGACCACCCTCATCACCGCAGGCGAAGCGCTCCCCGCACACCAGGTCACCCCCTGGGCTGCCCATCGCTCCCTCATCAACGCCTACGGACCGACGGAATCCACCGTCTGCGCCACCACCGCCCAGCTCGCCCCTTCCACCGACGTCCGTATCGGCACTCCCATCGCCAACACCCGCCTCTACGTGCTGAACACGGGCCTACACCCCGTCGCCCCGGGCGTTCCCGGCGAGCTCTACCTCACTGGCCCCGGTCTCGCCCGCGGCTACCTCGGCCGTCCCGGTCTGACCGCCGAGCGGTTCGTCGCCAACCCGTACGGCGCGCCCGGCGAGCGGATGTACCGCACGGGCGACCTCGTGCGGTGGACCGCTGACGGGGAGCTGGAGTATCTGGGTCGTACGGACGATCAGGTCAAGATCCGTGGCTTCCGTATCGAGCTCGGTGAGGTCGAGGCGGCCCTGGTGTCCCATCAGGCCGTCGCCCAGGCCGCCGTCGTAGTCCGCGAGGACCAGCCCGGCGACAAACGACTCGTCG
Organism: Streptomyces sp. NPDC032721; assembly: GCF_055579625.1. Taxonomy (NCBI): domain Bacteria; kingdom Bacillati; phylum Actinomycetota; class Actinomycetes; order Kitasatosporales; family Streptomycetaceae; genus Streptomyces; species Streptomyces sp. NPDC032721. Next base: position 223,121 of record NZ_JBVIMX010000005.1, on the reverse strand, counting down.
GCTACGTCGTCCCCACCACCCCGGACGTGAACAGCGCCGCCATCCGCACCCATCTCGCCGGTCTGCTGCCCGGCCACCTGGTGCCCTCGGCCGTGGTGGTCCTGGACGCGCTCCCGCTCACGGTGAACGGCAAGGTGGACCGCACGGCCCTGCCCGCTCCCGACTTCACCGCCGCGAACCCGGGCCGCGAGCCGCGGACTCCGCAGCAACAGCTTCTGTGTCAGGCGTTCGCCGACGTCCTCGGCCTCCCGCACGTCGGGGTGGACGACAACTTCTTCGACCTGGGCGGGCACTCGCTGCTGGCGACGCGGCTGGTGAGCCGTATCCGCGCTGTCCTCGGGATCGAGATCCCGATCAGGGACCTGTTCGAGGCCCCCACCGTCGCCGGACTCGCCGACCGTCTGACCGTTGCCGGGCCGGTGCGCCGGAGGCTGACCGCCGGGCCGCGCCCCGAGGTGGTCCCGCTGTCCTTCGCCCAGCAACGGCTGTGGTTCCTGGGCGAGTTCGAAGGACTCTCCGCGCTCTACAACATGCCCATCGCCCTCCGCCTGACCGGAGACCTCGACCGCGAGGCCCTTCGCCTCGCCCTCCACGACGTCATCGTCCGGCACGAAGTCCTGCGTACCGTCTTCCCGGGCGTCGACGGCTCGCCGGAGCAGCGCATCCTCGGGGCGGACGCGATCGACTTCCGGCTGCCGGTGGTGGAGGTGTCGGAAGCCGGGCTTGCACAGGTGGTGGTCGAAGAGGCGCAGCGCCCCTTCGACCTGGCTCGTGAGATTCCGCTGCGGGCGCGGCTGTTCGCGGTGGCGCCGGGGGATCACGTACTGGTGGTGGTGCTGCACCACGTCGCCGGTGACGGCTGGTCCCTCGCGCCGCTGGCACGGGACATCTCCCTCGCGTACACGGCCCGGTCGGGCGGCCACGTCCCTACCTGGCAACCGCTCCCGGTCCAGTACGCCGACTACACCCTCTGGCAGCGTGAGTTGCTCGGGGACGAGGACGCTCCTGGCAGCCTGCACAGCACGCAGCTGGCTTACTGGCGCGAGACCCTCGCCGGACTGCCGGAAGAACTCGCCCTGCCCAGCGACCGCCCCCGGCCGCAGGTGGCATCCCATCGCGGTGCCACCACCGCCGTCCGCATCGACGCGGACCTGCACGCCCGGCTGACCGTACTGGCCCGCGCCGAAGGCGTCACCATGTACATGGTGCTCAACGCCGCACTGGCGACACTGCTGTCCCGGCTCGGCGCGGGCACCGACATTCCGATCGGCACGCCCGTCGCCGGACGTACCGACGAGAGCCTGAACGACCTCGTCGGATTCTTCGTCAACACCCTGGTGATCCGCACCGACGTATCGCGCGCCCCCACCTTCCGCGAACTGCTGCGGCGCGTCCGCGAGCAGAGCCTCAACGCCCTTGCCCACCAGGACGTACCGTTCGAACGGCTGGTGGAGGACCTGGCCCCCGCACGGTCGATGGCCCGCCACCCCCTGTTCCAGGTCATGCTCGCCCTGCAGAACATCACCGACCCGGCACTCCACCTGCCCGGCCTGGACAGCCACCCGCTGTCCCCGGGGGACCAGCCCGCCAAGTTCGACCTCGACCTCCAGCTCCGCGAGACCCACGCCGACGGCCACCCCGCCGGCCTGAGAGGCACCCTCACCTACGCGGCCGACCTGTACGACCGCACCACCGTGGACACCCTCGTCCAGCGGCTCGTCCGCGTGCTCGACGCCGTGACCACGGACCCCGCACTTCCGGTCACCGGCATCGACCTCCTCGGCCCGGCCGAACGCCACCGGCTCCTCGTCGAGTGGAACGCCACCGACGGGGAGGTGCCGCAGGCCACGCCGGCGGAGTTGGTCGAGGACCAGGCGGCCCGCAGGCCGGACGCCACCGCGGTCGAGTTCGACGACGCCACGTTGTCCTACGCGGAGCTCAACGCGCGGGCGAACCGTCTGGCGCGACTCCTGGTCTCCCACGGCGTACGGCCGGCGGACCGGGTGGCGGTGATGATGGACCGGTCGGCCGATCTGGTCGTCGCGCTGTTGGCGACCGTCAAGGCGGGGGCCGCGTACGTGCCGATCGACCCGGGCTACCCGGCCGAACGGATCGCCTTCATGCTGGCGGACGCCCGGCCGGCCCTGCTGGTCACGCGACAGGCCCAGGTCCGTACGGACATCCGCGCCGAGCGTGTGGTGGTGGACGATCCCGCCACGGTCGCGGAGTTGGCGGAGCTCGACGCCGGGAACCTGTCGGACGCGGACCGGGGCGGCAGGCCGACGGCCGCGCACCCGGCGTACGTGATCTACACCTCCGGATCGACGGGGCGTCCCAAGGGCGTGGTCGTACCGCAGGGGGCCGTCGTCCGTCTCGTACGCCGGACGAACTATGTGGCGCTGGGCACTGGCGACGTCGTCGCCCAGGCGTCGTCGGTGTCGTTCGACGCGGCCACCTTCGAGATCTGGGGTGCGCTGGCCAACGGCGCGAAGCTGGTGGGCGTCGAACGGGAGGTGCTGCTGTCTCCCGAACGGCTCACCGCGCAGATCGAGCGCAGCGCGATCACCACGATGTTCGTCACCACCGCGCTGTTCAACCGTCTGGCCGCGGAGTCGCCCGAGGGGCTCGGACGCCTGCGGTACCTGCTGTTCGGCGGCGAGGCAGCGGACCCGTCCATGGTCCGGCGGGTCATGGAGCTCGCCGCACCGCAGCATCTGTTGCACGTGTACGGGCCCACGGAGACGACGACGTTCGCTACCTGGCACGAGGTGGAGCGGGTCGCGGGCGGACCGGTACCGATCGGCGGTTCTGTACCGACCGGCGGACCGGTACCGATCGGCGGGCCGGTCTCCGGCGCCCGGCTGTACGTCCTGGACGCCGCGCTGCGGCCGGTACCGGCCGGGGTGGCTGGTGAGTTGTACGTGTCCGGGGCCGGTCTGGGCCAGGGATACTCCGACCGGCCGGGGCCGACCGCCGAACGCTTCGTTGCGAACCCGTACGACGGGCCGGGGGAGCGGATGTACCGCACGGGCGACCTGGTGCGCTGGACCGCCGACGGACAACTCGAATTCCTCGGCCGCACCGACGACCAGGTCAAGATCCGGGGCTTCCGCATCGAACCAGGTGAGATCGAGGCCGCCCTGGCCTCCCACCCGGCCGTCGCCCAGGCCATCGTGGTTGTCCGCGAGGACCACCCCCGAGACAAGCGCCTCGTCGGCTACGTCGTCCCGAGAAACCGTGCGAACGGCGCCGCCCTCGACGGCCCGAACGGCCCGAACGGTCTGGACGGCGCGGCGGTCCGTGAGTACCTGGCGCGGCTGCTGCCCGGCCACCTGGTGCCCTCGGCCGTGGTCGCCCTGGACGCGCTCCCGCTCACGGTGAACGGCAAGGTGGACCGCAAGGCCCTGCCCGCTCCCGACTTCGCCGCCGCGACCCCGGGCCGCGAGCCGCGGAGCCCACAGGAACAGCTTCTGTGTCAGGCGTTCGCCGACGTCCTCGGTGTCCCGCACGTCGGGGTGGACGACAACTTCTTCGACCTCGGCGGCCATTCGCTGCTGGCGACGCGTCTGGTCAGCCGTATCCGTGCCGTCCTCGGGGCCGAGATCCCGGTCCGGGCCCTGTTCGAAACTCCCACGGTGGCAGGACTCGCCGACCGTCTGACCGACTCCGTACCCGCGCGCCGGAGGCTGGCCACCGCCGGGCCGCGCCCCGAGGTGGTCCCGCTGTCCTTCGCCCAGCAACGGCTGTGGTTCCTCGGCGAACTCGAAGGACCCTCCGGCCTCTACAACATTCCGCTCGCCCTCCGCCTCACCGGAGACCTTGACCACGAAGCTCTCCGTACCGCACTCACCGACCTGATCACCCGGCACGAAGCCCTCCGCACCGTCTTCCCGAGCATCGACGGAACGCCGGAACAGCACATCCTCGGCGCGGACGTGGACGCGGACGCGATCGACTTCCGGCTGTCCGTGGTGGAGGTGCCGGAAGCCGAGCTCGCGCAGGTGGTGGCCGAGGAGGCGCAGCGCCCCTTCGACCTGGCTCGTGAGATTCCGCTGCGGGCGCGGCTGTTCGCGGTGGCGCCGCAGGATCACGTCCTTGTGGTCGTCCTTCACCACGTCGCCGGTGACGGCTGGTCCCTCGCGCCGCTGGCACGGGACGTTTCCCTCGCGTACACGGCCCGGTCGGGCGGCCACGCCCCTACCTGGCAACCGCTCTCGGTCCAGTACGCCGACTACACCCTCTGGCAGCGCCAACTCCTGGGCGACCCGGACGACACCTCAAGCCTGCACCACACGCAACTCGCCCACTGGCGGCAAGTTCTGGCCGATCTGCCGGAGGAACTGGCGCTGCCCGCCGACCGCCCCCGGCCCCCCGTGGCCACCCACCGCGGCGGCACCGCGCGCCTGCACACCGACCCCGACCTGCACCAGCGGCTCAGCGCCCTGGCCCGCGAAGAGGGCGTCACCATGTTCATGGTGCTCAACGCGGCGGTGGCGACACTGCTGTCCCGCCTCGGCGCGGGCACCGACATCCCCATCGGCCTGTCGGTGGCCGGACGTACCGACGAGAGCCTGGACGAGCTCGTCGGGTTCTTCGTGAACACCCTGGTGATCCGCACCGATGTGTCGGGCCGTCCGTCCTTCCAGGAGGTACTGCGGCGCGTCCGCGAGCAGAGCCTCAACGCCCTCGCCCACCAGGACGTACCGTTCGAACGGCTGGTGGAGGACCTGGCCCCGGCCCGTTCCATGGCCCGCCACCCGCTGTTCCAGGTCATGCTGGGCCTGCAGAACACCACGGCACCCGTCCTCGACCTGCCGGGGCTCGACACCGCCTGGCTGCCCGGCGGCGACCAGCCCGCCAAGTTCGACCTCGACATCCAGCTCCAGGAGACCTTCGCCCCTCACGGCCGGCCGAGCGGCCTGACCGGCGTCATCACCTACGCGACCGATCTGTTCGACCACACCACGGTCGTCACCCTGATCGAACGCCTCGTCCGGCTCCTCGACGCCGTGACCACTCGCACCGCCCGGCCCGTCACCGGCATCGACCTCCTCAGCCCGGCCGAACGCCACCAGGTCCTGGTGGAGTGGAACGACACGGCACACGAGGTGCCCGCGTCCACGCTGCCCGAGCTGTTCGAGGCACAGGCGGCCCGCACTCCGGACGCCACCGCCGTCGTGTTCGAGGACCGCGAGGTGTCCTACGCCGACCTCAACGCACGCGCCAACCAGCTCGCCCGCCTCCTGGTCAGCCACGGCGCCGGCCCCGAACGACTCGTCGCCCTGGCACTGCCCCGCTCGACCGATCTGATCGTCGCCGTCCTCGCCGTACTGAAGACGGGCGGCGCCTACCTTCCCATCGACCCCGAGCACCCCGCCGACCGCATCGCCCACCTGCTCACCGACGCACGGCCGGTTCTCCTGCTCACCACGGAAGCCGTCCGCGTCACCACGGAAGCCGTGCACGCGGAGGGGAACTTCACCAACGTCACCACGGAAGCCGGCCACCCGGAAGGGACCGTCCCCCCACTCGTCCTCGACGACCCGCACACGACGCGCGTCCTCGACGGGCTGCCCGTCGGTGACCTCGACGACACCGAGCTGCACGGCCCGTTGCTGCCCGCCCACCCGGCGTACGTCATCTACACCTCTGGCTCCACCGGGCGGCCCAAGGGCGTGGCCATCACCCACCAGGGCGTCGTCAACTACATCGCCCGCACCCGGCACGCCTACCCGCACCTCAGCGGCAGCACCCTGCTCCACGCGTCCATCGCCTTCGACCTCGGCGTCACCGCCCTGTACGGCGCGCTCACCAGCGGCGGCCGACTGCACATCGTCACCTGGGACGAAACCCTCCCCGCCACGCTCGCCGACCACGAGATCACCTTCCTCAAAGCCACACCCAGCCACCTGGCGTTCCTCCAGACCCTTCCCGGCAACTGGGCACCCACCGGCCAGCTCATGCTCGGCGGAGAACCCCTGCGCGCGGCCCAACTCCAGCAGTGGCACCGCGACCACCCGGACGTACCCGTCGTCAACCACTACGGACCGACCGAGACCACCGTCGGCTGCACCGACCACCCCGTGACCACCCCCGACGGCACCGGCAAGGGCATCGCGCCCATCGGCCGCCCGATGTGGAACACCCGGACCTACGTACTCGACCAGGCCCTGCAGCCGGTTCCCCCGGGCGTCTCCGGTGAGCTGTACGTCGCCGGTGCCCAGCTCGCCCGCGGATACCTGCACCGCCCCGGCCTGACCGCCGAGCGGTTCGTCGCCAACCCCCACGGCGGGCCCGGCGAGCGCATGTACCGCACCGGCGACCTCGCCCGGTGGACCACCGACGGACAGCTGGAGTACCTGGGCCGCACCGACGACCAGGTCAAGATCCGCGGCTTCCGCATCGAACCCGGCGAGATCGAAGCCGCCCTCACCTCCCACCCCGCAGTCACGCAGGCCGCCGTGCTCGTCCGCGACGACGCCCCCGGAGACACCGGGGACAAGCGCCTCGTCGGCTACGTCGTCCCCACCACCGAGGGCGTGGACGGCGCCGCCCTCCGCGCCCACGTCGCCACGCTGCTGCCCGACCACATGACGCCGTCGGCCGTGGTGGTCCTGGACGCACTCCCGCTCACCGCCAACGGGAAGATCGACCACCGCGCCCTCCCCGCACCCGCGTACGGGACGACCGAGGGGAGCCGGGAGCCCAGGACCCTTCAGGAACAACTCCTGTGCCAGGTCTTCGCCGGCATCCTCGGCCTGCCGCACGTCGGGGCGGACGACAACTTCTTCGACCTCGGCGGGCACTCGCTGCTCGCCGTACGGCTGGTCAGCCGCATCCGCACGGTGCTCGGGGCGGAGGTCCCGATCCGGGCCCTGTTCGAGAGCCCCACGGTCGCCGGACTCGCGGCCCGGCTGGGGGACCTGGACGAACCACGGCCCCGGGTCACGCCCCGGCCGCGCCCGGAGGTCCTGCCGACGTCCTTCGCCCAGACGCGGCTGTGGTTCGTGCGCGAACTGGAAGGCGCCAACGCCAACTACCACATCCCGGTGGCCCTGCGCCTGACGGGCGACCTGGACGTCGAGGCGATACGCGCAGCCCTGCGCGATGTCCTCGTACGGCACGAAGCGCTGCGGACCGTCTTCCCGGCCCCCGACGGCGCACCGCGGCAACTCGTCCTCCCTGCGGAATCCGTGTCCTTCGACATGCCGCTCGTCGAGGTGGACGAGGCCGACCTGCGAGAGGCGACGGCGCGGCTGTCGCGTTCCGCGTTCGAGCTGCGGACCGACATCCCGCTGCGCGCCCGGCTCTTCAGGCTGAGCCCGCAGGAGCACGTACTGGTGATCGTGGTGCACCACATCGCCGCCGACGCGTGGTCGCTGGTCCCGCTGGCGGGGGACGTGTCGGCCGCCTACGAGGCCCGGTCCCACGGCCACGCCCCGACCTGGGAACCCCTGCCGGTCCAGTACGCCGACTACACCCTCTGGCAGCGTGACCTCCTCGGCGACCCGGACGACCCCGACAGCCTCCACCGCACCCAACTGGCCTACTGGCAGAAGAAGTTGGCCGGGCTTCCAGAAGAACTCGCCCTGCCCGCCGACCGCCCCCGGCCCCGTACCGCCACCCACCGGGGCGGCACCTCCGGCCTGCACATCGACGCCGGGCTGCACCAGCGGCTGACCGCCCTGACCCGTGCCGAAGGCGTCACCCTGTTCATGGTGCTCAACGCCGCACTGGCGACGGTGCTTTCCCGGCTCGGCGCGGGCAACGACATTCCCATCGGCACCCCCGTCGCCGGACGCACCGACGAGAACCTCGACCAGCTGGTCGGCTTCTTCATCAACACCCTCGTCATCCGCACCGACCTGTCCGGCGACCCCACCTTCCGCGACCTGCTCCACCGGGTCCGCGACGAGAGCCTCAACGCATTCGCCCACCAGGACCTGCCGTTCGAACGGCTGGTGGAAGACCTCGCCCCCGTCCGGTCCTCGGCCCGCCACCCCCTCTTCCAGATCATGCTCGTGCTGCAGAACGTCGCGGCTGCCACGCTCGATCTGCCCGGCCTGGACATCGAGCGACTCGACGTCGGCGACAACCCGGTCTTCGACCTGTCCTTCATCCTCGGCGAGGAGTTCGACGCCGACGGCGCTGCCGCCGGGGTGAACGGAATCGTCACGTTCGCCGCCGATCTCTTCGACCGCGCGACCGTCGACATGCTCGTGGACCGACTCGTCCAGGTGCTCGATGCGGCAACGGCCGACCCGGGCCTGCCGCTCGGTGACATTGACGTGCTGGGTGTGGATGAGCGTCGGCGTGTGTTGGTGGAGTGGAACGACTCGGCGCGGGATGTGCCGGTGGCGACGTTGCCGGAGTTGTTCGAGGCGCAGGCGGCGCGGACGCCGGGGGCGGCTGCGGTGGTGTGCGGCGACATCGAGGTCTCGTACGGCGAGCTCAATGGGCGTGCCAATCGGTTGGCTCGTGTTCTGGTGGAGCGGGGTGTGGGGCCGGAGCGGCTGGTGGCGTTGGTGTTGCCGCGGTCGGTCGAGTTGATTGTCGCGATTCTGGCTGTGGTCAAGGCGGGTGGTGCTTATCTGCCGGTCGATCCGGCTTATCCGGCTGACCGGATTGCGTATCTGCTCTCCGACGGCCGGCCTGCGCTGGTCCTCACCGGTGGGGAGGTGCCGGTCACGTTGGCTGATGTTGCGCGGTTGTCGCTGGACGACCCGGAGCTGCTCCGGGCCCTGTCGGACCTGCCTGACGGCGATCTGGCGGATGCGGACCGGTGTGGTGCCCTGCTGGCGGCCCACCCTGCCTATGTCATCTACACCTCCGGCTCTACCGGCCGTCCCAAGGGTGTCGCGGTCACCCACCAGGGCCTGTCGAGTCTGGTCGCTTCGCAGGCCGAGCGGTTCGCGGTGACGTCTGCGAGCCGTGTCCTTCAGTTCGCCTCGCCCAGCTTCGACGCCGCCCTCGCGGAGATCGCCGTCACGCTGTGCAGCGGGGCCTGCCTCGTGCTGGCGGCCCAGGAGGACCTGGTGGGCGGACCGGCGCTGGCTCGCTTCATCACCGCCGACAAGGTGACCCATGTGACGTTGCCTCCCGTCGTGTTGGCGGAGCTCGCTGCGGACAGCCTGCCCACCGTGACGACCTTGGTGACCGCAGGTGAGTCGCTGCGGCCGGATCTGGTCGGCCGATGGGCGACAGGACGTCGTCTGGTCAACGCCTACGGCCCGACGGAGTCCACGGTCTGTACGACGATGGGAGTGCTGAGCGCCGACACCGCGATCCCCTACATCGGGGAGCCGATCGCCCGTACGCGGGTCTTTGTGCTGGACGCGATGTTGCGGCCGGTGCCGGTCGGGGTGGCGGGGGAGCTCTACGTGTCCGGGGCCGGGCTGGCCCGAGGGTATCTCGGCCGTTCGGCGCTGACTGCGGAGCGGTTCGTCGCCAATCCCTACGGTGGGCCGGGGGAGCGGATGTACCGGACGGGTGACCTGGCCCGGTGGAGCACCGAGGGGCAGTTGGAGTACCTGGGCCGTACCGACGATCAGGTCAAGGTGCGCGGTTTCCGTATCGAACCCAGAGAGGTCGAGGCGGCGCTGACGGCGCATCCGTCCGTCGCCCAGGCGGCTGTGGTGGTCCGTGAGGACCAGCCGGGCGACAAGCGGCTGGTGGGGTACGTCGTTCCCGCCGGGAGCATTGCCCCGCAGGCGGACGGTTCCGCCCTGCGTGCCCACGTCGCCGGTCTGCTGCCGGATCACCTGGTGCCTTCGGCCGTGGTGTTCCTGGACGCGTTCCCGCTCACGGTGAACCGCAAGCTGGACCGCAGGACGCTGCCCGCCCCCGGTTACGGTGCGGCTGCCGACGGCCGGGCTCCGGCGAACGTGCAGGAGGAGATCCTCTGCGCGGTGTTCGCCGAGGTGCTCGACCTGCCCCGCGTCGGGGTGGACGACAACTTCTTCGAGGTCGGAGGGCACTCCCTGCTCGCGACTCGTCTGGTGAGCCGGATCCGGTCGGTGTTCGCGGTGGAGACGCCGATCCGGGCGGTGTTCGAGACGCCCACTCCGGCTGGTCTTGCAGGCCGGTTGACCTCTTCTAGCGTGTCTCGGCGGCCGTTGGGGCAGCGGGAGCGGTCGGAGCTGGTGCCGTTGTCGTTCGCACAGCAACGCCTCTGGTTCCTGAGCGAGTTGGAGGGGCCGTCGGCCACCTACAACATTCCGATGGTGCTGCGGCTGACCGGTGCGCTGGACGCCGACGCCCTGCGGGCGGCACTGCACGATGTGGTGGGCCGTCACGAGGTGCTGCGTACGGTGATCAGCTCCGTGGACGGTCGGCCCTGCCAGCGGGTCGTGGACGGTGGCGAGGTCGGGGACCTGCTCATCACGGTCGACGCCCAGGGGGCCGGACAGGCCGGACAGACTGGACCGCCCGAACAGGCCGAACAGGCCGGGCTGGCCCGTCTGGTGGCCGAGGCGGCGGAGTACCGGTTCGACCTGACGGACGAGATTCCGCTGCGGGCCTCTCTGCTGCGGACCGGTCCCGACGCACACGTACTGGTCGTGGTGCTGCACCACATCGCCGGTGACGGCTGGTCGCTGGGCCCCCTCGCCCGCGACGTGTCCGCCGCCTACGCCGCCCGCTCCGCCGGTGCCGCTCCCCTGTGGGACGCGTTGCCGGTGCAGTACGCCGACTACAGCCTGTGGCAGCGCGACCTCCTCGGCGACCAGTCCGACCCCGGCAGTCTGCTGTCCGAACAACTCGCCTACTGGCGTGCGGAGTTGACGGGAGTTCCGGAGGAGTTGACGCTGCCGGTGGACCGGACGCGTCCGGCTGTGGCGTCTCATCGTGGGGGCACCGTTCCTCTGGTCGTCGATGCCGAACTGCATCGGGCGGTGGTGGATCTGGCCCGGTCGCAGGGCGTGACGGTGTTCATGGTGATGCAGGCGGCCCTGGCCACCTTGCTGCACCGTCTCGGGGCGGGGGAGGACATTCCCATCGGCACTCCCCTCGCCGGTCGGACCGACGAGGCGCTCGACGACCTGGTCGGGTTCTTCGTCAACACGCTCGTCCTGCGCTCCGACCTGTCGGGGAACCCCGACTTCGTACAGCTACTTGCCCGCATCCGTGAGCGTGCGCTGAATGCCTACGCGCACCAGGACGTGCCGTTCGAGCGGCTGGTGGAGGAGCTGACCCCGGCCCGGTCGATGGCCCGCCACCCGCTGTTCCAGGTGATGCTCACCCTCCAGAACAACACCGCACCGGTGCTCCAACTGCGCGGCCTGGACGTTGAGATGCTGCCCACCGGCAACGGCCCCGCCAAGTTCGACCTGGACGTCCAGCTCGGTGAACGCCTCACCGACGCAGGCGAGCCCGCAGGCCTGCACGGTGTGATCACGTACGCCGTCGACCTGTTCGACCACCACACAGCCGCCGACATCGCGCAACGCTTCGTCCGAGTCCTGGAGTCCGTCACCACGAACCCCTCGGTGCCGGTCAACCGCGTAGAGGTACTGGACCCGGCCGAGCGGCACCGCATCCTGGTGGACCGGAACGACACCGCCCGCGACGTTCCCCTCGCGCCCCTGCCCGACCTCTTCCAGGCCCAGGCCGCCCGCACCCCCGACGCGACCGCCGTCGTCTTCGACGACACCGAGGTGTCCTACGCCGACCTCAACACCCGCGCCAACCGCCTCGCCCGCCTGCTCATCGAGCGCGGTGCGAAGCCTGAAGCGATCGTCGCCCTGGCGCTGCCCCGGTCGATCGACCTCATCGTCGCCATCCTGGCCGTACTCAAGGCAGGAGCTGCCTATCTGCCGATCGATCCGCGCCATCCCTCGGACCGCATCGCGTACGTGCTCGCAGACGCCCGACCGACAATCCTGATCACCGACGAAGCGGGACAGGACGAACTACCGCCCACGGACGCCGTGCGGCTCCTGCTGGACGACGTACGGCTATGGGAAGACCTGGCGGGCAACTCCGGCCACTTTGACCTCCTCAGTCACTCCTGCCCCTCCGGCCACGACGTGACCGACGCCGAACGTTACGGCCCCCTGCTGACCAGCCACCCCGCCTACGTCATCTACACCTCCGGCTCCACCGGCAGCCCCAAGGGCGTCCTGGTCACCCACCGAGGCGTACCGAACCTCGCCGCCGACCACATCGAGCGGCTCCGGATCGGCCCCGAATGCCGGTTGCTCCAGTTCGCCTCGCCCACTTTCGACGCCTCGGTGGCCGACATGTGGCCGGCCTGGCTGGCAGGTGCGGCCGTGGTGCTGGCTTCCTCGGACCAGCTGACTCCCGGTGAGCCGCTGGCGCGGCTGATCGCACGTCAGCGCGTCACACACGCGACCCTGCCCCCCGCGACGCTGCCACTCCTCGCCTCCGCGGGCGGTCTTCCGGAGGCGATGACCCTGGTGGTCGCCGGTGACGCGTGCCCGCCGGAGACCGCCGAGCGGTGGTCCCGCGGCCGGCTCATGCTGAACGTCTACGGGCCGACAGAGGCGACGGTCGCCTCGCTGGCCAGCGCCCCCCTGTCCGGCTCCGGCGTGCCGCCCATCGGCGTACCCCTGTGGAACACGCGTGCCTACGTACTGGACTCCGCTCTGTGGCCGGTGCCCGCCGGCGTACCCGGCGAGCTGTACCTGGCCGGAGTGCAGCTGGCCCGGGGATACGTCAACCGGCCGACGCTGACCGCCGAACGGTTCGTCGCCAACCCATACGGCGGGCCGGGGGAGCGGATGTACCGGACCGGTGACCTGGCCCGGTGGAACACCGAGGGGCAGCTGGAGTATCTGGGCCGTACCGACCACCAGGTCAAGATCCGTGGCTTCCGGATCGAGCTCGGCGAGGTCGAGGCCGCCCTGGCCTCCCACCCGGCCGTCGCACAGGCTGCCGTCGTCGTCCGCGAGGACCAGCCCGGTGACAAGCGCCTGGTGGGATACGTCGTTCCGGCCGGGGGTTCCGCCCCGCAGGCGGACGGTTCCGCCCTGCGCTCCGCCCTGCGCGCCCACATCGCCGGGCTGCTGCCGGACTACATGGTGCCCGCTGCCGTGGTGCTCCTTGACGTGCTCCCGCTCACGGCGAACCGCAAGCTGGACCGCAAGGCCCTCCCTGCCCCCGACTACGGCGTGGGCGTCACCGGCCGGGGTCCGGCGAACGTGCGGGAGGAGATCCTGTGCGCGGTCTTCGCCGAAGTGCTCGGCCTGCCGCAGGTCGGGGTCGACGACAACTTCTTCGAACTGGGCGGCCACTCACTGCTGGCGGTGACGCTGGTGGAGCGGGCGCGCGAACGGCGCATCGGCGTGGACGTCCGCTCGCTGTTCCTCAGCCCTACGGTGGCGGAACTGGCCGCGGCAGTCGACCAGGCGGCCGGACAGCCAGCCGGGGGGCAGGTGGCCGTCCCGCCGAACGGCATTCCCGCCGACGCCACGGTGATCACGCCGGAAATGGTGACGCTGGCCGACCTCACCGCCGAGGAGATCGACCGGATCGTCGCCGTCGTTCCGGGCGGGGCGGCGAACATCGCCGACATCTACCCGCTGGCCCCGCTCCAGGAGGGAATCCTCTTCCACTCCCTGATGGAGAGCGAGAACGCCACGGACCCCTACGTCCTGCCGATCGCGCTGGACTTCGACTCCCGGGCACGCGCCGAGGCATTCCTCGCCGCGGTGCAGCGAGTCGTCGACCGGCACGACATCCTGCGGACCTCCTTCGTCTGGACGGGGTTGCGCGAACCCGTCCAGGTGGTGGCCCGCCGGGCAGCCCTTGCCGTGCGGGAGGTCGACCTCCCCGCAGCGGCGGACCGTGACACCTCGCAGACGGCGTCGCGCCTCCTCGCGGCCTGCCCGCCGAGCATGGACCTCTCCCGGGGGCCTTTGCTGCGCGCCCATCTGACCCGGCAGCCGGTCGGGGACCGCTGCGTCGTGGTGGTGCAGGTCCATCACCTGATTCAGGACCACACCGCGTTGGACGTGGTCATGGGTGAGGTGGCGGCGTTCCTCGACGGGCGGCAGGACACCCTGCCCGAGCCGCTGCCGTTCCGGGAGTTCGTCGGGCAGGCCAGGTCGAGGGTGTCCCCCCGGGAACACGAGACGTTCTTCGCGGAGCTGCTCGGCGGTGTGAGCGGGCCGACCGCGCCGTACGGCCTGCTGGACGTGCTCGGGGACGGCCGTGACGTGACCGAGGCGCGGACCCCGCTGGACGCGGGCCTCGCGGTGCGACTGCGCGAGCAGGCGCGGCGCCTGGGGATCAGCCCGGCGACGCTGTTCCACGTGGCCTGGGCGCGCGTCGTGGCGGCCACCTCGGGCCGGGACGACGTGGTGTTCGGCACGGTGCTCTTCGGCCGGATGAACGCCGGAACGGGCGCGGACCGGGTGCCGGGACTGTTCATGAACACCCTTCCCGTACGGGTGAACGCGAGTGGCGGGGGAGTGCTGGACGCGGTGCGGGGAATGCAGCGGCAGCTCGCGGAGCTGCTGGTGCACGAGCACGCCCCGCTGGCCGTGGCACAGCAGGCCGGCGGAGCTTCCGCCCGGAGCCCGCTGTTCACCTCGCTGTTCAACTACCGCCACAGCGAGGCCGCCGCCGACGGCGTCGAACTGGACGGCGTCCAGCTGCTCCAGGCGCACGAGCGCACCAACTACCCGGTCACCGTAAGCATCGACGACATGGGTGAGGGCTTCGTCGTGAAGGCCCAGACGGCCTCCCCGATCGACCCGCACGCCCTTGCCTCGATGGTGACGACGGCGGCCGACGCCGTCGTATCGGCGCTGGAGACCGCACCGTCGACCGCACTCGGCCAGGTCGGGGTGCTCCCTGCCGTAGAGCGGGAGCGGTTGTTGGTGGAGTGGAACGACACTGCGCGTGAGGTTGCTCCCGCGACGGTCGGTGAGCTGTTCGAGGGGCAGGTGGCACGGACTCCGGATGCGGTCGCGGTGGTGTTCGAGGGAGCCGGGCTCACCTATGCGGAACTGAACGCGCGGGCGAACCGGTTGGCGCGGGTGCTGGTGGCCGGTGGGGCGGGTCCGGAGCGACGGGTGGCGGTCGTGCTGGACCGTTCGCTGGATCTCGTCACGGCTCTGCTTGCGGTGGTGAAGGCCGGTGCGGCGTATGTGCCGGTCGATCCGGAGTATCCGGCGGATCGGGTGGCCTACGTGCTGGCCGATGCGCGCCCGGCACTGGTGCTGACCACCCGTGAGTGCGAGGGCGTCCTGCCGGAGGGCGTGGCGCGGGTGGTGCTCGACGATCCTGCGACCGCGACCGAGCTGGCGAGGGCGGCTGATCGGAACCTGTCGGATGCCGACCGTGGTGGGGTGCTGCTGTCCGCCCATCCTGCGTACGTGATCTACACCTCCGGGTCGACCGGGCGGCCCAAGGGCGTGGTGGTCCCGCACGAGGGCGTGGTGAACCGCCTGGCCTGGATGCGGGAGGTCCACTGCCTCACCCCGGGCGAGCGGGTGGTGCAGAAGACGCCGTTCGGGTTCGACGTGTCGGTGTGGGAGTTCTTCTGGCCGCTGACGGAGGGCGCCACCCTGGTGATGGCACGTCCGGGCGGCCACCGCGATCCGGACTATCTGGCCGAGCTGATCCTGCGCGAGCAGGTGACCGTTGCGCACTTCGTGCCGTCGTTGCTGGAGGTGTTCGTCGCCGCGGCAGAGGCGTCGCAGTGGCCGATGCCGTCCTTGCGCGCGGTCGTGGCCAGTGGCGAGGCGCTGCCGGCCGGACTGCGTGACCGGTTCGCGGCGTCGTTCGGGGTGCCGTTGCACAACCTGTACGGGCCGACCGAAGCGTCCATCGAGGTCACCGCCTTCGCCTGCGAGCCGGGTGCCGGCGCGGGTGGTGTGGTGCCGATCGGCCGCCCGGTCTGGAACACGCGGGTGTTCGTACTGGACGGCGGGCTGCGGCCCGTACCGGCGGGAGTGGCGGGGGAGTTGTACCTGGCAGGCGTCCAGTTGGCCCGGGGCTATCTGGACCGGCCCGGTCTGACCGCTGAGCGGTTCGTAGCCAATCCTTACGGCAGGCCCGGCGAGCGTATGTACCGCACCGGTGACCTGGCCCGCTGGGACAGCGACGGGCAACTGGAGTACCTGGGCCGCACTGACGACCAGGTCAAGCTCCGTGGCTTCCGTATCGAACTCGGCGAGATCGAGGCAGCCCTGCTCACCCACCCGTCCGTGGGCCAGGCCGCGGTGGTCATCCGGGAGGACCAGCCGGGCGACCGACGCCTCACCGGATACGTCGTCCCGGCGAGCGGTCCGGACGGAGGCACGGACGGAGGCGTGGGCGGCGACGTGGACGGAGGTGTGGACATCGCGGAAGTCCGTGCCGGCCTGTCGGCCCTGTTGCCGGAGTACATGGTTCCGTCCGCGATCGTCCAGCTCAGGGACGGACTGCCGCTGACGGTCAACGGCAAGCTCGACCGGAAGGCACTGCCCGCTCCGGACCACTCGACGGGACACCCGAGCAGGCAACCGGGAACCTCCCACGAGTATCTGCTTCGCGAGGTGTTCGCCGACATCCTCGACCTTCCTGAGGTCGGCGTGGACGACAACTTCTTCGAACTGGGCGGCCACTCACTGCTCGCCGTACGGCTGGTGGGTGAGATCCGCAACGCCACCGGCACGCAACTGTCACTCGCGAGCGTGTTCCAGAGGCCGACCGTGGCGGGCGTCGCGTCGCTGCTCGCCACGGACACCGGTACCGGCACCGGCTCCGGCTCCGGCTCCGGGGAAGACCTCTTCCAGCCGGTGGTGGCGCTGCGCGGGCACGGAGACCGGCCGCCACTGTTCTGCCTGCCCCCCGCCAGCGGTGTGAGCCTGTGCTACGTCGGTCTGGTCCGGCACCTGGACGCCGACCAACCCGTGTACGGACTCCAGGCGCCGGGCGTCACCCTCGCCCAGGAGACCCCGTCCGACCTCGACGCGCTGGTCACCTGGTACGTCGACCACATCACCAGCATCCAGCCGAGCGGCCCCTACCACCTGCTCGGCTGGTCCATGGGCGGCAACCTCGGGCACGCCGTCGCGGTACGGCTCCAGCAGGCCGGGCAGGAGGTGCCTCTGCTGGCCGTGATGGACGCCTACCCGCCGGACACCGACGCCCCGTACGAGGAGGCCGACGACCACGCGGTCATGGTCCAACTCCTGCACGCCCTCGGGCACCCGGTGGAGACCCACGACCAGCCGCTCACCGTGCCCGTGACACTCAGAATCATCAAGGAGGAGATTCCCGCCCTGAAGGAGCTCACCGAGGATCACGTCCGAGGGGTGGTCCAGAACACCCGCGACAACTGGCGGATGGTCCGGCGCACCGCACCGGGGCACTTCACCGGCGACATCCTCCACTTCCCCGCAACCGAGACCGGGTTCCCCCAGGAGGAGGTCCTCAAGCGGTGGGCCCCCTACTTCACCGGGCGTCTGCACAGCCATCCCGTCGCCTGCGCACACAACGAGATGACCAGGCCCGAGCCCCTGCGACAGGTCGGGAAGGTGCTGGCCGCCGCTTTGGCGAAGCGATCACAGTGACGTCGGGGCCCCACGCGCGATCTCGCGCGTGGGGCCCCGAACCCTCTGCTACCCGACGGTGAGCCGCGCCTTCAGACCGACGCCTTCGCACGGAGACGGGCGACCAAGTCCGCGACCAGCGGCGCGGCGTGCTCCTCAAGATAGAAGTGCCCACCGGGGAAGGAACGTGAGTCGAAAGCCGAGCGGGTCACCGAGGACCAGGCGTTCACCGATTCCTCGCTCAGCTTGTCGTCCAGGTCCCCGTAATAGGCGTAGACGGGAACGTCCAGAGCCGGTGACGGGAGCGACGGCGCATACCGCTCAAGGAGCCGGTAGTCGGCCCGCACGGCCGGGAGCAGCAGTTCGCGCAACTCGTCATTGAGGAGGGCCGCCGCGCTCGTACCTCTCATGGCGACGAGCTCCTGCACCAGTTCCTCATCGGTCGCGTCGGCGAGGCCCGGGGAGTGGTTCTTGCCCGGCCCCGATCTGCCGGAGACGAACAACGCCTCGGGCCCGGCCGAGCCGGGTGCCGCTGCCAGGCGTACCGCCACCTCGAACGCCACGGAAGCGCCCATGCTGTGGCCGAAGAACGCCAGCGGACCGCTCGGCAGGCTCGCGCAGGCATCCGCGAGCGACTCCGCCAGCTCCTCCATGTGTTCGACCGGCGACTCGAAGATCCGGTCCTCACGCCCTGGGTACCGTACCGCCAGAAGCTCCACGTTCTCGGGCACCAGATCAGCCCATGAGCGGAAGAAACTTGCCGAACCCCCGGCGTGGGGGAAGCAGACAAGACGAAGCTCCGGGGCGCGAGCGCCCCGTATCGACCGGAACCACCGGGAAGCTGATGTCCCCTGGGGCATCGTGTTCATCACCGCTCTTCTCCACCGCACTTCTCTGCCGTCGCTGCCGAACCAGCATGCACTGCCGGATCGTTGGGGTGCGCGTCCGGGTGACCGGTCCCCTTGTGCCGCTGGTAGTAACGGCCGACCCGCACCCGGTTTCCGCACAGCGCGGGGGAGCACCAGCGCCGTCTCGGGTTCAGCGCGAGGAAAAGCAGTCTGCAGTCGGGCCCTTCGCAGCGGCGTACCTTGCCGAGGGCGAGGGGGTCGGTCAGCAGGTCGACGGTGGCGTCGGCCAGTTCCGCGAGCAGGACATCGGTGGCACTCCCGCTGCGTACCCGGGTCGCGGTGACCGCTTCGCCGTCCCAGTCGAGTCTGCGGTGCGGGGGAGCGGCGAGTTGGGCCCGGGTGAGCGCGCGCAGCGCCTCGGCGGGCGGTTCCGCGCCGTCGCGGACGCATTCGATCACGGTCGAGATCCGACCGCGCAGCACCCGCAGCGCGTCGAGGACGGGGCCGCTGGGGGGCGGCTGAGTGAGTCGTCCTGTCTGGGCGTCCAGCCAGTGCTGGAGCTGCTCTTCGGAACCCAGCAGGTCGAGCTCGCCCTCGGGTCCGTTGACGCGGGTGTTGACGAGGTCCAGGGGGAGGGGTTCGCCGACCAGGGGCTGCCTGTTACTCATGGAGCTAATGCTACTCGAATCTATTGACCCATTAGTAGTCCGCCCGCTATAACTAATGCATCAACGCCACAAGGGGGCATGTGAAATGACGAGGTACGGCACGGCAGGCACAGAGGTCACGCGGACCGTCCACCGCTTCGCGGAGGTGGACGGGGTCCGGGTCTTCTACCGGGAAGCCGGCCCCACCGACGCGCCCACGTTGGTGCTGCTGCACGGATTCCCGTCCGCCTCGCACCAGTTCCGGCGGCTGATCGACACTCTCGGCACCCGCTACCACCTGGTTGCTCCCGACTACCCCGGCTTTGGTCACACCGAGGCCCCCGAGGACTTCACGTACTCCTTCGAAAGCCTCACCGACGTCATGGAGGGCTTCGTCGAAGCCTTGGGGCTGGGCGCGGACGGGTTCGCCCTCTACGCCTTCGACTTCGGCGGTCCGGTCGGTATGCGACTGGCCGGCCGGCACCCCGAGTGGATCAACGGGCTGATCGTGCAGAACGCCAACGCCTACGCGGAAGGACTGTCCGAACTGGCCCTGGGCCTGACCGCGAACCGGCCCGGCGTACCCGGAGCCGAGGAACGGGTCCGCGAGATCCTGACCCTCCAGGTCACCCGGAGCCAGTACGAAGGCGGCACCGGCGACCCTGCTCTGATCGCCCCCGACGGCTGGACCCTGGACCAGCACTTCCTCGATCTGCCGGGCCGCAAGGAAGCCCAGGTCGCCCTGGCCCTCGACTACCACTCCAACATCGACCGCTACCCGGTCTGGCAGCAGTGGCTGCGCGAGCACCAGCCGCCGACTCTGGTGCTGTGGGGCCGCGGTGACGCGTTCTTCCCGGAGTCCGGGGCGCACGCCTATCTGCGTGATCTGCCCGAGGCGAAGGTGCACGTCTTCGACACCGGCCACTTCGCGCTGGAGGAGATGCTGCCCGAGATGGCTCCCCTGATCGCCGATTTCCTCGAAGCGTCCGCACGCCCCACTGACACCAAGAGCGCCACCGACACCAAGAACACCGCTGGCATCGAGGAGAGGACACCCATGAGGATCGCGATTGTCGGAGCGAGCGGAAACCTCGGCAGCGCCGTCTCCGCGGAGGCCGCCTCACGCGGTCACCAGGTCACACCGCTCGGCCGTGCCACCACCGATGCCGGTGACCCCACCGCCCTGGCCGAGGCCGTCGCCGGGCACGACGCCGTGGTGGTCGGCGTCAAAGGCCCTGACCACCTGGTGACGAGGAGCGCGCAGGCCCTGTTGAAGGCACTGCCGGATGCCGGGGTCTCCCGGCTGGTGTTCCTGGGCGGCGGCGGCAGCCTGGAGTACGCACCGGGCGAGCGGTTCGTCGACGCACCCGGCTTCCCTGCCGCGTACCTGGAGACAGCACGCGACCAGACCGAGGCCCTCGACCTCCTGCGCGCCACGCGGACACCGGTCGAGTGGACCTATGTCAGCCCGCCGCCGATGCACCTGGTTCCCGGACCGAAGAGCGGATCCTTCCGGGTCGAGGCCCGGGACACCCCGATTGCCGACGCCGACGGCGAGAGCCGCATCTCGGTGGGCGACTTCGCAGCCGCGGTCCTGGACACGCTGGAGCAAGGCACCTTCATCCAGGAACGGATCACCGTCGGCTACTGACCGCCCTGGCAGGCCCGGGGCGGCTCGGTCGCACGGGTCAGCCAGGCCGGCAACCCGCCGGGGCTGCTACGGGATCGGCTTGCGGATGGCGTCGCGTATCTTGCTGGTCTCGGCGGCCGCTACTTCGAGTGAGTCGGCCGCCGGGCTGAAACCGATCGCGACGGTGGTGTTCTCGTCGCCCCAGCCGCACACGGTTTCCGCGTCCACCGTCGTGCAGCGGATGCCGACGTCCGAGCCGGGGACGCTGATCGTTCTGGGTGGCTCGCTGACAGTTTCGCTGCCCGTTACGGTCATGGCGTCCATCAGGCCGCCCCGCGACCACTCCGGGTCCTAGAATCGACCGGACGACCCGTACACCGACATCTTTTCGAACCCCGGCGACTTGGCTGTGCCGACGTAGTCCACGGAGTGGTGCAAGACGTCCTTCTGGCTCCAGCCGTCCGGTTGCGGGTCCGTGAAGGATGACGTAGCTCGTGCCACCGAGCAGGAGCAGACCTCCGGCCACACCGAAGGCGCGCAGGGCCTTGCGCTTCCTCCTCGGCGGAGCGGGATTCGTTCGCGGGCCCCCGGGTGGCTGCTGTGGGAAGGCGGACGCGGGCTGGGCGGGCTGGGTGGCGGCAACGGTCGCAGCACTGGCAATGTGCCCGCCCACCGGGGTACCGGCAGCCCCGGAGGCCGCCGTCGATACGGGTGGCACGGCCGTGGCAGGCGCGGTCGGCGGGTGCGCGGCAGGGCCCAGCGCCGGCTCCGCAGCGGTGTGCGGCGCGAACAGGTCCAACAGCCCGACGGGGGTCGGCCTTTGCGCCGGATCCTTGGCCAGACAGGCGGCGACCGCCGGGCGTATGTCCTGGGGTACGGCGGACAGGTCCGGCGGCTCGTGCACGGCCCGGTACATCAGCCCCATCGGGGTGCCCTCCCCGAACGCATGGCCACCGGCCGCCGCGACCAGCACCGCGCCCAGTGCGAACACATCGGCGGCGCCGCCGACCTCAAGTCCCTGAGCCTGCTCGGGAGCCAGGAAACCAGGGGTGCCGAAGGCCGCTCCGGTGGAGGTCAGCCGGGTCGACTCCAGGGCTCGGGCGATACCGAAGTCGAGCACCCGCGGACCGTCTTCGGCCATGATGATGTTGCCCGGCTTGAGGTCACGGTGAATCAGGCCACAGCTGTGAATGGCCTGCAGCGCCTCCGCCAACGCCGCGCCGAGCTGCCGCAGTCGGGCCTCGTACATGGGGCCTTGTTCGGCGAGCAGCCGCGACAGCGTCGGCCCCGCGATGTAGGCGGTCGCGAGCCAGGGCGCCGCCGCGTCCGGGTCGGCGTCGACCACCTGCGCCGTATGGAACCCGCCGACCCTGCGGGCGGCGTCGACCTCCGCGCGGAACCGGGCACGGTAATGCGGATCGGCGGCCAGCTCGGGGCGGTCCACCTTGACGGCCACAGTACGTCCGCCCCGGGACCGGGCCAGGTACACCGTCCCCATGCCGCCCGCTCCCAGCTCACGCTCCACGGCGTAACCGCCGATGCGCTCCGGCAGTTCAGGTCAGATTGGTCACGTAGCTGGAGCAGGTGCCCGCAGCGATCTTCTTGGTGCTCCAGTGGCCCTTGCAGACACGGAATTTGAAGGTTGCGCTCTCGGGGAAGTTCTTGTTCTTGAAACGGGTGGAGCTCGCGCCGGCGGCGTGGAAGATGGCGCCGTAGCGGCTCCCGACCTGCCAGTCCACGACGGCGGAGGAACCGTCGGACACCCCGTCGTGCACGCTGAACCAGTCGCCTTCGGGGGCGAAGCAGGCCTGCGGGTCGCCCCCCGAGGGACTTGAGAACGGACGTCCATGCAGAGGCGGCGGGTGCTCGTGGCGGGTGCCGCCATCGGGGGATCACTCGCCGCCCGCCACCCTGGGGATGTCCCCGAAGCGACGTCCGCCACGACGGCGGGATGCTCCGTTCGCGGCACGTCGCCCGGCGCGCCGCCTCGGACAGAACGGGGAATCGTTATGACACGTCGACCGCCACTGTACGGACTGCCCTGGGCGATGCGGCAGCGTGAGGGCGCCGCACGCGGTCGGTGCGCCGTGCCCGCGCCGGACGACCCGGGGCCACTGCGCGCGCCCTGGCCGTTCAAGGCCGCGGGCCCGGTGCCCGCCGCACCGGTCGTCGACCACACCGGCTGCCTGTACGTGCCGACGGAGACCGGGGTGCTGCACCGGGTCGAGCCGACCGGCTCCGGAGCGGCGATCCTCGTCACCGGGGCGGCGCTGCGGACCTCGCCCGCGCTCGCCGTCGCGGGCCGCGGCGGCACGTCCGGCGGCGACACGGTGACCGACCCGCCGCCCGCCTCGGTGTACGTGGCCGACACGGACGGCGAACTGCACTGCGTCCGCGGCGACGGAACACCGATGTGGTCGCTGCGGCCCGGCGCGGGGCGGCCGGTGCGCTCGGCGCCCGCCGTGCACCGGACGCCCACCGGCGGCCTGTCGCGGATCTGGCTGGGCGACGACGACGGGCGGCTGTACGGGGTCGTGGAGACGGCCCCGGACGCGGCCCGCACCGACTGGTCGTACACGGTGGCCGCGGGGGTGCCCGTACGCACGTCGCCGGTGGTGTCGCCGGACGGGGTGACGGTGCGGCTCGCCGCAGCGGACGGGCACCTGCACGTCCTGGACGCGGCGACCGGCATCCCGCTGTACGCACCGGTGCGGCTGAGCGGCGAGGCGCTGTGGACGCCCGCCTTCGACGAGGACGCGGGCGACGTCACGTACGTCACGGGACAGGACGGGACGCTGCGTGCGGTGGAACGGGGCGGGCAGGAGCTGTGGGCGCTCGCGCTCGGACGGAACCTGTACGCGGGCCCGGCGATCGGCCCGGACGGCACCGTGCTCGCGGTCGCCGACGGGGCGCTGCACGCCGTCTCGGCGCAGGGCACGCTGCTGTGGAGCGAGCCCCTGCCGCCGCGCGACCGGTACACGAGCGCGCCCGTGGTGGACAGTTCGGGCCTGTGCCTCGTGACGTCCGACGGCGGCCTGGTGGTCGCGGTGCGCACCGGTCAGGGCCTGGCCACCGGCGCCCGGACGCTGTGGCAGGTCCGCCCGTCGACGACCACGCTGACCGGGGCGGTCCTCGACGGCCACGGCCGGGTCTTCGTCGGCGACCGGGCGGGCCGGGTGCACGCCCTGGACGACTCTCCCGCGTACAAGGTGTTCGCGCAGGGCTCGCTGCAGGCGGCCGGAGACGTCGACGTGTACTCCCTGCGTGAGGTGTACGGGGTGCCCGAGCCCGCCAGGACGCTGCGGCTGACCGGGGGCGGTGGCGTCCTCGACGGGGAACCGGCGACCTCGCTCGACCGCTCGGTGATCGCGCACGCCGTGCGCCCGCCGGGCGAGGTGCGCACGGCCACCCCGGGCGGTGCACTGTCCGAGGTACTGGCCGCGGGCCGCGGACCCGCCTTCACGCCCGTCGACGATACGACCGGCAGCCCGAAGGCCCCGCACACCACGGCGTACGTAGCGCTCACCGTCGACGTGCCGGGCGGCGGGCGGAGGCTGAGCTTCGTCCGGCCGGACACCGGCGCGGCCCGGTCGTTCACCACGTGGGCCGCCGCCCTCGGCGTACCGCCCGCGCTGCTCGGGCAGTTGGAACCGGCGGGCACCGAGGAGTCGCACCCGGCGTTCTCGCCGGACGGCCGCAAGCTGGCCTGGCGGCAGTGGGACCCGTCGAACGGGTCGAGCCGGCTGTGGCTGCTGAGGCTCGGCCCGGCGGGCTGGGACCTGACGCCCGTCGGACCGTGGCTGCCCTACGATCCGGAGCACCCCGACGGCGGGCCCGACGAACCGGCCTTCTCGCCGGACAGCGCCTGGATCGCGGTACGGGAGGGGCTGAGCGTCGCCCTCCACGACGTCGTCGGCAGCAGGCTCCCGGTCTACACGTCACCCGGCAAGGGCCGGGTGCCCTGCCACCCCGCCTGGGCACCGGACGGCTCCGAACTGGCGATGGGGGTACGGGACGGTGCCGCGACCGACGTCTGGGCGGCGTCCGGGCCCGGCTACACCCGGTACGCGCCGCTGACCACCAGCGGGGACGGCGACGAACCCGCTTACGACTTCTTCCGGATGCCGCCGCCCGAGCGGCTCGCCCTCGACGTCGACAGGCAGGTTCCGGACGCGCAACTCCGCGTCCTGGGAAGGGGGTTCGACCTGCTGCACCCGGCGAACAACGTCGTGGAGTTCGTCCACACCCTGCGCACGGCCCCGCTGCGCGCCCCCGTGCAGAAGGCCGAGGTCGACCCGGTGAGCGGGCTCGGGGTCCTGACGGTGCGGGTGCCGCGGCTCGCCGGGCACGGCCCGGTCACCGTGAGGACCCGGTACGGCAGTGCCGCCACGCCCGACTTCCACGTGCTGCCCGCCCCGGCCCGGCTCGTGCAGCGGCGTACCGTGCCGGGCGCCCGGATCCGGGTGTTCGGGCGCGGCTTCGACCTGAGCCCGGCGAGCGCGCACACGGTGTTCTTCGGCTCGCTCGCGGTGGGCGCCGAGCGCGGGGAAGTCGCGGGGGACGAGGAGTTCCTCGTGGTGACCGTGCCCGCGGGGGTGGCGGCGAACACCGAGGTGAGGGTCGCCAACGGCTACGGCGAGACACCCTGCCCGCAGCGGCTCGCCCTGCTCACGCCCACCCTGTCCCTGCTGCGCACCGTCGACTCGGGGGCCCCGGGCGCCGGTCTGCCCTCGTACGCGACGCAGGGCGGCGTCGGGGTGGAGGTGCGGGTCAAGGGCGCCGACTTCCCGTACGACCCCTATTTCGGGTACGGCGTCGACCATCCTCGGCTGATGGTGGAGCCCGTCGCGCCGCGCCGGCCCGTCGGCCCGGTCGAGATCAGGCGGCTCGGGTTCCGGGTGCCCGGGGCATCCGGGGCGGACACCGCCGACCTGGCGACCGCCGTCTTCCCGTTCCCCGGGATCGGCACCGGGCATCCGGGCGGCGCGCTGCGCGTGTCGGCGGCCGACCCCGGGCTCGCGGCGGCGCGCGCCGAGTGCCCGTTCCGGTTGCCGGAGACCGACATCCCGATCGTGTTCGTACCGGGCACCAGCGGGACCTCCCTGGACCTGGCTCCGGGCACGCCCACGCCGGTGCTCGGGGCGTCGGTGACGGACATCCACTACTTCCCCTGGCTGAGCAAGGTCCCGGTGCCGTGGCCGCTCAACCCGTTCGGGCCGCTCGTCCACTCCCGGGGGCCGTTCGTCTACAACCCGTCCGTGCCCACCGGGCTGCGGCCCGCCGATCCGCGCGGCCCCAGGGTCTGGGGCGGGGTCGAGTGCGCCGCGGAGATCCTCGCCGGGACCGTGACCGGGAACGACGGCAACCACTATCTGGACCTGTGCGCCTTCGGGGAGGACGGGCTGCCGCCCGTGGACTCGAAGGTGGTGCCGGGAACGGTCCTCCAGGACGTCCTGATGAACCCGCCGATCAAGAGCGGCTCCACCCAGTGGGGCTTCGACGAGGTCTACAAGCCGTTCGTCGACTTCTTGCGCGAGGCCGACACCGGCACCGGCTGGCCGGGCCGACCGCTGTGCCTGGGCACGGATCCCGCCACCGGTGTCTGCGTGGACGAGAACGGCGCACCGGCCTCCGGGCACAACGCCGTCTACCTGTTCAACATGGACTGGCGACGGAACATCCCCGACGAGGCGAACCGGCTCGCCGCGTACATCGACTCCGTGCGCGCCCGGCCCGACGTCGACGGCCGCAAGGTCGTCGTCATCACCCACAGCTACGGCGGCCCGGTGGCCCGCGCCTATCAGCTCGATCCCGCGCACGCCGCCGAGGACAAGGTCGACCAGATCATCTCGCTGGGCGGCGGCTTCCTCGGCGTGCTCGAACCGCTCAACATCCTGGAACAGGGCAGTACTTGGGGGCTCGGCTGGTCGCTCGGACCCATCGGGTTCGGCATCCAGCCCTGGCAGACCAAGAACCTCGCGCGGAACTGGCCCACCGCCTACTACCAACTGCCCAACTCCGAGGACTGGTTCGCAGACCACGGCACGGCGGTCGGCGGCCGGATCGTGGACCGCTCGTACGTACGCGACTACACCTGGTTCCCCTCCGCGGGTGCGGGCGAACTGACCACGTGCGCCGAGAGCAACGACTGGATCCGCGGCCGGCACAACAAGGACATCACCCGCGCCTTCGAGGCATTCGCCGCAGCGACGCCCGCTCTGGGCGACTTCCGCGGCGGCACCGGGGCCATCTACCACCACCGGATCATCGGCAAGGGCCGGATGGACACCACCGTCGCTGTCGCCCTACGGTCACTGCCGTCGCTCGGCGCACTGTTCCACGTGCCGGTTCTCGACCCGTTGTGGTACGCCGAGATGGTTCCGACCACCCACTGGGAGGCGGTGAACGGCGACGGCGACTCCACCGTCCCGTACCACGGGGCGCTCGGCCTCACGCTGCCGCAGGACGACCGGGTGTACGTGATCGACGGGATCGTGCACGGCCAGTTGCCCAACACGCCCGCGATGATCGGCAGCGGACGCCAGAAGGGCCTCCTGCAACTGCTCCTCGAAGGACTCGTGGTCGGCTCGGGGCAGGCTCCGCCGCCCTTCACGTCGCAGAACCAGGTCACCGAGAACATGGCGATGCCGCCGGCCGCCCTGGTGGCGGACGGGGACGCCGGCGCCGACCGCTGGACGCTCGAACTGCGCGGTGCCGCCGCCTTCGACATCACCGACCAGGAATTCCGGCACCTCGGGCCGCACCCCGAACATCCCGCACTCGTCGAGACCGGCATCCCCGGCGCGACGCTCCAACGCGGGCTCGCCGTCACCTCGGCCTTCCTGCCCGAAGGACGCTACGAGGTCCGGGTGGTGCCGCAGGAGCCGGGGCCCGTGCGGCTCCACGTGCGCCCGTACCGCGGCGCGGCCGGACTCGACGTCCTGCTGTTCCGGGACGCCGTCCTCAAGAGCGCCGACGAGTGGGCCGTACTGCACCTGGACGCCGCCACCGGCGCGGGAGGCGAGGCCTGGCTGGAGATCCATGCCGCGGACGGTACGGTGCGCGACCGGGTGGCCGCCGCAGTCCTCACCGCGGCCGAGGCCGCCGACACCGCGCCGCCGCGCACCTCGGTGACGCTTGCCGACGGCACCGTGCAGATCACGGCCGACGACGGACCGCACGGCTCGGGCGTGCACCGCACCCTGCTCACCCTGGACGGCGCCCACCACGCACCGTACGAGGGCGGGCCGCTGCCGATCCCCGAGGACGCCGCACTCGTGATGGCGTACTCGGAGGACGGGGCCGGGAACCTGGAGTACCCGGGCTGGACCCTCGGGGCCCTCGGCCTCGGCGACTCCGCCCTGCGCTTCAAGGTCGGCGACCCGGAGCTCGCCGCCTCGGTGGAGGTGCGCAACCTCGACCCGATCGGGGTCACCGCGCCGATCGGCTGGGCGGCGGCCACCGACGCCCGCTGGCTGCGCCTGACGCCCACGACCGGCAGCACGCCCGGCACGCTGCGGGTGGAGGTGCTGCCCGATCAACTCCCCGACGAGCACGGGGACTTCACGGCATCCGTCCGGGTGTCGGTGACCGACGACGACGCCGTGTTCCGGGTCAGGGAACTGACGGTGCACGTGCACGCCCGCTGAACCGGACACACCACACCACCGCACGGGGGAGAACGATGACGACGACCGATCCCGCGCCGCCCCGGACCACCCAGGCGGCGTGGGTCCTCCTGGAAATCCTGCTGTTGCCGACGCTCCTCGCCGTCGTCAACTACGGCCTCGACCAGACCCGGGCCTCCGCCCAGGAGAGGCTCCTGGGCAACCTCGCGTACGTCATCCTCGTCGCGGCCGTCCTGCTGCCGCGCGCGCTGCGCCGCGACGCGCGCCGGGAGCGGGACCGGGCCCGGACGGCCGGCGCGGGGTTCACGACCGTACTGCTCGCCGTGGTGCTCGGCGCGGCGGTGCTGATACTGACCCAACTACTGTCGACCTGGGTGGGGTTGGGCAGCCTGGGCTTCCTCAGCCGCAGGCTGCCGGGCGGCGGGGACCCCACGCTGGTCTATCTGAGTGTGGCCCTGCGGGGGCTGCCGCTGACGCTCGCGGTGGCGGCCCTGCTCTCCGTCGCGGTCGGGCACCGGCTGCGCGGGCGATCCCGGTGGGCCCTGAATTGCATCGTACTCGCCTTCGTACTGGGTGTGTTGACACTCAATCAGGCCCTGGATGTGCACTGGGACGCCGTGCCGAGGGCGGAGCACCGGTACGTGCCGATCGCCGTCGGCGTGCTCTGCTGGATCGTGGGCCGCATCGGTCTGCGGTACGCGGCCCGCACCCAGGATCTGTACGACGCCGTCTACGACCTGCGGACCCGCGCCCGCAACGCACGTACACCGAACGACCTCTGACGCCCCATCGGCCCGAGCCTTCTCTCGGCCTGCCGTCCCCGGCGCTATGGTGCCGCATGCTCTACGGACGGCAGGCCGAGGCCGCGCGTATCGAGGGGGTACTGCGCGCCGCCCGCGACGGGTGCAGCGGTGTCCTCGTGCTGCGCGGCGAGGCCGGGATCGGCAAGACGGCGCTGCTGCGGAACGCGGACGAGACCGCGCGGGCGGCCGGGATGCGAGTGCGCTGGGTACGCGGCTGGGAGCCGGAACGGCCGATCGGCTTCGCCGGCCTGTCCCAGCTCGTGCGCCCCGCCGAGCACCTGCTGGAGCGGCTGCCCGACGTACAGGCGGCGGCGCTGCGCGGGGCGGTCGCGCTCGGACCCGCGCGGCCCGCCGACCGGTTCGCGGTGTGCGCGGCAATGCTCACGCTGGTCTCTCAACTCGCCGTGGAACAGCCCATGTTGCTCATCGTCGACGACGCCCACGCCCTCGATGTGCCATCCCTCGAAGCGCTCGCGTTCACAGCACGACGGCTGCTGGCCGAGTGCGTGGCGGTGTTGGTCGCCACCCGTCCCGAGGACGCCGCCGACCGGCTGCTGTCCGCCCTCGACGTCCTCGAACCCGCCCGCCTCGACGACCGCGCCGTCGCCGGCCTCGTCACCGACCGCACCGGGATACAGCCCACGGCCGAGGTGCGGCGGCGCCTCGCGTCGGGCTGCGGCGGCAATCCGATGGCGCTGATCGAGCTGGTTTCGAGGCTGACCGAGGACGAACTGAGCGGGCGGGCGGCGATGCCCCGGAAGGTGGCCGCGGGCGCCACCGCCGAGGCGCTGTTCGCCGCGCGGGTCGGCGCCCTCGGCCCGACGGCATGCACCCTGATGCTGCTCCTGTCGGCGGCGACCGGCGGCAGCCTGCGCGAAGTGACCGCGGCGGGCCGGGCGCTGGGGCTGCCCGCGTCGGTGTACCCGGAGGTGGAGCGCAGCGGCCTGGTCTCCTTCGGCCTCGACCGCTACGACTTCGCGCACCCCCTGGTCTCGACGGCGGTCCTCGCCACCACCGATCCCGAACAGCGCCGCGCCGCGCACCGGGCGCTCGCCGACGCCTGCGCCGGACCCACCCAGGCCGCCGAGCGGGCCTGGCATCTCGCGGAAGCGGCGCTCGGTCCCGACCGGCGGGCGGCCGCCGCCCTGGAGGAACTGGCCCGCACCGCGCGCTCGCGTAGTGGGTACGCGGCGGCGGCCGAGGCCTGGCAACGGTCGGCCGAACTCAGCGAGACCCCGGCCGAGCGCGCCCGGCGGCTGACCGAGGCGGCCGGTGACGCGCTGCTCAGCGGGCGCAACAGCCAGGCCGGAGAACTGCTGGCCGCCGCCGACCTCCTGGTGGACGAGCCGGGGCTGCGTGCCGACATCGCCGCGGGCCTCGGCCGCGTCGAGCTGTACACCGGGCACCCCCGGGCCGCACGCCGGCTCGTGCTCCGGGCCGCCGACGAGGTGCGCGACCGCTGCCCGAGGCGGGGCGCCGAACTGCTGGCCGACGCCGCCATGGCGTCCCTGCTCGCCGGTGACCCGGGCGGCGCCCTCGACGCCGCCGGCCAGGCGGAGAAGCTGCTCGACGGGTCCGCTCCCGCGGTCCGTCTCGTCATCGGCGTGATCCGCGGCCTGACCCTTTTGCATCTGGGCGACGGCGTCGGGGGCCGAGAGCAGCTGCGGTACGCGATGACGCAGGCCGAGCGGCACGTCGCGGACGGCCTCGCCGCCGAGTACGTCGCCCTGTGCGCCACGGCCATGAACTGGACCGGTGAGCACGCCCTCGCTCACCGGACCACCCGCACGCTCATCGACCGGCTGCGCGCCGGCGGGGCGATGGGCATGCTGCCGTTCGCGCTGTACGCGTCCGCGCACGCGGAGCTGCTGACCGGGCGTACGGAGGCGGCGTTCGCGTCAGCGACGGAAGCGGTGGAGCTCGCCGCCTTCTCGGACAACGAGTTCTGGCGCTATCTCGCGCTCAGCGCACTCGCCCACGTAGAAGCGGTACGCGGTGACGAGGAGGCGTGCCGGGCGCATGCCGGGCAGGCGCTCGTACTGCGCCGTCCCGGCACCGACTATCCGCGGGACGCCAGTGAGGCGCTGGGCCATCTCGAACTGAGCCTGGGGGACGCCCCGGCGGCGCTGCGGCAGCTGCGGGACGGGGCGGCGGCGACGCCGTCGGACGATCCGGAAGCTCTGCTCGACAGCCACTTCGACACTGTCGAGGCGGTGATCAGGGCAGGGCTGCCGTTGTCGCCGCGCACGCTGGACGGGCTGGAACTCCACGCGCAGCAGGAGCAGTTGCCGCTCCAGGCGGCGGTCGCCTGGCGGCTGCGGGGGCTCCAGGCGCCGGAGGGGGAGATGGCGCCCGCCTTCGAACGGGCCCTGGAGCTGCACGGGCGGGTGCCGTGCCCGCTGGAGTGTGCGCGGACCCGGCTGGCGTACGGGGAGCGGCTGCGGCGCGGACGACAGAGGATCCTGGCCAGGGAGCAACTGCGGTCCGCGCTCGCGGAGTTCACCCGGCTCGGGGCGGACGCCTGGGCGGAGCGGGCGCGCAAGGAGCTGGCGGCCACCGGGGAGACGGTGCGGACGCGGGGCGCGGGTCCGGAGGGGGCCGCGCTGACCCCGCAGGAGTTCCAGGTGGTGCGGGCGGTGGTACGCGGCGCCACGAACAAGCAGGTGGCATCGGCATTGTTCCTGAGCCCGAAGACGGTGGAGTTCCATCTCGGCAACGCGTATCGGAAGCTGGGCGTCCGCAACCGTACGCAACTGGCGCACCGGCATTCCGCACTGGGCGAGTAGCCCCGGGTCAGCCTCCTTGGCCGGCGGGCCGCATGTGACGGCTGTGGGACAAGAGGATCCGGCACCTGGGACACCGGGAGTTGGCCGGTAGCCACCTGGCGAATGGGCTCCTCCGGGCCCAGGCTGCCGTGTCATGAACTCAGCGAAGCGCGCCACCGTCATGGGCACAGCCGTCGCTGCCGTCGCCGTCGCGGCGCTGGCAGCCGCTCCCACAGCCTCCGCCGACTCGGCGAAGGGGTGTGTGTACCCGCGGGTCTGCTTCTACCTGACCGACAGCAACTGGAACAACTCCAACCCCACCGCCGGCTTCCAGGACGTCACCAGCTCCTACCAGAACCTCGGCTCCAACAGCCGCGGCGCCGACTGGGTGCGCAACACCCGCAACGACGACCGCGCCTACTTGCGCTACATCCGCCACAGCACCGGCGCCACCGAGTACATCTGCGTCCTGCCCAACCAGACAGCCCACTTCACCTCCGCGTACACCGTCACCGGCATCCGCATCGACACCGCGGCCTCCTGCCCCTGAGCTCGTCCGCCGCGTCGAAACGACTGCGCGTAGCAGAGCACGCGGTGCCAAGGGCCCGCATACCGGCGTCGGTATGCGGGCCCTTCCGGGTGCGGCGGGCGTAGTCGGGCTGCGGCGGTGACGGGCGCGGTCAGTCCCCCGCTCTCCACGGCGATCTCCACAGGAGCCATGGCGCCCCTGGTGGCGAAGTCGGTAACAGTGGCATCACGGGCCTGTTTTCCCTTGGGTACAGGGGCAGTTGGCCACTCTTCGCGGTGTGGACCGAGTGATAGGAAGAGAGTTCGATCACCGCATGTAGGTCCCCAGCGGCCTATGTGTTGTGCCCCTTTCCCCGGAGCAGGTATGCCGGATCGACGGGGGACTGCGGCCGGTCAGCGCACCGTTTGAAGGGGGAAGTACTGATGACCAACCCGCCGCCGGGCGGTTTCGGCTCACCGCAGGAGTTGCCGCACGGCGTCCCGAAGGACCCGCCGCCGCAGCCCGGCGAGCCCGGGTACGGCTTTCCGCCGGTGTCCGGCCCGTACTCCCCTCACCCCAACCCGTACGGCGGGAATCCGGCGCCGGGGTACGAGACCCCCGGCCCGTACGGCAGTCCGCTCAACCCCCACGGCGGCCAACCCGAGCAGCGGCCCCCGGCCACCCCGCCCGGCGGTAACCGCGGCGGCGGCTTCTTCAAGGGCAAGCGGGCCGCGTTGATCGGCACAGCGGTGGCGGCCCTGCTCGTGATCAGCGGCGGTGTCTGGTTCGCGGCCGGCGACTTCGCGGCCGGCAACGGGGACAAGAAGCCGAAGGCCGGACCGAGCCAGAACGCCCAGCCGTCCACGTCCCCTTCCGCCGGGCAGGGGGCGGGCAGTGACGACGGCGGCGCGAACGGCGACCTCAACGCAGGGCGCAAGCCGGGCGAGGCGAAGGTCAACTGGCTGCTCAAGAATGATGTGGACCTGCCCGGCAAGGGTGCGGACGTGTACGGTCCGTGGGTCGTCGGCGACACCATTGTCGTGGGACTCTACGAGGCTGTCTCCGCCTACTCGACGGCGGACGGCACACGCAAGTGGACCCTGTCCATGCCCACCGGGCTGTGTGCCGCACCCGCTGCGCCCGCCGCCAACGGGACCATCGTCGTCGGTGTCGACGAGCCCGGCGCTCGCGAGAAGTGCACCGGGCTCCAGCAGATCGACCTGCGGAGCGGCCAGGCGGGCTGGAAGAGACTGATCCCGCAGGACGGGAACTCCCCGCTGCCCTCCGACATCTCGCTGACCATCAGCGGCAGCACTGTGACCGCCGCCGGCAGCCACCAGTCGTTCGCCTTCTCGCTCGCCGACGGGAAGCACCTGTGGGGCAGTCGGGCGCCGGGCAGCTGCCGGCCGGACGCTTTCGCGGGCGGCCCGAGACTGATCGCCGTCGGCAGCTGCCCCACGAAGGAATCCAGCCAGGTGCAGTACGAGGTCAGCGAAGTCGACCCGGCCACCGGCAAGCCCAAGTGGGCCTACCGGCTGGACCCCAACTGGACAGTCGAGAAGGTCCACTCGGTCAGCCCGCTGGTCTTCTCCGCCTACCAACGCGACGAGAGCAACACCAAGAAACGGACCGTCCTCGCACTGACCGACGAGGGAAAGCTCCGCTCCCGCATCCAAACCGGCGCGGACAAGTTCGAGCCCAAGTGCACGGGTGCGAACAGACCCCTTGCACCGGACCTGGAGGACTGCCTCGGTATTGCCGCCGACACGAACACCCTCTACATGGCGACTGATGCCAGCGCCACCCGTACCGCGAACGCGGTAGTGGCCTTCGACCTGGACACCGGCAAACCCAAGTGGCGTGCCGCGGCTCCCACCGGACGCACCATGGCACCGCTGCACGTGGAGGAGCGCGGCAACGTCCTGCTGTACACGGCGGCGTCCAACGACAGGGGCGGTGCGGTCTCCACCCTCGCTCCGACGGGCGGCACTCCCAAGGTGTTGCTCCAGCACCCGGCGTCGACCGCGCAGATCGAAAGCACCTTCTGGGATCCGCGCTACATCTACGCCGGCGGTGCCTTCTACCTCGCGAACGGCTCCGTCTCCTCCGCGGTCACGGACGCCGAGGAGAAGACGAAGAAGCTCGTGATGGCGTTCGGCAAGTGAGAGGCACACACCGATGACGCAGCCGCCCTCGCCCGAGGACCCGTCCCCCCACCAGCCCTCCCCAGGTTTCGGCCCGCCGCAGCAGGCACCCCTCGGCGGCTTCGGCCCGCCGACCCCGCCGCAGCAGCACGGACCGGGATACGGGTACCCGCAAGGGCCCTGGGCCCCACAGCCGCAGTCCGCCCACACACCGCCGCCGGGGCCCGGTGGCGGCAAGAAGCCGGCCACGCGGCTGCGGGCCGTCGTCGCCGCAGCCGTCGCCGCGACGCTGATCATCGGCGCAGGAGTCTGGTACGCGAACAGCGGCGGCGACAAGCACCACAACAACGCCCAGGGGACCTCCGGCGCCACGCCGGGAACCGAGGGCGGCAAGGGCGGACAGCCGGCCTTCGACGGACCGGGCAAGGAGAAGGTGCCCCCGAGCACACGCTCCAGGCTCGCCTTTCAGCTGCCTCCGCCCGTCGTGCCCGACCGGACGAAAGTCATGGGCTCCTGGCTGACCGACACGGTGTACGTCAAGACGGGCATCACCTCGATCACCGGGTACGACATCGCCGGCGGCACCCCGCTGTGGACGATCCCGCTGCCCGGCCAGCCCTGCGCGGCCTCGGACCACACATCACAGGACAACAGGACCGCGATCGCCTTCGAGGCCGCCAAGCGGAAGACGACGCAGGATCTCGTGCCCTGCACCGAAGTCGGTGCGATCGACCTCACCACAGGGAAACTGCTGTGGAGCAAGTCCGTCCCCGACGGTACGGCCGGTGACCAGAAACTGCGCTTCGACGAGGTCACCCTGAGCGGCAACACCGTCGCCGCCTCCGGCGAAAAAGGCGGCGCCGCCTGGGACCTGGCCGACGGCAGACAGCGGTGGAAGCCACAGGCCAACACCGAGAACTGCACCGACGCGGGATACGGCGGCGGCGAGGCGCTCGTGGCAGCCCGCAGATGCGGCCCCGCCGCGAGCATGTACGGGGAAATTCAGAACATCGACCCGGCCACGCGAAGGCCGCTCTCGACGTTCAGGATGCCCAAAGGCTTCGACTACCCGTCGATCGTCTCGACCAGGCCGCTCGTCGTCGCCGCCAAACTCCGCGGCGCCCCGGGCAACATCTCAGGCCTGGACTTCTTCTCCATCGACGAGAAGACCGGCAAGCTCAAGACCGTCATTTCCGCACCGGACGACCGGTACGCGGCGGACTGCGAATTCGACGAAGTGGAAGGCTGCCACGGCGTGGCCGTCGGCAACGGCCGCATCTACCTGCCCACCAAGGAACACCAGGTCGGCGAGGAGCAGTTCGTCCGGACCAACGAGATCGTCTCGTTCGACCTCACCACAGGAAAGCCGACATCCGACAAAACGAGCGCGGGCAACCGCCACGAGATGTATCCGCTCCGCATGGACGGCGGCAACCTCCTCGCCTACAGGGCACCGGTGTTCGGTGAAGGAAGCAGACAGATCGTCAGCATCGACGGCGCCACCTTCAAGCCGGTGACCCTGCTGGAGAGCTGGGTCTGGGAAAGCGCGCGCGGCAAGGAATGCGACTTCTCGCACGAAGCGGAGATCCTCTACACCAAGGGCCGCCTGTTCATGTCGGGCGGGACGATCAGCAAACCGGAGAAGTCCTCCACCGGCGAGAAGAAGTGCCTGGCCGTGGCATACACGACCGGCTGAGGCAGCGGTGCCGGACAGACGGGTGTACGGGCGCGCCCGTCGTGCGGCGCGCCCGTACACCCGGAGGGTGGATCAGCGGTGCAGTTTCAGGCGGTGGACGCCGCCGTCGACCGTACCGACGTACAGCGTGCGGCCGTCGCGGGCGGCGGCCAGCTTGGTGGTGTCGGTGTTCTGCAGACCGCTGGAGATGTTCTCCCAGGTCCGGCCGTTGTCGGTGCTGCGCAGTACGCCCCGGCCGCCCTGGACGAGTCCGGAGGCTCGCGAGCCGGTGGTGGCGGCGTAGAGCGCCCCGCCGACCCGCAGCAGGTCCGACACGTGGACCGCGAGCGGACCGGTGTCGGCGGTGCGGAAGGTCCTGCCGTCATCGGTGCTGACCCGGATGGACTCGCCGCCGACCACCAGGCGCCGGCCGTCCGTCGTGAGCGCGGAGACGGGGCCGTCGGCGACCTTGGTCTTGGTGACGCCGCCGTCGTCCGAGCGGTAGAGGCCCGAGGAGTTGCCCAGCCAGAGGCGCCGCGGGTCGCGCGGGTCACCGGCCATGGCGTCGAACGACCTCTCGTGGAAGAGGTTCTTCCAGGTGCGACCGCCGTCGGTGGTCGAGTACAGCCCGTTGCCGAAGATGCTCCGGAAGCTGATCGCCA
This sequence comes from Streptomyces sp. NPDC032721, assembly GCF_055579625.1. NCBI lineage: Bacteria > Bacillati > Actinomycetota > Actinomycetes > Kitasatosporales > Streptomycetaceae > Streptomyces > Streptomyces sp. NPDC032721. Next base: position 186,307 of record NZ_JBVIMX010000005.1, on the reverse strand, counting down.
CCCGGTCGGGGTCCGCCGGGTGCACCAGGATCGACGTCGGTACCTCCGACGAGGTGCCCTTCACCTGCCAGGTGCGGCCGGCGTCGCCGCTGCGGGAGACCTTGAAGAGGCCGGTCGCGGTGCGCCGGACCTGCCACACCACCTTGGTGTCCCGGGGTGAGACGGCGAGGTGCGAAGTGAGGCGGCCGGTCATGCCCTCCGCACCGGACTGGCCCCACTCGGGACCGGCGACGGGGATCGTGGTGCGGTAGGTGCCGCTCACCGTTCCGGCGAGCAGCTGGTCGCCGCTGGCCGCGAGGGCGAGGGTGGTCAGGCCCTGGACGCCGATCCTGCGGTAGCCGGTGGCGTCGGCCTTGCCGCGGTACAGGCCGTCCTGCTCGCTGGACACGGTCACCGAGCCGTCGGCCCAGCGGTCGTAGTCCATCGCGATGGCGGCCTTGGAGGGCGCCGGGGCGGGCTGCCAGGTCCTGCCGTGGTCCCGGCTGACCTGCCCGGCACCGAACAGCGCGCGCAGGTACAGGTCGCCGCCGGAGGCGGACAGTCCGTTGCCGCCCTCCTTCAGGGGCAGCACGGTGGACCAGGTGCGGCCCTTGTCGTAGGAACCGCGGACGCCCGTACCGGGGACGAGGGCCAGCACCACGGTGGCGTCGGCCGTCAGGCCGCGGACGGTGTTCACCGGTTCGTCGAGGACGAGCTGCGCCGGACCGGGATCGCCCTTGCCGACGCCGTCGATCCGCCAGACGCTTTCGAAGGTGGCCAGGTAGAGGGTGTCGCCGACGAGAGTCGCGTCCCGTACCGCGCCGTTCACGCCGGTCGGGTACGTCGCCCAGTTGTCGCCGGCGTCCGTGCTGACCATCAGGGTGCCGTCGACCAGTGCGGCGAGGGTACGGGTCTGCTCGTCGGCGACGAACTCCTCGATGTGCGCGTCCGGCACGTCGAGCTTGCGCCAGCTGCGGCCGTTGTCGTCGGTGCGCAGGATGGTGCCCCTGCGGGTGGGGTCGGCGGCCGTGTTCACGGCGTACCACCAGCGGTCGGGGCGGCGGGCGTCGACCACGACCGCGCCGGTGCCGTTGCCGTCGGCGACCGGCAGCCTGCCGACCTGGCGCCAGTTGGTGCCGCCGTCGGTGGTCAGCCAGGGAGCGGCCTTGCGGTACTGGGTCACGACGGCCTGCTTCGGCCGGGCGGGCGTGAGCGCGACGTGGCCGGCCTCGCTGTTCGGGCCGATGGGCTCCCAGCGGTTGCCTCGGCTGCCCGCCGGGGTGACCTCGAAGGCGCTGGTGCCGGTGATCCGCCGGCCGTCGGTGGTGGTGGCGCGTACGGCCAGCAGATAGGCGCCGGCCGCCTTCTCGTTCACGTCGGCCTGGTAGTAGCCGGCGCCGTTCATGGTGGTGGGCAGGGTGTAGCTCTTGCCGTGCGGCGGCCTGACGGTGATCTCGGGCGGCGCGTTCAGGGCCGCCGGGGAGGCGATGTTCACCGTGGACCGGCCGTCGCTCGGGTCGGGGGACGCCTGGACGACCAGGTGCCGTACGACAAGCAGGTAAGGCACCCGCAGAGCAGGACCGCGCGCCGGGGTGGCCGTGATCCGGCCGCTGATCTCCTGGTCGGTTTCCGGGCGGTCGGCGCGCAGGGTGACGGTGACGGTCGCGGACCCGCCGGCGGGGACGGTGACCCGGGACGGGGACACGGTGGCGGGGCCGCTGCTGCTCAGAGTGGTGGCCAGGGGCGCCTTGCCGGGGTTGGTCAGGCGTACCTTCGCGGTGCCGCCCACGGTCCGGCCCGAGAGGTCGGCGAGGCCGAACGACACGGCCGACGGGGAGGCGCCGAGGGTGGCCTCCGCCGCGGCGGCCACGTCGAGGCGTCCGTTGCCCTGGACGGTGGGTCCGGTGCCGGCGAGCGGCTTGGCGGAGCCGACCAGGGCGGACCTGATCCCGTCGGGCGCCTGGTCCGGGCGCAGTTGGCGCAGCAGTGCCGCCGCTCCCGCGACGTGCGGGCTCGCCATCGAGGTGCCCGACATCCGGTAGACGCCGGGTCCGTACATCGAGGTGGGGATCGCCGAGCGGATCTCCACGCCGGGCGCGACGAGGTCGGGCTTGAGGCCGAAGCCGGTGCCCGGTCCGCGCGAGGAGAACGAGGCGATCTCGTCGGTGGAGTCGGTGCCGCGCAGGGTGACGGATACCTTGCCGGCGGCCAGTTGGCGGCTCAGCTGGGCGTACTGGGTCGTGTCGATGCCCATGGAGACAAGACGGTCCATACGCAGCGAATCCCCGGAGGCGGAGCCGCGGGTGAGGTCGGGGCGCGCGGGCGTCGCCGGGGCCTCGAACGTTCCGGGGCCGCCCGCGAGTACAGGGCCGTCGTGGGACGCAAGGCCGCCGAGCACGGCGAGCGCACCGCGCTTCTCGGCCTCGCGCGCCCAGTCGATGTCCTGCTGGCTCAGCACTTCGGTGCTGGGCGGTACGAGGATGTCGGCCCGCAGGATCTTGCCCCGTACGTCACCGACCCGCTTCCAGTCCTCGGCGGTGCCCGCGCCGACGTCCACGAGCGGGGCGGTCACCGGCTCCCGGGGCGGGTTCGCGGACAGGATGCCCCGGTAGGTCTGGATCAGTTCGGGCTTCGGGCCCGCGAGGTACGCGCTCGGGGTGCGCACCCCGCTGGTGGAGGCGCCGACCGCGATGACGCCGTCTGCGGACGCCGGGGTGTTGACGGTGCCGCTGCCCGGCCCGCTGTTTCCGGCCGCCGCGACGACGACCACTCCGGCCCGTACGGCGGCGCTCGCCGCGCGGCCCAGCGGGTCGGTTCCGTCACCGGGGCCGCCGAGGCTCATGTTGATGACGTCGGCGGGGAACGGGTTGGCCGGGTCGGCCGCCGCCTCGATACCGGCAACGATGTCAGAGGTGTAACCGCTGCCGTCGGCGTCGGTGACCTTGTACGCCAGCAGGCGGGCGTCGGGCGCCATGCCGGTGACGCCGTCCTTGCCGGCCGCCTTGCCCGCGATGATGCCCGCGACGTGGGTGCCGTGGCCGTTGTCGTCCATCGGGTCGCCGTCGCCGTTGGCGAAGTCGTAGCCGCCGACGACCTTGTGGTCCTTGCCGAAGCCGCCCCCGAGGTCGGGGTGTCCGTAGTCGACGCCGCTGTCCAGGACCGCCACGACGGTGCCCTTGCCGGTGGCCTTCACCCCGGACGGGTCCGCGCGCTTCCAGACCTCGGGTGCGCCGGTCAGCGGCACGCTCACGTCCGTGCGCACCTGTATCCGGGTGTCGGGCCGGACGGCGGTGACGCCCGGCAGCGCGGCCAGCCGTGCCGTCTCCGAAGCGGGCACCGTCATCGCCACGGCGTTGACCAGCAGGCCGAGTTTGCGCGGCGAGCCGGGGTGCAGTCCGGCTTTCCGCACCTCCCCGACGAAGGTGTCCTGCCGGGCCGCCAGTTTCCGCCGGGCCTCGGTGACGGCGGCGGCGGGGCCGGCGGCCAGGGAGGTCAGGGTGCCGCTGGGGGCGGCGGCTACGGCGGCGTCCCCGGACAGTTCGACGATGACCCGCTGGTTCGGGTCGGGCGACTTCGCGGTAGCGGTCGTGGTGCCGGGCAGCGCGGTGAGCGTCCCGGCGAGAGCGACGGTGGTGACCGTAACGGCCACCAGGCGTCGGGTTCTTCGTGCGTTCTTGGCCATGGGCAGCAGTCCTAGCCCCGAAGTCACTCTGCGTACAACAGATCCTGGCGGCCCATTGCTGCCGCTGGCACAAGTGGGCCAGGATCGGCATATGACGAACGAGCTCACCGCCGCAGGCATCGACCCGTTCGACGAGAGCGTCTACCGGGCCGTGCTGACCCGGCGTTCCGCGGCCCCGGCCGAACTCGCCGCCGATCTCGGCTGCTCCGCGCTCCGTGCCGCCAGGGCGCTGGACCGGCTGCACGACCACGGCCTGGTCGGGCGGCTCGCGGGGGTCCGCCGCCGGTACGCGGCCATCGAGCCCGGGGCCGCTGTGGAGTCCCTGGTGCGGTCCAGGGCCGCGGAGCTGGACCGGGTCCGCTCGGCCGCCGGGGAACTGTCCCGCCTTTTCGCCGCGGCCCAGTCCGGCGCGGCCGGAGAGGAGGAGGTGGAGATCATCACCGGCCGGGAGGCGCTCGGCCGCTGGTTCGTACGGCTCCAACAGGAGGCGCACGAGGACGTCATGACGCTGGACCGGCCTCCGTACGCCCTGACCACGTCCAACCCGGTGGAGAGCACGGCGCTGGGCCGGGGGGTGCGCTACCGCGCGGTCTACGCCCCCGAGGCGCTGGAGTGGCCCGGGGTGCTCGCCGACATCCGCGCACTAGTGCGCCGGGGTGAACAGGCCCGCGTGATGCCGGGACTGCGGATCAAACTGGCCCTCGCGGACCGCCGGTTGGCGCTGATGCCGCTCTCCCTGGACCTCGACGGCGTACGTGCCGCGGTCATCCGCCCCTGCACCCTGCTGGACGCACTCATCGACTACTGGGAGCTGTGCTGGAAGCAGGCCCTGCCGCTGGACGCCCCCGCCGAGGACCCGCTCGACGAGGAGGACCGCCTGGTGCTCACCCTGCTGGTCAGCGGCCTCAAGGACGAGGCGATAGCCCGCCAGCTCGGCTGGTCGGTCCGCACCATGCGGCGGCGCATGAGCCGCCTCCACGAACTCCTGGGCTCGGTCAACCGCTTCCAGGCCGGCGTGGTCGCGGCCCGCCGCGGCTGGATCTGACCTGCCGCGGGGCCTCGCGGGCCGCTCCGTAACTCTGCGAGCACCAGCTTCAAGCGATCTTCCAGGTGGCATACCGGCGTTGAACCGCTGTTTCCTTCAGCCACGAGGGCGAATCCCGCAGATTTATCACGACGCGGTACGTTCCCTAAGCGCGGGCTTCTTCCAGCAGACCAGCCGCATGTGCGGTCCGCTGGTACAACACGTAGCGGCCGTCTCTGACCTTGGTGACGAGGCGTGCGCGGTGCAGGGCGCCGAGGTGGTAGGAGACGGTGCCCGGGGCGTATCCGGTCCGGGTGGCGAGTTCCGCGGTGGACCGGGCGGTTTCGAGGTCTGCCAGCAACGCGGCGCGGGCGTTGCCGACCACTTGCGCGATCCTTCCGGACCTGCGATCCCGGCCGGCTCCGATCCGCTGGGCGGGGTAGTAGAGGACGAACTGCCCGGGGGTGTCGACCTGGATGATGACGTCGGGCCAGTTGAGCACGCTGGGTGCGAGGACCAGGTCCCGGCCGGTGACATCGATTTCGCCGGCCCACGGCTTGGCGAGGGTGACCGCGTTGCCTGCCCAAGCGATATCGGGGTGGAGTGCTCCGAACGTCCGGCCGACGCCATGGGTGGCGATGGCGGTCGCGCGGTGGGCGATGTCCTGATCGATGATCGAGTGCAGCTCGGGCCAGCCCTCGGCCAGGGCATCGCGCCAGAACCGGGCGAGACCATTGGCAAGACGGCGCTGCATCCGTCCCGATTCCGCGATCCGGCGAGTGGTGGCCAGCAGCGGCCTGTGCCAGTGGGTCCGGGTGTGGGTGAAGACCTGGGCTTCGAGGTCTTCCTGCGCTGCGGCCTCGATCTGCGCGATCTGCTCGTCGAGCAGGTCGCGGCGCTGTGCGTGCGTTGCCGGCTGAGGGGTGAGCAGGTCAGGTCTGTAGGTGTCGCCGTTTCGCGGCAACAGGTCTGCGAGCAGGGCTACGTCCGGATGAGCGAGTGACGCGCGGGCGAGTGGCCCAGGATCTCCGAACACTGGGTGTCGTCCCGACGCGGCGGTGAGTCTCAGCCACGCCATGGACTCCGACGCGGGCGAAGGGGCCAACCGCGTTCTGGACACTGTGTCGGCGTCTACACGCAGGGTGAGCACCGCCCCGACGGTAGCAGTGGTCGCGATGGATTTGAACTGGCTCGAATGCTTTCCGGTGTGAGGCCCGCGCCTGCTTGAGTCGTGTTGTCGAACAACGGCAGCAACGTTCACTGCCCGGTCCGAGGCGGTCGCCTCCGCGCTTGCGCACCGGGCACTCAAGGAACCTGGGAGTGGTGGTCATGGTGAAGCCGAAGGACACAACGAAGGTGAAGAGCCGCACGGTGAAGACCCGCACGAGGAAGGTCGGCATGGCTGTGACGGCTGCCGCGTCGGTTGCCGGAATGGTCTTCGCGGCGGCACCCGCTACCGCCGCCGGTGCCGCCACCTTCTCGATCGAGTACGGGGCGAGCTACTACGAAGGCAAGGCCAGCTGGTCCAACCGGTCGGTCAGCGTCGACGGATCGTTCAAGGCCAGCAATTGTCGACGGGTCTACGCGCGGGCGTTCGCCGGCAGCACCTCACTGGACTTCAAGAGCAGCAGCACCTGGTGCAACCGATCCGGTTCTGCGGACTTCGCCCTTGCCGCGAACGTAGTCGGTGGGTCCGACAACATCTGGCTCTACATGACCGACGAGAACCAGAACTACCTCAAGGGGCAGACCTGCTACCGCGCCGGCTACTGCGTCAACGGTCTGCGCTAGTCCCCACCCTGGACCCTGGAGATCGCATGAAGACTCATCTCGCCGCCGCCCTCGGATCGGCCGTGCTGACCGCGGGTGCCTTGTTGGGCGCTCCCGCCGCCTCCGGCGCGCAGACCGCCCCTTACCCAAGTACCCCTATCGACATCAGGATCGGCGCCAGCTCCGTCCGCGGCTCCCTGACGTGGTACGGGTCGCCGGTGGCCGCTGGAACATTGCGGTCCGTCGGCTGCAACCGGATGTGGTTCCGCGCGTACGACGCTCCTGGCAAGGAGCTCGCCTTCTCCAGTACCAGCACTCAGTGCGACACGACGTCCCGCTTCACTCTTTCGTTCCCCGGAGCGACGGAGTCCGTCGAGATCTGTCTTGTCGGTGCGGATCCGGCACCCAAGTGTGGGTGGTACAACCGGCCCTGACCCCTCCGACCGGCCTGGCTGTGTGAGGCTGCTGGGGTTGCCTGGGGCCCAACGCGGGCTCCAGGCAACCGACGTCAAGCTCTAGAAGAACCCGAGCTTCTTGGGACTGTAGGAGCAAAGAATGTTCTTGGTCTGCTGGTAGTGGTCCAGCATCATCTTGTGCGTCTCGCGGCCGATGCCCGACTGCTTGTAGCCGCCGAACGCCGCGTGCGCCGGGTACGCGTGGTAGCAGTTGGTCCAGACGCGGCCCGCCTGGATCGCGCGGCCCGCGCGGTACGCCATGTTCATGTCGCGGGTCCAGACTCCGGCGCCCAGGCCGTACAGGGTGTCGTTGGCCGTGCCGATGGCGTCGTCGAAGTCCGTGAAGGACGTGACCGCGACGACCGGGCCGAAGATCTCCTCCTGGAAGACCCGCATCCGGTTGTCGCCCTCGAAGATGGTCGGCTGGACGTAGTAGCCGCCCGCCAGCTCGCCGTCGTACTCGATGCGCTGACCGCCGGTCAGGATCTTCGCTCCCTCCTGCTGGCCGATGTCCAGGTAGGAGAGGATCTTCTGGAGCTGGTCGTTGGAGGCCTGGGCGCCGATCATCGTGTCCGTGTCGAGGGGGTGGCCCGGCTTGATGAGTTCGGTGCGGGCCTTCGCCGCCTCCATGAACTCGCTGTAGTGGCCGCGCTGGACGAGTGCGCGCGAGGGGCAGGTGCACACCTCGCCCTGGTTGAGGGCGAACATGGTGAAGCCTTCGAGAGCCTTGTCGCGGAAGTCGTCGTCCGCGTTCCAGACGTCGTCGAAGAAGATGTTGGGGCTCTTGCCGCCGAGTTCGAGGGTGACGGGCTTGATGTTCTCGGAGGCGTACTGCATGATCAGCCGCCCCGTGGTGGTCTCCCCGGTGAAGGCGATCTTCGCGACGCGTGGGCTGGAGGCCAGCGGCTTGCCCGCTTCGACGCCGAAGCCGTTGACTATGTTGACCACGCCCGGCGGCAGCAGGTCGGCGATCAGGCTCATCCAGAAGTGGATGGAGGCCGGGGTCTGCTCTGCGGGCTTCAGGACGACGGCGTTTCCGGCGGCGATGGCCGGCGCCAGCTTCCAAGTGGCCATCAGGATCGGGAAGTTCCAGGGGATGATCTGGCCGACCACCCCCAGCGGTTCGTGGAAGTGGTACGCGACCGTGTCGTCGTCGAGCTCGCTCAGCGAACCCTCCTGGGCGCGCAACGCCCCCGCGAAGTAGCGGAAGTGGTCGATGGCGAGGGGGATGTCGGCGTTCAGGGTCTCGCGGACCGGCTTGCCGTTCTCCCAGCTCTCCGCGACCGCGAGCTGTTCCAGGTTCGCCTCCATCCGGTCGGCGATCTTCAGCAGGACGTTCGCGCGGTCGCCGGGTGAGGTGCGCCCCCAGCCGGGTGCGGCCGCGTGCGCGGCGTCCAGGGCGAGTTCGACGTCCTCGGCGGTGCCCCGGGCGATCTCGCAGAACGGTGCGCCGTTGACCGGACTCGGGTTCTCGAAGTAGCCGCCGCGTACCGGGGCCACGTACTCGCCGCCGATCCAGTGGTCGTAGCGCGCCTCGTACGAGACGATCGCGCCCTCGCTGCCGGGTGCGGAGTATCGGGTCATCGCATGGCCTCCCTGGGAAGGTGCCGCCCGCCCTTGGACGGCGCCTCAAGGGACGCTAGAGCGGGCGAGGTTGCAACTCCGTTGCAGGCGCCGTGGCCGCCGGTTCCGTCGCGGTCGGTTCTGTTGCGGTCGGTTCCGTTGCCCCGGTTACGTCGGCCCGGGTTCCGTCACCCCGAGTTCCGCGTCCAGTGCCCGTACGCGCGCGTGTACGGAGGGCTGCCGCGACGCGGAGGTGACCGACGCGAGCGCCCGCCACACCGGCAGGTCGTCCTCGCCCCACGGGCTGTGCACCCAGTCCGACAGCAGCCCCGGATCCGCCCGCGCCACCAGCGCCGCCCGCAGCTCACCCGCCAGCCTGTTCCGCAGCCGTACGACCTCGGGCGCCTGCGAACCGGGCAGCAACGGCCCCCGGTACGCGGCCATGGCGGCGGCCACCGCCCCCGAGCCCAGCCGCCGGGCCACCGTCCGGAAGTCCGCGTCGACGGGCACGGTCAGCCGGTACGGGCGTGAACGCAGCAGCCCGGGCCCCAACAGGCGCCGCAACCGCGACAGTTCCGCGCGCAACGTCACCGGTCCCGCCGCCCCGTCCTCGTACAGCTCGCACAGCAGCTCGTCCCCCGAGAGCCCCTCGGGGTGCCGGGCCAGCAGCACCACTATCTCGCTGTGCCGCCTGCTGAGCCGCACCTTCGATCCGCCCGCCACCAGCACCGCCTCGTCACGGCCCAGCGCAACCAAGGACGCGGTGTCGCCCTCGGCGGGCGGCGCGGGCGGGAGCAGCGCCAGGTGCGATTCGGCCGCGCTGGCCACCGCCTGTACGAACGCCAGGCTGTGCGGATGGGCGAGGCTGTCCCCGCCGGTGATGTCGAGCGCACCGAGAAGCCGTCCCGAGTGGGGATCGTGCAGCGGGGCGGCGGCGCAGGTCCAGGGGTGCACCGGGCGCAGGAAGTGCTCGGCCGCGAACACCTGCACCGGCCGGTCCAGGGCAAGTGCCGTGCCGGGGGCGTTCGTTCCGACCGAGGACTCGGACCAGCGCGCCCCCGGTACGAAGTTCATCCGGCCCGCGCGCCGCCGGGAGGTCGCGTGCCCCTCCACCCACAGCAGCCGCCCCTCGGCGTCGCACAGCGCGACGAGGTGCTCGCCGTCCCGTGCGTACGTGCCCGTCAGCTCGCGCACGAGGGGCATCGCACGGGCCAGCGGATGGCTGTCGCGGTAGGCCCCCAGCTCGTCGTCGGCCAGCTCCACGCGCGCGTGGCCGTCCGGGCTGACCCGGGCGCGGGCCGAACGCCGCCAGGAGTCGGCGACCACGGGGCGGACCGGCCGTTCGACCCGGCCCGCAGAGGCGAACGCCTCGTGCGCCCGGCGCAGCGCGCCCAGCCGTTCGCGCGGATCGGTCCCCGGCTCCAGAGCCACCCATGCATCGGTCAACTCGGCCTCCCCGGCCCATCGTCGTCCGGCGGGGGAGCGGCGGCAAGCGTTCCGGCAGCCGTAGAACCCCGTCTAGTCCTCCGACTGCGCCGCGATGATCAGTTCCTTCATCAACTCCCGGCTCAGCTCCGGATCGTCCTCGAAGGGCAGCCAGTCGCGCCCGCACCGGCACCGCATCCGCACCAGGTCGCCCCACCGGCCCCCGGCGGAGAATCCGGTGACCGCCGCGCAGCCGGGGCAGGCCATCGGCCCTTCCCCCGCCACCACGATCGGCGCGAGCATCTCGATCGACCAAGGGTCCAGCAGCTCGAACTCGTCCACGTCGCCCGCCCCTACCGGGACAGCACCGCGCCGGGTCCGGCGCACGGTCGCGGGGACCGCGCGCCGAGCTCCGGAGCAGGGGTGTTCTTGTCGGTTTCCATGCTGCGGATACTGGCACGGGAGCGGAGTGCACGGCCAACCGGAGGCAGGTCGGAGAGGTGGGTCAGAGAACCGTCCGCGCCACCTCCCGCAGGTGCCGGTGCAGCCCCCGGTGGGGGTCACCCGCCGGCAGCCACTCCTTGCGGATCTTTGCCACACACGTGTAGTTCGTGTCGCACACGTTCGCCAGGGGAGCCTCCCCGGCCTGGCTGACCAGCTGGTACGCGTCCAGCTCGGACAGCCCGTAGTCGCGCGCCAGCCACTGCACCAGGTCCAGCTGCGAGATCCGGAAGGCGTCCTCCAGCGGGCGGGCCGACCCCGTCGAGAGGATGTGGGTGTCGGACTCCAGCCGGGGCCAGGGCGTCGCCACCCCCTTCAGCAGCTCCACGACCACCTTCGTGTTCATCGCGCACTCCACCGCGACCCCGCAGGTCTCGCCCTCGCCCTGGCGCGCGTGCCCGTCGCCCAGGCTCAGCAGCGCGCCCGGCACGTTCACGCCCAGGTAGCAGGTCACCCCGGTACGCATCTCGGGGGTGTCCATGTTCCCGCCGTGCGCGTCGGGTACCAGCGCGGAGCGCACCTCCAGGTTCGCGGGCGCCACCCCCACCGTGCCGTGCATCGGGTCCATCGGCAGTTCGATCTCGATGTCGCTGTCGCGGGCCCGGAAGAGACAGGTGCGGCGCTCCCGGTCCAGCTCCCACATCCACACCACCTCGGGCAGCGGCGCCTGGAGCGAGGCGGTGGCGTGCGTCGAGGTCAGCGCGCCGAACAGCGGCACCGTCGTCGACGCCGCCCAGTCCCTGGCGGGCTCGATCGACACGAAGTGCACGGCCACCGTGTCGCCGGGCTCGGCGCCCTCCACGTAGAAGGGCCCGGTCTGCGGGTTCAGGAAGGGGAACTCGCAGACCTGCGACACGAGGTCCTTCTCGGAGCGCACCCGCCCCGCGAAACAGTCCTCGGTGTACAGGTCGAGCACCGTGCCGGGCGCGATCCGCGCGACCGGGGCGGCCCCGCCGAAGGTCCAGGCGTACTCGTGCTCCTGCGGTCGTACGGTCACGACGCGGGGGTCGGTCATGGGTGTGCGGCTCCGCTCTCCGGGCTCTCGGGCCGGTTCGTGCTCTCGGACAGGTGCTGAAGGTGCCGCTGGTACTAGAGGCGCTCGTCTGCGTGTGGCCGCCTCTGCTGTCGTACGTCGTCCTGGTCCAGCGGCAGCTCGTCCAGGTGCACCCGCCCGGTCTCCGCCACCCGCTCCGGGTGCCGGCGCAGCAGCACCACCAGGACCACGACCCCCAGCAGCATCCAGACGGCCACGACCGGACCCGCGTACGACACCGGCGCCTTGAGCTCGGAGACGAAGTCGAAGGCCGGGATCCCGGCGGCGGTCAGCAGCGCCGGGACGAACGTGGCGATGCCCAGGACCGGGAACAGCAGGTGCAGCACCGGGTTGAACAGGTTCCTGCGACGCCTCAGGAAGTACCCGACGCACGCCAGGTTGACGACGATGTACACCCCGATGACGACCGTGACGATGATCGTCGCCAACAGCACGAAAGCTGTCAACGGGTCGTACGCGAAGCCCAGCCAGAGCATCGCCACGACCGCGACGACGAACTGCACGGCCACCCCGGTGACGGGGGAGCGGTGGCGGGGGTGCAGCCGTGCGAAGACGGCCGGGAAGACCCCGATGCGGCCGAAGGCGAAGGCGGTACGGGTGGACACGTTGGAGCACGCGTTGGCGTTGGCGAGGGTCGAGTTGACCACCGCCAGGAACAGCAGCAGCCAGAACAGCCCGAACGAGGCCCGGGCCACCCCTTCCCAGGAAGCCGCCCCCGAAGCCCCGAACGAGGCGAACTTCTCCGGGCCCAGGTAGACCGCCATGGCGTACGTCGTCAGGACGTAGACCAGTCCGATCGACAGGGCGGCGCCGAGCACCGCCCGGCGCATCGTGCGGCGCGGGTCCCTGGCCTCCTCGGCGAGCGGGGCGGCCGCCTCGAATCCGGCGAAGGCCAGCACCGTATAGACGGATCCGGCGAAGACGCCGCTGACCCCGGAGAAGCCGTCGGCGGTGTGCGAAGTGCCGAACACCGAAAGGGTGTTGGCGTCGCCCGCCTGCGAGATCAGCAGCACCGCGAACACCACGAACACGGCGACTTCGAAGATGCCGAGCACCGTGCCGAAGCGTGCTGAGGCCCGTACCCCGAGGAACCCGGCCAGCGCGATGACCACCGCACCGGCCAGCGACCACGGCCACCACAGGTCCTCCGGATAGGACGCCCACTCCTGGTGCAACGTGCCCGCCGTCGTGAACCCCAACTGGAGCAGCAGCAACGCCGGTACGAGGGATTCGACGAAGGCGTACCCCCAGCCCACCAGGAAACCCACCGCCGGGTGGAGGCCCTGCGCGGAGTACGTCGCCACCGAGCCCGCGGCGGGCATCCGGCGCGCCAGTTCCGCCACGCACGACGCGGTGAACAGACAGGCCACCATGGCCACCAGGACCGACAGCGGGAGGCTGCCGCCCGCGAAGGCGGCGCCCGCCGGGATGGACGCGGCGATGGCCGCGGCGGGCGCCATCGCCGTCACACTCTGGAAGAGCACGTCCCGCAGCCCGACGGCGTTGCGGAGCAGCCCTGTTCGCGATTCCCCCGACACCCTGTGGTCTCCCTGTCCGCTGACCGGATGGCCCGGTCCGATGAACGGTGGCGCAGTGCGCGGCAACCGTACGGCGGTGGTGCACGTGGCGGAAGGGGGCCGGAGGGCGTGTTATGGCCCAGTGGTATGCCCCCGGGGGTAATGCGGAATGTCGCGATCCGGCGCGTGCTGGGCACCAACTTGCGCACAGGGGTCGCGAGTCGACTCCGTACGTCCGATTCTGGAGGGTATGGCCACGCCGCCCGTACCACCGCAACAGCCGCCCGGAAACCCGCCCGGAGGAGGGGGCTTCGGCCCGCCCCAGGGGCCCTACGACGGCCCGCCTCAGGGCCCGCCGCAAGGACCGCCCCCAGGATCGTCCCCGGGGCCGCACTCAGGACCGCCCGGCGGCCGGCGCCCGCTGGTCATCGTGCTCGCCGTACTCCTCGCCGTCGCCGCCGTCGTGGCGATCGTCCTCGTCGTGACCAAGGACAGCGGCTCGAAGGACCCGGCGGTACCCGCACCCAGCACCACGAAACCGGGGCCCTCCTTCAGCCTGCCGAGCGAGTTCCCGACCAGCTTCCCCACGAGCCTGCCCACCCTCCCCTCGGACTTCCCGACCTCGCTGCCCTCCGGTCTGCCCACCGAACTCCCCAGCGACTTCCCGACGGACCTCCCCGGCCTGCCGTCGGACATCGCCTCCGACCTGGACTCCTTCCTGCCCTGACGCGCCGCCCGCGACGGGGCGGTGGTGCTGTTGCCGCCACCCCGGTGCCGGGGGCTGCCCTCCCACGGTCCGGGTGCTGTCCTCCTGGGTTCCGGGGGCTACCGCCATGGTCCGGAGCCCGTGGTCTCCGTAACGTCACAGGAGTCGGGTGCCGCGATCGCCGCATGCGCCTCCAGAGACCGGAGTCCAGCAATGCCCCCTGCCCTCCCGGCCGCCGCCGAGCGGCCCACAGCGACCGCGTCCGGAAGCGACTTCGCACCACTCCTGCAAGCGGTCAGGGGCCAAGGCCTGCTGGAACGCCGGCACGGCTGGTACACCGCGCGCGCCGTGGTCAACCTGGCCTCGCTCGCGGCCGTGATCACCGGCCTCGTACTGCTCGGCCACTCCTGGTGGGTACTGCTGCTCGCCGTGCCCTTCTCGCTGGTGTGGACCCGCACCGCCTACCTCAGCCACGACGCCGGCCACGCCCAGATATCGAGCAGCCGCCGCACCAGCAGGTGGATCTCCCTCACCCACGCCAACCTCCTCCTCGGGATGAGCCAGGCCTGGTGGAACGAGAAGCACAACCGGCACCACGCCAACCCCAACCACGTCGACAAGGACCCGGACGTCGGCGTCGGCGCCCTCGTCTGGACCCAGCAGCAGGCCGCAGGCCGCGAGGGGTTCGCCCGCTGGCTCGCCCGCCACCAGGCCCGGCTGTTCTTCCCGATGCTGCTGCTCGAAGGCTTCGCCCTGAAGCTGTACGGGTTCCAGGACCTGCGCCGTCAGGGCTCCCGCGAACGCAAGGTCGAGGGGGCCCTCCTGGTCACCCACCTGGTGCTGTACGCGGCCCTGCTGCTCACCACCATGGCCCCGCTCACGGCACTCGTCTTCGCCGTCCTGCACCACGCCCTCTTCGGCGTCCAGCTCGGCATGGCCTTCGCCCCCAACCACAAGGGCATGGAGATGCCCGACTCCGACGGCGCACGCTGGGGCCACCTGCGCCGCCAGGTCGTCACCTCGCGCAACGTGCGCGGAGGCCCGGTCACCGACTGGTTCCTCGGCGGCCTCAACTACCAGATCGAGCACCACCTCTTCCCGAACATGCCGCGCCCGCACCTGCGGCTCGCCCAGCCGCTCGTACGGGCCCACTGCCGGGCGGTCGGCCTGCCGTACACAGAAACCGGACTCATCGATTCCTATCGGCAGGCGCTGAGCCACATGCACGAGGTCGGGGAACCGCTGCGGCGCGGGGAACCGTGAGGGCCCGGCGCGCGTTGGAGAAATCAGGAGCGGCAGCTGCCGCGGAGGAGGCGTCGAAGATGTCGAAGAGCTCAAAGATCGCTACCGGCGGTGTCGTGATCGGCATCGCGCTCATCTGGTTCATCGGATTCTGGCCCGCGCTGCTGGTCATGGTGGGCGTTCCCGTCGCCGCCTATCTGATGCTGGACAACACCCAGCGGCGCAGGCTGCAGCGGATCACCCGCAAGGAGCTGGGCCGCTGACCCGCCACCTGGGAGCGAGAGTCACGGCGGTCAGCAGCAACGGCAGCTACTCGTTCACCAAGCCGAACCGCGACAGCATCACGCTGCTGGCCGGGCTGGGGGTCGAGGGCGACATCCACGCGGGAGTGACGGTCAAGCACCGCTCCCGGGTCGCCCAGGACCCCACGCAGCCCAACCTGCGCCAGGTGCACCTCATCCACGGCGAGCTCTTCGACGAGGTACGGGAAGAGGGCTTCGAGGTCGCCCCCGGCCAGCTCGGCGAGAACGTCACCACGAGCGGCATCGACCTGCTCGCCCTGCCGACGGGCACGCTGCTGCGACTGGGCGAAGAAGCGGTCGTGGAGATCACGGGCCTGCGCAACCCCTGCGGCCAGATCGACGGCTTCCAACACGGCCTGCTCAAGCAACTGGTCGGCAGGAACGCGGAGGGCGAGATCGTCCGCAGGGCGGGAGTGATGGGCGTCGTACGCACGGGCGGCGTGATCCGCCCGGGCGACCCGATCACCACAGAACTCCCGACCGAACCACACCGCAGACTGGAACGCGTCTGACGAAAGCATGGACGTCCGGCCGAGTCGGCCCGGGGACCGGCTCTGGAGCCGGACAAGGCTTGTAGCCCGGGCGCCGTCCCGTTGTCCAGGCGCCGTCCGTTGTCCGGGCGCCGCCCATCGAGCGGGACATTGGTCCTCGGTCTGACGCCGACCGTCGGGCCAGGCTCGGTCCGTCAGACAAGCACTCCAGGCCTCAGGCCGGGCGTACCGCCATTTTGTCCAGTGACGCCAGCAGGCCCGGCAGTTCCTCGCCCCGGCCCACCGGCAGGACCTCGCCCGGTTCCTCGTCCAGCAGCAGGAACGCGATGTCGTCGGTTCTGGCCACCAGTGACCAGCCGGGGCCGTCGGCGCGGAGTGTGCGGGAATCGTTGCTGGCGAAGGCCGAGCGGACGCGGCCCGTTGGTGGGGGTTCGGCGACGTAGGCGTGGAGTTCGTCGATCACCCGCCGTACCCCCGGGTGCAGCTCGCCTCCGGTGCTGCCCTCGAACGACTCCGTGTCGCTTTCCTCGTCCAGTTGCCCGCGCCACGTCGCCCACTGCCTGGCGATCTCGTCCGCGCCCAGCCTGCGCTGCGCGGGACCCCACTTCTCGGTGTCCGGGGGCGTCAGGACCGGATCGTCCTCGTCCGGTACGGGGTCGTGGGGGGCCGGGATACCCGGGGCCGCCACCGCGAGGGCCAGCGGCCAGCCGGGCAGGGCCGCGACGACCGAGCGTTCCGGCGGCGAGAGGTCGTACTCCATGCCGCAGTCCCAGGACGCGATGGCCACCGCCACCAATGACACGTCGTCGACGGCCACCGTCCAGCGCGCACCGGCCCCGTCCTGGCCGAGCACCAGCCCGTACCCCTCACCGACGGGTTCCAGGCCGAGCGCCGCGCACGCCGCGGGGAAGTCGTCGCCGAGCACGCTCGGGAACTGCGCGGGCGTCAGCAGTACCGCGGTGAGCACGAACAGCTCGTCGTCCCCGGCAGTACTGGTAGTCCCGCCCGCCCCCGCCGTCCCGGCAGACTCAGCAGCCCCGGCAGCATCCGTCCCGGTCACGGCACCCTCCCCAGATGATCGCTTCGTCGGCGCAACTTAACCTGCCGGTAACCGGCGCGTCGAGGCCTGGCGGCACGAATTCCGGGAAGTCGTCCGAGCGGCGACCGGTCAGGCGGCGGGCAGTCCGAGCAGACTCCGCGCCACGTGCTGCGGCGTCTCGTCCCGTTCGCGCGCCAGCGCGATGACCGCCCGGCAGGCCAGCTCGGTCACCCCGAACGACAGCGCCTCCGGCGACACCCATCCGGCCGCCTCGTCGCTGCCCTGCTCGTCGTCCTCCGCGCAAGCCGACACGTACATGGCGGCCGCCTCGAAGAGGTTGTGCCGCCGCTGCGCCTCCCGCACCACCGGCGTCCCAGGCTTGAGCGGCTCCTGCAGCGACCGGAAGAATCCCTTGATCCTGTTGAGCACCCGGACCACATCCCCGTGAGCAGTAGATCGGCGGACACTCCAAGTGTGCCCTCTGCCCGTAGAGTTGAGCCTTCGTCAACAGGGCGGTACTGCAAAGCGGCAGTGTCCGCCACCGGCAGAGGGGTGAGGTGCGGTGCAGCGCTACGACCGGCTCAAGCAGATCCAACAGCTCGATCCGGAGCGGGACTTCCTGCGCATCTACCGGATGACCACCACCCTCGAATTCCCCTGGGACTTCGCCAGGGCGCTGGAACTCGCCCTCTACCGCACCTACGCGGTGCCCAGCATCGGCCGGCTCCTCGCGGAGACCACCGAGTTCACCGACCGCACCCAGAAGCGCTACGACGACACCGCGCTCCTGCTCGACGCGATCGTGGAGCACGGCTTCACCAGCGACCAGGGCCGCACTGCGATCCGCCGCATCAATGGGATGCACCGCAGCTACGACATCAGCGACGACGACATGCGCTACGTACTGTGCACGTTCGTCGTCGTGCCCAAGCGCTGGCTCGACACCTACGGCTGGCGCAGGCTGTCCGACCACGAACTGCGCGCCTCGGCGGCGTACTACCGCACCCTCGGCACCCATTTCGGGATCCGTGACGTCCCGCAGTCCTACGAGGAGTTCGAGCGCTTCCTCGACCGCTACGAGGCGGACCGCTTCGGCTGGGACGAGGGCGCCCGCAAGGTCGCCGACGCGACGCTGGACCTGATGGCCTCCTGGTACGGGCCGCTGGCGCCGGTGGTCAGGAGCGCCAGCCTCGGTCTCCTCGACGACCCGCTGCTGCGGGCCTTCCGCTACGACCGCGCACACCCGGTGACCCGTACCGCCGCCAGGGGCGCACTACGGCTGCGCGCGCGTGCCGTACGGCTGCTGCCGCCCCGCCGCACACCCCACTACGCCCGGCAGAACCCCGAGATCAAGGGCTACCGGAACGGCTACGAGGTCGACCAGCTCGGCACCTTCCCGGTACCCGGCGTACGCGGCTGCCCGGTGCCGCACGCGAACCGCACTCCGTAGCACGCGACGTACCCGCGGGGGTGAGGGCAGGCTTCAGTCCTTGCGGGTCGCCAGCGCCAGGAAGCGGCTGTCCTCGTCGACGTACGACCGCATGCTCCAGCCCGAACCGGCCAGCAATGGGCGGAGGTTGGGCTCGGCCCGCAGGTCCGCCCCGGTGAGCTCGCGCCCCTGCCGGGCCGCGAGGGCGGCCCGGCCGATCGGATGGAACAGGGCGAGCAGTCCGCCGGGACGCACCGTCCGGGCCAGCTCGCGCAGGTTCCGCTCCGGGGCCGGCAGATGCGCGATCAGCCCGGCGGCGAACACGCCGTCGAGGACACCCGCTCCCAGCGGCAGCCGCGTCACATCGGTCTGGACGAGCAGGGCGTGCCGACCGCCACGCCCCGCCAGGGCCGCCTCGTCGAGCATCTCGCGCGTCAGATCCGCGCCCAGTACGACCCCCGAACTCCCCACGGCCGCCCGCAGGTACGGCAATGCCCGCCCCGTACCGCAGCCCGCGTCGAGCACCGCCCCGCCGGGCGGCAGGCCCATGGCGGCGACGGCCGCCTCGTACGCCGGCCCGTCGTCCGGGAAGCGCGAATCCCAGCGGGCGGCGCGGGCGCCGAAGAACTCCTGAACCTGCATGTGGTCGTCAGCCATGACCCCATGATCCCCTCCGATCGTCCCGGAGAACGTTCCCGCCACATTCCGCATGCTTTCGAAAGCCGACCGGGAGTCGTACATCGGCGCGACTACCGTCCGGATTCCACGGGGCACACCGCGCCTCAGCCGGAGCCGGAGAGACCCACGGATGATCGAGCATCAGAGGGCAGCCGAAGGCAACACCCAGTGGTACGACGCGGAAGCGGGGCCCCTCGTGCGCCCCTACGCGCAGACCGGCGTACGCACCGCGAAAGCGGGCAGGGCCGGTGGCTCCGCCCGCTCCGCCGACGCCTCCGGAGCCGACGTCCCTCCCGGTCCGCGCCTCGATCTCGTCACCCAGATCTCCGCGGTCGCCGACGCGGGCGAACCCGACCCCGCACTGCTGAGCCGCGTGCACCACACCCTGCTCGGCCTCTGCCGGAGCGCGACCCAGACCGTCGCGGACCTCGCCGCCTCGGCGGACCTGCCCACCGGCGTCGTACGCGACCTCCTGGAGGACCTGTCGCGCGCGGGCCAGGTGACGTGGGGCGCGCCTGCCCGCCCGGCCGGTCTGCCCACGGAACTCCCCGTGCAGGAAGTGATCGACGGCCTGCGTGCCCTGTGACACGGGCTCCGCGCCCCGCCCTTTGTTTTCCCACGACCGATTCGATTCGATCCGATCCGCCGAAGGAAGCGTCCCCATGACCACAGAGCACACGCCCGGCACGAACACCCCCGGCACGGAGGGCGTCGACGCCGAAGTCACGGAAAGTGCGGACGGCACGGGAGGCACGGGAGGCACGGAAAGTGCGGACGGCACGGAAAGCGCCGACGGCACGGAAAGCTCGCCCCTCGCGCTGAAGATACTGGTGGCGGGCGGCTTCGGCGTCGGCAAGACCACCCTGGTCGGATCCGTCAGCGAGATACGCCCCTTGCGCACCGAGGAACTCCTCACCGAGGCGAGCAGGGGCGTGGACGACACGGCCGGGCTCGACCACAAGGCGGCGACGACCGTAGCCATGGACTTCGGCCGCATCACCATCCGGTCCGGACTCTCCCTCTACCTGTTCGGCACCCCGGGCCAGGACCGCTTCTGGTTCCTGTGGGACGACCTCTCCCAGGGCGCGCTGGGTGCCGTGGTGATCGCCGACACCCGCAGACTCGCCGACAGCTTCTTCGCCGTTGACTACTTCGAGGACCGCCGCATCCCCTTCGTCGTGGCGGTCAACTGCTTCGCCGGTACGCAGGCCTACGGCGCGCGCGAGGTCTCCCGGGCCCTGGACCTCGACCGCGGCACCCCCGTGGTGCTCTGCGACGCGCGCGACCGCGACTCCGGCAAGGAAGTGCTGATCCGCCTGGTCGAGTACGCGGGGCGGGTGCACACCACGCGCCTGTTGGACTCGATGGCCTGAGAGCGCTTCCATCGCCCGCCGCGACGCCGCTCCCGCGTGGCGTACGAACTTCCGTTGATCCGGATCTGCTTGCCGCCACGCCGACTCTGGGTAAGGCTTGCGGGAGAACTGGGGTCACGGGGAACGAATGAGCGGGGAGAGCCGAAACATGGCGCTGAACAAGGGACTTGACTGGCTGCTCGACGACCTGACCAAGCGGATCCATCACATCCGCCACGCACTGGTCCTCTCCAACGACGGGCTGGTGACAGGCGCGAGCGCCGGACTGGCGAGGCCGGACGCCGAACACCTCGCCGCGGTCTCCTCGGGACTGCACAGCCTGGCCAAGGGATCCGGGCGGCACTTCGACGCCGGAAAAGTGCGGCAGACGATGATCGAATTCGACGACGGGGTCCTTTTCGTCACCGCTGCCGGAGACGGTAGCTGTCTGTGCGTACTGAGCGCCGCCGAGGCCGACTTCGGGCAGATCGCCTACGAGATGACCCTGCTGGTCAACCGGGTCGGCGAGCACCTCGGGGTGGCGGCCCGGCAGCCGGGAGTCTGACCGGAACTGGCCTCCGACCTGCATGTACGTAGGAGGTCGGAAGGTTGTCCACAGGGGGTTGTCCACAGGTCCGGCGGGATCCGGCGGAGCGGGCTACGGTCGTCACTGAGAGTGTTCGTACCTCACGGGGAGGACTGTCATGGACGTCAAGGAAGCGCAGCGTGCCCTAGGCACCGTCACCGCGGTCCGCGCGGCGCAGGAACTCGGTCTGGACCGGAGCGAGTTCTCTCTCGCGGTGCAGCTCGGCCGGATCCGCACCGTGCCGGACTGCGGTGGCGGAAGGCGACGTGTCGCCCGCGAAGAGATCGACAGGCTGCGGGAGTTGGCGAGGGGTGCCACCCCGCTCAAGGTGCGGCTGAGGACCGCGGGAACGACCGAGGCCGCCGCAGTGATGGGCATCAGCGCGTTTCGCTTCACGGCTCTGGCCCGCGCCGGATACCTCAGCCCGGCCCGCTTCTACCTGAACCGGTACCGGGCGGTCGTCTGGCTCTACCTCGTAGAGGAGTTGACCGACTTCAGGGCCCGGCACCCCGAGCTGCTGACCGGGAAGTATCCGAAGGGCATGCGCGCCTCGCTCGACGAGGGAGCCGACCACCGCCCCCGGAACTGGCGCAGCCGCCGCCTCGGACAGTTGCTGCACCGTACGGACGACCCCTGGGAACAGGCCGCGATCTTCAGCTTGTTGCTGGCCGTGGAAGAGCTCGCCGAGGCGGTGCCGGACCCGCGGGAGAACGAACTCCTCGCCGGTCTCCGGTCCGGCCTGGTCGCGGCCGAGCCGACCGGCTTCGCGGCCCGGGAGGTGGCGCGCCGGCTCTTCGTGGCGCAGGACCGCGACGAGGCCGAGTGGATCAGGGTCTGTCTGGCCCTGTCTCTGGAAGAGGCACGCGCACAGCGACCGCTGCCGAACCCGCAAGATCCGGGGGACGGCCCTGCGGACGGTCGGCAAGAGGGCCGACAGGGCAGCCCACCGGACCGCCCGGCCCCCTGCCCACCGGCACCCGGCGCGCCCGGCCGGCCCGTGCGTGCCGGTGGTGTCCGCTCCTGGCTGCACCGGGGCATCAGGCGGACGGTCAGGAAGAACTGCGGCCACCGGCGGGACCGGGAGAGGGGAGTGGCCGAGGAAGCGCGCCGCTGATGAGGCAGACTGGCCGCTGTGTCGTCTCCTCGCCGTGTCTGTCCCGTGTGCCGCCGTGAAATCGCGGTGGTCGCCGCCCGCTTCGCCCGTCACGACCCACCAGGGGCGCGCGGCACGACGGAGCTGGTCTCCTGCCCCGGCTCACGCACCACGGCACCCCTCGGATCGGCCGTGCAGCCGTCCCTCGACGGCTACACGACACCCGAGTTCCCGGGTCAGCTGCCGCTGTTCTGACCGTCGAGGTAGACCCACTGCCCGTCGACGCGGACGAAGCGGCTCAGCTCGCGCTGGCTGTCGGCGTGGCCCTCGTGGACGTAGTGGGCACGGAACTCCACGGTCCCTTCCTGGTGGAAGGCGGTGCCGTCCGTGGCGCCCAGGATGTCGAGCCCGGTCCACCGCTGCCCCGGGTCCAGATCCAGGGTTTCCGGCCGGGTCGACGGATGCCAGGTCCGGAGCAGATAGCCGGTGTCGAGCACCACGAACGCGCTGTAGCGCGACCGCATCAGTCGCTCGGCGGTCGGCGCGGTGGCCTCCCCGCGGTGGAAGCGGCCGCAGCACTCGCTGTAGGACTGCACGCGCCCACAGGGACAGGGCGCTCCGGGGCCGAGGCCCGGGCCGGGGCCGGTGCCCGGGCCGGGGGAGGTGCGGGAGCCCCGGCCGGGCTTCGTACGGGAACGAGAACGAGGCATCTTGGACATGCCACCATCCTCCCCGACGGCCGCCCGGACTCCCGCCCCGCCCTCAGAGACCGCCGCGCAACTGCTCCCACTCCCGCCGGTCCCGCTTGGTGGGCCGCCCGGCTCCCCGCTCCCGTACGCCCGCACCCATGACTTCCCTCGGCGGGCGCGGCGCGCTCTTGTCGACGTACGCCTCGGCGGCGGGGACGGCCCCGACCCGCTTGCGTACGAGCTGGGAGACGATGACGACGCGCTCCCAGCCCTCCTGCCGCACCCGGACCTCGTCGCCGATCCGCACGGACTGGGCAGGCTTGGCCCGCTCGCCGTTGACCCGCACGTGCCCGGCCCGACAGGCAGCGGCAGCCGTCGACCGGGTCTTCATGAGCCGTACGGACCAGATCCAACTGTCGACCCGTACGGGTCCCGCATCCGAAGCCATACGACCACCCTAATGCGACCGCGCCAGCGCCTGCCGCAGTGCCGTCAGCGAGGGCTGGGCCGCGCTCCGGCAGGACGGCACGAGGTCCGCGAAGTTCAGGAAGCCGTGCACCATGTCCTCCTGGACGTCCAGCTGCGCCGGTACGCCCGCGTCGATCAACTGCTGTGCGTACGCCGTGCCCTCGTCCAGCAGCGGGTCGTTGCCCGCGACCAGGACGTACGCGGGGGCGAGCCCCGACAGGTCACCGGCCAGCGCGACCGCACCGTAGGGGACGGCGTCCTCGCGGGAGATCGCCGAGAAGTGGTGGCGGTGGAAGAACCCCATCGCCTCGGCTCCCAGCATGGGCGCCTCGGCGAAGCGGGTGCGCGAGGGCGTGGCGTCCAGCCCGGTCGCCGGGTACCAGAGCAACTGGAAGACCGGCTGGGGCAGGCCCCGGTCGCGGGCCATCAGGCACACCGCCGCCGAGATCGAGGCTCCCGCGCTGTCCCCGGCGAGCGCGACCCGGGCAGGGTCGCCGCCCAGTTCGGCCGCATGCTCCCGCACCCACGCGTACGCGGCGAAGCCGTCCTCCTGCGCGGCCGGGAACGGGTGCTCGGGTGACAGTCGGTAGTCGACCGACACCACGATCGACCCGCTCTCCTGGGCCGTCGTACGGCACAGCGCGTCGTGGCTGTCCAGGCTGCCGATGACGAAACCGCCGCCGTGGCAGAACACGGTGACCGGCAGCCCGGGATCGAGCGAGGGGCGGTAGACGCGTATCGGGATCTCGCCCGCGGGCCCGGGGATGCTGCGGTTCGACACCTTCGGAAGCTGTGTCGTGACCGGCATCGAGGCGAACACGGCGGCCGACTGCTTGCGGAACGTGGCGGGATCGAGGGACCAGTCCATCGGCGGGACGAGTTCGAGAAACTTCTGGAGTGCGGGTTCGATCGGCATACGTCGCTCCCTGACTTTCCGTCAATGTTGCGCCGAATGTACGTGGCTCCTGCACGGAGGGGAAGAGCCGTACCTGCCCCGCCCGGCGGTCCTACAGTGGGGCGGGACGGGCCCGGCGAGCACGGTTCGGCGCGGCGCCGAGAAGGACAACGCGGCGAAGCCGAAGGGGGAGGGCGGGCGGTGGGTGAGGCGGCATGGCCGGTCCGGCTGTCACCCCGGGCAGCCCAAGTGATCACCGAACTGCCCCCGCACGCCAAGGAGATGGTCGTGGACGTGCTCGGCCTCGCCGCACTGTCCCCGTGGGGCTTCGCCCAGTGGAACCCGGTCGATCCGGAGGGCGAGGACGTGCGTTCCGCGGCCGTCGGACAGCTCACCGTCGTCTACTGGGTCAACCGCGCCGCCCGTCGACTGTCCGTCCTCGACGTCGTCTGGTCCGGCTGACCGCGGCTACGGTGGGCACGTCCCCGGATGCGGAAGGGCGCGGCGGCCCCGCCTACTGGGACACGGCCGGTCCCACCGGCCTCCCGCACCGGGTGTCCGGCCCGTCAGAAGGGTTTCCGCCATGCTCCGAGTCCGTGTCCGCCGTACCTCAGCCGCGGTCGCCGTCGCCGTCATCGCGGGCAGTCTCCTGCTCGCACCCGGAGCGACGGCCGACCCCGCCGCCCCGCGCCCGGACCGGTGCGAGGCCCTCCAGCGGGATGTCGACGCCTACCGGCGCGGCGAGATCCAGTACTTCGTCGACCCCACCCCGGCCTGGAGGGCGCAGGCGGAGCGGTACGGCTGCTCCGTCTGCGGCCTCTGACAACCCCGGGCCGTCGGTGCTACGCGGGCAGCCGGTTCGGGTGGGACATCCGCCGTGCCGCGCGCAGCAGCCCCTGGATCTGCGGCCCCGCCTGATCGGCGGCGGTCACGGGGGTGGGGAACGCGAGCCGGACGTCGGTGTGCGACCGAGGGCACTCCAGCCGCAGCGTGATGCCGTACCGGTCCATCGCCAGCGGCATGACCCGGGTCGGCTTGACGGCCTTCGGAGTGCGCACCAGGCGCAGCAGCAGCGGGACCAACTCGGCGTGCGAGTCGAGGAGGTGGGTCAGCATCCCCGCCTCGCAGCCCGCCAGCGGATCCGGAGCGATCTCCTCCAGCTCCTCCAGGGTGACGTAGGCACGCCCGTCCTCGTCCTCGATGACCGCCTGCCCGAACTCCATGCAGGTGCTCTCGTCGGACTCGGACACCTGGTACGGGCCGGTGAGCAGCCCGGTCACGGTGACCCGCGCACGGACGCGGTCGCGTACCGGCGTGGGCGCGATGTCCGTGAACTCCAGCCGGACCGGGATGCGTTGGGCGTCCGGATCGGGCGGCAGGTGCGGGGTCGGCGCGTGCACGTGGACGCGGCTCATGACCCCCGTCCCGTCGAGCCTGCGCACTTCCGTGTGCAGGCCGTCACTGACGACCGTCATCGAATGCGCGGCGGCCAGGACGGACCGGACGCGCTCGGCGCTGGTCGGCTGCTGGGCACGGGAGCGGGGCAGACGCATGCGGAATCTCCATGAGGGCGGCGGTGGGGGACACCAGGCTCGGCGACTTAGGTAAGCCTAACCTAATGCATCCGCGGGTGGTTCGGGTGGACCCGGAAGGATGTAATTCCGGGTCTCTGCCGGATCCCCGGCACCCATGTCGTCCCTCAGCGCCGCCTCACGGCCGGCGCCCGGTGGCCCCCAACACCCGGTGCAGCAGCGGCGCGTCGGGCGCGACCTCGACCGGAGGTCCCCACAGCCCTTCGACCGGCGCTTCTTCGACGAAGGAGGCCACATGGTCGTAGCAGTCGCGCAGGGTCTGCTCGGGCAGTTCGAAGGGCTGGCCGGTGGCGCGGGCGAGATCCCAGCCGTGCACCACCACTTCGGTCAGGGCGATCCGCCCCCACAGTGAACTGGGCAGTTCGAACCCCACCCCGGCATCGCCCATGCCCTCCCACGCGGCGGGGTCGTCCCAGGCCTCACCGAGCTCCCGTACGCTTCCGGCCAGCTCGGCACGCCAGCCGGTGCCCAGGTTCGCGGAGTTCGGCGGAGTGGGGGGCGTCGCCCCCGAAATGCGGTCGTGGCGGGCCACCGCCGTGAATGCCCGCGAGAATCCGGCGACATGGTCGATCAGGTCGCCGACGTCGTACTTGTCGCAGGGCGTGGGATCACCCAGCTGCCCGTCGCGCACACCCGCCAGTACGTCATTGAGCCGTCGGCAGGCCGGTTTCAGGTCGATCACGGGTCCTCCTCGGTACGCGTCCGCGCACGTCCACGTCTTCGCGTGTCGCGGTCCACAAGGGCAGACCGAGGAGGAACCCGGAACTCATCGCTACTCGAAGCGCGAAGTGTCGCCCGCCCCCCGGCGCACGATCTCGGCCTCGCCGCCGGAGAAGTCCACGACGGTGGTCGGCACCGTGCCGCAGTCCCCGGAGTCGATCACCGCGTCCACCACGTGGTCGAGACGCTCCTTGATCTCCCATCCCTGCGTCATCGGCTCCTCCTGGTCGGGCAGGAGCAGCGTGCTGGACACGAGCGGCTCACCGAGCTCGGCGAGCAGGGCCTGCGCGACGACGTGCTCGGGAATCCGTACGCCCACCGTCTTCTTCTTGGGGTGCAGCAGCTGGCGCGGCACCTCCTTCGTGGCGGGCAGGATGAAGGTGTAACTCCCGGGAGTGGCCGCCTTGATGGCGCGGAACACCTTGTTGTCGAGCTGCACGAACTGGCCTAGCTGCGCGAAGTCGTGGCACACGAGGGTGAAGTGGTGCCGGTCGTCGAGATCACGGATCGTCCGGATCCGGCCGATGCCGTCGCGGTTGCCGAGCTGGCAGCCCAGCGCGTAACAGGAGTCCGTCGGATACGCGACCAGCGCACCGGTACGGATGCTGTCCGCCACGCTCTTGATGGTCCGCGGCTGGGGGTTTTCGGGGTGTACGTCGAAGTACTTCGCCATTTGCCGAGTCTAGGCGATCACCGTACGGCGACGGCGGCGGCCACGACGGCGGGCCCCGGCGCCGGAAACAAGGCACGGCCGCACCCACGGCCACAGCGGTCAACTGGCACGATGAAGCCGCGCACGCACGCCCCGCGCCTCGACCCGCCCGACCCCAGGAGCGCCTTCCGTGTTCGACCCCGCCGCCACGCACCCGTACCCCGACAGCGAAAGCACGGACGGCACGCCCCCGCCGCACGCACTCCTCACCCCCGTGCTCGGCCTCCTGGGCACCTGGCACGGCCGGGGCGCGGGCGAGTACCCGACCCTCGCCGAGGGATTCTCGTACGCACAGGAGATCACCTTCAGCCACGACGGCCGGCCCTTCCTCCGGTACGAGTCCCGGGCCTGGCTCGTCGACGCCGAGGGCACCGTGCTGCGCCCCTCCGCCCGGGAGAGCGGCTGGTGGCGGCTGCAGGTGGACTGCCGGGTCGAGGCGCTCGTCACCCAGCCCACCGGGATCGCGGAGATCCTGGTCGGCGGGGCGGAGGGCCGCACGGTCGACCTCACCACCCATCAGGTGGCCCTCGCCCCCACGGCCAAACAGGTCGATGCCACCCGTCGCCGCTACACCCTCACCGACGACGGCACGCTCGACTTCACGCACGACCTCGCGGCGGTCGGCCAGCCCCTCCAGCACCACCTCGCGGCGCGTTTCCGGCGCCGGGCGTAGCGGACCGGCCGGCACCGGGCGTCGACAGCCCCGGCCCTCCACGGCACCAGCCGTCTACCGCACCGCCACCCTCTCCGCCACCGGGTCCGCGTCCAGCTCCCGCCCCTTGGTCTCCGGCGTTGCCACCGCCATCCACGCCATCGCGAGCAGTACCGCCACCGCCAGCACCCCGAAGGTCCACGGCAGCCCCAGTAGCGGCCACATCACCGAACCGAACAGCAGCGGCGCGAACCCGGTCAGGGAACGGCTCACCGAGGAGGCCCAGCCGAACCCGCTCGCCCGCAGGGGAGTGGGGTACAGCTCCGAGACGTACGCGTACAGCGCCGGGATCGCCAGCTGGATCAGGAAGCCGAACACGGCGATCGCCACCAGCGGCGCGGTCTCCCGCTCCCGTACCAGCGCGAAGGCCACCAGCGCGAACGTCGCCAGCGGAGCCGTCACCCCGATCAGCCACTTGCGGCCGACCACGTCCACCAGCGCGGTCGAGACGACCACACCGAGGATGCCGACGGCACTCATCAGCGTCGTCCCGGTGAACGCGGCCGTGTCGCCGTGCCCCTCGGTCTTGAGGATGGTCGGCATCCAGCTCAGCGCCGCGTAGTAGACGAGCATGATCGTGGCGAACATCAGCCAGACCGCCGAGGTGATCCTCGGGCTGAACCCCCAGATCAGCCGCAGCTGTTCGGCCGCCGCCGCGAGTCCCTTCGTGCGGGGTCCCTCGGCCGGGCGCGGAACGGCGTACTCCTCGGGGGTGGCGCCCGTACGGGTGACCAGGTCGTCGATGACCGCCCTGGCCTCGCGCTCGCGCCCCTTCTCGGACAGGTAGACGGGCGACTCGGGGACACCTCGGCGCACCCAGAACAGCAGCAGTGCGGGCAGTGTCATCGTGAGCAGCATCCACCGCCAGTTCCCGTGCAGCGGCAGCATCGCCGTCGACACCAGCCCGCACAGGGTGACCCCGATCGGCCACCACAGATCGAGCGCGGTGAGGATCCGCCCCCGGTACTTGCGCGGCGAGAACTCGCTGACCAGCGCGTAGTCCACCGGAATGCAGCCGCCGAGGCCGATGCCCGCCAGGAAGCGCAGCAGCAGGAAGATCCAGTACGTCGGCGACAGCGCGCCCAACACGGAGAACACCGCGAAGATCAGCAACGTCACGCTGAACGCCTTCTTGCGGCCGATCCGGTCCGCCACCGAACCCCAGGCGACGGCGCCGACCGCCATTCCGACGAGGTTCGCGGTGGCGACGAGCCCGCGCTCGCCGAGGGTGAGGCCGAACTCCGTGCCGACCAGCGGCATCAGGAAGCCGTTCAGGGCGATGTCGTACGCGTCGAAGAGGTAGCCGAGGCCACCGATGACGAACACCTTGCCCTGGACACCCCACCTCCAGGGCAGTTCCTGGACGATCTGGTCGCCAGACTTCACGGTCGCTCCATGAGAAGAGAGGGGAGGGCGGCGGGCGGTGCAGGTGCCCGCACTGTCGGAACGACTTGTTCCGCAGCGATGCATCCTGCCCCAGAGCTACCCGTGCGGCCCAACGGAGGGCCCGCGACCCGCGAGAACCCCGGTCCCACCGGTCCCACCGTGGGGCGACCGAGGCTCCGTCACGCCCCCGGCTGAGCCCCCGCTGTCCCGCCCTCCCCGGCCCGCGCCATGATCTCGGCGACGACCTCGGTCTTCGCGTCGGCGTAGTTCTGCATGAACCGCCAGTCCTGGGACGCCAGCCGCAGCTTCGTCCGCTGGTAGAGGTCGCGGTCTGCCGGATGGGCGCGCAGCCGGTCGCGGAAGCGGAGCATGCGCGCGGTCTCGGGGCAGTCGGGCGGGAAGACGTGCAGATTGGCCTGGGGGAGTACGTCAGCGAGCCCGGACTTCTTCAGCACCCGGTGCTCGTACCAGTCGGGTTCGCGAATGGCGAGGCGGTATCCGAGTGCACCGAGCGCGGGTACGTAGGAGTCCTCGTCGGCCGGGTCCGCGACCACGAGCACCATGTCGAGTACGGGTTTGGCGGCCAGACCGGGTACGGACGTCGACCCCGCGTGGAACAGCCCGACCGCGTCGGGCAGCGCCTTCGCGAGGTGCGCGGCCTCCTGCTCGTACACCAGGGGCCAGGCGGGATCGTAGGGGGCGATCGTGATCTGTCCGGCGAGGACCTCGGGCGTACCGAGGGTGGCGGCGCGGATCGCCTCCTCGGACATGGCGGCCGAACCGTCGGACGGGTCGGTCATGTGTTCCTCCGTGCGGGGAGTCGGGGCGGGGCGTCGAGCCAGGGGCGGCAGAAGAGCCAACCAGGATACGAGAGGCCCCCATTGGCCCTGCCCCACCCGGCGGCCGGCCGCCCTTCCGGTGAGACTGGACGGGACCACGCCCCCGCCACCGGACCACCCGGGAGACACCCGTGAGCCACGCCCGCCCCCACCGCATCCAGGTGCGCAGGATCTACGATCCCCCCGAGCCGGACGACGGGCAGCGGATCCTGGTGGACCGGCTCTGGCCCCGAGGCGTCTCCAAGACCGACGCGCACCTGGACGAATGGCTCAAGGACGTCACCCCGTCGACCGACCTGCGCCACTGGTTCCACAGCAACAGGGACTCCTTCGAGGAGTTCACCCGCCGTTACGAGGCCGAACTCGCGGCCCCCGAGGCCGCCCGCGCCCTCACCCGTCTGCGGGAGCTGGCCGCCCGGGGACCGCTCACGATGCTGACCGCGTCGAAGGATCCGGACCACAGCCACACCACGGTGCTCATGCGTCAGCTGTGACCCGTGTCCGCTCAGCGGCGGCCGAGCCCCCGGTCCAGGGCCCGCATCAGTTCGCCGTCCGAGGTGTCGCCGTCCAGCGACCAGACCATCGCGCCGCCCAGCCCACGGGCCCGTACGTAGGCGGCCTTGGTGGCCAGGACGATGGGGTCGTCGTACGTCCACATGGTCGAACCGTCGAAGATCCAGGCGTGACCGCGCAGCAGATCGCGGTGGACCTTGAACCTGCCCTCCTCGACGAGGGGCTTGAGCTCCTTGTAGTCCGCGTACCCGGCCGCCCACTTGGCGGGGGCGGGGCCGGTGGCGGGCTTACCGAGGCCGTTTCCGCCGCCGGTGACGCCGGTCCAGCCCTGCCCGTAGAACGGCATGCCCACGACCAGCTTGCGGGCGGGTGCGCCGCGCTTGAGCCAGGACTCGACCGTGCCGTGGACGCTGAAGTCGCCCGGGGCGAAGAGGGCGGACTGCTGGGCCGTCTTCTTCTCGCCGCTGACGTGGAAGTCGTAACCCTGGAGGTTGACGAAGTCGAAGTCCTTCATGATCTTGCGGACCTCGAAGCCCGCGTCGATCTTCGCGTCGGCGGTCGGCACGAACGCGGACAGCTCGTAGTGCTTGCGCTTCTGCTTGCCGTACGCGTCGAGCTGGGTGCGGAACTCCCGTACCAGAGCGGTGAAGTTCTGCTTGTCCTCGGGGCGGTAGACGGTGTCGGTGTCGCCCTCGGAGCCCGGCCACTCCCAGTCGATGTCGATGCCGTCGAACACTCCGGCCGCGGCTCCTTCGCCGCCGCGTGCCCCGTCCTTGGGCAGGTTGCCCTTGATGTACAGGTCGATGCAGGAGGAGACGAGGGCCTTGCGGGAGGCGGGGGTGAGGGCGGCGTCCGAGAAGTTCGTCGACCAGCTCCAACCGCCCAGCGAGATCAGGGCTTTGAGGCCCTTGTGCTTGGCCTTGAGCTCGCGCAGCTGGTTGAAGTTCCCGGCCAGGGCCTGGGTGTCGGTGTCGGCGGTCCCGTCGACGGAGGTCGCGGCGTCCAGCGGGCGCTGGTAGTCGGCCCACGGGTCGCTCTCGCCCGGCTGCGGGGTGAGGAAGCACTTGCCGGACTTGTCGACGTTGCCGAAGGCGTAGTTGAGGTGGGTGAGGCGGGCGGCCGTACCGCTGGTGTCCAGGTCCTTGACCTGGAAGTTGCGGCCGTACACGCCCCACTGGGTGAAGTACCCGATCCGTTTGAGGGAGGAGCCGGGGGAGGAGGAAGGGGAGGAGTCGTGGCCCGCATCCTGCTGCGAAGCAGTGGGCGCGGGGGCGGGCGCGGCGCTCGCGGCGGGCGCGAGAGTGGCGAGGAGCGAAGTGACGCAGGCGGCGGCGACGAGGGCCGACCCTTTCAGAAGTCTTCGACGCATGCGTGGACGCTATTGGTCTGGACCATCCAGGGTCAAGGGGTGTTCATGAGGCGGTCGGGTCGCCAGTAGTGCCGCGTAGCGGTCGAGGTCGATGTTGCCGCCGCTGATGATCACGCCGATCCGCTGCCCGCGCAGCCGGGCCGCCTGCTCGCGGACGGCGGCGAACCCCAGACAGCCGGTGGGCTCGGCCACGATCTTCATGTACGTGGCGAAGTCCCGCATGGTGTCGACGAGTTGGGCATCGCTGACGGTGAGGATGTCGGTGACCTCGCGGCGGATGACGTCGAACGTCCAGGTGCCCAGGTGCTGGGTCTGCGCGCCGTCGGCGATGGTCCGCGGGGTGTCGATGTGCACGATGGCCCCTTGGCGGAGGGACTGCCGGCCGTCGTTGCCGGCCTCGGGCTCGACACCGTAGAGCCGGCAGTCCGGCGACAGGCTGCGCGCCGCCAGCGACGACCCCGACAGCAGACCGCCTCCGCCCAACGGCACGAACAGGGCGTCGAGTTCACCGACCTCCTCGAAGAGCTCGACGGCCGCGGTGCCCTGACCCGCGATCACCTGCGGGTGGTCGTACGGAGGGATCAGTGTGAGCCCGTGCTCGGCGGCCAGTGCCCGGCCGATCTCCTCCCGGTCCTCGGTGTAGCGGTCGTACGTGACGACCTGGCCGCCGTAGCCCTTGGTCGCGGCGACCTTCGAGGCGGGCGCGTCGTGCGGCATCACGATCGTGGCCGGAATGCCGAGGAGCCGCGCGGCCAGCGAGACCGCCTGGGCGTGGTTGCCGGAGGAGTAGGTCACCACCCCGGCCCGCCGCCGGCCGGGGTCGAACTGCGAGAGCGCGTTGAACGCGCCGCGGAACTTGAAGGCCCCCATGCGCTGGAAGTTCTCGCACTTGAACACGACGTCGGCGCCGAGCTGTTCGTTGATCAGCCGCGAGCGCAGCACCGGAGTGCGATGGGCGTGTCCTGCGATGCGGGCGGCGGCCGCCCGGACGTCGTCGTACGTGGGTGACTGAAGCATCCACCGATTCTGGCGTGCCGGGAGCGAGGGGCACCAGGGCGCCGCTCCCGGACGGTCACCGGCGCACCGGCGCTTCCCCCGCTACGGTGCCCCCCTCTGCCACAGGACCCACAGGCCCCACTGGCCCCGCCGGCTCTGCCTTGGGCTTGGGCGCCGCGCCGTCGGACACCGGCTCTCCGGCCTGCGGCGTCGCGTCAGCGGCCGGGGCGGTACGTCCCCGGGCCCCGGCGATCAGTACGGCCGCCAGGCCCAGCCCCGCCCACAGGGTGAGGGCCAGCTGGGCCGCACCCGAGGCAGCACCGTCGAAGAAGGACACCGACCTGAGCAGCGTGCCGCCCGCACCCGGAGGCAGCAGCTGCCCGAGGGCCCCGGCGGGGGAGGGCAGCAGCTCGGGGGCGCTCGTCACCCCGGAGAAGGGGTTGCCCAGCAGCACCATCAGCAGCCCGCCGAGCGCGGTCCCCGCACGTCCCAGGAGCGCTGCCAGGCCCGCGATCGACGCCGAAATGGCCAGCACCGTCAGACCGAGGACACCCGCCTCCGCCCACCAGTTCCCGGTGAGAACGCCCAGCCAGCTGTGCGCGAGCGCCGTCGCCACCAGGGCGACCAGCGCGGACGCGCCGGTCAGTACGAGGACGGCGCGCGCACCGCGCAGCTTCAGCAAGGTCACCACGACCCCGGCGGCGACCCCCGCCAGCGCCAGCGGCAGGAGGCTCGCCCCGAGCGCACTGCCCCGGGGGTCAGCGGACGGTGCCGCCACCACGTCGGTCACCTGGGGCCGCGGCCCGGCCGGGGCCTGGGCGGTCGCCGCGTCCCGCAGCAACTGGGCGACGACCGGACTCGCGGCGGTCGCGGTGAGTACCTCCGCGCCCTTCGGGGTGGCCACGGCCGCGCCGTACACCTCCCGGTTCTCGATCGCGGTGCGGGCGCTCGCGGCGTCGGGATAGCGGTGCACCTCGAAGGCGCCCTGCCGCTGCTCGAAGCCGTGCTGGAGCCGTTCGGCCGCCGCGACGGGGCCCGCGACCCCGACCGGGAGCTCGCGCGGGGCGATGCGGGCGGCCGGCCAGGCGAACGCCCACAGGGCGAGGGCCGCCACGACGGGAGCCAGGAGGAGTGCCGCGAGAGTGCGGCGGGAGAGTGAGAGCTGGGTGGGCATGGTGCCCCTCGATTCCCAAAGAGAAGGAGCGTTCGTTTTACCTTTTCTCCATGGTGACCCTCTGGGCTTACTTGTCAAGAAGGAACGTTCGTTTTAAGTTGTGGACATGGCTCGCGTATCCCAGGAACACCTCGATGCCCGCCGTCGCCAGATCCTGGACGGCGCGACCCGCTGCTTCGCCCGTTCCGGCTTCCATGCGGCCTCCATGCAGGACGTACTGCGCGAGATCGGCCTCTCGCCCGGCGCTGTCTACCGGTACTTCAGCGGCAAGGACGAGCTGATCCTGGCCATCGCCGCAGAGGTGTTCGCCGAGGTGCGCGCCGCCTTCGAGGCCGCTGCCGAGCAGGACCCGCCGCCGCTGCCGCACGAACTGCTGGCAGGGGTGGTCGGCCAGGTCGTGTCGTCCCGCGGCGGACCGCGGGCCGAGGACCGCGCGGCGTTCCCCGGGCTGGTCCTCCAGGTGTGGGCGGAGACCCTGCGCGACGAACGGCTGCAGGCGCTGCTGCGGCAGGGCTACGCCGATATGCGCGGCATCTGGGTGCGGCTCGTCGAGAGCTATCGGGAGGCCGGGCTGATGTCCGCCGACGTACCGGCCGACCACGTGGCGCGCACGATGCTCGCGGTGGCCCAGGGCTTCATCGCACAGCAGGCGCTGTTCGGGGAGGCGTCGCCCGAGGTGCTGCGGGACGGGCTGGACGCGCTGACGTCGATGAAGCGGTCGCCGGCGTAGTCCGCAGGCGCCCTTCCCGTGTCCCCGGTTGCCCTAGTTGCTGTTGAGGAGATCCTCGACCTCCGCCGCGTAGAGCAGGGCCGGGTCGAAGCCCATTCCGGCGAAGTGGCCCGAGAGTTCCAGGGAGAGCGCGCCGTGCAGCCGGGTCCAGAAGGACAGTGCCCGGTGGAGGACCTCGGTCGGGGCGGGGTGGCCCTCCGCCCACTCCCGGTGGTCGTCGAGGTGGGCGGTGAGGGCGGCCGCGGCACTCGTGCGGGCGCGGGCCACGCCGGAAGCGGAACCGCTGCCGGGCGCTGACGCAGCTGCCTCCGCCTCCGCCTCCGCCTCTGCCTCCGCCGCTGCGGCGAAGGTGTCCAGCAGTGTCTTCATGACCTCGGCCGAGATCGCCGTCGTGTCCTCGGGGGCGTGGTACCCGGGCACGGGCGTGCCGTAGATCAGCAGGTACCGGTGGGGGTCGTCCAAGGCCCACCGGCGCAGCGCGTGAGCCAGCGCGGCCGGATCGGCGCCGGATTCGGCGGCCTCCCGCAGGGTGTCGGCGAGGCTCCGGTACGCGTCCCTGATCAGCTCCGTGATGAGGTCGTCGCGGCTGGCGAAGTACCGGTAGAGCGCGGGACCGCTCATGCCCATCTGCTTGGCGATCGCATTCAGCGAGAGCGCCGACGCGCCCGCCGACGCGATCTGCTCCCAGGCGCGCTTCTTGACCTCGGCGCGCACCTGGATGCGGTACCGCTCGCGCGGGGTCCGCGTACTCGCACCGGAATCCGTCATGGACTGCCACCTGCCTCTTTCGTGCCCGTAAAGCTACGGACTCAAGATTTAGTTAGAGGTTATCACCGGAGCTCTTGACGGACCCTTCTCGCAACCGTTAGAACTTATAACGAACACGAGAGCACATCACTCGATGTGCAGTGCAGCGGAGGTCGTCATGAACGCCGAAGGACTCGTCGAGATCGTTCTGCCGGGCGAGGTCGAGCCGGAAGGGCTGGTCGTCCGGCACGGAACCGTCCCTGTTGCGGGGCCGCGCCAAGTCCTCGTACGGATGGAGGCGACCGGGGTCTCCTTCGCCGAGCAGCAGATGCGCCGCGGTCGGTACTACGACCAGCCGCCCTTCCCGTTCGTCCCGGGTTACGACGTGGTCGGCACGGTCCAGCAGACCGGCGAGGGCGTCGATCCCTGCCTGACCGGCACGCGGGTCGCGGCACTCGTCAAGGTGGGCGGCTGGGCCAGCCACGTACTGGTCGACGCGGCCGACACGGTTCCGGTGCCCGACGGCGTCGACGCGGCGGACGCGGAGACCCTCGTGGTCAACGGCATCACCGCCTGGCAGATGCTGCACCGCAAGGCACGCGTCCGCAAGGGACAGACGATCCTGGTGCACGGCGCCAACGGCGGCGTCGGCACGGTCCTGGTCCAACTTGCCCTGGCCATGGGCGTACGGGTCATCGGCACCGCGTCCGCCCGCCACCACGACGCGCTGCGGGAACGGGGGGTCGAGCCCGTCGACTACCGCGGCGACGACCTTCCGGCACGGGTCCGCGCACTCGCGCCCGGCGGCGTGGACGCGGTCTTCGACCACGTGGGCGGCCGGAGCGTCGTCGACTCCTGGCGGCTCCTCGCGCCCGGCGGCACGCTCGTCTCGTACGGCAGCGCCTCCACCCGGGACGACCGGGGCTCCAAGCAGCTGCCGGTGCTCAAGATCCTCGGCCGGGTGTGGTGGTGGAACACGGCGCCCAACGGCCGCCGGGCGTACTTCTTCAACGTCTGGGCCGGCCGCGCCCTCTCCAAGAACCGGTTCCGCAACCGGCTGCGCGCCGACCTCACGCAGGTCTTCGCGGCCCTCCAGCGCGGGGACGTCAGCGCGCAGATCGCGGACCGGCTCCCGCTCGCCCGCATCGCGGACGCCATGCGGCTGGCGGAGTCCGGCACGGTCGCGGGAAAGATCGTGCTCCACCCGTAGCCCGACCACACCTCAGACGCGGACCTCAAGCACCCCACCCAGCCCACTCCTCACCCACGCACCCCTCACGAGAGGACCCACCATGCCCCGCACCCGTACCACCCTGACGACCGGACTGACACTCGCGCTCTCGCTCGCCCTGGCCGGCGGCGCCGTGAGCACCGCGCCCGGAGCTGTCGCTGCCGAGGCCTCCCCTCGGGCCGCCCACCACCACACCCCGTCCGAGCCCACCTGCCGGGGCGAGGGCGTCGACCCCACCGCCCGCATCCGCTACGAGTCCGACATCCTGATCAAGGCCCCGCTGGAAACCGTCTTCAAGCTCCAGACCGACGTGCGACGCTGGCCCGCCTGGCAGGAGTCCGTCAAGAGCATGGAGCGCCTCGACCAGGGCCGCCTGCGCAGGGGTTCGCAGTTCCGGTGGACCACGCCCGCACCGCCGACCCCCACCACACCCGCCACCACCATGGAGATCACCTCCACGGTCCAGCAGCTCAAGCCGGGCTCCTGCATCCTGTGGAGCGGACCGGCCGTCGGGGAGGGCGCGCGCATCGACGAGGGCGTCCACCTGTGGACCTTCAAGAAGGTCAGGGGCGGGGTACGCGTCCGTACGGTGGAAACGTGGAGCGGCGAGCAGGTCGAATCGCTGCCGAACGCGACCGAACTGCTCGGCCAGGGGCTGGAGGCCTGGCTGCGCGACCTGAAGGCGGCGGCCGAAGCCCGCACCACGGCACCCGGGCGGGCCGGGAGCTGACCACGACGACTACTTGTTCGGGTCCTGGAACCTGCCGAACATCTTCGTCAGAGCAGTCAACGGCGAGCCCTCCTTGGCCTTGGCACTCCCCGAGGAGGTCGTACGGGGCACCCCGTCGCCACCGTTGATCTCGGCCAGCGCGGCATGCGCCGCGTCGGCGGCCTCCCGGTACCGGTCACGGGAGTTGGTCATCGCTTCGAGCGCCTCGGCGTACTTGGTGACCATGTGCTTGGCGTGGACCAGTTCCTCGTCCGGGGTGAGCAGGTGCCAGCCCTGACGCAGCCGCGTCAGGGCCTGCTCGGCGTCCGCCGGGAGCGTTTGCGTCTCGGACGCGAACTCCTTGATGCTGTCGAGGAGTTCGGTCGGGGTGGAGCCGTCGAGGAAGACGTTGGGCACCGTGAAGCGCTCCTTGACCTCGTCCGCGCTCCACGTCCCGGTGGGCAGGATCACGGCACCGCCACGCGGCAGCCGTACGCCCAGTTCCCGCTTCATCGCGAAGTCCGCGATCTGCGCCTGCTCGGGAGTGGCCCGGTGCTCGACCACCCGGTGGCGCAGGCTCGGCGGTAGGTACACGGAGACCGGCTGCTGCCCGAGCGCGTCGGGCGTCATCGCCTCGTGCACCACGACGTGCAGGTACCAGCTCTGCCGGGTGCACTCCCGCAGCCGCAGCTTGAGCGCGTCGTCGTCCTTCGGCAGGTGGTTGGCCACCCGCAGGCGTACGTCCGCCACCACGTCGTGGTCCCAGGCGATCCGGTCGCTGTCGGGCCAGAACATGAGGGCGGGCGAGGGCCAGGACACGTCCCACTCCCGCTCGGCCTCGGCAGCGAGCACCCATGAGACGCCCTCGCCGTCCTTGTCCCTGCGTCGGCCCTCGGGGTCGTACGTCGTCAGCTGCGCACGCACCGTCACGTCGCTGCCCGCGGTCCACCGCGCCTCGAAGACACGGCGGGCCGAGGGGCCGGGGTCGGCGGACTCGTCCCTGGGGTGCAGCGCGGTGGAACGCGCGGCCTCCACAGGGTCGAGTTCCAGGAACTCGTCGAGCACCCCCGCTGCCCGCAGGGCGATCAGATTGCGCCGCACGTCCTGCTCGGGCTCGGGCCCGAGATGGCGCCCGCGCGCCAGCCATGCGGTGTCGGGGACGATGGTCGTGGAGCTGATGTTTTTCGCCATGGAGTCGTTCTGCGAGGGGTCGGGGCCCGACCAGTATGCGCGGTACACCTGTGGAAAGGAGCAGCACCCCGTGCACTTCTTCCGCAGAAAGCGGGGAAGAATACGCGCGGCGGCCGGGTTGGACTGTGCTACACCATCCGTACGCGACGACAGGGTGACCGCGATGCCTCTTGAGGGCGAGTACGAACCGAGTCCGGCGCAGTGGGTGCGCGAACAGGTCGAGTTGTACGAGAGTTCGGGCGGCACGCAGGGGACGACGCTCTGGGACACGGGGATGCCGGTCGTCATCCTCACGACAAGGGGCGCGAAGAGCGGCAAGCTCCGCAAGATCCCACTGATGCGCGTGGAGCACGAGGGGCGGTACGCGGCGGTCGCCTCGAAGGGCGGCTTCCCGCAGCACCCGGTCTGGTACTACAACGTCACGTCCGACCCGCACGTGGAGCTCCAGGACGGCTCCGTACGCCAGGACATGACGGCCCGTGAGATCACCGGCGACGAGAAGGCCGAGTGGTGGCAGCGCGCGGTCGCCGCGTTCCCGCCGTACGCCGAGTACCAGGAGAAGACCGACCGGGTGA
The DNA here is from genome assembly GCF_055579625.1 of Streptomyces sp. NPDC032721. Lineage (NCBI taxonomy): Bacteria > Bacillati > Actinomycetota > Actinomycetes > Kitasatosporales > Streptomycetaceae > Streptomyces > Streptomyces sp. NPDC032721. The sequence continues at coordinate 147,171 of NZ_JBVIMX010000005.1, read as the reverse complement.
TCCCCGTCTTCGTACTGGAGCCCGCTACCGGGGCAGGAGCGGCGGACACCCCACCGGTGTGAACATCGTGAGCATACGGACGGCCTCGCTCCGCCCTACGGGGGCGGAGCGAGGCCGGCGCGGCCCGTACCGGCTCAGCGGACGGGGCACTTCTTCCAGGCGAAGTGGTACTTGGTGTTGAAGCTGCCGTCGGTGGAGTCCATGGTCATGAAGCTGTTGGTCCTGGCGGTGTCCGAGGTGCCCGCGTTGACGAGGATCTCGGTGTTGATGTTGAAGTTCCGCCGCGTACCGCACGGGGCGAAGATGAGGGCTTCGATCGCCGTGGTGTCGGTGGCCTGCCAGTCGCCCCGGTAGGGGCCGCGCAGCTGGTGGCTGCGGCGGTCGGTGCCGGCCATGCCCTGGAAGTAGTAGCTCGCCTTCTGGGTGGCCGAGGAGCCTCGCTCCAGGTCCGCGAAGCCACGGTAGTCCGCCGTTACGACGGCGTACGTGTAGCCCTGGGGGACGTTGACGCGCAGCCCGAGCTGGCAGTTCTTGCGGAAGTCGACGGGCTTCGCGCCCTGGCCGACCTGGGCCAGGTACTCGCTGTACGTCACGGTGAACGCGGTGTTGTCCGGCGAGACGGCCACGGCGGCGCTGCCCGGCCGGCAGCCCGAGCCGTTGACCTGGACGAGGTTGATGGTGACCGGGCCCTGCGGAACGGGCGCGAGGCTCGCCGCCGGGCCCGTCGACGGCACCGGGGGGAGAGCGTCGGCCGAGGGGATGGCTGCGGCAGCCGCGAGTGCGGCCGCCGCTGCGCCGATGAATGCCGCCTTGAGCATGGGTGTTCCTTCAGATCCGGGGCGCGGAAAGGCCTCCCGTGCCACTGGTAATCGAATTGAAACACCCTGTAGCCATTTGTGCGCTTTGAGTGAATATGCGTGGGTTATGTGGAGGCTGGGCGGGTGGCGGCTCGTACGGTCTCGGCGACCGCGTCCGAGTGCGGCGGGCGGACGATGCCGTAGTGATCGGTGTCGAGTACTCGGGAGGTCTCGATCAGAGGCAACTCGGTCTTCCAGAGGGCCAGTTGGTCGTCGGGGGCGCCGAGTTCGGGGAATCCGGTCACGGGGCGGGCCGCCAGCCAGAGGTGTGCCGGTGTTCCCGTCAGGGGCGGCAGCTCGTGCTGCGCCAGCGCCGCGAGATTGGCCCGGCAGCAGCGTGCGAGACGCTCCGCGTACGCCTGGGCTCCCTGGTTCCGCCCGAGGGGGTCGCCCTGCGCCAGCTCTTGCAGGAGGACCGCCTCGATCCCCTCCTCGTCGTACGAGAGGAAGCGCGATGCCGCGTCCGGCGGCGGGGGGTCCAGCAGGTGCAGCCCCTCGGCGGGACGGCCCGCGGCCTCGGCCTCGGCCGCCATGGCGTGGGCCACCCAGGCGCCGAAGGACCAGCCGGCGAGCTGCCACCGCCACGGGCCGTGCGGGAAGCGATCCTGGAGTGCGGAGTGGTAGTGGCTGGCGCGCTCGGTGAGCGACCAGGACGTCGGTCCTTCCAGTCCGTCCGGTCCGTCGGGTACGTCGGCGCGGAGTGCGGGGTCGGCGATCAGGCAGACCGTCGGGCCGGGTCCGATCGCCGAGACCAGACTTCGGTACGACTGGATGTCGCCGCCCACCGGGTGGATGAGGCACACCAGGTCCTCTCCGGTGCCCTGCTGCCAAATCTCCAGGACGGGTTCGTCCTGTGGCTGGTCGCCGGAGGCCACGGTCGAGGTCGTGCAGGACGGGCCGATGTGCGTCAGGAGCTCGTTGAGGCTCACTTGGTGGCTGAGGCGGGAGAGTTCGATGCTGATGTCGTAGTGCTGCTCGATCCGGGTGATGAGGTCGATCATGGTGAGGGAGTCGGCGCCGTAGTCGTACAGGCTGACCTCGGGGTCGAGTTCCTCTTCCGTCAGGCCGAGCAGTTGGCAGAGCCAGGTGGAGAGGTGGTCGACCGGGACGGTTGAGGTGGGGGTGGTGGGGAAGGCCGGGGCGGTGGGTGCGGGTGGCGCAGCAGGTGCCTCGTAGAAGGCGCGGGCCCGCTCGATGTCCGTGGTGGACACCATCAGGTGCGGGAGCTGGAGATTCAGCGCACGTGCGAAGAGCCGTTGTCCCTCCGCCGTCGTCAGGCCGACCGCGAGATGTGCCTGATGGCGGGCGTCCGCGTGCAGGGCGCCCGCCGCCATGCCGCCTTCGCGCCAGATGTCCCAGCCGATGGTGAGGCGCAGAGTGCTCTCGTCCGGTCCGGAGCTGTGCCGGGCGAAGCCGTCGAGGAGGCCGTTCGCGGCGGCGTAGTCGAACTGGCCGATGCCGCCGAACAGTGCTGACATCGACGAGCAGTAGACCGCGAAGGCGGGTTGGTGGCGTGCGATCAGTCGCTCAACCAGCAGTGCGCCGTGCAGCTTGGCAGCCGTTGTTCTGGCCATTGCGGCGGGATCGCGCCTGGTCAGCAGTCCGCCGCCCGCCACGCCCACCGCATGCACCACTCCGTCGACCCTCGGAGCGATCCGTTCCAGCAGGGCCAGGACCGAGTCCGGGGCGGCTGCGCTCAGGTCGGCCTCCACCAATTCCACCCGGTGCGCCCAGGTGGCCAGGTCCGGCGGCAGCAGGGCGTGCCGCGAGACCAGGACGACCCGGCAGTGCGCCTCCGTGAGCAGCAGGTGGGCGGCGAGTGCGCGGCCGATGCCACCGGTGCCGCCCAGGATGACGTACGTCGCAGGGCCGGGCGGTCGTGCGGGCTTCGGCGCCGAGGAGTCGGGGTGGGTGGCATGCGTGGCCACCGGCAGCAGCGCCTGACGCCACCAGTACCCCTGCCGGAGCGCGAGCCGGCGATCCGTGACGGGTGCACCGTCCTCGGCCCCGGCCAGCAGACCCGCCACCGGCCCCGCCCATCGCGGCAGCCCACCGTCCGGCAGATCGACCCACCGGCCGTCCACGGCACACTCCTGCGTTGCCACCTCGGCCACGCCTGCCAGTAGCCCCAACTCAGGCCGCAGCACCGGTCCTTCGACCGGCTGCGCGCCGTACGAAAGCCACCAGGGTCGCAGGCTTACGGGGAAACTCAGCTCGGCCACCGCCCGGAGGAGTGCGGCCGGAGTGTCCAGGCAGGCCCACCGGGCGTGGGCGAGCGCGGCTTCGTCGACCGGGCCCCGGGCCGTGAGGGGCAGGGTGTGCAGCCAGTCCACGGTGCCGCTAGTGGTGCTGCCTGCCAGCGTTTCCAGGAGTTGGCGCAACGAGGCGGGGTCGGCCGGATCCACCTCGTACGACTCCGCGCCGAGCCGCGCGAAATCGTCGGCGGCGACGGCCAGGACCACCCTGTCGTACAACGCCTCGAAGGGCAGGAGTGCCCCGGGCGGCAGCGATTCGGACGTCGTCATCACCACCAGGAGCGCACGCTTGCGCGGCGCAGCCGGAGTACCCGGTGCGGTGGCGCGGCGGACCCGTACCCAGTGGGGCTGGTGGAGCCACTGGGACTCCGAAAGCCGTTCCGGCCATGCGTCGACCGAGGTTTCAGGAGCCTCCTGGGCTTGCGGTACGGCACGTTCGAAGTCGTACTCGGACAGGGCGAAGGCGGGCGGCGGGAAGTCCCACGGGGCCTGCGCGGGGCCCGGGCCCCAGTCGACGGTACGACCGGCGAGCCAGGCTTCAACTGCCCCACCACCGCTGCTCACAGGAGCTCCGTCATCGCTCCCGGACACCTCGACCGGCGCGGTTTCGCCCGCCGCGACCGTCCGCAGCCAGGCCACTGCCGAGTCCGCGTCGTCGCAGACCGCTGCCACCCGCCAGCGGCGTGCCGGACGCCCGGCCTGCAGATGGCGCAGCACCCGGTCGTACGTCCCCGGCGTTCCCGGCGTCCCCGGCGTCCCGAGACAGGCCCGGAGGTGATCGGCGATGCGTGCGGCATCCTCCCGCAGTGCCCGCGGGCTGCTGGCGGACAGCATCAGACAGCGGACGGCGGGGGCCGGTGGCTGGCCTACGGAGAGAGCTGCCGGAGCCGCCGTGGAAGCTCCCTCCAGCACCACGTGCGCGTTGGTCCCTCCGATGCCGAAGCTGCTCACCGCAGCCACCCTCGGTCCGCCGGAGGACGGCCAGGGGACCGCCTCGGTCGGTATGTAGAACGGGGCCGCGTCAGCCCCGATCCGCGGATTGAGCCGGCGGAAGTCCACCTGCGGCGGAATCACCCCGTGGTGCACCGCCAGTACGGCCCGGACGAGTCCGACCACCCCCGCCGCCGCGCCCAGATGGCCGATCTGGCTCTTCACCGAGGCCAGCGCACACCGGTCCGTACCGGCCAGGTCGAAGGCCTGACGCAGCGCACCCACCTCGACGGGGTCGCCCAGCTGGGTTCCGGTGCCGTGCGCCTCCACGTACCCCAGATCGGCACTTGTCCGGCCGCTGCGGCGCAGCGCGGCACGGATCACCTCGCGCTGGCCCGGCAGCGACGGCGCGCTGTAACTGAGCTTGCCCGAACCGTCGTTGTTGACCGCCGAGCCGCTGAGAACCGCGTACACGGTGTCACCGTCGCGCTCGGCCAGCCGCAGCGGCTTGAGCACGACGACGCCCACCCCGCTCGCGCCGATGGTCCCGGTCGCGTCGTCGCTGAACCCTCGGCAGTGCCCGTCGGCGGAGAAGATGTGCCCGCTGCGGTACGGATATCCGCCGGTCAGCAGCGTGTCGACGAGCACCCCGCCCGCCAGCATCACATCGGCGTCGCCCTGCCGCAGCAGCCCGGCGGCGACATGGACCGCCACCAGGGAACTGGCGCAGGCGGCCTGGACGGTGAAGGCGGGTCCGGACAGGTCGAGATGGTAGGCGACCTTGGTGGTGAGGAAGTCCTTCTCGTGGTGCAGCGCCAACTGGAAGTCGTCGGGGCGACGTTCGGGGTCACCTTCGCTCAGCAGGGACCGCAGGTACGTGTTCTCACCGCAGCCCGCCACGAGGCCGATCCGTACGCCCGGTGCCGCCGTGCCCGGCACCGAAGTGCCGGGCGTCGGGGCCAGCCCCGCATGGGCCAGCGCCTGGACGCAGCTCATCAGCAGGTGACGCTGCTGCGGGTCCATCAGCCGGGCTTCCTGCCGGCTGATGCCGAAGTGCTCCGGGTCGAACGACAGCATCCCCGACATCTGGCTGCGCACCCCGACCAGCCCTTCGGCAGCCTCGAAGTGCTCCATGCCCCGGGCGCCGGTGCGTACCAAATCCCAGAAGGCGGCCAGGTCGTCGGCGCCGGGAACTCGTACCGCCATGCCGATGACGGCGATGGGCTCGGTGGCGTCGACGGACTGGGCGGCGGTTGATGCTGACGCTTCATCAAGATCTATTACTGCGCTGCTGTGTTGACGGTCCAGGAAGGCCGCCAGGCGGCGTACGGTGACGTGCTCGAAGAGGTCCGGGATCGAGAAGTCCAGGTCGGGCTCGGCGGTGCAGCGCAGTTGGAAGCGCATCAGGCCCAGGCTGGTCGCGCCCGCGTCGAAGAAGCGCTCGTCCGGCCCGACGGGCAGCCCCAGCACCTCCTCGAACAGCTCGGCGAGCCGGGCCTCGCGCGCGGACAGTTCCGACCGAGTCGACTGTGTGGCGTGCGCGCGTATCTCCTCGGCGGGTGCGGTGAGTGCGCCCCGCCTGTCGAGCTTGCCGCTCGGCGTGAGCGGCAACCGCGCGAGTGCGCGGAAGCGGTCGACACGTACGTACGAAGGAAGCAGCGGTGCCAGGTGCCGGATCAACTCCGAGTGGCTGGGGGTGGGGGAGCCTTCGGCCACCTGCAAGCAGGCGACGAGTCGTGCGGCGGCCCCGTGTCGGCGGTCCAGTGCGACCAATGCGTTGACGATCAGGGGGTGTTGGAGCAGGGCGGCCTCGATCTGGCCCAGTTCGAGGCGGTGGCCGCTCAGCTTGATCTGCTGGTCGTCACGGCCTCGGTAGTGCAGGAGGCCTTCGTGGTCGAAGTGCGCGAGGTCGCCGCTGCGGTAGAAGGTGCCGAGACCGGGCAGGTCGACGAAGCGTTCCTCGTTGAGTCCTGTGGTGGCCGTGTAGCACGGTGCCGCCATTGGGCCGCCGATGAGCAGCCGCCCGGGACGGCCCGGCGGCAACGGCTGGTCGGTCTCGTCGACCACGCGCAGCCAGGCACCGGCCACCGGGCGTCCGATGGCCGGGCGCTGCGGCCAGTCGGCCGGGTCGCCGTCCAGGCACAGACTGCTGACCACATGGGTCTCGGTCGGCCCGTAGTGGTTGAACAGGCGCGCGCCCGGCATCCCGGCGAACCAGCGCTTGATCGTGTCGGTGCACAGCAACTGCTCGCCCGCCGTGACCACTTCACGCAACCGGGAAGGGTGGCGTCCGAGCCGCAGCCCGTGTTCGGCGAGCAGTTGCAGCGCCACGTACGGCAGGAACAGCCGCTCGACGCCTGCCGATTCGAGCTGGTCGAGCAGGGCAGGGACGTCGTGCCGCCACTGCGGGCGCACCAGATGGAGCCTGCCGCCGCCGCACAGCGTGCCGAAGATCTCCTGGAACGAGACGTCGAAGGACAGCATCGAGAACTGCTGGGTGACGGCGGGCCCGGCCAGCCCGCCCGACTCCTGCTGCCACTGCAAGAGGTTGCACAGGGTGCTGTCGGGCACCTGCACCCCCTTGGGCACACCGGTCGAGCCCGACGTGAACAGCGTGTAGAGCGGCCTCGTCCCCGTGTGCGGGGGAATCGCCACAGAGCTCTGCGGAGGCTGCGCGTGGGGTGCGAGTACGACCGGGAAGCGCGGCAGCGAGTCGGGAGCGACGCCGGCCAGCGGGTCCGCCTCACCGTCCGCGTCCGGCGGCACCAGTACGCAGAGCGGCCCGACCTCGTCGAGTATCTGACGCAGCAGCCCGGGCGGGTACGAGGGGTCCAGCGGTACGGCGGTCACGTTGAGGCGCGCGAGTGCGAGGAGCGCCACCACGTGTTCGGCCGAGGGCGGCAGATGGAGCGCGATACAGCGAGGTATGCCGTCGTCCGGCACCGGAAGGTGGTGGTTGCGGACGATTCGGGACGCCAACTGAGCCGCCTGGTCATCGAGTTGGCTGTACGTAAGGGTGCGGTCGTGCGTCACCAGGGCGGGCGCGTCGGGGGAGCGGCGTACCTGACTCGCGAAGCCTTCGGCGATCGTGGAGAAGGCCGGACGCAGGGGGGCCGCACGGCCCGGCTCCGGTAGCTGCTCGCGGTACGGGGCGATCAGATCGGCGAGGGTGGCGGGGGCGGAGGATGTCTCCCGTTCCCGCGTCAGCCGGTCCAGGCCCTCGCGGAACAGTTCGGCCATTGCGGCGACCTCGGCGGCGTCGAAGTACCGGGCGTCGTACTCCCACAGACAGTCGAGCCCCGCGTCTCCCTCGCCGTCCGCCGACGGGCCGCCGTGCGCGATCACGGACAGGGTCAACGGGCACTTCGCGTCCGCCGGTTCCAGCCAGTGCGGACGCACCGCGCAACCCGGCATCGTCAGCGCGCCGAAGTCGGTGTTCTCCAGAACGAACAGGAAGTCGAAAGGAGTCCGCCCGGTGCCGCCGTCCCCATCGCCGGCAGCCGCGTCCGCAAGCGCATCGGCCAGCGTCACGTCCTGGCAGTCCAGCACCGCCTGAGCGCTTGCCCCGACCCGTCGCAACTGCGCGAGCAACGACTCGTCCGTCGCCACCTCGACAGGCAGCAGCACGGTGTTGGCGAACATGCCGACCCCGGACTCGAACTCCTGTACCGGCCGGTTGGCCACCGGCCCCGCCATGCGCAGCCGGGTGCGACCGGTGACTCCGTACACGCTCCAGGCGTACACCCCGAGCAGGACCTGGAAGCGAGTGAGCCCGAGTTCGGAGCAGAGCCGGTCGAGGGATGCCCGGCGGTCCGGTTCGAGTGCGGTGTGCAGCAGTCGTCCGGCGGGCCCTGCCACTTCCTCCGCCGAACGGACCTGCTCCAGAGGATCGTCGTTCAACTCCCCATTCAGGGAAGCAAGTTCGGTACGTCGCGAGCGATAGGCATCGCGTGTGAACCACTCGGCCTGCCAGACGGCGAAGTCCAGCGGAGTCGGCACCCCGGCCCGCACCTCGCCCCCACTCTCCGTCTCCGTCTCCGCCTCAACGCCCAGAGCGGCGGCGTAGGCGGCCGACAGTTCGCCGAACAGCACATTGAGCGACCAGCCGTCGACCGCGATGTGATGCAGGGCCAGCAACAGTTCACCGCCCGCCGCCTCGCCCTTCGCCTCGTCGCCCACCGCCCCGCCCGTCGCGGACCCCGGCACCCAGCACGCCCGGAGGAGTTCGGGCCGCGACAGGTCGAACGGCTCGGTGAAGAGAGGGGCAATGGCAACGTTGCCACCCGCGCCGCCCACACCCACACCCACACCCACCCCGTCGCCGGGCTCGCGCCACGGATCGTACGGAGCCCCCACCACCTGACGCAGCCCGTCGGGCGTTGCCTCGAAGGAGGTGCGCAGCGCCGGGTGCCGTGCCACCAACTCCTGCAAGGCGTACCGAAGTGCGGGGACGACGAGCGGGCCCTCCACCCGGAAGGCGAGCGGTACGTGGTACGCGAGGGAGCCCGGATCCCGCTGCTGGAGCAGCCACAGCCGCTCCTGCTCGGCAGTGGCCGGCCCGGTCATGGCTCCCCCCGGAGCGGCCGGAACGGGATAGGGGCCGGTGGCGCCCTCCTCTCGTCCCGCGTCGATCACGGCGGCCAGTTCCGCGAAGTCCGTACGCAGGACCAGCCCTTGAGGCAGCTCGACGCCCCAGCGCCGCCGCACCTCGAAGCGCAGGCGCAAAGCCTTGAGGGAGTCGCCGCCGACGGAGGTCCAGCGGTCGGACAGGTGCAGGCCCTCAACGCCCGTGACGGAGGACGCCAGTTGAAGCACCTCGCGCTGAGTGTCCGTCAGTACATGCGTATCCTCCGCCTCGGTACGCCGCCAAGGCGTGCCTTCCCGGCGCAGCAGCGCTTCCTTGTCGACCTTGCCGTTGGCGTTGAGCGGCAGGTCGTCCACCAGATACGTGCGGTGCGGGCGCATGTAGGTGGGCAGGCCGTCGGCCACATGGCGTGCGAAGTCGTCGTACGAGAGGGGGCCGCCCAGCACCAGATGTGCCAGCAGCTCATTGACGCCGTGCGCGTCGCGGCGGGTGCATACGTATGCCTGGCGCACCGCCGGATGGGCGACGATGCACCGCTCCAGCTCGCCCGGTTCGATGCGGAAGCCGCGTACCTTGACCTGGCGGTCGGCGCGCTCGACGTAGGTGTAGCGGCCCTCGGCGTCCCTGCGGACCAGGTCGCCGGTGCGGTAGTGGCGGCGCGTTCCGCCGTCGTACCAGGGCAGGGTCACGAAGCGGCGGCCGGTCTCCTCGGGGAGGTTCCGGTACCCGGCGGCCAACGCCTCGCCCGCCAGGAGAAGTTCGGCGGTCTCGCCGGGTGCGGCCTCGCGGCTGCCGTCGACCACGGCGAGTGCGTGGGTGCCGGGCAGTGGGAGGCCGATCGGGATGAGTTCGCCGTCGAAGTCGCGGGGGATCGGGTGGGACAGGGCGAACGTGGTGGCCTCGGTCGGGCCGTAGACGTTGTGCAGCTGGGTGACGCTGGTGCTGTTGTGCCGGTACCAGCGCCGGATCAGCCGCGCGTTGAGCTGCTCGCCGCCGACCAGTACGTGACCGATGCCGGAGAAGCAGTGCGGCACCTTGTCGACCACCGCGTTGAACAGTGCCACCGTGATGAACAGGACGTCGATGCGAAGCCGCTCCACCTCGGCGGCCAGCACCTCGGGCGTCTGCGCCGTGCCGTCGCCGAGGATCACGCAGCAGCCACCGGTCAGCAGCGGTACCCAGACCTCGAAGCTGAGCGCGTCGAAGGCGGGGTTCGACAGGCAGGCGAAGCGTGCGCCTTCCACCACCGGCAGGTATCCGGGCCGGGCGAGCCGCAGGATTCCGGCGTCGAGGACCTCGACGCCCTTGGGCCGGCCGGTGCTGCCGGAGGTGTAGAAGAGGAAGGAGGCGGAGGCCGGGTCGGCAACCACCGGCACGTGGTGTGCTGCCGGTACGACGCTGTGGGAGAGCAGCTCTTCCACCGTCAACGGCCGTACCCCATCGGGGAGTTCGCCGAAATCGGCCACACCTTCCGCCCCGTACACCACCACCGAACTCGCCGAGTCGGTCAGGATGTGCCCTCGCCGCTCCGGCGGGCTCTGGGAGTCCAGTGGCACGACCACCGCACCCAGCCGCAGTACCCCCAGCATGGCGCAGACCAGTTGCCAGGAGCGCGGCAGACACAGTGCGACCGCCTGCCCCGACCGCACCCCGTGGGCGCGCAGCCCTTCGGCGACGGCGGCGCCGGCAGCGTCCAGCTCCGCGTAACTGAGTATGTGCCGGCCGTCCACGACGGCAGGGGCCGAGGGGTGGCGCCGAGCCCGGTCCAGCACGGCCGCAGGGAGGGACTCGTGCGATCCGGGGGAGCCATGGGGTTCGTGGGATCCGAGAGAAAGGGCGTCGCTCATGCCTGGCCCACCGTTCCGGCCCGGAGCTCCGCCACGATACGCGCCGCCACCTGTGGCAACTCCGCCGACTCCAGCATGTCCCAGTGCCCGCAGGACACCGCTTCGACGACGCAGGAACCCGACCGCTCCCCTGCCCCCGCCCCTGGATCGGACCCCCTCGTACGCCGTTCCCAGAAGTCGCGCACTTCCCGCAGCTCCTCCTCGGTCGCGCCTTCGGTCGCCTGCATCAGTACCGTCCTGGCCGTTGTCGCGGAGGCCACGTGGTCGACGGTGGTCATCCGGTTGTGGTTGTAGAGGTGGAAGTACTGCTCGATCTGCTGGTCGTCGATGCCCGGGTACATGCCGTTGAACCTGATCAGCTTGTCCCGGAACTCCGCCATGTCCGCGGGCACGACCTCCGCCCGGGCCTGCGGATCGTCCGTGCCGGGGGTGTCGAGGAGCACCACGCTCAGCCCCTCGCCCCGGCCCGCTCCCGCCAGCCTGCGCCCCATCTCGTGCGCGATCAGACCGCCGTACGAAAGCCCGGTGAGGACCAGCGGCCCGGGGGAGGCGGCGAGCAGCGGCTCGATGAGTTCGAGGTACGAGGCCGCCATCGCCTCGACCGTCGGCAGGAATGCCTCGCCGGGGTTGACCCCGGGGGACTGGATGCCGTGCACCCCGACCGTCTCCGGCAGTGCCTTGGCCAGCGAGAGGTAGCAGAAGGCGGTGCCGCCCGCCGGGTGAACGCAGACCACCTGGGCGTGCCCGTCGCCCGCGCGGAAGGTGAGGAGATTGCTCGGAGGCGCGCCGCCCGCACCCCTGCGCAGCCGTCCGCCGAGCTCCTCGATGGTGGGATGCAGCAGCAGATCGCGGATCGGCAGCGACTGCCCGAACTCCTCGCGCACCGCGTGGGCCAGCTTGATCGCGGAGATGGAGGTGCCGCCGATGTCGAAGAAGCTGTCGCGGATGCCTATGTCCGGGTGCAGCAAAAGCCGTTGCCATATCTGATAGAGCGTCAGCTCGATGTGGTCGCGCGGGCTCGCCTGGTTCACCTGGGCGGGCCGCGCGGCCCGGGAGAGCTCCAGTACGGCGGTACGGTCCAGCTTGCCGTTGGGGGTCTGCGGCAGCTCCGGCAGCTCGACGAAGAACGCCGGGATCATATGGGCGGGAAGCCGCCGCGCGAGCGCGGCCCGCCACTGTGCGGCGGAACGCGGGACACCGCCCGTCCCAGCGGAAAGCGGGACGCCGCCCGCGCCGGCGGAACCGGACTCCCCGAGTTCCCCGGTGGCGAGCGCCGCCACCAGATACGGTTCCCCGCTCGCATCGTGATCGGTGAGCACCGCCGCCTCCGTCACCCCCGGCTCGTCGAGCAACGCCGCCTCGATCTCGCCGAGTTCTACCCGGAACCCGCGCAGCTTGATCTGGTGGTCACCGCGACCCACGTACAGCAGGTTCCCCTCGGGCAGCCACCGCACCAGGTCCCCGCTGCGGTACATGCGCTCACCCGGCACGAAGGGGTCGGGTACGAAGCGTTCGGCGGTGAGCCCCGGACTGTTCAGATAGCCGCGCGCCAGCCCCGCACCCGCGATGTACAGCTCGCCCGTCACCCCGATCGGCACCGGTTCGCGCCGCTCGTCCAGGACGTACGTACGCGTATTGGCCACCGCCCGCCCGATCGGGGCCTGCCGGGCGAGCGGACGCGGCCCCAGATAGCCGGTGCAGTACAGGGCGGTCTCGGTCGGCCCGTAACCATTGAGGACGCGCAGCCCCGGCAGCGCCTGCTCCATCCGGTACAGACTGTCCTCCGGCAACGGCTGCAACCCGGTGCGCACACACCGCAGCGCGAGCCCGCGCAGCCGCTCCCCGGGCGCCTCACAGATCCACTTCACGAACGCGGGCGGCAGCAGCACGTCCACGACCTCGTGCGCGGCCAGCCACCCCATCAGCGCCTCGGGATCGTCCCGCACGTCCTGCGGTACGAGATGCAGCACGCCGCCGGTGGTGAGGGGCAGCAGGAACTCCTGCACGGACGCGTCGAAGGAGAACGAGGGCCACATCGCCGACGGCAGGCCGGGCGTCGTACCGAACTCGGCAGCCCAGTGGTCGAGGAGATTGAGGATGCCCCGGTGGGTGGCGGCCACCCCCTTCGGCCGGCCGGTCGAACCGGAGGTGTAGATCACGTACGCCAGGTCCTGCGGGCGGGCGTCCGCACGGCACGGTACGGCGGCGTCAGGAACTCCGGCCGCCCCCTCGGCCTCCAGCCCTGTCAGGGACAGCCAACCCTCTTGGGCCATGGCCGAGTTGCTCAGTACGAGGACCGCTCCGGAGTCCGCCACCATGCCCGCGAGCCGCTCCGCCGGGAGCGCGGGGTCTAGCGGCAGATAGGCGCCGCCCGCCTTGAGCACCGCCAGGATGCCGACCACCATGTCCAGGGAGAGGTCCGTGTGCAGTCCGACCACCTGGTCGGTGCTCACGCCCCGGGCGAGGAGGGCGCGAGCCAGCCGGTCGGCACGAAGGCCGAGGGTCGCGTAGTCGAGCTCCTCGCCCCGGTGCACCACCGCCGTCTGGCCGGGCCGCTCGCGGACCTGGGCCTCGAACCGCTGGACGAGTCCGTTCCCCGTCGTCCCGGTCTCGGGCAGAGCGGTGTCGTTGAAGTCCACCACCACCTGCCGGTACTCCTCCTCGTCCAGCAGTGACAGCTCCGAGACGGGCTGCTCGGGACGGGCGACCATCTCCGACAGGACTTGGCGAAGGTGCCGCACGTACCGCGCGGCGGTCGTCGCGTCGAACAGTGCCGTGGCGAAGTCCAGGGTGCCGGTGACGCAGCCCGCCTCCTCTTCCAGCGACAGCGCGAGGTCGAACTTGGCGGGGAAATAGCCGGTCCGACGCTCCATCGCATCCAGGCCCGGCAGATCCCAGTGCCCCTCCTCGTCCGCGTCGCGCCACGCGAACGTCACCTGGAACAGCGGCGTGCGGGCCAGACTGCGTGGCGGCTTCACCAGGTCGACGACCTGCTCGAAGGGCAGCTCCGCGTGTTCGGCGGCGGACCGTGTCACCTCGCGTACGCGCTCGGTCAGCTCGTCGGCCGTCGGCCGCCCGGAGAGGTCGATCCGCAGGGCGAGGGTGTTCGCGACGAGGCCGATCAGGCCTTCGTGACCTGCGCGTCCGCGACCGGCGGCGGGCGTACCGATCACCAGGTCGTCCTGTCCGGAGTGCCGCGACATGACCAGCGCCCAGCCGGTGAGTACGGTGGTGGAGACGGAGCAGCGGTTGCGGCGGCCGAACTCCCGCAACCCGGCCGAGAGTTCCGCGTCGAAGTGCACGGGCACCCGACCGCCGCGATAGTCCTGCTCGGCGGGTCGCGGCCGGTCGGTCGGCAGTTCCAGCAGTTCCGGCGCGCCGTCGAGGGTCTTCATCCAGTGGGCGCGCTGGGCGTCCGCGCCGCCATCGGCCGAGTCCGCGAGCCAGCGCTGCTGCTCGGCGGCGTAATCGGCGTACTGCGGGGGAGGCTCGGGAAGACGGGCTCCCGCGTCGCCTTGACCGCCTTCAGCGGCAGCCGCGAAAGCGCCGTAGAGAGCGCTGAGTTCGCGCTTCACTACGCCCAGGGAGCAGCTGTCGGCCGCAATGTGGTGCAACGTCAGCAACAGCACGTGCCGTTCGTCGTCCAGAGCCACCAGGCACCCTCGTACCGGCAGCTCCGTAGCCAGGTCGAAAGGCGCCTCGGCCGTCTCCCGCTGCAATGCGACGAGCTGCTGCTCGGCATCGGCCTGCCCCACCAAATCTGCTGTGGAAAGCGGGAACCGGGTACCGGGAGCCATGACATCCCGATGAGGCGCGCCCTCGGCGGACGGCAGCCGGGTGCGCAGCACCTCGTGCCGGGCGATCAGCGCGTTCATGGCCCGGGACAGCGCTGCCCGGTCGAGCTTTCCTCGCAACTCCACGGCCAAGGCCAGGTGGTAGGCCTCGCCGGCACCCTGGATCTGCGTCAGGAACCACAGCCGTCGCTGTGCGGGGGACAGCGCTTCACCGGATCCTCCGGCTGACGCAGGGGGCAACTCGTCCGTGACACGGCGGGACTTCGGGTTCGCGGTCAAGGCCAACTCTTCCACTCGGTGGGAGCTGCCGTCGGCCGTACGAACGCTGGGGGAGAGCCGCACCGTCGACCGGTCCGGCCTTGCGTTGGATCATGATCAACGCTTCCGATCCTGTCAATAGCGAACATTTCAAGACTGAACAGGAGTCAAACCGAAGGAAAGGGCAGGCCGTGAGTTGACCGCCGAAGGCTTTCCGGTCGTGCCCCAGGGGTCCCAGGTGTCCCACGTGCCGCAGACCCGCCGCGCCCGTGCGGCGTGCCCGTTCGACGTGCCCGTGATCATCGCCTTGGCGCGTATTAACCTAATCAAAGTTGATTAGACAGAAACGAGGTGCGGAAATGTCGGCAATCCGGCTGCTGGTACTGGGGGCCGTGCGCCTGCACGGACGGGCGCACGGCTACCAGGTCCGCAACGACCTGGAATTCTGGGGCGCCAATGAGTGGTCCAATGCCAAGCCCGGGTCGATCTACCACGCGCTCAAGCAGCTGGCCAAGCAGAACCTGCTCCTGGCGCACGAGATCGCGCCGAGTGCGGTCGGCGGTCCGCCGAGGGTCGAGTACGAGATCACGCCGGACGGCAACGAGGAGTTCTTCAAGCTGCTGCGGGAGGCGCTGACCACGTACGACCAGAAGATGGACATGCTCTCCGCCGCCCTCGGCTTCATCGTCGAACTGGACCGGGCGGAGGCGCTCGCCCTGCTCAAGGAGCGGGTGAAGGTCCTGGAGGACTGGCGGCGCGGCGTCACCGAGCACTACGTGCCCGAGAGCGGCCCCGAGGTGCTGGGGCACATCGGCGAGATCATGCACATGTGGGTGCACTCGGCGGACGCGGGTGCCGAGTGGACGCAGGGCCTCATTCGGCGGATCGAGGGCGGGGCGTACGCCTTCGCGGGGGAGGGCGGCGAACCCTTCGAGGGGGCGCTCGTCGAGCGCAAGGAGAACCCGTACGCGACGGACGAGGTGCACCCCGGAGATCTCGGCTAATCAAGTTTGACTAATCCTGGAGGCGGGTGTACCTTCGCGGCTGTAGTCAAGTTTGACTAATCGCGATGGAGGAGCGAAGTTGGCTGACGCGTTGGTCGTCGAAGGAGTGCGGAAGCGGTACGGGGACAAGGTCGCCCTGGACGGTCTCGACCTGGCAGTACGGGCCGGCACGGTGCACGGGGTGCTCGGTCCCAACGGAGCGGGCAAGACCACGACCGTACGCATCATGTCGACCCTGCTGCGTGCGGACACGGGCCGGGTGGAGGTAGCGGGACTCGACGTGCGCAAGCAGCCCAGGGAAGTACGCCGCAGGATCGGCCTGCTGGGACAGAACGCGGCGCTGGACGAGGAGTTGAGTGGCCGTCAGAATTTGGAGATGTTCGGCAGGCTCTACCATCTGGGCGCCCGTAGGGCGGGGGTGCGGGCCGACGAACTGCTCGCCCGGTTCGGCCTCGCGGACACCGGCCGCAAGGCGGTCAAGCAGTACAGCGGCGGCATGCGCCGCCGCCTCGACCTCGCGGCCTCGCTCATCACCGAGCCGGAAGTCCTGTTCCTGGACGAACCGACCACCGGCCTCGACCCGCGCGGCAGGGCAGAGGTGTGGGGCGCGGTGCGCTCGCTGGTCGGCGGGGGCACCACCGTACTGCTGACCACCCAGTACCTGGAGGAGGCCGACCAGTTGGCCGACCGGATCTCGGTGATCGACGGCGGCAAGGTGATCGCGGACGGGACCGCCGACCAGCTCAAGTCGAAGGTGGGCGGCGACCGCATCGACGTCGTCGTGCACGACACCTCCCAACTCCCCGCAGCTGCCCGCCTCCTGGGGAACGGGGCGACGGTGGACGAGGACCGGCGGATGGTGAGCGCGCCGGTCGTCGACCGGATGGCGGCCCTCACCGGAACCGTGCAGGCACTGGCCGGGGCCGGAATCGTGGCCGAGGACATCGCGGTGCGCAGGCCGACGCTGGACGAGGTCTTCCTGCACCTGACGGAGGCGACGGACCCGGCCCACCCGGACGATGCGACCAACCCGACCGGCTCCATTGACTCCACGAACACGAAGGAGCACGCGTGACATTTCCCGGATACGCACTGTCCGACTCCTGGACCCTCACGCGCCGCGAACTCGCGCACTGGGCCCGGCAGCCGGTGCAGGTGGTGGTGGGCCTGGTCTTCCCGGTCATGCTGCTGCTGATGTTCGCCTTCCTGATGGGCGGCGGAAAGGGCCTCGACGGGGCGTACGTCGACTACCTCGTACCCGGCGTACTGGCCCTGACCATGGTCTTCGGCCTCGACGCGACGATGCTCGCCGTCACCCAGGACCTGAACAGGGGAGTCGTCGACCGCTTCCGGTCCATGCCGATGATGTCCGGTGCGGTACTGGTCGGGCGCAGCGTCGCGGACATGCTCCAGTCGGCGATCAGCCTGATCGTGATGATCGGGGTCGGCTACGCCATCGGCTGGCGCTGGCACGGCGGCCCCGCCTCCTTCCTGGGAGCCGTCGGACTGCTGCTGCTCCTGCGGTTCGCGATGCTGTGGCTCGGCATCCACCTGGCGATGGTGGCGGGCAAGCCCGAACTGGTGCAGGCGGTCCAGATCCTGGTCTGGCCGCTGGGCTTCCTGTCCAACGCCTTCGCGCTCCCCGAGACCATGCCGGGCTGGCTGGGCGCGGCCGTGGAGTGGAACCCCCTGTCGGCGACGGCGACGGCGGTACGCGACCTGTTCGGCAACCAGTCGGGCCCCGCGACCTCCTGGGCCGCCGAACACGCGGGAATCCTCGCGGTGGCCTGGCCGGTGCTGCTGATCGCGATCTTCTTCCCCCTGGCGGTACGACGCTTCGGCCGCCTCAGCCACTAGCGCACCGACAGGAGGAACAGGAGTACGGGCCGCATGGCATCCTCTGGGCATGCGCCTGAACACCGACGGAACCACACCGGCCTCGCGCATGGTGCTGGTCGAGGAGTGCGAGACCGACGACGGTTACGTGTTCGAACTGGCGCGGCCGCTGTTCTTGGCGGCCGGTGACCGGATCGAATGCGAGGGCGGTGAGCTCGTCGTGGTCCGGGCGGGCGGGGAGCGGTCGACACCGGCCGGTGCCTGGTCAACCCGGTGCGGGCGTGGGGCCGGTCCGCGTGGCTAGCCCGACAACCTTCTTCCACCTTCCACGGACCGCCTGTTAACCGTGTCCGGACTGGTCGCCGCCCGAGCCGCCGTCGGTCCAGCCGCCCGAGTCCAGGCTGTGGGCGAGGCCGTGGTCGCCGGTGGTGACGTCGGAGTAGAGCTCGCGGAGTTCTTTGACGAGTTTCGCCGGGGGCTGGACGGTCTTGCCGGTCACTATTCCCACGAGTTCCTCGTCGAGCGGGGCGGGGGCGGAGCTCGCGGCCGGTGCGAGGGGGAGCGGGGCTGCCGTGCTGCGGGCGGCCAGTCGCCGGCGCGCCGCCGAGCCCCGCAGGCCCGGGTACGCGGCAGCCGCGATACCCGCGATCTGCACGAGGGCGGCGAGTACGAGGTCACGGTCGGCGGCGGGGGCCCCGGGGCCCGAGCGCGCCACTGCGTCGAGACGGTCCAGGACGCCCTGGCGGCGTGCCGTGTCGACGGACAGGATGTCGTGCCGGGTGCGGCTGCCCGGATCGCGCCACCGCCTGGTCCTGAGCGCCTTCTGGTCCTCCAGCCGGGAGAGGTACTCGGCGATGAGGGAACGCGGAGTCAGGCGCAGCCAGTCGTGCAGGCCCGGCGGCGGGCTGGTCGTGCTCAGGGCGCGCAGCGTGTTGTTGAGGCGGCGGTCCTCGACGGGCCCTGCGTCGAGGATCTCGATGGTGCGCGTGCCGATGGAAATGCGGCCGGCCAGGCACAGTTCGGCCAGTTCCGAGGTCCGCAGGGCGATCCGGAGCCGCCCCTCGGACCGGATGCGCGGACGCCGTCTGCCGGTGCCCATCGCGAGCAGAAGTATGTCGTCCCCCATGGTCATGCGGGTCAGCGTAAGCACTGCGGGCCTGCGGACGGCAGGGCTCCGCGACTTCTCGTCGTCCTCGATGCGCGGCAGTCAGGGGGGTGACGGTGTCCGTGCGGGTTCGGTCTGCCGGGCGCGGTCCGTGCGGAAGGCCCGCCGGTAGGCGGCGGGTGTGGTGCGCAGCGCCTCGTGGAAGCGGCGGCGCAGGTTGACCGCGGAGGAGAGGCCGACCCGGCGCGCGATGGTCTCCACGGGCAGGTCGGTCTCCTCCAGCAGCGCCCGGGTGGCGGCGATCCGCCGGTCGAGGAGCCAGCGCCCGGGGCTGATGCCCAACTGCTCGGTGAAGCGCCGGGTCAGCGTGCGGGCCGAGACCTGCGAACGTACCGCCATCTCCGCGACGCTCACCGGCTGGTCCAGCCGCTCGGAGAGCCATGCGAGCAGGGGGGCCAGCGAGTCCGCGACCACGGGACCGGCGGTGGGCAGTTCGGTGTACTGGAGCTGGCAGCCCTCCCGGTGCGGCGGCATCAGCAGCTGCCGGGCGATCCGCAGCGCGTACGCGGCGCCCTGATCGGCACTCACCAGATGCAGGCACAGGTCCGCACCGGCCGCCGACCCGGCACTGGTGGCGACATCGCCGTGGTCCACGTAGAGCACCGCCGCGTCCACCAGGACCTGCGGGAACCGTTCGGCCAGCTCGGCGGCGCCAGCCCAATGGGTGGCGGCCCGGCGGCCGTCGAGGAGCCCGGCGGCGGCGAGCACGAAGGCTCCCGTGCAGAGACCGACGATCCGGGCGCCGCGCCGATGGGCCCTGCGGACCGCGTCGACCACCGCCGGTGCCACCTCGGTGCCGGCCGGCTGCTGCCAGCCGGGCACCAGCACGGTGTCCGCGCGCTCCAACGCCTCCAGACCCGCCGTGACCACCATGTCGTAACCGGCCTGCGTCCTTACGCGGCCCGGGAGTTCGGTGCAGACCTCGAACGCGTAGCGGGCGGGGACCGACGGGCCGTGGTCGCCGAACACCTCGGTCGCGATGGCCAGCGGGAAGGCCGACTGCGGGGGCTGCAGCAGGGCCACGACACGGTGCGGTGGGGGCGGATCGGGCTGCGGGCGGGGCGGCATGGCGTGAAAGTACCTCATCGTGTCGTTCGGGACACTGGGCTACCTTATTGGTCTAGTCCAGCATCGTCCCATGACCACCGAGCAGCCGGACCCCCGGCCTCAGCAGACCAGCACCCCGACCCGGCACCGGGTACGGATCCGTGGGGATAGCGGGTCCGAACTGCCTCTCGCCAGGCCCCCGTTGTGGGACCGGCGGTTCGTCCTCTACTTCGCCGCCCGCGCCGTCTCGCTGCTTGGCGACGCGATGATGCCGGTGGCCACGGTGCTCGCGGTCGGCCCGCTGTACGGGGTCTCGGGCGTCGGTCTCGTGCTCGGGATCTGGACCGGGACGTTCGTCCTGCTGGTCCTGTTCGGAGGAGTGCTGGCCGACCGGTTCGGTGCGCGCCGGATGATGGTCGGCGCCGATCTCGTCCGGGTGGTCACCCAGGGCGTTCTGGCCGCCGCGTTCTTCGCGGGGGCGCCGCCGTTCTGGCTGCTGGTGACCATGGCGGCGGTGGCCGGAGCGGCGGTCGCGATGTTCCTGCCGGGGGTGAACGGGATGGTCCCGCTGGTCGCCCGCGAACCGCAGCGCGCCAACGCCACGCTCAAGGTCGCCGACGCACTCGCCCACCTCGTCGGCCCGGCCGTGGCGGGACTGCTCATCGCGCTGACCGGGGCAGGAACCGTGTACGCGATCGACGCCGGCACCTTCCTGCTCAGCGCTCTGTGCCTGGCGCTCCTGCGCCTGACCCCGGGGAGTGTCAAGTCAGCCTCCCTAGGCGGGAGTTCACTCCGCCGGGACCTGCGCCAGGGCTGGCAGGAGTTCCGTGCGCGCACCTGGATGTGGGCGGTGATCCTGATCTGGATGGTCTACGGCGTGCTGCTCTTCGGCCCGCTCGTCCCGCTCAGCTCCGCACTCATCGGCGACCGCCTGGGCGCCCACGCGTACGGCCTGGCGGTCTCCTTCCTCGGCGTCGGCACCGTGCTCGGCGGACTGCTGGCCCTGCGGCTGCGCCCGGCCCGCCCGCTGGCCGCCGGTGCCCTGGCGATGATCCTGTACGCGGTGCTGCCGCTGTGCGTGGCGCTGGGCACGGAGCTGCCGGTGCTGCTGGCCGGTCATGCCGTGGGTGGTGGCGCCCTGGCGTTCTGGTCGGTGATGTGGGCGACCAGCGTCCAGACCCAGACCCCGCCCGAGGTGCTGAACCGGGTCAGCGCCTACGAGTTGGCGGGCTCGGTGTCCGGAATCGCCCTCGGCCAGATCCTGGCGGGCCCGGCCACGTCACTCGCCTCCCCGGGGACGCTCCTGCTGGTGTCCACGGGCGTGTGCCTGGCGGGCTGCGCCGCGCTGTTCGCCATCCCGGCGATCCGGACTCTGGGGGTCCGCCGCCCGTGACCTCTTTGCTGGGGTCTTCCACCAACCTGGCCCGCGCGGGACACCGGGTCACCGGCTGGAACCGCTCACCCGGGAAGACGGAGCAGCTCGTCGCGGCCGGCGGAACCGCCGCCGCGACCATCGCCGAGGCCGTCCGGGACGCGGACGTCGTCATCACGATGGTGCCCGCCGGGCCGCAGGTCGAGGCAGTGGCGTACGGTCCGGACGGCATCCTGGCGAACGCCCGGCCCGGCACCCTCCTCGTCGACCACTCCTCCATCGCCCCGCAGACCTCGATCGCGCTCGCCGAGAAGGTGAAGGAGCATGGCGTACGCGTCCTCGACGCGCCCGTGTCCGGGGGCGAGGCGGGAGCGGTGGAGGCGGTCCTGTCGATCATGGTCGGCGGCGACGCGGAGGACTTCCGTACCGCCGAGCCGGTACTGAAGGCGATGGGCAGGACGATCGTGCACTGCGGTCCGCACGGCGCCGGACAGACCGCCAAGGCCGCCAACCAGATGATCGTCGCCGTGAGCTGGCGAGTCCGGTATGCCCTGGGGCTAGAGAGCCTTGAGCTCCGCCGCGAGCGTGGCCGTGCTCTGGAAGGTGGCGCCCAGCAGTGCCACGTGCTTCCAGTGGAGGGTGCCGTCGGGGGCGATCACGAACACCGCCCGGCGCACGCCGATGCCCGGGGCCGTGATGCCGAACGACCTGGCCACCGTACGGTCCGGATCGGCCAGCAGCGGCATCCGCAGGCCGTACCTGCGGGCGAACTCCTCGTGGCTGTCCAGGCCTTGGGGGCTGATGCCCCAGACCTCGGCTCCGCTCTCGGTGAAGACTTCGAGCCCGCTGGAGTACGAGCAGAGCTGCTTGGTGCACACGGCCGTGTTGTCGCCCGGGTAGAAGGCGAGGACCAGCGGGCGGCCACGGGCGGCGCTCAGCGTGTACTCGCTCCGGTCGAAGCGGTCCCCGTCGAGCACGCCGCCGGGCAGCGTGAAGTCGGGAACGGCATCGCCGGGGGTGGGGCTCGGGGGCATGGGGTTCCTCCTGGTGCGGGGCGTCGGAGGAGAAGGGTATGGGGGAGCGGTGAGGGGCGTGCGGGCGGTGTTCCCGTCGAGTGCTCGGGGGTGCGGTTGTCAGTGTGCGTTCACCGCCAGGGTGAGTGCGGCGTCCGTGTCGGCGGTGGCCAGGTGGGCGTTGATGTGGGCGCCCGCCAGTGCACCCGCGGCGGCGGACGCGCCTACCTGGGCAGCCAGGTCGGTGGCGTTGCCCGCTACCCACACGCCCGGCACCTCGGTCAGCCCGGCCATGCCCGAGGCGAAGCGCTGCCCCATACCGGCGGGCAGCTCCTCGACCGGCAGCCGCAGACCCTCCAGGCCCTCGGAGCGGGTCATCATCCTGGTCGCCACCGCGAGGACATCGCGGGCCACGGTGCTGCCGTCGGTCAGCCGCACCCCGGCGATCCCGCCGTCCTCCGCCTTCACGACCGCCTCGACCGGGGTGTCGACGACGCGGATGCCCCGGGCGGCGAAGCGCGCGCGGGTGTCCTCGTCCAGCTCGGTGCCCCGGACGAAGTAGACGAGGTCGTCGGTCAACTGGCGGAACAGCAGCGCGTGGTGGACCGACGCCGGGCCGACGGCGAGGATGCCGATGGGCTCGTCGCGCACCTCCCAGCCGTGGCAGTACGGGCAGTGCACGACGTCGTGCCCCCAGTGCTCCGCGAGCCCGGGCACGTCCGGCAGTACGTCACGCAGACCGGTGGCCACCAGCAGGCGGCGTGCCGTCAGGGTGCGGCCGTCGGCCAGGGTGACGGTGAAGCGCAGGTCGCCGTCCTCGGCGGGGGCCGCCGGTTCGGCCGACACCACCTCGCCGTCGAGGATCGTGCCGCCGTAGTGGAGCACCTCCTCCCGGCCCCTCTTGTAGAGCTCGGCGGGCGGGGTGCCGTCCAGCCCGAGCAGGCCGTGCACGCCTTCGGCGGGCGCGTTGCGGGGGGTGCCGCTGTCGATCACGACGACGGAGCGACGGGAACGGGCGAGCATCAGCGCACCGTTCAGCCCTGCGGCACCGCCGCCGATCACGATGGCGTCGACGGTCTCGTCGGATGCGGATACGGGTGTGGGTGTGGGTGCAGATACGGAGTTGGGGGTCGTCTCGGGCATGGCCTCGGCCTCTCGGGGGTCCTTGTGGCCCGCCTTCGGTGGGGGCCATCTACGTACGACCGTAACTGCATCTTGCGTCAATGGCATAACGCCTTGCTGAAAACGCAAGGCTCGTCCGCGGAGGGTGTGAGAGGGGTTCGGTGTCGCAAGTCCCGCACCCTCGGGTCCAACGGCACGCCCGCGCCGTGGGCCACGTCACTAGCGTGGACAGCATGGATGAACAGCGCATTCTGGACCTGAACCGCGAGCAGCTCGCCGCCCTGCGCGGCAGGGCCCTGACCCGTGCGGTGGCCGCCGCCGAAGGCCGCACGATGATCGCGGAAGTCTTCGCCGAGCGCGCCGCGCTCTCCCCGCACCCCGACGGACGCGGCGTGCACAACGCGGAACTCATGGCCGCGTTCGGCGCGGACATCGTCGTCCTCAACCTCATCGAGAGGGCCTGGGACGGTGAACGCCTGGTACTGCCGGGGCTCGGCACCTTCCGTTCCTTCGCCGACCTCGCCGCCGTGATCGGCCGCCCGGTCGGCGTCAATCTGGAGCCCGGTGACGTACCGGAGATCCGGCGGGCCGCCCCCGAGCACGCCAAACGACTTGTCGACATGGGTGCCGCACTGCTCTGCATCACCGCCAACCCCGGAACCGGCGGCTCGTACGAGGCGATGGCGCGCGTCACCGAGGAGGTGCGGGCGGGAGTGGGCGCCGACGCGGCCGTGTGGTCGGGGAAGATGCACCACGCCGGCCACCCCGAACGTGTCACCACCGCCCGACTCACCGCACTGGTCGACGCGGGCGCGGACGGTGTCGTGATGCCACTGCCGGGCACCATGCCCGGCGTGACCAGGGAGCTGGCCGCAGAAGCGGTGGCGGCGGTGCAGGACGCCGGAGCCGTCGTCATGGGTGCGATCGGCACCAGCCAGGAGGGCGCGCACGCCAACGTGGTGCCGCAACTCGCGCTCAACGCGAAGGAAGCGGGCTTCGACGCGCACCACTTCGGCGACTCGTACATCCCCGGCATGTGCGACCCGGAGGTCATGTACGCGTACTCGGTGGCGATCCGAGGCCGTCGGCACACCTGGAACAGGATGGCCCTCTCGGGGCGCCGGGCCGCCTGACTGCATGAACGCCCGACCGCCCGCCCGTCACAAAAACTATCGTGATACACACGGTCGTGCGCATCGTGATAGGTTTTGTGTTGACGTCACGGCGCGCGAAAGGGGCACGGCATGGAACCCGACACGACGAACGCCACCACCGGCACAGGAGCGGTCACCGTCCGACGGGGCATACCAGCTGGCGCCGAGCGGCGCGCCGCCGAGCTGTACTGGAGCGCCTTCGGCCGCAAACTCGGCCCGGCCCTCAACCCGGCGGACAAAGCCGTGCCCTTCATCGCCGCGCACCTGAACGCGGACCGCGCGATCTGCGCACTACTCGACGGCCGGCTCGTGGGCATGGCCGGATACCAGGTCGACGGCCGGTCCCTCACCGGGGGATCGGCCGCCGCCGTGCTGCGCGCGTACGGAAACCTCAGGGGCCTGCACCGCGTCCTGCTGCTCGCCCTGTTCGAACGCCGTCCGGCGGCGGGGGAACTCGTCATGGACGGCATCGCGGTGGACCCCGCGCTGCGCGGCCGGGGCGTCGGGAGCCTGCTCCTCGCCGAGGTGGCCGCCGTCGCGGCCGAGCACGGCTGCCGCAGGACCAGGCTCGACGTGATCGACACCAATCCGCGCGCCAGGGCTCTGTACGAACGGTCCGGCTTCACCGCCGTACGGACCGAGCGGACGCCCTATCTGCGCGCACTGCTGGGATTCGGCGCAGTGACCACCATGCACCGCCCCACCCCTGCGAAAGGCCCAGGAGGGCTCCGTACCCCATGACCGAGAGCACCGAGAGCACCCAGAGCACCCAGATGACCGAGAGCATCGAGATCCCCACCCGCATGCTCGTCCACGCACTGGTCCGCGAGGACGGCACGGTCAGCGCGGACGAGCTCTACACCGTCGCCTCGACCCTGGGCATGAGCGACCAGCAGGTACGGCTGTGCGTCAAACGACTCGTCGCCGAGAGCCGGTTCACCCACGAGGGCCGTGGCCGCAAAGCACTGCTGCACGCCACCGAGGACACCACCCACGCCCTCGCCCCCAACGCCGACTTTCTGCGGCACGCGTTCCAGCAGGACGCCGGGCTCGCGCCCTGGGACGGCGTCTGGCACCTGGCCGCCTTCGCGGTCCCCGAATCGGCCCGCACCGCCCGCGACGCACTGCGCGAGAGGCTCGTCCACCTCGGCGGCGCCCCGCTCCAGGGCGGACTGTACGTCAGCGCCAACGCCTGGGAGCCGTACGTCGAGGACGCCGCCCACCGCCTCGGAGCCCATGGCACGCTCACCCTCCTCACCACGAAGGACCTGCGCAGGGGCGGCGCCCAGGACCCCGCCGAACTGGCCCGCCAGTTGTGGCCCCTGGACGGGATCGCCGACCGCTACCACCGCCTCGAACGACTCGCCCGGCCCCGCCTCGACCGGCTCACCGGACCCGGCGAACTCTCCTCCTCCGAACTCCTCACCCTCGCGGTCGAACTGGCCGCGGAACTCTCCCGGGCCATGGACCCCGACCCCCTGCTGCCTCCCGAACTGCTGCCCCGGCCCTGGCCGGGCACCGGGGCGCGGGACCTCGTCGCCCGCTGCTGGGCCGCTCTGCACGCACGCGACAGCGGCGAGGCGCGCCCGGTCCTCTTCCGGCTCTACGACGACATCACCCGCGAGGCGGTGGCCCGGACCACTGCCTGAGCACCCCGCTGGCCGACGGCCGTGAGTCGTGTTCCGCTGAAGCACGACTGAAGCACGAGGGCCGGACACCCCGTGTCCGACCGCCGGAGGGACAGCATGGGCCACGACCACGGCGCTCCGACCGCCGGCACCGGAACGCTCAGCGGCGGCTACCGCAACCGGCTCCTGTGGACCATCGGCATCAGTGCGTCGATCACCGTCATCCAGGTCGTCGGCGCACTTCTCTCCGGCAGCCTCGCCCTGCTCGCCGACGCCGCGCACAGCCTGACCGACGCCATCGGCGTCTCCCTGGCCCTCGGCGCCGTCACGCTCGCCCAGCGCGCCCCCACCCCGCGCCGTACCTTCGGCTTCTACCGGGTCGAGATCTTCTCCGCGGTCCTCAACGCCCTGCTGCTCCTGGCGATCTTCGCCTGGGTGATGTGGTCCGCGATCCGGCGCTTCGGCGAGCCGGTCGAGGTCAAGGGCGGCCTGATGTTCGTGGTCGCCCTGGGCGGACTCGCCGCGAACCTGGTCGGCATGTGGCTGCTGCGCGACGCCAAGAACGACAGCCTCAACATGCGGGGCGCCTATCTGGAGGTGCTCGGCGACGCGCTGGGGTCGGTCGCGGTCATCATCGGCGGCCTGATCATCCTGTTCACCGGCTGGCAGGCCGCCGACCCGATCGCCTCCATCGTCATCGGCCTCCTCATCGTGCCCCGGGCGTACGGACTGCTCAGGGACGCCCTGCACGTCCTGCTCGAAGCCACCCCGCAGGACACGGACCTGGCCGAAGTGCGCGAGCACCTGCTCGGCGAACCCGGGGTGCTGGCCGTGCACGACCTGCACGGCTGGACCGTGACTTCCGGAATGCCCGTCCTGACCGCTCACGTCGTGGTGACCCGCGAAGCGCTCGCCCGGGGAGCCGAGGGATACGCCGGGCTGCTCGGCAGGCTCCAGTCCTGCGTGGGCGGCCACTTCGACATCGCGCACTCCACGATCCAGCTCGAACCGGAGGGCTACGAGGAGGCGGCCGGCGCACTGCATCGCTGAGCGCGCCCGGGCAGTTCCACCACGACTCGGATGCCGCCGTCGGCGCGCGGGGTCAGGGTGAGTGTGCCGTCGTGCGCGCGGGTGATCGTCTTGACGATGGCCAGGCCGAGGCCGACGCCCGCGTGATCGGTGTGCACGCGTTCGGTGCCGCGCAGGAACGGTTCGGTGAGTGCGGCGGCCACTTCCGGGCTGATCCGCTCGCCGGTGTTCTCGACGGTGAGCACCACGGTCCCGGGGCCGAAACCGGTGCTGACCCACACGGTTCCGCCACGAGGAAGGTTGTGCACGATCGCGTTGTGTACGAGGTTCACGGTCAGTTGCAGCAGCAGCGCGGGTGATCCGCTCGTGGGGGTGATGTCGCCCTGAGTCTCGATGGCGACGTCCCGCTTCTCCGCGAAGGGGAGGAGGGTCTCGGTGGCCTCTTCCGCCAGGAGGGACAAGTCGACGCGCTCCCGGGTGAACGACCCCTGATCGGCCCGGCTGAGCAGGAGCAGCGCCTCGGTGAGGTCGATCGCCCGGGTGTTGACGACCTGGAGACGGTCGATGAGCTCGCCGGTGTCGCGGTCCGGGTCCGCACGGGCCACGTCCAGCAGCGCCTTCGAGATCGCCAGCGGGGTGCGCAGCTCGTGCGAGGCGTTGGCGGCGAACCTCCGCTGCTCCGCGACGTGCGCTTCGAGCTGCGCGAGCATCATGTCGAAGCCGTCGGCGAGTTCGCGGAACTCGTCCTTGCGGCCTGGCAGCCGGATCCGGTGCGAGAGCGATCCGGCCGCGGCCGTACGGGTGGCATGGGTGATGCGGTCCAGCGGGGCGAGCATGCGTCCGGCGAGGATCCACCCGCCCAGCAGGCCGAACAGCAGCAGGAAGACGAGGACCGTGATCGCGGTGGGAGCGAAATTGCGCACAAAGATGGTCCCCGGAGTGACCCGCACCGCCCCCGATTCATTGGTCTGCCACCATCCCTGCTGCAGCAGGAACACCGCCACAGCGACGAGCGTCAGGGCACCGGCGAGCATCAGGAATCCGGCGTAGCTGAGGGTGAGTTTGAGCCGGACGCTCAGGCCGGGCCGCCTGGCCACGCCCGTCATCCTGTCTTTCCGGTGTCGATGCGGTAGCCGACGCCCGGCACGGTGGCGATCAGCCACGGTTCGCCGAGGCGCTTGCGCAGTGCCGAGACCGTGATGCGTACGGCGTTGGTGAAGGGGTCCGCATTCTCGTCCCACGCCCGCTCCAGCAGGTGCTCGGCGCTGACGAGACCGCCCTCGGCGGCGACCAGGACCTCCAAAACCGCGAACTGCTTCCTGGTCAGCGCGACATAGCGGCCGTCCCGGTAGACCTCCCTGCGGAACGGGTCCACGCGCAGCCCCGCGAGCTCCCGCACGGGCGGCCTGATGTGGGCACGCCTGCGGTCCAGCGCCCTGAGCCTGAGCACGAGCTCCCGGAGCTCGAACGGCTTCGTGAGGTAGTCGTCCGCACCGAGTTCGAATCCGGACGCCTTGTCGTCGAGCCGGTCGGCAGCGGTGAGCATCAGGATCGGCATGCCGCTGCCCGAGGCGACGATGCGTGCGGCGATCTCGTCCCCCGACGGCCCGGGGATGTCCCGGTCGAGTACGGCGATGTCGTACGCGTTGACGTCCAGCAGCTCCAGGGCGGTGTCGCCGTCGGCCGCGATGTCGGCCGCGATCGCCTCCAGCCGCAGGCCGTCGCGGACGGCTGTTGCCAGGTAGGGCTCGTCCTCGACGATCAGCACACGCATGACGCCAAGGCTACGAGGCCCCGCCTATCGTCCGCGTATCGAAAACCGCATACGCGTCGGCAACGCCGCGCTGCCTTGACTGAACGCATGACTCTCACCCCGCCCTCGGCACGCACGTCGCCCCGCCGGACCCGTCTGCTCCTGGCCGTCTGCCTGCTGGTCGCCGTAGCGGCGATCGCGGCGGCCGTCGTCCCGCTGATGGTGAAGTCCCTGGCTGCCTCGGCCGGGTCGTCAGGGGGACCGCCCGCCGCCGCGCCACCCCCGAACCCCTCACCGCAGGCCCGGCACAGCGAGCACGGAGGTACGGCCAACGAGGCGGAAGGTGGCGTTCCCGACGGCGTGACGGTCCTCGACGACCGGATACCGGCGGTGACCAACCTCGAACCGGGCCTGCGCAAGGCCCTCCGGCGGGCGGCGAAGGACGCCGAGGCGGACAGGGTCACCTTCTACGTCAACAGCGGCTGGCGCTCACCGGAGTACCAGGAGCGGCTCCTGCGGCAGGCGGTCGAGAAGTACGGGTCGAAGGAGGAGGCCGCCCGCTGGGTCGCCACCGCGACGACCTCGCCCCACGTGTCGGGACGCGCGGTCGACATCGGCCGCACCCCGGCGACCGCCTGGCTGTCCGCGCACGGCGCCGGCTACGGCCTGTGCCAGATCTACGACAACGAACCCTGGCACTACGAACTGCGCCCCGAAGCGCCCGCCGACGGCTGCCCGCCCCGTTACGCCGACCCCACGCAGGATCCGAGGATGAAGAAGTGACCAGCACGATTCACACCGGCACCACAGTCGCCACAGACACCACAGACGCAGACGACACCGGCACTACAGGCACCGCCGGCTCCCGCCGGACCTGGCTCCGGCTTCGCGCCCCCGGCCCCGCCGCCTGGAAGCGCGGCAGAATTCTCGCGGCGCTGGCGCTCCTGCTGGGCCTGTTCCTGCTGTTGCACTCGTACGTCCCGAACCGGATCGGGAACATCGGCAGCCTGGTCGAGACCTTCCTGCCGTGGTTCGGAGTGTTCGTCCCGCTCCTGCTGGCGGCGGCCCTGTGGCGGCGCTCGGCCCTCGCGGTCGTCGCGCTGCTGCTGCCGATCGTCGTGTGGCTGAGCCTCTTCGGCGGGCTGCTCGGCTTCCAGGGCGAGCCGGCCGGTGATCTCAAGGTGGTGAGCCACAACGTCGGCGCGGCGAACCCCGACCCGGTCGGCACCGCCCGTGACCTGGCCGCCTCCGGTGCCGACCTACTGGCGCTGGAGGAGCTCGCGGAGCAGGTCAGGGGCGCGTACGAGAAGGAGCTGGCGAAGACGTACCCGTACCGCACGGTGATCGGCACGGTCGGGCTGTGGAGCAAGCTGCCGCTGTCGGACTCCCGGCCGGTCGACATCAGGACGGACGTCGGGCCACTGGGCGACGCCAAATCGGCCGAGGTGAAGAACGCCTACGCCCGTGCCCTGCGCGCCACGGTGCGCACCGGTCACGGGCCGCTGGCGGTGTACGTGGTGCACCTGGGATCCGTACGGGTCAATCCCGCGACGGGGTTCTGGACGGGGTCGCGGGACCGGAACGTGCAGGCGCTCGGCGAAGTCATCGCCGCCGAGCGGAAGGAGCGGGTGGTGCTGCTGGGCGACCTGAACGGCACCATGGACGACCGGTCGTTCGCCGACCTCACCTCGCGGCTGCGCCCGGTGCACGAGGGCCTCGGGGACGGCTTCGGGTTCAGCTGGCCGGCGAAGTTCCCGGTGGCGCGGATCGACCAGATCCTCGTCCGAGGCGTCGAGCCGAAGAGCTCCTGGCTCCTGCCCGCCACCGGCAGCGACCACCTGCCCGTGGCCGCCGGAATCAGCTGGTGACGCGGGGGGGGGGGGGGGGGGGGGGGGGGGGGGGGGGGGGGGGGGGGGGGGGGGGGGGGGGGGGGTCGGGGGGGGGGGGGGGGTGGGGGGT